>NZ_JBHSAO010000008.1:0-524691 GCF_042650085.1 Oceanobacillus longus | reverse complement strand
AAATATGGGCTGGCAAAGTTCTAACCTTTTCATTGCAATCTTGTAACCTTTTAGGTTGCAAAACACAAGTATTACACTAAATGTAACGCTACCCTTATATGTAGTATGGATTTTCACCGTATTTAACGTAAGTAAAGATATGAAAATGCCGATTTTGTATCATTGTTAAAGCATTATATATAGTAAATAATTATAGTTTTCAACGTTAACAAACATAGGACTTTATTTGGAGAGGTGGGTATGATAGGCTTGGATGCCTGATGAAACAACGGCTTCAGCCTTTCAAGACAGATCATGCTCATAGAGGCTCTAAGTCAAGTTCTTAAACGCTTAACTACGGTTACATGGAAAAAATGATAAAGGATACGCCATATCAATGTTTTGAAACGGATACTATATATAAGCACCTTTTAGTTGAATAAGAGAAATTAAATATTACGATAAAAAAACGCTCAGATTTTCTGATAGTTTTTGTTTGCTGTTTATACTGCGAATTATAGTTCGTAATGTACGCTAATTATTATGTTATTTCTAATGTTATTAGCATTTTTCTCTCCCGAAACTGAACCCGTTAAAATTATAGAAGGTCTTCTTTTTTATATTTTTAAAAAGGAAGGAATTTACATGGTTTTGTCGAAATTCTAAGTTAATATACTGAGCGTTAGTATTACTCTTTTTTAACTAAGTCGGAGATGAGGATGAAAAATTGAAGTGGTACTAGGGGATTTGAAAATTATCGATGTACGCGAAGTGTGGAAATGAATATTGCAGATGAATAGAGCCACTTGTGCGTAGTTTAGAGCCAGTCATTGCGGCAAAAAGGATCACCGCTTGCGGAACACAGATCCACAAATGGAATTACGTAATTATGGAATAGAACCAGAGCCACAGCGTAGCTGCTTGCCGTTGACTGTAACGCTCAATTCTTTGCAGACACCGGATGGGGACGGGGTCCCACCAGTGAGTGCTTAGAATTGGTTTGTCCGTGTTATCATATTTGAGCAGGTGTGCCTCGTAGGCATTATTTATGCATGCAATAGTTCCACTACACAGACAACAGTTAAGTCACTGGTGGCGGACTACCGGATTTGTACTACCTTTGATAAGTATAGTTGTTTTTTTGACAGTGGATCTCTTTCCCGCATTTACTGGCTCAATTGTCCGCAATCGGTGGCTCAAAACTCCGCACTGCTGGCTCAGGGTTTTTGGGGTCAGTCCCCCACCACGTTAAAGCGATAGCGAAGTGGGGGACTGACCCCTTACCACTCCGGAAATAGAAGTGATCTAACATACAAAGCGAAGGGAGGACAATCTTTAACCATCACGGAGAGACTGTCCCTTTCGATAATTATTGTCTTTAGATGGATACGGGTAAGTGTCCCAAATGTATATATTCGGGCTCGAACTCAAAGTTAAACAAGCACATTAAATACTAATGAATTAAACCTATTTAAGTTAAGGGGATAAATTTTGGATTATGCAATTACCAATTCCTTAATGACGTGTAATATTCGTTATATTAAGTAGCTAATAGAGTGGTAGGCTACGATCACCTTTAACACAAAAATATAGAGAGAACCAATATGTTTAATGCAGAAGTTACATAGATTAATAATTTCCTATATAATGGAAGTAGAAAAATTTGTTATGGGGGTAATATAATGTCAGTTAACGGGTATTTAACAACGTTATCGAGTAACCTTGTCCTGTCTTCAACTGAAAATTCAAGTATTAGAACTTCCATTAATACTCTATCTTCCCGTTTAAATTCATATTTTAATAACGGTGAGTTATATAATCATTTTCAATTCGGTTCTAGTACAAGAGGAACAATTCTTCCTAGAAGTGCTGACTCTCAATCGGACATAGATTATATGGTAGTTTTCAAAAATCCAAATAATTATAAGCCAGAAACTTTGTTAAATTACTTGCGTAATTTTATGAAGGCTAAATATTTTCGGTCCGAAATATACAAAGATAGCCCAACAATGGTTTTGGAATTAAATCACATTAAATTTGAACTAGTGCCTGCCATTCAAGATGTTTGGGGGAATCTTTCAATACCTTCAAGAACTAATTTCCTCTCTGATTGGATGTCAACTGACCCAACTGGTTTTAATGAAATATTGGTAGCTGCTAATAAGAATAATAACTCTAAAATTAAACCAGCAATTAGACTCATGAAATATTGGAATACAAAAAAATTGGATTACTATTATTCGTCCTTTTTGTTAGAGAAGTGGGTAGTAGATAAATATTATCTTTCAAGAACCTACTTAAAAGACTATGTTTTTGATAGTATCGATTCTCTTTCCTACAATTATAGTGATCCACAATCATTTAAGGACAAACTTGATAGGGCAAAGAGAATTATAAACAACACGAGGGAATATGAACGTCTAGGACACCTTATTCCTGCCGAAAATGAAATAAAAAAACTCTTTCCTCAATTTTAAGTGAGGTCATTATTATGGAGGAGAGATACGATTCGTTAGATAAGCATTATTTAATCATCGAGAGGCTAAGCAAAACAACGACAATTCTTTTTTGGGTTAACGCTTTTTTATCAATTGCAGTATTTTTTGTTAATGATTACTTAACTATTAAAGATATATTGCTATTTGTTTTTACTTTAACAACGATTGGTTACTTTGTAATCGAGAATTATTTAAGTATATTTGAAATTCCAAAAGTTGAGGACAAAAGAAGGGTTCATTTGTTAACAAACTCATTAAACGTTCCTTTAGACAATGAAAGGACCATGAAATATTATAATAATGAATTAGAACCTTCTTTACTAAAGCTAGGTGCAAATATTTTCGAAGATTCGTTATTTGCCGAGAGAGTTACACATGAAATGGCTAAAAGGAAAAGAGTGAAAATAGTTTTATTTATAGTCCTCTTTCTAATAGCAATTATTATACGGACAACTGAATTAGAGCTAATCTCTATACTTGCACAAACATTATTTGCTAGTACATTTATATCGGCATATATAAGGCTTGAAGTTTTACACTCTAAGAATAAATCTATATTTAAGTACCTATATGATATATTTTTGTTCCATAGTCAAAAAACAAATGAACTTGATGAAAAGTTATCTGCAAAATTACTTGATTGTTTTGTTAAATATGAATCTGCAAAAGCGTATTCAGGAGTAAAGCAAGATTCAAAAGTCTTTCATAAAATTAACCCACAAGTAACACAAGAGTGGGAAGAAATTAAACGGAGTCTCAATATTGAAGGTACAAATTAAATACTGAATTAATTTATGGATAAATGGATAAATGGATAAATAGGACACATACTGGAGGAATTTTACTAATCTGTGCTAGAAATTCATTTAAAAATCATTTTGGGGATTACGGCCCGTTATTACTAACGAATTTGTTTTTATAAGCAAATGTCAATACGTTATTATTAAGGAATACGAAGGGTGAAAAATGTGTATTATCATTTGTTTATTGGGGAGGTAAAAAAATATGGCAATGAAATTTAATGAAAGTGAATTAAAAAGCCTAGCACAAAATAATAAAGGGCTTTTTGAGAGTAGTAGTCAAATACTTAAATCGGCTTCTGCAAAATTTGACATTAACAAGACATATGATATTTTTATTTCACATAGTTTTCATGACGCAGAAGTTATTCATGGACTAAAACTCTTCATTGAAAATATATATTCTCTAAGAGTATATGTTGACTGGATAGATGATCCTGAATTAGACCGTACAAAAGTAAGTAAATATACTGCAGATAGGTTAAGAAATAGAATGAACAATTGTAAAACTATGTTAGTAGCACACTCCGAGTCTTCTCCAGAATCAAAGTGGGTGCCATGGGAGATAGGATATTTTGATTCCAGAAACGGAAGAATAGCGGTATTGCCTATTACAAAGGCCAGTAGTAATTCAGAGCAATTTGAAGGGCAAGAATATTTAGGGCTATACTCATATGGAGTACGTGGTGAGGATACAATTAAACGTACAAAAATTTGGATTCAAGAGAACCCTAAAAAATATGTCGACTTAGCAGCCTGGATTGCAGGGAAGGAACCATTTGAAAGGAGTGCATAATAATTGGATAATAAAATTAAACACTTAGAGTTTATTCAACAAACTATAAGTAGAATGGCTTCCAACTCCTTTTTCCTTAAAGGATGGGCAGTAACATTAGTCGTCGGTGTTTTGGCTTTTGCTAATGTAAAGGATATGGACGAGAAGTATATAATAATCGCACTAATCCCAACCATTGTATTTTGGTTTTTAGATGGATTCTATTTACATCAGGAAAAACTATTTAGAGAGTTGTATGATGATATTAGAAAAATAAAATCAGATGAGGATATAGATTTTTCTATGAATACCAAGCCCTATATTAATGATATTGATACATGGGCAAAAGTTTGTGGTTCAAGAACATTAAGTTTATTTTATATTCCAATTATAGTTGTAATTATTTTAGCGGTGTGGGTGTTTCCTATCCTTTAACCCTTTTGATAATTAGAAGGGATTACTTTTTGTTGATATAAAGAGGCTTGTAAACATAACTAAAAAAATATAAAAATGGTAATTGTTCGATTATTGTATTAATACATTCTCGATTAAGAAACTCTGTAAATAGAAAAGTTCCGAAAATATAAGTTTTCGGAACTTTTTATATTTATAATAATCAGTAAATACAAGTTTAACCAGAATATACCATTTGATGATATAATTTATTTTATACAGGAGGTGTAGAGAAATGTACGTTGGCTTTAATTTAGAGCTTAAAAATGAAATACTCTCTGAAACCAATAAACAAAAAGGTTTCTCAATTTATACGGAATTGAAAGACAAAGTTCAACAGCAACTTGATTCATATATTAGTCCAGATGGTAGTATAGATGGGACTAAAATGAGAGAAGGTTGGTTCCCGCAAGTCGATGCAGATGTATTCATTTCACACTCACATAAAGATGAAGAAAAGGCTATTGCTCTGGCTGGCTGGTTACAAGACAAATTTGGTTTAACAGCTTTTATAGATTCTTGCATTTGGGGATATGCTGGGGATCTTCTAAAAGAAATAGATAAAAAGTTTTCTTGGAATGAGCAATCTAAAACTTATAACTATAATGTTAGAAATTATACTACAAGCCATGTACATATGATGCTTGCATCTGCACTAACAATGATGATGGATAAGACTGAATGTATCTTCTTTATGAATACACCATCATCTGTTAAAACAGAAGATGTTGTTCATAAAACTGCTTCACCTTGGATATATCACGAACTAACCATGACACACATAATACAAAAAAAGTCACCACAACAACACCGGAAGGAATTAATGAAGGGTTTATATAAATATGCTGAAAGCAATCAATTAAATATTTTATACGATGTTAACTTAAATAATCTTATTAGTTTAAACGCTAAGGATTTGCTTGAATGGACTTCAAAGCATTCACAAAAAACAATGGAAACACTATTGAAATTTCACCTACAAACTCATCCTTTGGATGTATTATATGAACAAAAAGAGGCTGTTAAAACAAACTGAGGATCCTTACTAAATGGATGAAGCAAAAATTCCCCATTTTAAAATGATAAAAAATGTAATTACTCGGATGAATTCAAATTCCTTATTATTAAAAGGTTGGTCTGTAACAATTTTTGTTGGACTCTTTACTCTTGCAAATATTAAAGATATGGAAGAGTTCAGTGCAAATAATAAATATAAGGGGATAGGAAATGGTAGCTTATAAAATTGGGAAAAAGAGTAACAAAATGAAATTGTTGCATATAAATATGTTAAATAGAATGCATAAACTTTCTTTAAAATCTTTAGATACTCAAATTCATATCATCGAAAACTTTGGATTCAATATTAAAGATATCCGAGTAACTTTTTTTGGAAGAATTGCCACAGTATTGGATTCAAGAAGAGTATCATATATGATGATCAGTGATTTTCAAAATAAAAAACTTTCGCAAAAGAAATATAGAAATAAAGTTTTTGATTCAAAAATACCTATTTATGGAGATTTGGATACTGTATATAGCAATTCTATGGGCGACTTGAAACGTGGTTTTTTCTTAGATATATTCCAAACTTTTGAAAGTACATTAAGGCAATTAAATATTAGTTTAGGTAACGACAATATACCTGCTCTTTATAAAATATTAAATAATTATATATTACCAAGCACTGGATTAAGTAATGATCAACAAAATAGAGCTAGGGAATTATTAGTATTTATTTCTCTACTTCGCAATTCTGTTCATAATAATGGAATTTATTTTCCTGTTCATGGTGGTTATAATATTACTTTTCCGATAAACTATAAAGGAAATAGTTATACATATAGTAGAAATGATAAGATACTTCTTAACTTCGAATTATTATTAGGTGTTACAGAAGATGTAATTGAAGTATTAGAATATATTATAAAAGATAATAATTTGAATTCTCATGTAGTGAATTCTAGCCCTTTTAGAGCTATCTTTATAGAAGATAAGACACTATAAATAAAGATCAATTATTTGATAGATTAATTATGTATTCGGATGTATGTACACAAGAAAAGGGATGGGGTGTTAATACTACTTCATCCCTTTTCTTTGTCTTCATCTAAAAATTCCACCATACTTTAACCTTTTTTGCTACCTTTAAATTGATACGGTGAACCGTACCATAAGTAAATGAGGTTAAAAAGTATTTAATAATGCAAACTATGAAATCAGGTGCCAATCCTCCACTTTAAGTAATAAAGTCATAACCGATATTTTTAAAAGATAACCTTTACTATATTGCACTGTAAGAAGTTACATATAGAAAGATGAATCCACAGACAATAATAGGTGTATGATTCGTGGCAAGGGCACAACTAGGCTTTTTACTATACGCATTTTTATGAAATTAACGTTAATAAACTTAATTAGCTGATCCAGCCCCTTGCAGCGGATTCAAAAGCATCAACATTTCCAACCCACTTATCTCCGGAAGCCTATCCAGAAAACTTTCCAGTTCCAGCCGGTTTCCAAAGCTAAAGGCAGCCAATTCCTGTACCGGCTGATATGCATTATCTTCATTCACAACTAATTGATATAACCTTAAAATTAGAGTAGGACCTACTTCCTCAGAAAGCGCAGCAACTCCAAAAACATCATTTGCAGGTGAAAATATTGTTGTTTCTAATTGCATTTTATCTAGTAGTTCATCTGGTAAAGACACATTTGGTTTTAAATCCATAATATAACCTCCACTTTTAATATCAATATTAGCATGACAAATTCATATTATCTAGGTTAGTTTTTGTAATTAATGGAATTATTAGTTAAAACAAAAAGCGCCTATTCATTCTTCTATCATCTAGAGATATACTTGTATGCGCGATTTGGTTTTTGTTTCTTTCTTGCAGTGACTTAGCTTCTTAAATCCTACTGAAATTCATTCTTAACTCGTTTCTAAAATCTCCTTGCCATCAGAAGAAAACACAAATATACAGGCTAATGTACGCTCCATTTGTTTTTTCAATGTGTGATAAGAAATGTCCATAGGGATTTGCTGGCCATTATAAAAGGTAATGATTGATCTGAGTTGTGGGTTTGGTAATCCAGAGGCTGGTTTTATTTTTGCAATGCTATGGAAGAACAACCAACTGCACTGGGGATCTGTCGTAGAATGAGTCGGGAATGAATAAAGATTTCTTCCTGGATTTATTGGGATTGGAGTCTTTCTTTTGAAACCGGTTTGGTGTACGACAGCATCTCTCCTTCCATCATACGTGGAGTGATTTACTAAACAAGACTTTTTGATTAGTTGGATAGGGGATTTTGGAACGATGAACTGTCCGTTATGTTCGATTACGAGGCTAGCGTCCCCTAAAGTTTTGTAAGGTAACAAGGCCATTGTTTTCCTACTAGGAATATAATCGGATTTGACTTCGTTCATGGGATAGTGCTCCTTTACTAAAGGTGATGATTTTAATCATGTAGTGTGGATTGTCACAGGAAAAGCAGAAGCGCGGTATATCAGATTGTTTCATTAGATGGAATGATGGATCAGGGGAATGAAGAGATTGTAGAGATGGACGAAAGCATGGGCGGAAGTGTGGACTATAGTGTGAACCGTAATATGGACCACAATAAGAACCACAGTTTGGACCACAATGTTGACCGCAATGTGGACCCATTATTTAAACAAAACAAAACGAAACAAAACAATACAACAAACACAACAGACGCGATTAGGTTTTTCCAGGAAAATTTCGGCGTGGTCAGTCCCTATGTAGCCGAGGATATGATTCATTGGATCAATGACCTTGGTGAATCGTTAGTTCAATATGCCATGAAACGAGCATTGGAACTTGGGAGTTCGAACTGGGGATATGTAAAAGCAATCCTTGATTCTTGGGCGAAGAAGGGGATTCGCAGTGTGGAAGCTGCTCGTGCGGAGGAAGTGGCGTATCGGCGTCGTCACGAGCAGAAAGCGACACGTAGGTCAGGTGCTTATCAATCTGGTGGTCAGGTTGTTGGGGAGATTGTGCCGGATTGGTTTAGGCAGGGGAATCATAAGGTGCAGGAGCGTGATGACGGGGAGAAGAATGTGGCGAAGGAGATGGCGGAGGTAGGAAGGAGGTTGAGGGAGTATGCGAATGCCTGATGGGTTTGCTTGCTTTGAAACTGGTAATTGACTATTTCTATAACTACAATCGATACGAGATTGAAATAGGGGGCATTTTTTAGCGAATAAATTTTTATTTTTTTATGCCACCAAATGCAATGTCGTTTCGATTGTGGTTGTGAAGGTATCTAAAAAGCAAAGCTTTTTAGACGGGGAGAGGGCTTAGTTAGATAAAAATGACTGACGATATCCTTTAATAATATGAAAATATACGTTTGCTTAGTGGCTATAAAATAGAACTATTCTGTCGTTAGATTAAAAGATTTTAAACCACATACGCATGATTCGAGGACAACGTGATACTTATATAAGTGAAAAAAGTGAATGATCCAATGAAAGTCTGTCCCATAGTTCTGTAACCTCTTCCCTTAATATGGAACTAAAATTTATAAAAAATTTTCCACTTCACACCCCCTAATCCGATTTCATTTCGATTGTAATTGTGAAAGGGAGGTGAGAAACATGGCAGTAGCAGATATGACAAAATCCACGTTGCAGTTGGTACTACAAGATGGGATTGATTCTGAATCAGGCTCACCCATCTTCAAGTTCAAGAGCTTCAATAACGTAAAAACCGATGCGACAGCAGATCAGCTTTACGCAGTTGCAACAGCTTTAGTAGACCTGCAGGAGCGTCCTCTTTACACCATTAATCGTAAAGACAATTCGGACATTC
Source organism: Oceanobacillus longus (assembly GCF_042650085.1). Lineage (NCBI taxonomy): Bacteria > Bacillati > Bacillota > Bacilli > Caryophanales > Bacillaceae > Oceanobacillus > Oceanobacillus longus. The sequence continues at coordinate 515,348 of NZ_JBHSAO010000008.1, read as the reverse complement.
GAGAAGGGTAATAATCTAAAGTTATTAAATAGAAAGGAGGGCTAACCATGAAAAAATTGGAAATGAAGTTTACGAATGAGGATGGCAAAATTGTAACGTATTCCCTGGACAAGCCGGTGGAACCTGTCAATGTCGCTTCGGTTCATGCAGCGATGGATGAGATCATTGCACAGAATGCATTTACTTCTACTGGTGGCGACCTTGTTGAGAAGAAAAGTGCTCGCTTGGTAGAACGTATTGTGGAAGATATTGAATTAGGTTAATTAAGTTAAAGGGCTTCAGGGATAATGGAGATTCATTATAAAAAACATGACTAGTGGCTTTGCCTCTGGTCATGTTTTGATAAGAAGAAGGAGGAAATTTACATGGAAACCTGGATACCATTCATAACAGAAGTCGGCTTTCCAATCGCGGTTACATTTTACTTACTCCACCGTGTCGAAGGAAAGCTGAATCAATTGATTGAATCGATTCATGCGTTGCCGGAGAGAATGAAATGCCCCCAGCCGGGGAGCGAGCAACGGAAAGCGTTATAAGATCTATTTCAGTCCCCATCACTATAATATTTAAAAGTGATGGGGGCTAATGCATTGCCTTGATATCCCGAAATCTAAACCTTTCCAAGCATCTTCTAAAACGTACTTGACGTATCTAACAGTCAAGCGTGGTGAGCTATTACCGACGACTATACGTGTTATAATTATTTATATATTGAAAAAAGAGTATATCAATTTAGTGAAATAGAAATGTAAAGGATTAAATGGGATCTATGTTGTCAGGCTTTAAGAATCAGTCCACCACTGATTGAAGTTGGTTTCTTGAGAGAAGATTTAACTGAATAGGTTTGCAGTAAAGTAATTCACAATTCAATGAGAATGACAAAAAACTAATCTCATTAATCAAATCATGGGGTAACTTTTGAAAGTAAATTTATATTTTAAAAAAATAATCGCCAGCGATTTTACAAAAACTATGATGATTCATATAGTTAGATTATGAAGGCTTTTAAAAGCTCTCTAAATAATGTGCGGAGGTGCTACACATGGCTGAAAATCCCTTTACGGAAGAAAACATGGTACAAGTATTAGATTGGGCATATGAAAAGGCACTCAATGGTTTGCCAGGAGCCGATACAGTTTATGAATTGGCTGATAGCTATTTAACGAGGCATTCAACACCCGAAGATGCTATTAACAGCCTTATTAAATGGCAAAATACCAAATCTGTGACAAGTGGATTTGTAACAGGAGTAGGCGGTTTTATTACGCTACCAGTTGCAATACCTGCCAATATTAGTTCAGTTTTATACATACAAACTAGAATGATTGCAGCAATAGCTCATATGAGGGGTTATGATTTAAAAGAGGATCAAATACAGACCTTCGTTTACGTGGCTTTAACAGGACACTCCGCTACAGGAATAATGAAACAAGCGGGGATCAAATTTGGTGTCAATTTGGGAAACCAATTAGTCAAAAGGGTCCCATTTGAGGTTATAAAGGCTATAAATAAAGCGGTAGGATTTCGATTAGTGACGAAGTTTGGTCAAAAAGGAATCGTTAATTTAGGAAAAGCAGTCCCATTAGTAGGTGGTGCTATTGGTGGAACTGTAGATGGTTTTAGCACAAACCTCATTGGAAAAACAGCAAAACGTCTTTTTGTATAAATCTTGATAGATGAACGATTTTGTTATTCCTATATTATGTAAGTTAGATTCAGTTGGATGTCATTGTTGAAAAAGGGTCTGACCCTAAAATTTCGTGGAGGTAAGCTATGAATGATGTTGTGAATAATCAAAAAGAAAAATATAAAGCTTGGGTTACAGAAAATTTAGGTGAAAAAACAGGTATTTGGTACACGCCATATCTTGAAAAACTAGGACACCTGTTAGAAAAATTTGATTTAGTTAATGGCTATAAGGAAAACTTCTTTGATTATCAATCATATTCGGAATATAAGTATATCTATCAACAAATGACGGAACAAAGTGATGAAGATATTGAGAGATTAGTAACTGGAAAAGGTACACCTCGATATCCAGCAAAGTTTGGTACGACAAGAATTCAATTTAGAAAAAAATATGCAGAAGATGAATATAATCGCGGCGTAAGAAGTAAGCCTGATAATATAGGTGGGATACCTGACTGGGGCGTTTTAATGCGATCGTATTTAATATTTTTATATTATGATGAAAATCCTACTTTAATTTATCCTAAAAAAGAGAAGGAAATTGCAAATCAAGAAGATGAAATTGATAACAGCATTAATTATTGGATAATTTCACCAGGAGAATATTCGAGATTATGGGATCAGTTCCATGCAGAAAATATGATTGCACTTGGTTGGGACTATTTAGGAGATTTAAAAAAATATAAGTCAAAGGAAGCTATTGAACGAAAAATTACTGAGCAAAGAGCAGATGGTGTGCGCCCTGTCAATGATACAAAGGCTGTGTGGGATTTCTTTCATGAAATTCAAACAGGCGATGTTGTATATGTGAAAGAAGGAATTAAAAAAATCCTCGCACGCGGAGTTGTTACGGGAGATTACTACTTCGATGTTGAAGCATCAGAGTATAAACATAGAAGAAGAGTAGATTGGCTTCAAGTTGGAAAGTGGGAACTACCTCAGACTTTTGCTCAAAAAACGTTAACTTGTCTTAATCCTTATCCAAATCTTATTCAAGCAATTGATCAGGTAATGAATGAAAACTTTATTGATCCAAAAACTGCTGAAGTAAATGAATTTCGAATTTGGTTATCCAATCAAGTTACTGATACAGGAGTTAGCTTGGATGATAAAACCGTTAAGCAAAAAGTAAGCGCGTTAAAGGATATAGAGCACCATTTTGATACTTCAATTTTTGGTGAAACAGATACTGAGCAACTAAAAAGGTTGAGAGATGTCGTTGTATCAGATGAATCCTACAAAAAATATAAAGGCGTATCAGGAAGTTCAATTGACTACTACATTCGTTTTATTGAATCCAAGCCTACTGTACAAGAAAATGAATCCTTTACAATGGATGAATTTCTTTCGGAGGTTTTTATCGAGAAGAAAGAGCTTGTACGTCTAATTTCTCTACTTGAAAATAAGAAGAATCTGATTTTAAAAGGTGCACCGGGTGTAGGTAAAACATTTATTTCCAAACGTTTAGCGTACGTTATGATGGAAGAAAAAGATGACACGCGTATCCATATGGTTCAGTTCCACCAAAGTTATAGTTATGAAGACTTCATTGAAGGGTTCCGTCCAAAAGCTGAAGGGGATGGGTTTGAGCTGAAACAAGGTCCGTTTGTGAAGTTTGCTAGAAAAGCAGCACGAGATCCAGAACGAGACTACTTCTTTATTATTGATGAAATTAATCGTGGGAATATGAGTAAAATATTTGGGGAATTAATGATGCTTATTGAAGCGGATAAGCGAGACCAGCAAATAAATCTCCTTTATTCTAATGATAAGTTTTCTGTACCAGCGAATTTATATATCATTGGAATGATGAATACGGCAGATAGAAGCTTAGCTTTATTAGACTACGCACTTAGAAGAAGATTTTCGTTTTTTGAAATTAAACCAGCTTTCCAAAATGAAGCATTTAAGTCGTATGTAAATGAATTTAATAATCCAGAAGTTTTAAACCGTATTATTGATGAAATCAAAAGTTTAAATAATCAAATTGTTGAAGAGTTAGGGACTGGATTTCAAATTGGACATAGCTACTTTGTAGGTGATGCTTATAAAGTAGATACTGCAAATCGTGTAGAGGAAGTAATCGAATATGAAATTATTCCACAGTTATTCGAGTATTGGTTTGATGATGAACATAAGGCAAACGATTGGGCTGAACGACTAAGAGGTTGTTACGATGGAGAGAAATAATAATATTCCAATTCGTAATATATACTATATGCTTTCCTATACATATCAAACGTTAAATCTTTCCGAGTATAAACAAATTGGGACAGAAAGCTATGAGAACGTCAAAGAGCTTTACTCAGAAATATTATCGGTTGGTATACCTGTTTTGATTCGCGGAGGATTAAGTAAAGATTATATAAGTGTTGAAGAGACTTCCAATGTTATTAAGGGGAAAATTGATATCAACTCTACGATAAAGAAAAATGCATTAGTAACTAAGAAAGTTGCAGTGATTTATGATGAGTTCTCTGAAAATATATTGTTGAATCAAATTATTAAAGCGACGCTAGTTTACCTGTCGCGCTCAAATAAAATAAGTAAAAAAATACGTAGATTGTTATACGGTATGCTGCCTTATTTTACAGAGGTATCAGATGTAGAGATAGATTTAAAACTATGGAAAAACGTTAGATATAACCGCCAAAACATTCGCTATCAATTTATTGTAGACGTGTGTAGATATCTTTATGAGCAGTTATTATTTGATGAAAGCTCTACATCTCAAATGGCGAAAGAGGCTCAAGACGAACAAAGATTATCATCTTTATATGAAAAGTTTATCTATGCATTTTTCAAACGCGAAACGAAATATGGTGTATCCCATCCACAAATTCAATGGAGTGTTGATGATGAGTTCACAGATGCATTACCGATTATGCAAACAGACCTTGTACTTCGAAAAGATAAAAAAACATTGATTGTGGATGCAAAATTTTATTCTGAGAATATGGTAACAAGATTTGAAGGTGGAGCTGCAAAACAAAAATCCAGTAACCTCTATCAAATATTTACATATATAAACAATTGGAAAAAAGAGCCGGATGAAACGGTTGCAGGTATGTTACTTTATGCGAAAACAACCGCATTAAACCAACCTAACCATATTTATCATATTAAAGGTAAACAAATTTTTGTTGTATCTCTTGATTTAAGCTTAGATTTTAGAGGCATAAAGGAAAGCTTATTAGCATATGCCAATCAATTTTTTACATAATTTTTATAAATCTGCTTTATCGATATACGAAAAATCCCTTGAATCATCATGCGGGGGATTTTTTTTATTGTCATTCGTTTATATTTGATACAAAAGAATCGTTTTGTAAAATCTATGAACCTATAGTGAAGGAATATAATCGTTATCATGATTTAAGAAAAAATCGCAATTAGATATGTCACGGGAATTTGAAAAACAAAAGGGTTCTAAACAAGAGCGGAAGCGGTCTGTATCGGGAGGATTATTATGAGCGGGATTCTAAGAATAATCGGATGGAAGTCATTATTTCCAAACACCGGAACGGGCCGACTGGAACGGTGGAACTGGCGTTTGAGAAGGAGTATGGGTGGTTTGGGGATGTGGGGGTAGGTTGGCAGGAAGATGCATCGTAGTCCCTTATCTATAGGGGAACATTGATAGAATAGTTTGTTCCTAAACTTATACACTTATTTTTATCATCGCTCGAAACTAAATGCAATCGATTACCGTATAATATAAGGAAGGAATTTTCGTTAAATTAAATAAGCTTTATACATTGGTTCAATAACAAAAGGATTAGCCGCTTGTTGTACAAAACAAGACTAATCCTTTTGGTAGTAGCTACGAAAGCATAGTGCTATTTAACAATTTCTTTGCTTATTCTTTCCACGGTATCAACTTATGTTCCAACCACCTTAAAGCTCGATTAAAGAGTAAGCCAAGGAGGGACAGGATAAGCACCCCGACCATAAGCTTCGATGTAATCATTAAGTTTCCATAATGCAGCACCATGGAACCAATTCCTTCCTGGGCAGCAATCATTTCAGCTGATACAAGTAAAAGTAGTGATGTCCCTGCTGCAAGCTTTAACCCCGCAAATATCATTGGCAGGGAGCCAGGTAGAATTACCTTACGAATTACATTAATTCGATTGGACCCAAAGGTTACCGCAGCTTTTACAAGCATGGGATCAACGCTTTTTACACCAGAAAAGGTATTAATAACGACTGGAAAGAAAACACCCAATGCGATAATTGTAACCTTTGATAATTCACCAATTCCTAACCAGAGGATAAATAAAGGCAGTAAAGCGATTTTCGGAATAGGATAAATCGAATAAACAATCGGTGTTCCGATCGCGTCTGCCACTCTAAAGAATCCGAGAATAAGTCCGACTAAAATACCGAAAGCGGCTCCGATGGCATAGCCAAGAACAATTCGATAGAGACTTGCAGTTAGGTTCCCATATATCTCTCCACTTACGAGCATATCCCAACCCGTAATAATAATGGTAGATGGAGCAGGTAGAAATAATGGGGAAACGATTCCGATGCGGGATACAATTTCCCATAAAATTAGGATACCAGCTATGCCTAGAAAGGAAGTGTAGAATGGAACTTTTTTATCAAGAAAGGCAACGCGGTTTGTAATGACATGTTTTTGTTTTTCCATTTACTATCACTCCTTTAATGCTTCTTCAGCATCGTGCCGGATGAGCTGCCAGATTTCATCTGCATACTTGCTTGATTGTAGACGGTATTTTTCATCATTTCTGCCGGTTTTGGGTAAATCAATGTTAATAATCTGTTTGATTTGACCTGGATGTCGCGATAATACAATAACGCGATCAGCTAAATAAACCGCTTCTTCAATGTTGTGTGTTACATAAAGTGTGCTTAATTTCGTCCGATTCCAAATGGTTAGTAACTCTTCCTGCATGAGTGTCCGGGTCTGGGCATCCAATGCGGAGAAAGGTTCATCCATTAATAATAGATCTGGCTCTACTGCTAGCGCTCTAGCAATGCCAGCCCGCTGTTTCATACCACCTGACAATTGCTTTGGATACGCGTCTTTAAAATCACTTAATCCGACCATATCAATATAGTGATTGCCGATTTTTTGTTGTTCTTTCTTGGAGATGCCTTTTTCCTGCAATCCATAGACGACATTTTCAAAAACCGTGCGCCATGGAAAGAGAGCGATTTCCTGAAACACAATCCCTAGATCCGGATTTTCTTCGATCCCTTCAAAATAAACACTGCCACTTGTTGGGGACAATAGACCGCCTACAATGTTCAGTAGGGTTGATTTCCCGCATCCACTAGGGCCAACAAGGACAACAAATTCCTCTTGTTGAATGGCGAAATTTATATTTTTTAATGCCGTTACTTCATTCTTTTTCGAATCAATAAATGTTTTCCCAACATTCTCAATGACGATGCTCATAGTTGTTCACTACTCCAATTCTTTTAGTGCTTGGTCGAGAAGGTCTGTGTTCACAATTTCCTCTGCATCAACCGGTGCTCCGATAAGATCTTCCTTTGCATACCAATCAATTTGAATTTGGATATCCTCTGCAAGCAGTTGACCATCACGATCCATGTATGGTAGACCTCGTTCGATAATAGCTGGTTCTTGGTCCGTGTATTCTGCAATAATCCCTACAACCTCATCATAGTTTTCCCCTGGTACAATCTCACCATTTTCCTTTGTGAGAACAGCATCATAATAGTATTGCGTTGCTTTTGCATATGCTTTCAGGAATTTAGTCGCTGTGTCTGTATCTTCAGCAAAGGCTTTAGAGAAAAATATCCCCGAGGTTTGATAGTCGATCACATCGCCTACTTGTGTAATTACCTTGCCATACCCTTCATCTAATACCCTCGTAATATTCGGTTCGTTTAATAAAACGGCATCCACTTGCTTGCTCTGCAATGTTTCCATTAGACCAGGAATACTGTTGACAGGTACAAGCTCAACGTCCGCTGAGGTTAGCCCATGCTCTTCTAGTAATCTGCCAGCCATATAATGGAAGGTTGATCCCGTTTGGGTAATTCCAATTTTCTTATCCTTTAAGTCCTCAACTGTTTCGATATCTGAGTCACTATGTACTAATAATGCGGAGGAGGAATAGCCTTGCTGTTCTCTTCCTTTATCCGCAACAATAACGAGTTCTTCGCCACCTGCAACCATATTGTACAAACTTGCTGTAATACCAGTTGCGCCAACATTCACATCGCCACCAGCTGTTGCTACTGCGATAGGCTGTGCCGCTTCAAACCAGCTAACCTGTGCATCAATACCTTCCTCTTCAAAGAAGCCCTTTTCAATAGCAATAAATAGCGGTGCTGAGCTCGTTAATTTCAACATGCCAATTTCAACCGAAGTCTGCTCGGCATCCGAATCTGTTCCGCCTGATGCATCATTCGATGCCTCTTGTCCACAAGCTGCTAACATACATACTACAAATAGTGCAGAAATAAGTGCAAAAACGGTTCTTTTTCTCATCTTACTATTCCCCCTCTAGTTTTGAAATGTGGTGAAAAATCGAAAAAGCACAGGCTCCTGCTTCATAAACCTGCAGTGCCATTTAATTAGATTTTTATAAGAATAGCACAAATATAAAAAGGATTCCATATAATTGTTGAAAAAGTAGGAATTTTGCCTGTTAATTGGATTATTACGACCTTTTAGCTCTATCAAAAATTAATCCATTAACATATGGGATGGAAGCATTGAATGGACTTGTCATTTACAACACCCGTTGTAGTATCTTATTGTTAATGGAAGTAATATTCATGGGTGTCGGTATTCATTTGATGGAAAGAAGACATGTGTAAGAATATAAATTTGTAACAGAAATTGAACATTTTTAAAAAACGATATGGGTTCTTTATTATCGTTCAATTTATCTAGCACCTAATCATTCTTGGTTCTCCAAAAATAAATTTAGCGTGATAATTTAAACAGACTTGAAGAAAATAGTGTAAGGAAGGAGAGATAATATGTCTATCAAAAAATCGTTAGCTGGACTTGCGATGATAATCGCTATGTCTATTTCAGTGCCATTACATGTATTTGCAACAACCGAAGTCGAAAGAGAACCTGCAGATACGACCAATGAGATGGTGGTCGAGTTGCACGATGATTACTTTAACCCAAACGCTATTACGATTGCCAATGGAGAAGCGACAGAGCTGCTACTGAAAAATGTAGGGCAGAAGGAACATACCTTCACCGTGGAAAAGCTTGATATTGATGTCGAACTCCAGCCAGGAGAACAGAAAACCATCACCGTAAAACCGGACGAGACCGGTACATATGAACTTATATGTCGGTTCCATGAAAAAGAAGGAATGGTTGGAGAAGTAATCGTCGAAGAAAAAGAGGGTTCAGGTGAGTAAAGGTTCCGTTTTAAGGTGCATATTAATTAAATGACAGACCAACTGACGTATGAATTGACATACGTCAGTTTTGTTGTATTTAAACGGTCAATGGTTAAATTAGACTTTTTGGCATTCGAATATCTTATTTATATTGCAGGTGATTCCAGACATCTGCAAATTTGCTTGCGTAATCGTAAGCATTCAGGAAAACCTATACATAAGGAGGCGAATGTTATGGGAAAAAATGAGTTAAGCGAGTTTAAAGGAAGCGTCATGAAAGCGAAAGGGTATACGATCGACAAGGAGAATCCAGGTGCGGTCAAATACGAGGTAGCAAAAGAGCAAGCAGTCCCGATGAAGGAAGGTTACAATGGACACCTCACCTCCGAACAAGCAGGGAAAGTTGGTGGTCCGATCGGAGGAAACATGGTGAAAGAAATGGTGAGGATGGCACAGGAACAAATGAAAAAGAAATAAGCAAACAACCCTGCTGTTTGAAAACGCAAACAGACAGGGTGTTTTAGATTACATTTCGTCTACCACAAAGGCTTCTTCACACTACCACCCAACAGGCACGAAATCTACTTCATCACTTTTAATACAGATAGAAAATACTCCCAATTATTTAACATAGACCGTATACTGACATGCTCATTTGGAGTATGTCAATCAAACATATCGGGACCAATAGAAATAGCATCTAATACGGGAATTTTTTCGATAAAAATACCGCACTCTATCTGCATGCACTGTAATGACTTCCATATTTTTTCCTTCTCTTTAGATATGACAAAATCCACGTTGCAGTTGGTACTTCAAGATGGGATTGATTCTGAATCAGGTTCACCAATCTTTAAGTCTAAAAGCTTCAATAACGTTAAAACGGATGCAACGGCAGACCAACTTTACGCAATTGCAATAGCTTTAGTAGAACTACAAAAACGCCCACTTTACACCATTAATCGTAAAGACAATTCGGACATTCGAGAAGGGTAATAATCTAAAGATTAGTAAATAGAAAGGAGGGCTAACCATGAAAAAACTCTGTGGAACCTGTCAATGTCGCATCTGTACATGCAGCTATGGATGAGATCATAGCACAGAATGCATTTACTTCTACTGGTGGCGACCTTGTTGAGAAGAAGAGCGCTCGCTTGGTAGAAAGTATTGTGGAGGATATTGAATTAGGTTAATTAAGTTAAAGGGCTTCAGGGATAATGGAGATGCATTATAAAAAAGATGACTAGTGGCTTTGCCTCTGGTCATGTTTTGATAAGAAGAAGGAGGAAATTTACATGGAAACCTGGATACCATTCATGACAGGAGTCGGCTTTCCAATCGCGGTTACACCTTACTAACTCCATCGTGTTGAAGGAAAGCTGAATCAATTGATTGAATCGATTCATGCGTTGCCGGAGAGAATGAAATGCCCCCAGCCGGGGAGCGAGCAACGGAAAGCGTTATAAGATGTATTGAGGAATTTTAGTGTCAGTCCCCATCGCTTTAATACTATATAGAGATGGGGGTTACATCAAGTGTGTCCCTGTCAACCTCCAATGAGCCACTTTCGCCACCTAATAATGCAGGGGGATGGTTATGTTACAATGGACCTGTCCCCGTGGACCAATAAAACTTAATCTCAATCTTCTTAATATTCAAGAATGGTCCACTTTTCCTTTCCCCATGGATCACATTTGGATCAAGGGTGGCATTATCAACATGTTATCCCAAATTATCATAATTATTAAAGAAAGCAAATAACATATAAGGTACATAAAAGTTAATTTCATTTCTTTGAGATTTCCTAAATGACAACAAAATAGGAGATGGTCACTTGATAAAAGTAAAATTAGTAAATTTTGTTGGATACCAAACATTAATATTAATTGAACTGTTAGGTGAATTTCTTCTTGAAGGAAGAAAATTAAAGAAAGAAACCTATTTTATCACGGTTAAAGGAAATCAGTTATTAATGGGGAATTATCAGAGGGTATTCTATATTAATAGTATAATAACTTTGGATCCGTTAGATACAAAAACAAAAGGTATTTTGAAAATAGGAGATAAATTATACCTAGGTAGAATGACGTTTAGTGAAGAAAATGGCTATGTTAGACCGATAAATGAGGTTGACATTGAGAACTACGTTAAAGGAGTAGTCCCATTAGAAATGAGTAATTCTTGGGGGAATCCTTCTTATAAAGGGTTTGATGCATTAAAGGCACAGGCAATTGCTGCTAGAACGTACGCTTCTATATTTGGGAGTTCTATTTTAACGGATACAACTAGGCATCAGGTATATGGAGGGTACTATCCAAACTTTATGTATACAAATAAAGCAGTAGATGAAACAATAGGTATGATATTAGTTTATGGAAATTCTCCAGCAGAAACATATTATTCATCAACTAATGGTGGGTTAATGTTAACTGTATCGAATTCATGGGGTAACAGCAAAGACTATCCATACCTTATAAAAAAACAAGACCCTTTTAGTCTAAGAGTCGGTAAACACTTAAATTGGAATTTAACTTTATATAAACAACAGGTCAATCTCCAGGAAGTAGATTTGCGTAAACCAAATAAATGGTGGAATCAAACCCATGAGAAAGATTCTATTATAACAGAATCTTTAAAGTCAAAAATAAGAGCATCAGGAAGTGAAATAAAAATTGTAACAGTTGATAGTATAAATTTTGATGTTGCTAAATATGCCAATAAGAATGAAATATTACAAGGTCAGATGGAAATTCACTATTTGGAAAAGAATACAACTGGATTTGTTATGGAGTCAGGGAAAATTAAACAACATCGGATTATTATTAAAGATAAGCTAGATGAATTTCGTGGTTTACTTGGATACAATAATTTAAAAAGTTTAAATATCGAGAATGTAAATTCTTATTCAAGTTCATTCAATATAGTTGGAAGTGGTTTCGGACATGGAATTGGTTTAAGTCAATGGGGAGCATATCAAATGTCTAAAGAAGAACTAAATTTTATAAATATCCTTTATTTTTATTATGAAGGAACAACAGTCGACCATCTCTAACAGAACAAAAACTGCCATTTAGGCAGTTTTATTTATTTAAATATTACCAAGGTAGCCAACCACCGCCTTGACCTGGAGGTAATGGAGCTGGAGTCCAACCACCGCCCTGACCTGGAGGTAAAGGAACAGGAATCCAACTACCGCCTTGACCTGGAGGTAATGGAGCCGGAGTCCAACCACCGCCCTGACCTGGAGGTAAAGGAACAGGAATCCAACCACCGCCTTGACTTGGAGGTAAAGGAACAGGAATCCAACCACCGCCCTGACCTGGAGGTGAAGGAACTGGAGCCCCACCACCGCCTTGATCGGGAGGTGAAGGTTCTTCAAAACGCCATTTATTACGAGAATTAATATTCATTTAACACTCTCCTATTAGTGTATACACACAATAAGATATGAAAGAAATATAACTAATGTAAGGGCATATTAATTAGTTTATAAAAAATATAAGAAGTTTATATAAAGCTATTTCTCTATTGCAGATTTCCTATTCGACTCTGAACAATCTTTCGCATTAGATGTATGATCCGTTTAAGAACTGATTAAAAACATTAAAACCAATATTTAAATTTAGGAATAAAGGGTTAGTCACTGTGTTAAGGAACTGTAACATATAAGTATTAAGAATAATAATTGTATGTTACAGCTTTATTATTGTTTGGAATACGTGCAAGGAACAGGGGGTCACCTTAAACCTGTCCAGTGTTCTATTCAATCTTGTTCCATTATAAGAGAGCACCCATACCTCGACAATGAAACAGAGTCATTGCACATGCAGCTGTAATGGCTTTTTCTTTGTGTTAAATAGTCCATGACATAATATTCCACTCTGTCATTAATACGTTATAATAAAAGAGAATTGAAAATTTCGATAAAAAGAAAGCGGGAGTAGTATGAAGATTTTTTGGTTGCGTATAAGCCTATTTAGCTTCCTTTGGGCATTTAATATATTAACCGAGAGCGTACGAATACCTATTAGTATTATAATCTTTGCAATAGCTTTCGGTATTTATTTTTTACTGACTATACCGAAAGCTTTGTTGTGGAAATATAGTGGATTACTCTTATTAACGGGAATACATGGATTATTTTTCGTAGAGGAAATTTCACTTACCGTTCTTCTTCTTTTATATATTGTAATAGATGCAAGCTTCCGCCTAACAAAGAAAAAGCTTATCATCCTACTTATTGAAGTGGTTTTTCTCTTTCTTCTTCTAAGCTATCTGAGGGATTTGTTAACGATCGAAAATATGGTTTTTTATGCTTTTATAGCCTTTTTAGCATTTGCATTAAATCAGAGCTTAAATGAACGTCGTGAACAATATGAAATTTATGAGCAGTTGCTTGGAGAATATCGTACATTAAAGCGACTACATCTTGCAGCAGAGGATCATGCGCGTTTAGAGGAAAGAACTAGAATTGCCAGGGATATTCATGATTCTGTCGGACATCGTCTTACGGCGTTAATTATGAGATTAGAAGTGTTATCGATACAAGAGCAAAGCAATGCATATGATGAATTGAAACAGATTGCGAAAGATAGTCTTGAGGACACGAGATTAGCAGTAAAAACACTTAAAGCAAAGGAAAGTGAAGGGATTACAACAGTCGTTCACCTCATACGCAAGCTAGAATCAGAGAGTCATTTATTAGTTCAATTCACGATAAAGCAGGGTGTGTTGTCTATTCCTGTAACAAATAAGATGAGCGTTGTCCTTTATCGTGTGATTCAAGAAGCACTAACGAATATTATGCGCCATGGAGAAACGCGAGATGCCCATATAACATTAGGAAAATCTGCGATAGGGGATATCTATTTTGAAATAAGTAATCCATTACGTGATCCGAAGCCTTTTGTTATTGGGTTTGGTTTGAAAAATATGCGTGAACGTGTGGAAGAGATGAATGGACAATTAAGCATCTCTCAATCAGAGGATCAATTTATTATTTCAGGGATAATTCCGAAAGAGGAGGGGTAATATGTGGCGCGTGCTTTTAGTAGAAGACCAAGCGATTGTTAGACAGGGATTGAAGGTAATTCTGGAACAAGACGAGAAGATCCTTGTTACTCATGAAGCATCCAATGGTTTAGAAGCAGTAGAAATAGTGAAGAAGCATCCTTTTGATGTGATTATGATGGATGTTCGTATGCCGAAAATGAATGGGATTGAAGCAACTAGAATTATTCGCGAGCAATTTCCAGCCATTAAAATCCTTATTTTAACAACCTTTAATGATGATGAATATGCCTATCAAGCTTTAAAACAAGGAGCAAGTGCCTTTCTATTAAAAACTTCAGAGCCGAATAAATTAATTGAAGCCGTATATAGTGCCATGAAGGGTGGGCTGACACTTGATGATGAAGTTGCAGCGAAAGTAATGCCACGACTGTTGCAAAAAGCAGATAAACCAACACCCGTACTTGCGATTGAACTGACAGAAAGAGAAGTAATGATTACAAAGCTTGTCGGTGAAGGAAAGACAAATAAAGAAATTGCTGGTGCGTTATATTTATCTGTAGGTACGGTAAAAAATCATATTACAACTATTCTGCAGAAAATAGATTTGCGTGATCGCACACAGCTAGCCATCTATGCAGTGAAGCATGATATTACATAATTAATTGAATCCAAAAAGTGACGGAGGTCATGTTAAGTTCGTGACCTAAGGCAGTTCCTAATTTTCTGAATTCCATATAAACTAGCTTAAGGAGGTGGTCACATGCTCGAGCTTATCGATATTTCGAAAAAGTTCAAACAGAATGCTGCTGTAAAAAGTATGAATATGTTTATTGAAAAAGGTGAAATTGTTGGTCTGCTTGGCCCGAATGGTGCAGGGAAATCAACGGCAATTTCCATATTATCATCACTTGTAGAACCAACTAGCGGAGATGTGAAATATCAGCAAAAGAGCATCATTAAAAATCCAGTGGCTTTACGGAAAATTATTGGCATTGTACCACAGGAAATCGCTTTATACGAAGATTTAACAGCAGAAGAGAACATGAAGTTCTTTGGAAGAATCTATCGTTTAAAAGGTGAAAAATTAAATAGGAAAGTGCAAGAGGTCTTGGAACAAATTGGTTTAAGTGATAGAAGGAAAGACATTGTTAAAACATTTTCAGGTGGTATGAAAAGACGACTGAATATTGGAGTTGCCATGCTTCATGATCCAGAAATACTTGTTATGGATGAGCCAACCGTTGGGATTGATCCACAGTCACGTCATTATATTTTACAAACGGTCAAGCGACTGAATCAAGAACGCCAGATGACGGTCCTTTACACGAGTCACTACATGGAAGAGGTCGAATTTCTATGTGACCGTATTTACATTATGGATAAAGGGAGTCTCATTGCTTCTGGAACGAAGGATGAAATTAAACGAATACTATCTTCAGAAAATACAATTTCAGTAAAAGCAGATCATTGGAATGATGCATTTATCGAAAAGTTAAAGGAAAATCCTGTTATTCATCAAATGAATGTGGAAGAAAAGGAAATTACTTTCGTTGTTTCTCGTGAGGTTAATGTTTTTACGAAACTTGCAAAGCTTGCAGAAGAGACAAATGTGAGTTTGAATGCAGTTGATGTGAAAAATGTCACACTTGAAGATGTCTTTCTTCATTTAACTGGAAGAGCATTAAGAGATTAGGGGGACTCGGAAATGATTTTGCAAATGATAAAAAAACAAGCATTATTATTGCTGCGAAACCCGATGGAGCTGCTCCTACTTTTAGGCTTACCGATTTTGTTAATTGCGATTCTCGGTACAGCTTTAGGAAATTTCATGGATGGTGGCGAAATAGATCTGCAATTTAAACTAGCAGTGATAGAGAATGAAGCAGAGTCAGAGCAAGTATCACAATTTATAGCAGAACTTGAATATAGTGATCTTCCAGAAGAAGTGATTGAAGAATTAAGTAGTACGGCAGCTACCGTTCAACCGGCTGCAACATTAATCGATATTTTACAAAGTAAAGAATTAGAAGAATTGATTATACTTGAGAAAGTAAGTCCAAATGAATTGACAGAGGTTACAGAGGATGACTCTTATGCAGCAATTATCGAATTTCCAGAAGGCTTCACCTATGAATTACTTAGTCAGCTTTTTCTTGATGAAGGTAGGACTCCAGAAATGACTGTTTATCATAATGAAGGGGCAGAAATTGCTGGCAATATGGTGGAACAAATTGTCACAGCGTATCAGGAAGAATATACGGTAGGCAGTTTTCTTGGTCGTAATGGCATTGATCCAGAGCGATTAAAGTTACTTTCAACGGATTTTAAGCAGGAGGTTTCTTCGATTAATCAGCATAACCCGGTCAATTCGAAAGCATATTATACGATTGGGATGGTCGTTATGAACGTGCTTTTTATGGCGCCAACACTTGCCAGCATCGCATTTAGGGAAAAACAAGACCATATTTTTGATCGAATGATACTTGCGGATATTTCTAGATGGGTTTATTTTATCAGTGTTTTATTAACAGGAATGCTCTTTGCATTTTTCCAATCGCTAGTTGTTTTTGCCTTTGCCTACGTTGTATTTGATGTGACGTGGCCAGATTTTGCTGCCTTTTTTATCATTACATTCTTTTTTGCACTAGCAGTAGGAGGACTGACAACATTACTTACTGCGATAAGTTATCGTATCCATTCGGAGCGGATCATCAGTTTTTTCTCTGGCGTCGTTGTTACGATTTTTGCTTTTCTTGGTGGAAGTTTCTTCCCAATTGGTGAAAACTCCGCATTTATACAAAAGCTTGGTGACCTAACACCAAATGGTGCTGTCATGTCAGCATATTTAAGTATCATTCGTGGAGAAACTATAATGGAAAATACCAATCATTTAATCTTTATCAGTTGTTTTGCTCTTACAGCAATTAGTATAGGTGTGCTCACCTTTCCGAAAAGAGGTGCTGCAGCATGAGAGGAATTATACTAGCTAGATTTACAAGCTTTATCCGCAATCCTTGGTTGTTTGCTTTATTTACAGGAATGTCGATTATCTTTGCACTCATTATCGGGAACTTTGGTGCAGATAATGAGAAAGTCACTGTTCCAGTTTACGGCGATGAAGCATTACAGACAGATACGATTGGCACAGCTCTGGCGGAAAATGAAGTATATAACTTTAAGTGGATGAAAAAAGAGGAGCTTGAAGAAACGATTCGTCGTGGGAATGCAGAAGCCGGTGTGAACATTGAAGAAGATGGCTACGAAATGATCGTTGGCATTGATTCTTCAAATGTGAAATTAATGGAGCAAACAGTAGCAGGAATTTATACAGATAAAATTCAAGGAGAAAATTTACTTGCGGTATCTGATGCCCAAACAGAGGAAGAGAAAGAAGAATTGCTAGCAGCATTTCAACAAGCAAAGGAAGAACCGGTGTTTAAAATAACCAATCAAAGTTTCCATAGTTCAGAGACATTTATATATGATAACGGTTTACATTCCCTATTTGGCTTTACACTGTTTTTTGTTATTTATACCATCTGCTATAATGTACTGCCTATTTTAATTGAAAAAAAAGCTGGCGTCTGGGATCGAATGATACTTTCTCCAATGAAGAAGTGGGAAATGTATATCGCGAATTTAATTTACAGCTTTTTCGAGGGATATTTACAGGTCGTAATCATATTCACTGTATTCCGTTTTATTGTAGGAATGGATTTTCAAGGGAAATTTCTGCAAATACTGCTGCTCATGATCCCATATGTCTTTGCAATTGTTTCTTTAGCGATTTTCCTTACAGCCCTTGTGAAAAATACGCAGCAATTCAATGCAGCATTACCAATTGTATCCGTGAGTATGGCGATGATTGGTGGTGCTTTCTGGCCAATTGAGATCGTTCAATCGGAATTCCTGTTAGCTCTATCAAAAATAAATCCATTAACCTATGGGATGGAAGCATTAAATGGACTTGTCATTTACAACACACCGCTTGATCAGCTGCTTATGCCGATTAGTATTTTATTGTTAATGGGAGTAATATTTATGGGTGTAGGTATTCATTTAATGGAACGAAGACATGTGTAAGAATTATCCAAAATACTAATTTCAAGTCATTAAGTACAAGAATGCAATAAACTTAGCATTTTCCCTATTGACCGTGAACACAGGTGCCTTGCTCCATTTGTTTTTAGGTAAATTTAAGCACGAGTTTCGATTTAAGTGCCAGTCCCCTATCGCTTTAATAATGTAAAGCGGTGGGGGACTGGCACCAATTTTCTATGAATGATAGACTGCTCTCTTAAAATACAAAAAAATAAAAGTTTTTGTTTGATTATTTATAAAAATAGAATTAAGGTTAACTTGAATAGATTAATCGTAAAAGATATTAGTTTACATAGGAGGAATAATAATGAATGGTTGGCAATTTACAGGAACGAATGAACCCCTTACTTTAGTTGAAAAATCAGATCCAGTAGCAACACCAGGTACTGTTATTATTGATGTGAAATCTGCAGGTTTATGTCACTCTGACGTCGCAACTTTACGTGATCCTGGATGGATGAATATTTTAGCAAAAGTACCGATTATTTTAGGTCATGAAATCGCTGGTGTCATTAGTGAAGTAGGCGATGGTGTTACAGATTATAAATTAGGTCAACGAGTAGCTGTTTGCCCAGTAGGTAAAGATGGTTTGGGCCCTGGTAACGGTCGTGATGGTGGCTATGCAAACAAAGTACTTGTACCCGCTGTTGATTTGGTTCCAATTCCTGAAAACGTATCATTTGCACAAGCAGCCGCAAGTACAGATGCTGGAATGACTTCCTATCATGCTATGTTCCAAAAAGGTGGAGCAAAGGCTGGAATGAAAGTCGGTATTATCGGTATTGGTGGTTTAGGACAAATGGCAGCACGTGCAGCAGTTGTTGCTGGTTGTGAAGTATATGCAGCAGAGGTAAGCGCACCTGCTCGTGAACTTGCAAAAGAAATTGGTTGTAAAGTAGTCGTTGAAGATGTAAAAGAGCTTGCTGAATATGCACCTGAACTAATTGTTGACTATGCTGGATTTGGTACTACTACAGCAGATGCAATTGATACCGTAGCCGTTGGCGGTACTGTCGTCCTTGTAGGTATGGGGAAATTACAATCTAACATTAACACAAGTAACTTAATTTTAAAATCTGTTCAATTAAAAGGTAGCGTTGGTGGTACAGTAGAGGACATCGCTGCTATCTTACAGTTGATGTCAGAGGGTCATTTAAATCCAACTATTTCTGAAATTTCATTTGAAGAGATTGCAGATGGTTTAGAACGTTTAGAACGCCATGAAGTAACTGGTCGACTTGTTGCGAACTTAGAATAAGAGATTTTTACAAAGCTTTGCAAGCATTTTATAATTGCAAAGCTTTTATTATTTTTAGGTCAAAATTTAAATATAATTGTTTTTCTCTAGCTGGATAAAAAATACCGAAGCATGATACATATTTGGATTTTGCTCTTATCCTCCTGTCGATATCAAAAGTCAACAACCTTTAATATTCTGTTCGGGTCAAGAAGGTTATTAGATTTTCAATAAAAGTTCTACCCAAAATTGGGCGCTTTTATGGGAACAACAAGAAAAGCCTAATTTCTACATTTAAATGTTGAAAAATTAGGCTTTTTAATATTGTAATTCAAAAACTAATTTACCATGTTTTATTGATTTATACTTTATATATATTCTCTAAAACCTCATCTGCTATGGAATTTTCTACTATACCCTTTATGTGTCATATTAGTTAATCCATGTACATTTTCAATAATGAGACCTTGTACTTCCTCCCCATGGTCCTCCTATATATAAATTGTTAGCAATTTCCGAAATAAACTAGAAGTTTACAACGAATTTACAGTTAATTAATATTATTCTGTTATGGTGAATTAGTAATAAATAATTAGGAGGATAGTTATATGAAAAAAATCATTTTATTTGCTACAGCAATTCTATTTTGCATTTTCTTAGCTGCATGTGGAAATCAGGAAACTGAAAGCGCATCTACATCTGAAAGCTCTGACTCTGATAATTCAACACAAAATGAATCTATTAAGAGATTGTCAATTGGATTTGTACCTTCGCGTGAGCCAGAAGAAATTATTACTGCTACAGAACCATTGAAAGACTTATTAAAAGAAGAACTTTCAGGTCAAGGCTACGATGTTGGTGAAATTGAAATCACTGTAGGAACAAATTATGAAGCAGTGGGAGAAGCGTTATCAGCAGGAACAACGGATATCGGTTTTATTCCCGGGGGTACATATGTGTTGTATGATGACGGGGCTGAAGTCATTTTAACTTCAACGCGAGCAGGTTTAAGCAATGATTCTGATGATCCTGCAGATTGGAATAAAAATGAGCCAACAGAACCAACGGACGAACAAACAACTTCTTATCGAGCATTATTAATTGCAGGTCCATCAGAAAACGGGAAAGCTCTAGCAGAAAAAGTGAATAATGGCGAAGAGTTGAACTTCGAAGATTTAGATAATGCTACTTGGAATGTAATGTCATCATCTTCTCCAGCAGGTTATATTTACCCTGCATTATGGTTACAGGAAAACTTTGATAAAACAATTACTGACTTATCTAAAGTCGTACAAGCTGATTCATACGGTAGTTCATTTGCTCGTTTAGCTTCGGGACAAACAGATGTGTTGGTAACGTATGCAGATGCACGTCGTGACTTTGAAGATACTTGGACTTCTGAATATGGTCGTGAATCAGATATTTGGGAAGAAACAGATCTCATTGGGGTTATGCCAGCTATCTATAACGACACGATTAGTGTTAGTAAAAACTCCGAAATTATGGATGACGACTTGAAAGCAGCATTAAAAACAGCATTTATTAATCTAGGAGAATCCGAAGAAGGAAAAGAAGTAATATCAATCTACAGTCATGAAGGTTATAAAGAAGCAACAGACGCAGATTACGACAACGAACGAAAAGCTCAAGAAGTCGTACAGCAAATAGGATCAAACTAAGTGAAAAGGAATATTAATAGAAAAAGTAAAAATGAGAACGTTATTCAATGTTCTCATTTTTTCTGAGATTGGAGTATTATCATGATTGAATTTAAACAAGTTCAAAAACAATATCCCAATGGTTTATTGGCATTAAAAAATATTAATCTTCAAATTAAACAAGGAGAATATGTAGCAATCATTGGACTATCGGGTGCTGGTAAGTCCACATTATTACGTTGTATAAATCGAATGCATGATATCACAGCAGGTTCTTTAACCGTAGATAATGTCGAAATAAGTACGTTAAAAGGAAATGGAATTCGTCAATTACGTCGCAATATCGGGATGATTTTTCAGTCTTTTAACTTAGTTACTCGTATTTCGGTGATAAACAATGTTCTCGTATCATTTGTACCTCAAATGCCTTTATGGAGGAAAATATTAGGCATTTTCACTGAACAAGAGAAAAAACAAGCCTTAATGGCACTCGATAAAGTTGGAATTTTAGACAAAGCATACATACGGGTCGATCAATTATCAGGTGGGCAACAGCAACGTGTAGCACTCGCACGTACACTTGCTCAAGATCCACAAATTATTTTAGCTGATGAACCAGTGGCATCACTTGATCCATTAACAGCGAATCAAGTAATGGAAGACTTCAAGCGAATTAATCAAGAACTTAGTATGACAGTTATTATGAATATTCATCATGTAGAATTAGCACTTGACTATGCGACTCGTGTTATTGGCATACATGACGGGGAAATTGTATATGATGGACGTTCAAAAGATATAACAGATGAGATTTTAGAACAGATTTATCAAGGATCAATTGATAAAGGGGGTAATACAGCGGATGTTAGCGAAGCTGTTACCAACTAGGAAAATCACGCTTCCAAACGGGAAAACTGTCGTAGAAAAGCGATCATTGACACCCCTTGTTCTATTAATCTTATTTGGATGTGCCTATGTATCTATTCAAATTACAGGGTTTGACCTTCAAGTTCTGATAAGCCGAATAGGTCAGTTCTTTGTGATAATCCAGGAGATGATCCCACCAACATGGGCCTATTTTCCGCAAGTTTGGAAGCCTTTATTAGACACAATCAAAATGTCACTTCTCGGTTCACTTTTAGGTGCGATTACTGCATTACCGTTAGCGATGCTTGCGGCAAATAATATTACGAAATCAAAATGGATGTCATCAACAATTAAATTTATTTTGAGTTTATTGCGTACTCTTCCTACACTTATCGTCGCTCTTATTGCTACATATATTTTTGGTTTAGGAACATTGGCCGGAACAATTGCTATTTACTTATTTACTATCGCATATATTGGAAAATTATTATACGAACAGATAGAAAATGCCAATTTGGATGCATATGAAGCAATGCATTCCATGGGCTTAACAACAATTCAATCCTTTCGTTTTGCTGTTTTCCCACAAATACTGCCAAACTATTTATCGACCTCCCTATTTTGTTTTGAAGGTAACGTTCGTTATGCAGCAATTCTAGGATATGTTGGAGCAGGTGGTATCGGACTACTATTAAATGAAAGCATTGGATGGAGAAACTATTCCAACTTAGGTATGATTTTACTTATGTTAGTCGTCATCGTCTATATGATTGAATCTATTAGTGAGTATTACCGAAAGAAATTAACGTAGGAGATTACAAATGAATGCTATAGATAAACAGTATATTCTAGAACCAAATCGTCGCTTCTCGCAACTAATCACAGGATTGATTTTGATCATCCTATTTGGTTGGTCGATGTCTGCCATCCAATTTGATCAATTAGCTACAAATGGACTTACAATCGCAAAAAATATTCTTTTAGGTCTCGTTCAACCAGATGTAGAATTGTTATTTAATTTTACGAATGGTGTACCTTATTTACTCATTGAAACAATGGCAATTGCCTTCTTAGGTACCATCGTAGGGGCATTTCTGGCAATTCCACTTGCTTTTTTGTCTGCTTCTAATATTGTGCCTAAGCCTGTTGCATTTATCGTCCGCTTAGGGTTGATTTTCATTCGGACTATCCCTGCCATTGTTTATGGACTAATGTTTATCCGTGTAACAGGTCAAGGACCGTTTGCAGGTGTATTAACAATGTCTCTTACAAGTATAGGAATGTTAGCTAAATTGTATGTAGATGTTATAGAAGACTTGGATACATCAATTCTTGAATCGATGGAATCCCTTGGTTGTACGGTTATGGAAAAAATTCGCTATGGTATCCTTCCACAGCTTTCAGCATTATTTCTATCTATTATAATTTATCGATTTGATATGAATTTGCGGGATGCAGCTGTTCTTGGGTTAGTTGGAGCAGGCGGTATTGGCGCTCCACTAATTTTTGCAATGAACTCTTATCGTTGGTCAGAGGTTGGTTCGATTTTAATAGGTTTAGTTGTGCTTATTTTAATCGTTGAATATATATCCAACAAAATACGAACAAAGTTAGTAAAGGGGTAAAAAAGGACCATGGGGACAGGAACCCCGGGCCAACTCAAAAGCTACTATTGAAGAGGAAATGAAACCAGGTAAAAAGGGTCATTGCCCCTTTCAACACGATTGCCGAAATTCGTGCTGAAATAAAGAAACAAATACACGAACAACCAAAAGGAAATCAACTTGTAATCATCGACTATCTCCAATTAATTGCACCTGCTGTAACTCAACGTGAAAGGCGGGATCAAGAATTTGGTGAGATTAACTGGGAACTTAAACACTTAGCTTAGGAGCTGGAAATCCGAATCGTTCTGCTTTATTAATTATCATGCGTCGTGGATGCAAGGCAAGATAAACGACCGCTGATGTCTGACTTACGTGAGTCAACAACATTATAGTAAGGAATGGGTCTAAATGTGATAAATATATATAAGTCGAAGAATACCAGTGACAGTCCTAATAGAATATGTAATAATAACTGAATAGATTGTAAATAGACTCATATGATGAAATACTATGGGTGCAATTTTTTCTAATAAATTCTTCCAAGAGGTGCATGAAATGAAGCTTTTATATGCTGGTAAAACAAAAAATGTATATGAATTAGAAGATGGAAACTATTTATTAAAATTTAAGGATGATGTGACCGGTGAAGACGGTGTATTTGATCCAGGTGCAAATACAGTTGGGCTTTCCATTGAAGGTGCTGGCAAAGCTGGATTAAAACTAACTCAGTTTTTCTTTGAGAAGTTAAAAGAGCAAAATATACCAACACATTTTGTTGATGCAGATATCGAGAAACAAGAAATGAAAGTGGTGCCGGCAACTGTATTTGGCCAAGGCTTAGAAGTAATTTGCCGTTTCCGTGCGGTAGGGAGCTTCTTGAGAAGATATGGAAAATATGCAGAAGAGGGTCAACGACTGGATGCATTTGTTGAAGTAACTTTAAAAGATGACGAACGGCAGGATCCACCAATCGGCCGTGATGCATTACATATGCTAGGAATTTTAACCAAAGAAGAGTATTCCATTCTAAAGAATCTTACGAAGGATATTTCCCATGTTGTGAAAGATGAGTTGGGAAAAAAGGAAATGGAACTGTATGATATAAAGTTGGAATTTGGTAGAAATGCCGATAATCAAATTATCTTAATTGATGAAATTTCTGGTGGGAATATGAGAGTTTATAAAGATGGGGAATATGTTCAACCACTGGACCTAGAAAGATTATTATTGGGCTAGCCCTGACAGTAATAAAGTAAACCATCAAACTGTGGGTTTTTGCAGCTGGTTAATCGCTTGATAAAAAAGATGGAAGAGCCGAATGCCATAAGGTTTTCGGCCTTTTGCCTGGAACCAGCAACTACAAAAAGAAAGGCTAGGCACTACCAAAAGAATTCATATATTTCTATGTCAATCACTTCCCACAGCACTTCTTAAATTTTTTACCACTCCCACAAGGGCAGGGATCATTCCGTCCGATTCTCAATCGTTTAACATCTTGTCTGGTTGTTTTCTTCCGTTGTTCTTCCCTATAAGCATCTTTTTCTAATAGTTCTTTTTTCCATTCATCTAGTTTTGGGTGATCAATGCCATTAATAACACAATTCGCATATAGTGGCTCTTTTAAATCAACTACTCTCTCATCGTAGCCTTCCTCAAAGGTCCATGGGGACAGGAACCCCGGACCATCGCTAAAACTTAATGCGCCCGTGTAATCACGCTTTTGGATATTCCTGTTACTCTAGCAATTTGCCTATGGGTCACTCCTTGTAATGTTTTTAGTTTAACAAGAATTTCATTTCGCTCGTTCATTTCCATTTGTTGCAACAGGCTACTGTTTGGAACTCCTAACGCAGCTAGATAACTTCTAATTTCGTTATCAGGCAACCTTACGCTTATATGATCATCCAAACATTTATCATCATTTGATTGCTGCATATATTCGGTGAATAGCTGGATGGATTCTCTTTCTCGGTTTTCTAGCCATATGAATCAACTCATCGATTTTAACTGATATACATTCCCCCTCTGACTTTTTCTATTCAATTAAATTCAATTCACAATCCGGCACCATCCTGTATTTCACCAATAATATAATATAGATTCCAGAAGAAATCAAGAACATACATTCCTATAAAAATGTAGTTTTCAATTTATTTTTTTCTGTAAAATGGTAATGCAACCCCATTGTTCATATTTATAATTAAATAACTATCCTTACAAAGCTGAAAAATATTATTTTTATAGTTTTATTAAAACGTCCAGAATTAAAAATGGTCCACGTTTTCGGTCCCCATGGACCTCCGATTGATAATTCCCAACATCCCTTCGAATTTTAATCAATTAAACTGAGAAACTTATTAATATTATTTTTCAACTAATTAGCTTATTCATGGAATTCGATATATACAGTAACAAGCTTTTGGAGAAAAATTCAATCTGGTGCTTTACACAATAAGTGGCGGCGTTTTTTTAGTAGCTGGTAGGTTAGTGAAGTAGGTACTAGTGTAAAGTGACCCATTGAATCGTATTACTTGTTGAATTTAAACCGCATGAAATCAAGTTTAAAATTTGATTTTATGCGTTTTTATATTTGTAAATTAAGGGCAAGGGACGACTCTTGCCCTGAAGCGTAGACAGTTAGATAATGGCCCGTAAGCCGGGCGGTTTAAGGGTTTGAAATCCAAAATCCCAGTCATGTGAGCTGATGTAATGGTTAGGACAGGTAACAATTTTATGAAATATCTTCTCTTAAAGTTGCAATAAAAATTAAAAATGTTTCTCCACTTCATACCCCCTAATCCAATCTCATTTCGATTGTAATTGTGAAAGGGAGGTGAGAAACATGGCAGTAGCAGATATGACAAAGTCCACGTTGCAGTTGGTACTTCAAGATGGAATTGATTCTGAATCAGGCTCACCCATCTTCAAGTTCAAGAGTTTCAATAACGTAAAAACCGATGCAACGGCAGATCAGCTTTACGCAATTTCAACAGCTTTAGTAGAACTACAAGAACGCCCACTTTACACCATTAATCGTAAGGACAACTCGGACATTCGGGAAGGTTAATAATCTAGATTTATTAAATTGAAAGGAGTGGAACTATGAAAAAATTAGAAATGAAATTTACAAATCAAGATGGCAAAATTGTAACGTATTCCTTGGACAAGCCAATTGAACCTGTCAATGTCGCATCTGTACATGCAGCAATGGATGAGATCATTTCACAGAATGCATTTACATCCACTGGCGGTGATCTTATAGAGAAGAAGAGTGCTCGCTTGGTAGAACGTATTGTGGAAGATATTGAATTAGGTTAATTATTATAAAAACATGACTAGTGGCTTTGCCTCTGGTCATGTTTTTGGTAGAAGAACTATATTTCAGTGAAGGCTTGAGCAGAGCTGTGCAATAGCCTCGAAAAGTTGCGCGACTCATGCTGGAACTAGTGTGATAGTTCTGGCGCAGTCACCCATATAGGGAGTGTAATAACTATATTATTTACTGCTTATGGACCGATTACGGAAATCTTGAGTACCAACCATTTATGATTTTTTTCTTGGGCTTACTAATGTTGGTAATCCTTTAGTCCTTCACATTTTCTTGTGATGAATGTAGTCCAAAATATTCTCCCTTTCTCCGCAAGTTCTTCCTTAGATTAATTCCTTTTTTCATATTTTCTCAAGTTTCCTTCTTTGGTTAATTTATCCCCAAAAATATAATTTGCAAATTTGCGGTTTTCCGACGGAACATCTGAACCCATAGATTCTAATTCAAAAAGTTCAGGACGCAGCCACATCGTAAGTTTAATAGGTGTATTCCAGGTTTCTATTGTGGCTCCCATAGGAGCCATTTTTGCTTGAGACAAGTCTTTTCAATATCGGAATGATATTCGTCCATATCTTGAAGCGTAATGTAATTCTTTAATGTACAGCATTAACTAAATATTAACTTGAATTTAGGAGTTTTCTTGACCGATTAAATAAAGTTCCATATTCATACCTTTTTTGGAAATTCTTTAAAGTGCTAAGCAAAAGACACCTGCACAAGCAGAATGCTTTGATCTAAATATAAATATAGTATCTCAGAAAAAGGAGCTTTTAGTTATGAGTATATATAAAAAATATAACGATTATTGTCGTCATTGTTGCGAAATTCCTTGTTGTTGTTATTGTGACTGTTCTAGAGGTCCAAAGGGTGAACGAGGTCCGCGAGGACATCCAGGCCCAGCGGGACCACAGGGGAAAATCGGTCCCAAAGGTCCTGGCGGAGCGAAAGGTGAAGCGGGAGAATCAGGCCCAGCCGGAGCACAAGGAGCAATCGGTCCAGAAGGCCCGGTCGGCCCAGCCGGAGCGCAAGGAGAAGCAGGAGAAGCAGGCCCAGCCGGAGCGCAAGGAGAAGCGGGAGAACCAGGCCCAGCGGGAGCGCAAGGTGAAGCGGGAGAACCAGGTCCAACCGGAGCGCAAGGTGAAGCGGGAGAACCAGGCCCAGCGGGAGCGCAAGGTGAAGCGGGAGAACCAGGCCCAGCGGGAGCGCAAGGTGAAGCGGGAGAACCAGGCCCAGCGGGAGCGCAAGGTGAAGCGGGAGAACCAGGCCCAGCGGGAGCGCAAGGAGAAGCAGGAGAACCAGGCCCAACAGGAGCGCAAGGAGAAGCAGGAGAACCGGGCCCAGCGGGAGCGCAAGGTGAAGCGGGAGAACCAGGCCCAACCGGAGCGCAAGGTGAAGCAGGAGAAGCAGGCCCAGCGGGAGCGCAAGGTGAAGCGGGAGAAGCAGGCCCAGCGGGAGCGCAAGGTGAAGCGGGAGAAGCAGGCCCAGCGGGAGCGCAAGGAGAAGCAGGAGAAGCAGGCCCAACCGGAGCGCAAGGTGAAGCGGGAGAACCAGGCCCAGCAGGAGCGCAAGGAGAAGCAGGCCCAACCGGAGCGCAAGGAGAAGCAGGAGAAGCAGGCCCAGCAGGAGCGCAAGGAGAAGCAGGCCCAACCGGAGCGCAAGGAGAAGCAGGAGAACCGGGCCCAGCGGGAGCGCAAGGAGAAGCGGGAGAACCAGGCCCAACCGGAGCGCAAGGTGAAGAGGGAGAACCAGGTCCAACCGGTGCGCAAGGAGAAGCAGGAGAAGCAGGCCCAGCGGGAGCGCAAGGTGAAGCGGGAGAACCAGGCCCAACCGGAGCGCAAGGAGAAGCAGGCCCAGCCGGAGCGCAAGGTGAAGCGGGAGAACCAGGCCCAGCCGGAGCGCAAGGAGAAGCAGGAGAAGCAGGCCCAGCGGGAGCGCAAGGTGAAGCGGGAGAAGCAGGCCCAGCCGGAGCGCAAGGAGAAGCAGGAGAAGCAGGAGAAGCAGGCCCAGCGGGAGCGCAAGGAGAAGCAGGCCCAACCGGAGCGCAAGGTGAAGCGGGAGAACCAGGTCCAACCGGTGCGCAAGGAGAAGCAGGAGAAGCAGGCCCAGCGGGAGCGCAAGGTGAAGCGGGAGAACCAGGCCCAACCGGAGCGCAAGGAGAAGCAGGCCCAACCGGAGCGCAAGGAGAAGCGGGAGAAGCAGGCCCAGCCGGAGCGCAAGGAGAAGCAGGCCCAACCGGAGCGCAAGGTGAAGCGGGAGAACCAGGCCCAACCGGAGCGCAAGGAGAAGCAGGAGAAGCAGGCCCAGCCGGAGCGCAAGGTGAAGCGGGAGAAGCAGGCCCAGCGGGAGCGCAAGGAGAAGCAGGAGAAGCAGGCCCAGCCGGAGCGCAAGGAGAAGCGGGAGAACCAGGCCCAGCGGGAGCACAAGGAGAGCCAGGCCCAGCCGGAGCGCAAGGAATACAAGGCCCTCCAGGAGGAGTATTAGCATTTGCAGACTTCTTTGCGTTAATGCCACCTGATAATTCAGATACCGTAGCACCAGGTACAGATGTAGATTTCCCTCAAGATGGACCAAATAGTGGAACAGGAATTGCCCGTACAGGTCCTTCATCATTCAACTTACCTGATATCGGTTTTTATCAGGTGTTGTTTCAAGTGAGTGTCACTGAAGCAGGACAGCTTATTTTAACACTTAACGGTGTGGACTTAGAATATACAGTAGTTGGAAGGGCAACCGGTACTTCTCAGATAGTAGAAATGGCAATCGTCGAGACAACAAGCGTCAATTCAATTCTCACTGTACGAAACCCTGCTGGTAACTCCACAGCATTGACGATCACTCCTTTGGCTGGGGGAACAAGACCTGTTTCAGCTCATCTTGTGATCACCAGACTTCAATAAACGGAATAGATTATTAGAATCGGGTCTATCGTGATGATAGACCTTGATTCAAAATAAGTAATTATAGTACCAAAGTAGCTGTATACTAAAGGTTTGTGAAAGATTATACTGCGTGAAACGTTTACTTATAAGTGCCAAAGCACCAAATAGGAGAATTGCTATTATGCAATTACAACTGATTAATTAAAATTCGGAATGAAAGCCGTCATGTTGAGCTGAAACGAGTTATTTGATCATCCTACATTGTATTTGTTATAAAATTTTTGGGAAATTCTAATAATTATTGTGAACCCAAAATGTAATCACATTTATATTATTTTAATGCCGAATCATAAGCCCCGACTGCAATAAAATATTGTCTTTTCAAAAACACGACAAAGCTACCGGACAGTCTGATTACTAGTATGATACAAAAAACAGAAAAGCAATAAGTGTGTTATACTAAACAAGAGGGTTATTTTCACTCTATTCCGTCAATTCTTTATTTCATTGCTAAAATCTTTCATACAAGCTTCCGATAGCTTGGTTTCTGCAATAAAATGAACTTCACGGTATTATCTTTGCTTGACTCGGCAAACAAGGGTGCATTTTCATGATGGGAGGATTTAATTAAATGTAAGAACTGCAATCATTTTCATCTTAATTGATTTTTGCTTTGAAAATAATTGGAGGGATTTATTTGATTAGAACAGTAGGTTTTCCACTAAATAGTAAAGAAAATGAACATAGACAGGCAATGATATTTCAAAATATTGCTAAAATGAATCATAAGGACAAGTTATATTTTGAAAAAGGGTATGGTGCATCGTTTGCTGTATCTGATGAGAGGTTAATCAAACTAGGCGTCCAAGTTGTTAGCAGGGAGAAAGTTTTAGAGCAAGACATCATCTGTGACCCGAAAGCTGGGGATGCTGGCTATATTGAAGACCTTCAAGACGGGCAAATTGTATTTGGTTGGATTCATGCAGTACAAAATGAGAAACTAACCGATACCTTTTTATCAAAACGATTGACCGGCATTGCTTGGGAAGATATGAATGAAGAAGGAAGACATGTGTTTTTTAGAAATAATGAGATTGCCGGAGAAGCTGCGATCATGCATGCGTTCAGCTGTTATGGGAAAATGCCGTATGATACAAAGGTTGCCGTTTTAGGCAGAGGAAATGTGGCACGTGGCGCATATAAAATACTAATTGGACTAGGTGCAGAGGTAACTGTTTATGACAAGCGTACAGAGGATTTATTCCAAAAAGAAGCAGGAAAGTACGATGTGCTTGTAAATGCAATTACATGGGATGTGAGCCGCACAGACCATATTATTTATAAAGAAGATTTAAAGAAAATGAAACAGGATGCAATGATTATCGATATCAGCTGTGATGAGGGAATGGGAATTGAAACGAGCAGACCAACAACGATTGAAGAGCCGACATATCAAGTGGACGGTGTGCTTCATTATGCGGTGGATCATACCCCTAGCATCTTTTACAAAACGGCCTCCAAATCAATTAGTGCGGAGGTAGCGAAGTATTTACCAATTATCATGACAGGTCAGGAAAAGAAAAATGATATATTACGTCCAGCAATTATCCTGGAAAACGGTCATATCTTTGATCACAAAATAATGGATAATCAAGATCGAAGAGATGTTATGAAGGTATAGGAAGAAATGTATGGAATACTTATTTAGGAAGGCTCAGTCGTTATAGACCCTGAGCCTTTTTATACGGCTTTTATACTCTGAGAATATTCAAATTACTAAGGGCAGAACTGCGCCCATAACCTGTATACACTTTAAGAGTGATGTATAACTTTATGATGTGTATGCGGTTCAATCATTGCTTGAATATAATGCATAGATTACAATAAAAGAGAGGTCCATGGGGACAGGAACCCCGTGCCATCGCTAAAACTTAATGCGCCCGTGTAATCACGCTTTTAGATATTCCTGTTACTCTAGCAATTTGTCTATGGGACACTCCTTGTAATGTTTTTAGTTGAACTAGAATTTCATTTCGCTCGTTCCTTTCCATTTGTTGCAACAGGCTACTGTTTGGAACTCCTAATGCAGCTAGATAACTTCTAATTTCGTTATCAGGCAATTTTATGCTTATATGATCATCCAAACATTTATCATCATTTGATCGATGCATATATTCGGTGAATAGCTCGATAGCTTTCGGTCTGTCCGGGGAAAACAATTCAAGTCCAAAGTCAATATCTATGAAGCGGGGTTTGGTGATATACTCATGTATACTCGTCCATCTACAGTCTAAAACATGAGGTGCTAATCCTGCTTTCACAGGATTTTGGTGGATATAGCGAAGAACGGTTATGAAGTAGGGAATCGTTTCCACATTTTCACTTTTAAATCTTTCTCGGCAAGTAAAAAAGTATAAACTTTCTTACTTGCATAAGTGCAACTAAGGCATTCGCCGAAAAGGCTTGGCGGATGCCAAGTTTTCTAAAAATAAATGACCACAACGTTCATATTTATTGTTATACCAATAAACATAACTTGCGCTGATTTTTTGAATGATCGTAGAAACAGTCTCTTCCTTCTCTTTTATTAACAAGTGAATATGATTGTCCATCAAACAATAACTGTGTACTAAGAATTTATCTTTCTCTTTAAATCGCTTTATCGTGTTCAATAGTCTGGACTTATCTTCATTGTCCTCAAATATCGTTTGTCTATTAACTCCTCTTAACATAATGTGATAGATTCCACTATAACTTCTCTTTCTCGGTTTTCTAGCCATATGAATCACCTCATCGATTTAAACTTATATACATTCTCCCTCTGGATTTTTCTCTACAATTAAATTCAATTCACCATCCCGCATTTCACCAATAATATAATATAGATTCCAAAAGAAATCAAGAACATACATTCTTATGAAAATGTAGTTTTCAATTTGTTTTTTTCTGTAAAATGGTAATACGATCCCGTTGTTCATATTTATAAATAAATATAACTATCCTTACAAAGCTGAAAAATATTATTTTTATAGTTTTATAAAAACGTCCAAAATTAAAAATGGTCCAAGTTTCCTGTCCCCGTGGACCACCTTCAGCATAAATTATCTGAAATAATCAGTCCATTTAATTGAGAATTATTATCAATTATTGTATATTAGATAGTAACGAAACATAATAATTGTTTAAGGAGAATATATCATGCAAATATACTGGACTAAAATAAATAAGATTATTGAAGAAACGCCTGAGGTTAAAACGTACCTGCTCGACTGTCCGAAAGACTTTACATGGGAAGAAGGTTCCCACACCCACATGGCACTTGAAGGTTTTAATGCCGGAGATAAACCAAACCGCGGCCTGATTCGTCATATGTCAATCTCCACGTTACCGCAATCAAATTCAATCGGTATCACAACACGCATCAGAGAGCAGTGCTCTGAGTTTAAAACGGTTTTAAGAAACCTTGAAGTCGGTAATGAAGTTGCAATATTTAAAACGCATTCGAATGTGCCGCTTAAAAGAGAAGACAAGAATGTTTACCTGCTGTCATCAGGTGTTGGCCTGGCAACTTTCAGACCGCTTGTACTTGATTATTTCGAACGTGCCGATAACGTCAATCAAATTCATTCCCTGAACATCGACTCATCAAAAGATTTCTTATTCACGAATATATTTGAATCCGCACCTGACAAGAAGTTCACATCACAGTTCACAGATAACCGTAAAGACTACTATGAAGAAGTGAAAAATCTTGCTGCAGACAAGGATGGACTCTTCTATGTTGTCGGCAGCGACGAATTCCTCATGCAGAACATTGAAGTACTGCGTGAGCAGGGCATCAAGCCCGAACAGATTATACTCGACAAGCATAAACAAAAACTGCATGAGTTCTTATCATTTGATATGTCAATTTAAGCGAGACAGAATATTTTGTTGGTAAATACTAAATAGATTGTTCATTAGCGTGGTTGTTGCAGATCATAAGCCCAAATTCTCACTAAAGGTAGGGAGGAATTAGGCTTTTTTTTCTTTCAAATGGACCATGGGACAGGAACCCCAGGCCACAACAGGGAAGAGTGCTTAACTTACAAAAGAATGCTTGTTGTTCATCAAAACAAAAGAAACTCAAACAAAAAGTGGTCCAAGGTTCCTGTCCCCCTGGACCTATCCCCCTGGATCTACTCCGAGCCTATGCTTTAGTTTCCAAACGATCTTTACTATCTTCTATTTTTTGAAAGGATCTTAATGCTGCCATCATTAGGAATAGTGTTAGTAAGCTACCACTAAAGAATGGGATGATTCCTGGAATCATATAAGATACAAAATAAATAACAAAAATAGTAGAAATCATTGTAATCGTATTTAATGGGTTAACAATCATAATGACAAACGAATTCTTAAATAGTTCAAATAGTTTCAAATCATAATGAATATATGTTGGTATAACATACAACACCGTAGCAAAAAACAAAAATCCAATAATTAGTAATGGATATTGGAAAAATTGGAAGAAGTCGTTTTCTGTTGCTTCTATTATAGTAAGATCAAAATAAAGAATAGAGAAGACAAGTATGATGAACCATCCGATTAAATTACTTTTCAGAAAATCTCCAGTATATGACTTCAAAAAAGCTTTAAAAATGGAAAGGTCTTCTTTATTTAATACTCGTCTAATAACAGAAAACATAGCGAATGTCGCTGGGAAGAAACCGATTACAATTAGTCCAAACAAAGAAAATAGAATCCATAAAATATTAATATATGCTAGTTTTACAAACCAATCAGAAAATTTATAGAAGAAGCCCATAAATCCATTCGTATACATATTTATCCCACCTCATTAAGAGAAAATCTTCCTAGTAGTGAAATAAGGTATAATCTCTTTTATTTATATTAATTATACTAAGTGTTATTACTGTTAATCAATAAATGTTTAAAAGATGTAAAAATAATTTCAATTACGTAAAAATATTTTATTGTTAGTGAAAGCGCTTAAAACTATAATGAATTTAAGATAAGGGGGTGAAGGTTTATGGAACAACTTAGTGAATTAGACAAAAACGATAATTATGAGCCGCCAAAAAACTATAAACCTAGTAGAGAAAAAGAAAAGAAATCTAAAGTTGCAAAATGGAAAGATACACTATCAGGCTATATGTTTATTGGACCTATGTTAATAGGGAGTACAATTCTAGTTCTATTCCCGATTGTTGCATCTTTCTTCTTAAGCATGACAGATTGGAACTTCGTTACTGGTCTGGATGGTGCGAATTTTGTCGGATTAGCTAACTTTACGGCGCTATTATCAGATACAGTATTTTTGAAAGGGCTTGCAAATAACTTTCTTCTATTATTAGTCGTACCAATTGGGTTATTCGCGTCTTTACTTTTAGCGGTTATTATAAACAAGAAAGTTTATATGAAGGACACATTTAAAGTAATATACTTTATGCCGTATATCTCAAGTACTGTCGCAATTGCATTAGTTTTTCAAGTGTTATTCCATCCAACAGCTGGACCTGTCAACCAAATCCTACTATCTTTAGGAATTGAGAATCCGCCATTATGGATTGCGGATATTAATTGGGCGTTACCATCTGTTATGATCATCATGATTTGGACACAAATAGGATTCCAATTAATCCTTTATATTGCAGCATTACAAAATATACCTAAAGAATTATATGAAGCAGCAGAAATAGATGGGGCTTCTACCTGGTATCAATTTAGAAAAATTACTGTACCATTAGTTACACCAACTACTTTTTTACTACTCATTCAAGGTCTTGTTCATACGTTTAAGGTCTTTGACTTAGTAAAAGTACTAACAAATGGTGGACCAGCAAACTCTACGAATATACCAGTACTTTACTTATACCAACAAGCTTTCGAACAATTGAAAACAGGTTATGCTTCAGCAATAGCTGTAATTCTATTCTTACTATTAATTGGCTTTACTCTTATTCAATGGCTTGGACAGAAGAAATGGGTTAACTATTAAAATTTCGAAAGGAGGGAGCATTGTGCTAAAGAAATTAGAACCATCTAAAGTCATTACTACGGTTATCATGGGAATCGTTGGGATTATTTTCCTATTACCATTTTTCTGGATGCTATCTGCATCATTTAAAATTGAGAAAGATGTATTAAGTTTTCCGATTGAATGGATTCCATCTACATGGAATGCTATACAAAACTATTCCAGTGTATGGTTAGGTGATAATTCGTTCGGTCTTTATTATTGGAACTCGATTAAAGTAGCGGTATTAACTACTTTTGTATCTGTAACGTTTTCCTGTATGGCAGGTTACGCGTTTGCAAAATTGAAATTTAAAGGAAGAGATTTACTTTTCCTAGTGGTGTTAGCTACATATATGATTCCGCCACAAGCAATCATAGTACCACAATATTTACTATACTCCACTGCTGGGTTAATCGATTCACATCTTGGGTTAATCCTACTTAATAGTTTTAGTGCATTTGGAACGTTTATGTTAAGACAATTTTTTATGAGTATAAATGATGAAATTATTGAATCTGCAAAAATGGATGGAGCAGGTCACTTTAGAACCTTCTTTAGTATAGCACTTCCATTGGTCCAACCGGCAATTGCAACCTATGCTATTTTAAGATTTATTTGGACTTGGAATGATTATCAAAATCCGTTAATCTTCTTACGATCCGAATCTCTTTACACGATTCAAATCGGAATCCAGCAGTTTGCGGATGCACATGGATCCGTATACTCCTTAATGATGGCCGCAGCAGTATCTGCGATTGTACCATTATTAATTGTGTTTATCGTAGGGCAAAAACAAGTTATTGAAGGCATTTCAATGGGTAGTGTGAAAGGGTAAAAAACATATAAAAGGGAGAGATAGAAATGATACGTAAAAAGCTAATATTATTTATAATTGCAATGATGGTTGCTTTTCTGGCCGCTTGTGGCAATGGAGGCGAATCAACAAGTGGAGAAGAAGAAGATGGAAAGACAACGTTGAAATTCTACACGTGGATTAATGAAGAAAATGGAAACTGGGAAGAGACCATTAAAGCATTTGAGGAAGCACATCCAGACATAAAGATTGATTTAAAGGTATTAGTAGAAAATATGTCTTCAGATGATTATCTACAAAAATTAGACTTGGATGCAGCTGCTGGAGAAAAGATAGATGTATTAATGACTTCTTCTTCTGAGCATCTATCAAAAAGGGTTTCAGCAGGTATGATTGAACCTATTGACACTTACCTAGAAAATGAAGGGATTAATGTTGAAGAAGTATATAATATGGCTGCTTCATCAGCTTCATCAGATGGGTCTTACTATGGTCTACCATCTAAATATAATACCTATTTAATTATGTTAAATAAAAACCATTTAGATGATGCAGGTTTAGAAGTTCCAACAGAATGGACTTGGGAAGAATATAAAGATTATGCTAATGAGTTAACAACGAATGATCGTTATGGTTCATACTTACACACTTGGTCTACGTTTTACCACGTATTGAAAGTACTAGGTAAAGCAGATGAAAATTTACTAATCAAAGCCGATGGTTCATCTAATATGGATGATCCAACAATCGCTGAATCATTAAAATTGCGCTATGAACTGGAACAAGAAGATAAATCTTCTGAACCATATGCAAACATCATTTCTCAACAATTAAACTATAGACAGCAATTTTTCAGTGAACAAGCAAGTATGACTCCAATCTCAAGTTACATGGTTACAGAGTGGGGTGGATTTAATCCGGAATTTCCTATCGCTTGGGCTCCATGGCCTAAAAACAATGAAGGAGATCCCTCTTATGCATTCTCTTCAGCAGACGTCATGTCTATTGGTAATAACTCTGACCATAAAGAAGAGGCTTACGAATTTATCAGATGGATGACAACGGAAGGAATGCTCGTTCAAAATAAATCAATTCCTGCTTGGACGGAGACAGATTTAAAAGAAGTATTAACAAATCTAGCGTCTACTACTTCTAATCCAGATGCTGTGGATGTTGAATCATTACAATACACGATAGAAAACTCAGTACCTACTGAACAATTTTTACCAGCAGGTTATATGACAGAAGTATATAATGCATATAATGCAGAAGCGGAGAGATATCTACTAGGAGAACAAGATTTAGATACAACAATGGAAAATGCAAAAAATTCTGTAGAAGACGTTATTGATGCTAATAAATAGTAATTAATTTGACTTACAACTATGATATGATAGAGAGAAAGTAGCATTCTTTCTCTCTATCATTTTAATTTAAGAGCAGCTGAGGTGTAAGCATATGAGTAAAATTATTAGTATATTTGGAGAAATGTCACTTAGAAATAGACTAGTGATTGCATCGGTTGTTTGTTTACTCATACCTTCAATACTTACTCTCATTTTAACAAATGAACAAATTAAAATTGAACAAATCGAGAAATCGGTTGCCCAAACTGAAAGTACGCTACATAGTTTAGATAAAAATATTACAAAACAATTGGATCAATTATTATATATTTCAAATTATGTTCAATTTAATAATGAATTGCATTCCATTTTAAAGAATAATATAAATCGTCATGATGAGTATGGGTCTACTCCCGAATCAAATGCACTAGATCACATAAGAGTAAAAACAAATTTAGAAGGAATTACGAATCTATTAGCCCCTTCTTATATTGCCATTGTTTTAGATAATGGTTTTGTTTATTCAAATCACTCCATTAATTATCAAAACTTAATGAATAAAGCTTGGTTTCAAAAGCAGTTGGCTACTACTAATTTAGAAACGAAATGGGTTGGATCACATTCCAATTATTCGGAAACTGACAAAGAAAGAAATCCTTATCTAATTTCGATTGTAAGAAATGTGAGATTAACACATGAGGAAAATGCAAGCGCTATTATTAGTATGAGTGAAGAAGAATTATCCTCGCTATTTGAACAAACAACATTTAAGGGACAGCAATTTATGTTAGTAAATTCAGATGGAGTGATTATATCTCATCAAAATAAAGACTTTATTCAGAAGCCCTTTCCTAATCCTAATCATTTAAAGGATAATAAGTACTCTATCGAGGAACTAGATCAACAAAAATATTTGTTGGTGGATTACCCACTAAGCTATTCCAACTGGATACTAGTCAGTATGATTCCTTATGAGAGCGCTATCGGAGATGTTTCTACCATTACAAATACCCGTTTTCTATGGCAATTATCTTTCTTCGCTATTTTCTTAATAATACTAATTCTCATTGTAAATGAATTAACAAAGCCTATTTCTAGATTAAGCTATGTTATGGGAGAAGTAGAAAATGGTAATTTTAATATTCGCTCTGAAATAAGAGGGAAAGGCGACGTAAAGCAATTAGGTACTTCGTTAGACATGATGATTGATAAGGTGGAGGAAATGATAAAAAGAATTAAAAAAGAAGAGGATAGTAAGCATAAAGCAGAACTTGAAATGCTTTTAGCACAAATTAATCCCCACTTCTTATTTAACATTTTAAATTCCATTCGATTAAAGATTTTTTTAAAAGGGGATAAAGAAACGGCTAATTTAATTCAATCTCTTGCTCATTTGTTACGAATGACGATAAATAGAAATAATGAATTTATACCTTTAGAGAAAGAAATAGAAACCATTGAGCACTACGTGAAACTAATGAATTTTAGACGTCAAGGGGATATAGAGATTGTTAAACATATAGAAAAAGATTTATTAGATGAAGATGTTCCTAGATTTATTCTACAACCGCTAGTAGAAAATGCGATTATCCATGGATTTGATGCAAACAAGGGGACAATTTCTATCCATGTTCTGGAAGCGAATGACTTTATTACTATTCGGATACAAGATGATGGTAAAGGAATCCCTCCGGTACAATTACAAGAATTGAAAAAGGGTTTATCTGTTGCAAATCCTACGAATAAGATTGATCGAAACAAATCTTCATTTACTGGAATTGGAATAACGAATGTCTATCAGCGTATGTTATTGATTTATGGTGAGAGATTCCAAATGAATATAGACAGTCAACATTTGGAAGGAACTACGATTACATTATATATACCTAAACTTTAGGGGGGATCATGGAATGTATAAAGTGATGCTTGTTGATGACGATTATCCGGTATTAGAATTTCTTAATCAAGCGATACCTTGGGCTGAATTAGGATTTCATGTTACTTCTTTATGCCAGGATGGAGAAAAGGCATTCCATATTGTACAAGAAGAAGGTGCCCCAGATGTTATTATTACAGATATCGGTATGCCATTTATGAATGGGATTGAGCTTATTAAAAATGTAAGGGAGATAAATCACAACTTTGAGTCGGTTTTCTTAACGTGTCATGATGATTTTTCAATGGCGCAAGAAGCTATCAGACTACATTCCTTTGATTATATTTTAAAAGAAAGTATAGATATCGATAACATGATCAAGTTATTAACGAGATTAAAAGAAAAACTGGATAAAGTAAAACAGTCGTCTCAAGAAACAAACTGGATGATAAGAGAAAATATAAAATCTTTAAGAAACCGGACGCTAGAGGTTTTATTGAATGGAAACGAAAAGGATATAAAAGATTGGTTCCATCAACATAAAGATGAATTTTATCAAAAAAATTGCGTTCCTGTTCTATGTTTTATTGATCATTATCAAAGACAAAAATCTTATTTTACTTCATCGAGTTTACTTAAGTTTGCAATAGACAACTTGATTAGTGAAGTATTAAACAAAGCAGGAAATAGTTTTACTGTAGCTTACAAAGATTCTATGTTTTTTATATTATATTTCCCTGAAACAAAGAACGAAAGCCTTTCACTAGAAGTGGTTCGTCATTCCATTAAGGAAATAAATGCTATATTAAAACGGTTTTTGAAAGTTAGCTTAACCACCATTACTGGAAGTATCACAGTATTTCCTTATGAGCTTTCTAGTGAACTGAAGTTCTTGACGAATAATATCGATCAAAGATTTTATATGAATCATGGGTCTATAGGAAGAATAGGAAAAGAACCTTTTACAGTGGAGAACATTTTTGTGGACTATACAGACGCCTCAGAGGAAATTAAACTATTCATTGTACAAGGGAATGAAGGTGCCTTAGAAGATGCAATTAAAGGATGGATGGGAATTTTTAAAGTCAAACAATACGACCCACAACTAGTTAAAAGCTGGACAGCTCATTTAATACTAGATATGGAGAGAATGACACACTCTATGATAAATGATGAATCTAGTATCCTTTCTATTATTAACAAAAAAATAAGTGATACGGAAACAATTGAACAGCTCGAATACTTGTTTATTGCGAATCTGAAAAGCATGATGAGAAAGCTAGAAGAAGGTCAAGGTGTATCAACAAGACCCGAGATTCTAAGAGCGCAGAAGTATGTATTGATGAACTTGGATAAAAAAATAACATTAGGAGATGTCGCAGTATATCTCCATATGAATCCAAGTTATTTTAGTAGAATGTATAAGAAAGATACGAATGAGAATTTCATTGATTTTGTCAATCGAACCAAAATGGAACGAGCGAAGGAAATCATTGTGAGCACAAATAAATCGATTGAAACGATAGCTTATATGTTAGGATTTGAGAATAAAAGTTATTTCTTAAAAATATTCAAAAAGTACTTTGGCGTAGTACCTAATTATTATAAATTAGGCACGACAAAGGACCATGGGGACAGGAACCCCGGGCCATTGCCTGTCAACCAAGTTTTCTAGGAAAATAATAGTTTAATCTCTGTAGATTTCACTTTTTCTTTTCCATCAAATTCAATTCAATTCAATCCAACATCAAGAACACCTATTTCTATGAAAATGTAGCTTTCAATATATTTTTTTCTGTAATATGGTAATGCACCCATTGTTCATGTTTATAATTAAATAACTATCCTTACAAGTGGTCCAAGGTTCCTGTCCCCCTGGACCATACTTAATTATAAGGGGGCAAATAATTATGAAGAAAGTTATTTCCAGATTTATTGTTATCCTCTTGGTGGGCCTTGTTTTGTTCGTCGCAAGTTGTTCTCCAAATACGGAGACTGAACCACTGGATGAAAATATTGCTACCATAGAAACAGTATTGGAGCACTCATTCACAGGACCAGAACAGAAATTGATAGAAATATGGAATGACATTCATAGTGATGAAGATGAGATGGAAGATATTGAGTCAGCATTCGAAGAATTAAATTCGTATACATCAGAGAAATTCAAGCCTTATTTTATAGAAGAGAGCTATACTTCCTATATTTCTTCATACGGTTTTACGTTTTTAAGTAATGCGTATCGAAATGGTTATCAGCTAAACCTCAATCGTATCGACTTGGAAACATCCGAGGTAAATGATAATATTTATAAATTTTCATTGGAGGTACAGTATCAAAAAGAAGATAGTGATGAACAGGTGGTGAATGTAACTGGTGAAGTAAATATAAATGAGGACGGATTTATTTCTAATATGTTAGTTCGTGGCAATGAATTGATGGAATCATTTGAGTGAAATAGAAAATATATATATATGAATTTAATATAGTTTAAGTGCCAGTCCCCCACGCCTTTAAAATAGGTAGGGACTGTGTCCTAAGCATATTCCTTTTCCATATTACCTTTTTATTCAATACCTATATCTATCAAAACTGCAGAATCAATTTCTTGTTTA
Source organism: Oceanobacillus longus (assembly GCF_042650085.1). Lineage (NCBI taxonomy): Bacteria > Bacillati > Bacillota > Bacilli > Caryophanales > Bacillaceae > Oceanobacillus > Oceanobacillus longus. Next base: position 472,928 of record NZ_JBHSAO010000008.1, on the reverse strand, counting down.
CACTCTCTCCTTAAGGGTATCATACTAGATACACGAAATCATTTTACAAGAAGGAGGAGGAAGACATGAAAAGCATTACGCCCGTTTTTTTATGGAGTGTTGCTCTTTGTTTAATTATTCTTATTTGGGGCGCTATTGCACCTGTAAATTTGGAGAACGTATCAGAGTCCGTGACGACTTTTTTCTCAAATAATTTTGGTTGGTATTATTTATTACTCGTCGTGGTCTTATTGGTATTTTGTATCTACTTAATTTTTTCTCGATTTGGAGATATAAGGCTGGGAAAGGATGGTGAAAAACCGGAATTTAACTTAATGAGCTGGTTTGCGATGTTATTTAGTGCTGGTATGGGGATGGGGATGGTATTTTGGACCACCGCGGAACCAATTTCGCACGCATTTACGAATACACCCAATGCAGAAGCAGGGTCCGCAAAAGCGATTAATGATTCCCTTCAATATTCTTTTTTTCATTGGGGTGTTCATGCATGGGCCATTTATGCTGTTGTAGCGCTCGTTCTAGCTTATTTTAAATTCCATAAAGACTATCCAGGATTGATCAGTGCGACACTGGTTCCATTGTTTGGAGAAAAAGCAATGAAAGGTTGGATTGGAACGCTTATTGATGTTCTGGCAGTATTTGCAACGGTAATGGGAGTTGCTGCAACACTTGGGTTTGGTTCCGCCCAAATTAATTCTGGACTTAATTACTTATTCGATATTCCTAGGAATTACGGCACGCAGTTAATTGTATTGATCATTGCCACGGTTCTCTTCACTGTTTCAGCGTGGAGCGGTATACATAAAGGAATCAAATATTTAAGTAATATAAATATGGGTCTTGGTTTTATTTTATTGGGAATGCTCTTTCTCGTAGGACCAACCATCTATATTCTAAATATGTTCGTCGATACAATTGGGAGCTATATCACTAATTTCTTTGAGATGAGTTTTAACTTGGCACCTCAAGATGAGGAGGCACGAGGCTGGATTAATGCCTGGACAATCTTCTATTGGGCATGGTGGATTTCTTGGGCCCCATTTGTAGGAATCTTTATTGCGCGTATTTCACGCGGTCGTACGATTAAAGAGTTCATGATTGGTGTATTGTTCGTTCCATCGATTATTTGTTTTATTTTCTTTGCGGTATTTGGGGTGTCCGCACTGAATATTGAGCAAAATGGCATTGCGGTTATTTCGGACTTGGCAATTGAAACAGCTACGTTTGGTGTACTGCAGGAATACCCATTGGGAGCACTGATGTCATTTATCACCATTTTTGTTATCGCGATCTTCTTTATTACATCAGCGGACTCTGCCACATTTGTATTAGGAATGTTAACCTCCAGAGGTTCGGTTTCGCCGAAAGGAAGCGTGAAAATCACGTGGGGAATTATACTCTCCGCTATGGCCGCGATTATCGTTTATTTTGGTGGGACACAAGGACTACAAAACATGCTGATCATATCGGCATTTCCATTTTCCTTTGTCATTCTGCTTATGGCTATTTCATTCTATAAAGCCGCAAGAAATGAAAAAATGACGGAAAAATTAAAGTTGAAAGAGTCGAAGAAGACAACACATTCTAGATATAAATAATAAAGAACAAGAAGAACTCGAGTGGACGTTTCTGTTATCCACTGAGTTCTTCTTGTCTGATCTGGTTCTGCTGCTAAAATATGGTGCAAGATTTCCGATCGTCTGAACTATATTTTTAAAATTATGATAATATTGGGTTAGGTTATTGAATAATTTGGAAGGTTTGTTTAAAAAGGGATTTTTATAACGAAAGGGGTTAGATAAATGAATAGAATTATTTTAACAACGGAGAGCGGAGCAGATTTACCAATTGAAGTGGTTGAGAAACATGCGGTTCAAGTGGTACCGATGCACGTTATTATGGACGGAAAAGATTATTTAGACGGTTCGTTGCCGGTAGAAGAAATATATAAATACCATGAGCAAACGAAAAAAATTCCTTCTACAACCGCAACGAATGTCCATGAATATGAGCAGTTCTTTAAGCAAATAAAAGCGAACGATCCAGGTTGTGTCATTATACATATTGGATATACTTCGAAGGCATCTTCTTCTTTTCAAAATGCAATGATTGCAACGGAAGAGATGAATGATATTTACCTCATTGATGCGTTAAATGTAACAGGAGGATTAGCTGCAGTTGTGATGTATGCAGTAGACTTATTGGAGAGAGAATCTACGATTGAACCTGAATCCTTAGTAGAAAAAATTGAATCCATCGTTCCGAAATCGAAGCTAGCTTTTGTTCCAGGTAGTTTAGAGTTCTTAAAAGCGGGTGGAAGGGTAAGTAATCTTGCTTATCTAGGAGGTGCACTGTTAAAAATCAAGCCTCGTATTGAATTAATAGATGGAAAACTTGTTTCTACCAAAAAATACCGTGGAAAAATGAGCATGGTTTCAGAAAAACTAATACATGAATATTTAAATCAATACGATATAAATAAAGAAGGTATTTATTTAATATACTCCATCGGCCTTGATGAAAGTATTAAAGAGAAAATGACCAATATCGCAAAAGAACATGGATTTGAAAATATTAAATGGATGCAAGCCGGTGCGATGATCTCTACCCACGCTGGTCCAGGTGGATTTGGAATTGCTGGATTGGAAAGATAGAATATTTTTTAACTAGCTTCAACTACTTTTTAACAAATAGAACGGCAATAAAGAAAGTTAAAGATAAAATGATTCGCCAGTTAAATGCCCATTACTTTAAACTAGAGTGGATTATTGGAGATAAGAGTCAGGCGAAGATTTTGGTGAGTCCAAAATAAATTGTAGGGTATTAATCGTGGGTCCGCGGGGACAAGTAATAACTCAAGAACATCTTCAATGAGAGTATCCATTATTACCTGTTCGTCATTACTTTTTTAACATCTATTTTTCCAGCTGCTTGAGCAGATAATAGAGTTAACAATCCGATTGGGCCTGCTCCAAAAATCGCTACAGTCTGTCCTACTTTAAGTCCACTCTTTTTAACCGCGTGGTACGCTACTGCTGTCGGTTCAACAAGTGCACCTTCTACAAGTGACACGCTTTCCGGTAATTTATGCAATCGATATGCTTCTGTAACCACAAACTCGGCAAAGCCCCCAATTGTACTTTAAACCTAAGAAGGCGGCATTTGCCACCTCACAAAGATTATAGTTTCCAGCTCCGTATTCACATTCTCACAATAAATGATTGGTTCAACTGCTACACGGTCACCAAAGCGGTGGGGGACTGGCACCAATTTTCAAGAAGTTTCTAAGGAAAGGACTGATTTCCAATATCTAGATATATATGTGCATCAACTAGCTTCCCGGCTTAACAGGGAATTAGGTGAACAAGTTAAATTGGTTACGGATTTTATAACAAAATTAACCTGCTTCTTTCCCCATCCAATATAGAGGAAGTCTATAAATTAAAAGTACATTTGAACCAAATTCGTATTCAAGAAGAAAATAAAGAGGCAGCATTATGTCGTGGTGGGACTCTTTTTCAACTAGTAAGCTCAAGGCTTCACCAAATTTAGACAAGTAATGGTAATATATTTTTCATTTCCTGGGAAATATCGACAACAGCTTCAAGTGCAGTCCCCCACACCTTAAAGTATTAAACGGTGGTGAACTCCCCTATTGGCCTTATCCCCATCCTTTTAAAAGCCAAGATGCGTTATTAAAAACATCTATACATATTGCTTTTCAATAGCTATTTAATATTTTTCTCTTTTATATTCCCGTTATTATGTTTCTATGCATCTAGTTAGGGTTTTTATTGTAATATGTGTATAGACAATTAAAGATCGTTTTATTTAAACAACCATATAGCAGGGAGAATATATCTATGGAAGTGAATAGCAGCCCCATGAATCAAAGAATTGAACAGGATCATCAAAGTAGAGAAGCTTTTCTTCAAGCAATTCTAACTTGCGATACAAAGAAAATAGACTACTATAAGCAGGAAATATTGAAGGTCTTGAAAGAGGATTCCTTGAATATTTTTAAACGCGTACCTGGGAACATGCTTCGTTCTTATAAGAATTTCCTACTGTCACATAATTCCCTTTATAGTTATTGTGCTGAAAAAGGAGGGCTCAACGCTGCGCAATCCCACTTTATCTCGGAAAAGTATGCAATTATGATTGAGCATACCGAGCAAATTTCTAAACTTGATACGATCCATCTGAACATGATTGATGAATATGCAGACCCCTCCATTCGTTACGACAAAATCACGAATCCTAGTATCGTGGATAAAGCTATTCACTATATTGAGGCCAACTTTGCTGAAGAGTTTTTGATAGAAGAGATGGCGCATGATTTACACGTCCACCCATCCCACCTTATGCGTGCGTTTAAGAAAGAGAAGGGGACTACGATTAGCCATTTGCGTAATCAAAAGCGAATAAAAGAAGCAAAAGAGCTGCTTATTCATTCAAATCTTTCGATGACAGATATTGCTATCATGGTTGGATTTAGTAACTCTCAGTATTTTTCTAAAATGTTTAAGAAAGAAGAAGGAGTTACGCCAAAAGCCTTCAGGAAAGCACATTTAAACAGTTTGGAGGAATAGTTTGTTTTGCGTCTTGGTTTCCTTTTCATATTAAAATGCAATTTTAGTATAAAAATAGGTAATTTTAGATTAAAACTTATGTAAGCATTTACAATATAATAGTCTTATAGATTTTAAGCGCTTTCATATCAAATGTTTATTACTTTATATACAAAACAAAGTAATAAACACGCGTAGATAGAAAAATTAACTATTAACAGGAGGGTTCAAGATGAAACAGAGAAAGTTTGGCGTGCGAGACCAAGTAGGCTACGCTTTAGGAGATATTGGAGGTAGCTTTGTTAATTTATATATAGGAGGTTTCTTTCTATTATTTACAACCTCCGTGTTAGGAGTTAGTCCATACTTCATGGGGACCTTATTCTTAGTTTCCAGAGTCTTTGATGCGTTTACCGATGTTATGATGGGAAGCATTCCAGACCGCTGGAAAATCGGTAAAAGTGGGGACAAGTTCTTACCATATATTAGTATATCCAAATGGTTCTTAGCTGCAGCAGTATTGTTAGCGTTTGCAGATGTATCAAGTTGGGGTACAACGGCGACTCATGTTTGGGTAGTCTTTGTGTACTTATTTTACGGCATCGCTTATACTGCGGATTCGATTCCTTATGGATCACTTGCAGCGGTTATTACGCAAGATCCAATTGAACGTACAAAATTATCGCGTGCACGTGCGGTTGGTGGATTGATTGTTGGAATTGGGGCACTTTCTTTCGTACCAATGTTTATCTATGATAGTAATGGTGCAATAATTCCAGATGCATTCTTTATTATCTCGATTGTCTTTGCGGTTTGTTCATTGCTTGCTTACACAGGTCTGGTGAAGCTTTCAACGGAACGTGTAAGAGATGACAATCCAGTTGGTAAGAAAATAGACTATAAATTTAAAGATGCTTTAACAGCAGCACTGAAAAATAGACAATTAGTCGGGATGATGGTTGCTTCTGTTGGTTCGTTAATTGTTATCAATGGGGTAACCCAATTAGCACCGATTGTATTTGCAGAGTACTTTGGTAGTCCAAGTGCCTTTACGATTAACTCCTTTGTACAAATAGGGATTATGTTAATCTTGTTCCTTTTCCTACCAAAATTAGTGAAATTATTTGGAAAGCGTAATCTAGTGATTGCAACATCTACTTTTAGTATCATTGCAATGGCATTCCTAACCTTGTTAACAATTGAAAACGTTTATCTTTATATTACGGTTTATAATATCGGCATGCTAGCGAATAGTGTTTTTGTTATGATTGTTTGGGCACTTGTAGCAGATGCTTTGGATTATACAGAGATGCAAACTGGAAAACGATATGACGGAACGCTTTATTCGATTTATTCCTTCTCCCGTAAAGTCGGTATGGGGGTTGGATCTGCATTAGGTAGTTATTCCCTCGGTTGGGTAGGATATGCTACTGGATCTACTTCGCAATCACAAGAAGTGGCAGAAGGTGTTCTTCGTATGTACAATGGCTTGCCAATTATCGCGTTTGCACTCATGTTGATTGGTTTATTGTTCATCTTTAACTTAAACGGTAAGAAGACAAATGCGATGTATGAGGAGCTAGAATTAAGAAGAAAGTCATCATAATTCATTTACGCTAGAGGAATCTATTCGTAGGCTTCCTCTAGCAATAAATAGATAGGAGAGATAAACATGCGTACAAGATTTTTATCGAAATTAACAAACGGGGAAGTAGAAGCGTATCTAGATAAAAATAATCTTATTTTTATTCCAGTCGGCGTAACAGAAACACATGGCGCATTGCCACTAGATTCAGAAACGGTTTTGGCAGAAGCGTTTGCATTGAAAATGGCGGAAGCTGCGGATGGACTGGTTCTTCATAATCTCCCATATTTCTTTGCAGGAGCAACTCCTACTGGACGTGGGACCGTACAAATGACAACAAAAGATGGTGCAGCATACTTAGATCGAATTGCACAGTCACTACTTAATCAAGGATTCAGGAGACAAGTTTATGTTACTTTACATGGACCAGCATATTTAACAGTTGGTCCAATGATCCGCGACTTTTTTGATCGAACCAAAGCACCTATTCTTTATATGGACTTAATGGTGACGATTGGAACTGTGAAAGATTTATCGTTTAACTTCTTTGAGAAGTTCAATGATATGGCAATAGGTGCCTATGACATTTTAGGCAGATTGGAAGATGTTCCACTTAACGTACCAGAGTCCAATTCGGTTAGCTATGATGTGGAAAAAGTAATGAAGGCAAATGCGGACAATCCAGCATCAGACCTTGGAAAATATGCACTACAATCCGGTGCGGTTGGCTATTATTTTGACCATGCTTCCGACCACTTATATACACCATTACTGAAAACAGCAGATGAGCGTAAAGCCTATGCCAAATCTGGTGTCGCAGCGATCAATGAAATTGTTGAAGGGTTAGATGTAGCTACTGTTGTGAAACAATTGAGGGATTTGGATGAATATACGCAAAATATTAGTATGAAGCGATATGGGGAGTGGCTTCCGAAGTGAGTTTCAGGGATGGTTAATAATACCAACGGATTCCGTTACCTATCGCAAACATTAAAAATGTGAGTGAAAGTGACTACCAAATTGTATGCTGATTTGGTAGTCATTTTTAGTAAGTGCGCAATTTAGTGTGCGTTTTATTATAAGTAATCATCAATCATTTATTTACCTGATTTTATAGGGTATTCTGAATGTTAATGGTAAAATAAAAGTAGATTGGAATGATAACAAGAAGCATTGTATTGCGAAACTCTGTGGCCACAATTTTTTTGTAGATATCAGGATAGCCGTTACTTCAAATACGGTATTATCGAATCGATTGTCTTTTGAAGATTAGCTGCCTGCTCTGCATATAACTTTTTGGCCTCTGGATTATCTGTCTGCAGCGAAAAGCTTTCCAAATCAGCCTGTATTTTTTTCAAGATTGCGCCCTGCAGTGGCCTTTCTTCAGCTATATGACGTTTTTCTTTATTCTCATATAAATCTACATATACATTCCCACGAGAATCTATCTGGGCAAGGAATACCTCTTTGAAACCCTCAGCCCCTTGCTTCTGTACCTCACCTAGTAACCATTCTTTGGAAAAACCGCGTTCCTTCAATCCCTTTTCAAGCAATTGACCATCCATAATTAGAATGGTTGGCCCATGTTCCTGCTCGACGGGAATCCCTAATGTATGAGGTGTAACCGGCTGTTGATCTGTCTTCAGCATGACACTAAGCTGGCCGTTCGTCTCCAAGATGGCCATTTCCACATCAGAAACCTTAAAAGCCCCTTTTTCCCGGAGTGATAGCATCAATTCATCCATGGTAAAAAGATTCTTTTTCAAATTCTTTTCCAGTATTTCACCGTTTTTTATCATTATCGTTGCTTTACCATCTATCAATTTTGTAAACCACATAGACTTCAAACTCACATATGCCAGGATGATTGGAAAAAGTCCCCATACAATTAATGACAGAACTCCGTTTAGTGCTTTGACATTCTGATCGACAGACATGGTTGCGGCAATGGATCCGATTGTAATCCCCACACAATAATCGAAAAAAGTGAGCTGAGAAATTTGTTTTTTCCCCATAATTCGGGTCAAAATTAACAACAACAGAAATGCAATTATTGATCGAATCAAAATTACTACAAGTTCGGGCATGACAAATTTCCCCTATCGGCATTTTTATTATGTAATCTTTCTCCATTATTGGGCAATATAGGTAATATTATTCACACTGTTGGGAGGAATATCATTGATAAAGAAAACCATTATCTATATGTCGCTATTCATCCTGCTTTCTGGATGTGCTACTAAAATTGGCGGAGATTTCTTTTTTGACCACATGGATCAGCTTGAACAGGCATTGGACCATCCGAAATGGGAACAAATTACACTACAGGCCGATCAACTGAAAAGTATTTATGAAGATAACAAATGGAAATTACAGTTGCTCGGCGATGAAGGGGAATATGAGCGATTAAATGAAAGCATCAATAACATTATTGCAGCCGCAAAAGAGGAGGATACGACAAACGTAAGAATGGAACTAGCAACGGCCAGATCCCTTATAACTGATATCTATTCATTATAGTTTTCATTACATAAAAAGTTAGATACTAAGGTCTATACCAAATACCGATTGGCTCTATTACTGATACACACCGTTATGAATAATTCCCGAGGGTAACTCATACCATTTTAAGTAATGGGGAGGGATTTAGATGGCCGATGAGCTTAATGATAGTAGGAAGAACAGCAAAGACGAGCAATTAGATTCTTTTCGGGTTGATGATAAAGGCAAGACACTTACAACCAATCAAGGGTTAAAAGTGTCAGAAGATGAATTTTCCCTAAAGGCGGGTGAACGGGGCCCGACCCTAATGGAGGATTTTCATTTTCGCGAAAAGATAACGCACTTTGACCACGAGCGAATTCCAGAACGGGTCGTTCATGCTCGTGGTTTTGCCGTGCATGGGGAGTTTCAGTTATACAAAAGCATGAAAAAGTATACAAGGGCGAAGTTCCTGCAGGATACATCCAAAAAGACTCCCGTATTTGTCCGATTTTCTACTGTCAATGGAGCTCGCGGATCTGCGGACACGGTTCGAGATGCCAGAGGGTTTGCGACTAAATTCTATACGGAGGAAGGAAACTATGATCTAGTTGCAAATAATATCCCTGTCTTTTTCATACAGGATGCCATTAAATTCCCGGATGTCGTGCATGCCTTCAAACCGGAGCCTGATAATGATATCCCGCAAGCCTCCACTGCCCACGACACGTTTTGGGATTTTGTCGCGAATAACCAGGAATCTGCACATATGATTATGTGGATTATGTCAGATCGTGCCATTCCACGAAGCTTCCGGATGATGGAAGGATTTGGCGTCCATACGTTCCGCCTTGTCAATGATCATGGGAAAGCCCATTTTGTGAAATTCCATTGGAAGCCGGCATTAGGAACGCATTCCCTCGTCTGGGATGAGGCCCATAAACTGGCAGGCATCGATCCAGATTTTCACCGTAATGACTTATGGGGTGCGATTGAAAAAGGGTTTTTCCCGGAATACGAACTGGGCGTTCAGATTCTTGCCGAAGAGGACGAATTCAGTCTCGGGTTCGACATACTGGATGCAACAAAGCTTTGGCCGGAAGAAGACATTCCAGTAACTATTATTGGGAAGATGACTCTAAATCGGAATGTAGACAATTTCTTTGCCGAAACCGAACAAGTTGCGTTTCATTTGGGCAATGTTGTACCCGGAATCGATTTTACCAATGATCCATTATTGCAGGGACGCCTGTTTTCATATTTAGATACCCAATTAATCCGTCTGGGCGGACCTAACTTTCATGAAATACCAATTAACAGACCGGTTGTACCGTTCCATAACAATCAACGCGAGGGCTACCATCGCCAGACCATCAATCTCGGGAAAGTGAGTTATCATCGAAACTCTTTGGCTGGTGACACCCCTGCCCCTGTAAGTGAGGGCGAAGGGGGATATGCCTCCTATCAGGAAAAGGTTGAAGGTCGGAAAATTCGCGCACGAAGTGAGAGTTTTGCAGACCATTTTTCTCAGGCCACCCTATTTTGGAACAGCATGAGCTTACCTGAAAAAATGCATATCATTGAAGCGTTCAGCTTCGAACTGGGGAAAGTCAAAAGCGAATCGGTAAAACAGCAGGTGGTGGATATGTTTGCCAATGTGAGTCTGGAATTAGCGACCGCATTTGCAGTAAATGTCGGGGCCAATCCCCCAAAAGGGGACGGTTCGACTATAACAAAATCTTCCCCGGCTCTCAGTCAAGAAAACACCCCAAAAACTGCAAAAACACGGAAGGTCGCTGTAATACTAACCGATGGATTCAATGGTCCAGAGGTGAAATATGTGTTAGACAGCCTAATGACAGAAGGTCTTATGCCGGAAATCATCAGTGAAAATATTGGAACCGTGCAGGGTACAAATGGAGTTAAGTTAAGAGCTAAACATACCTTTTTAACTGCAAAGTCGGTGTTATTTGATGCTGTCTATATGGTAAGGGGAAGCGTCAAAAATAAAAAGTTTAACAAGGATGCAGCCTACTTCATTGATGAAGCATTCTCACACTATAAGCCGATTGGTGCGACGGGTGTAGGGATCAAATGGCTGGAGATAAATGATTTTAAAGGAAAACCGGGAGTAATCGTAGGGACTGACATCGGGGAATTTGTGGAGGCAATTGCTGCCCATCGCTTCTGGGAGAGAATGTTAGTTTGATTAAATTCCATCATCAATAGCATTGTAAATTATAGGAGATCGGAGGGGTACTACTATTGGAATAGTAACGTACTCTTCTATCTCCTCATATTTTTTTGTTGATTGATTTCTTTTGTTAAGTATTTAATCTGTTTTTCTAGTTCACTTATTCTATCGTTGTTATTGTTACTGTTATTTTGTGTTTGTTGCAATTCTTCTAGCGCAAGGACTGCAGCCAGTGTAGAGATGCCATCACCTATTGTAGCTAGTAATCCACCAAGGACAGCTAATTTTGCCACAGTAATTTCATTATTTGAAGAGGAATTAGCATCACGGTTATTTGAATTGGAATTGATTAGATTAAATTGGCCGTTCGTCATCCATTAACCCTCCTATTCGAAGTTCTCTCTGTATTTTATGAAAAATAAAAAAAAAGGTACACGGCAATCAAACAAAGAATCATATAGATTAACAAATTGGTTCCGAAAAGAACACTTTAAACCTCCTTCGGAAAGGCATTTTAAATTTAGGAACCAATCTGAACAACAACATTTTTTTAAGCTGAACTTTGATTCGGCTTTTTGTTTTTTAGAATGAGCGAAATCGCCGTCATTTGCAATTTTGATTAGGGACGTTCCCAAAACAGTAGCATATGATAATACGATAAATCGTGAAGGGATTGAAGAAAATGTATTATCATCCATATCAAAGACCCTATGGCAATGTTCCGATGTATAACTGTAATGAAAAATGGAATAATTGGACTTATCCTAATGAGATAAATCATGCAAATCAATTTGATTCTTATAATGCTTTCAATAGTAATAATAGAATGGTGTTAAGGGATTATGGACCAAACTCATTTGTAACTAATATTAATGAGGCGACGAAACAAAACAATACGTATCGTACTGCTTTATGGACTGGGAATCATTTGCAGGTTACATTAATGAGTCTGAATCCCGGAGAAGATATTGGACTAGAAATTCACCCTGATGTTGACCAGTTTTTACGTATTGAACAGGGTCAGGGGATTACTCAAATGGGCAAGAGTAAGGATAATTTAAACTTCCAAAGGAATGTGTATGATGATTCTGCAATCATGATACCTGCAGGAACATGGCATAATCTAACAAATACAGGTAACATTCCATTAAAGCTCTATTCGATATATGCTCCGCCTAACCACCCATTTGGCACTGTTCATCCTACTAAAGCTGATGCGATGGCTATGGAACAAAGTAACAGTCACAGCAATGGAAATACCATTATTTCTGGCAAGACTCCAGATGAGTGGGTACGGTACACCGAATTTTTGGTAAATGAAGGATTAGAGGATGTTGAAAGAGGAATAAATGCTACTCACATTCTTCAAGAATTTATTCTAATGGGAGTTCTTGTAGGAAAAGGATATACTCCTGAAAAAGCATATGAGACAGTGGAAGAATGGGAACGGTCAGGAGAATCGATACTTCTTCAGCAAAGCAAAAATATGTAGAATTAGAGTAAAACCGATATTGTTATTGAATGATAGATAAAAGTTGATGTCACTCACTTTTCTTATCTTTTTTGGTGTAATTAATCTTCAAAGTCCTATAGTAAAAAGGAACATCATTCAATAAAGAGTAGAAACTGCGAATGAGATGTTTTAATTATAGTAAAACCGGATTTCATTATTGAAGAGATCCGGTTTTTGTGTTAGCCAATTACAGATATAATTTCATTCTTCACAATTCATTAAATTATTTTATATATTGCGGTTTGGCAATGTCTTTTTATAATACCCTCTAGAACCACTTCGCTTCCTATCAAATTAGTAGTGTTTATGGCGGTGTTTATTTATCAACACAATGGATTCTGATTGGTAGTATTCTTGCAGTGCTCGGAGGTGGAATTCTAGGTAGTAGCACTTATTTCTGAAAAAACGAAGTTCATGATTTCTGTTGATTTCTGATTAAAGATCCTTTCAAATTGAACAAACGTTAAAGTCCGCCTCTATAGTAAAAATTTCTTTCTACTCGGACAGACTGTTCGATAATAGCGCTTAAAAAGCATAGATATCTAATTGGCTAGAAACATTTAATTTTGTCCTTAAATTACAAGTGATTTTAAGTTATACTTCAGTTTCCAAGTCTAAGAAATTGCTAACTTCTTTTACATAATCAGTAAGTGGATATGCATTGTATAGACGGCCAGATAATCGGATTGGGTCTCCAAAAAAGTACCTCTCATATTGGGTTTGTCTCGTTCCAAATGAACTCATTGTCAGGTCCCAGGCTAACCTAAATATTTTCACTCGATCCTCTGCGTTCTTGGTTGCTGCTTGAAGATATTGATTGAGATCGGCTCGAATAGAGGAATTAAATGCATTTTCAGTAGGCAGACTAACCAGTCCGCTAGCCCCAATTAATTGAATAATTTCAGTGAAGCGAGGATAAATTTTAGGGAAGATGTTATTGGCAACCTGAAGCGGAACAATATTTGGCCGCATTGCTCCCCACTGGTCCAATGCTGCATCATTTTCAGACTTTTCCAATAGAGCCTTCATTGTTTCAAGACCAATGATGATCTCTGACAGCTTTTCTTGAATATGTTGATACTCGCTCACGTTAATAGTCTGTACAAGAAGCTCAGCCAGACCTAAAATGAATTCAGTTTTGACAATTTGTCTGGTTACGACTTGATGGACCGTAAAACTGTGAAAAGAACTTTGGAATGAGAAGTCTGCGGCTGCAATAGCATTGTCATAATAGAATACTCGATTCCACGGAACTAGTACATTGTCGAAAACAAGGATGGTATCCATTTCTTCGAATCGAGAGCTTAATGGGTGATCAAAAAGAGAATCTCCACCAACAAATGACTCTCTGCAAATAAATTTTAAACCCAAAGTATCTGATGGAATGGAAAATGCAAAAGCTTCATCTTCATCTAGCAAAAATTTAGGAGTACTAATAACTAATACTTCGTCGGTTAATCCGCCTTGAGTAGCTAAGAGGCGTGCCCCTTTAATAACAATTCCTTCTTCATTTCGATCAATGACCCGGGCAACAATGGGTTCTTCTTCAGAGGATTCAAGATATGACTCGGAACGATTTACTTGGGGTGAGACAAATGTATGGGTGAATGAAAGGTCTTTTTTCATCGCCAAATCATATAAGCTTTGAATATTTTCTGGAAAACAATTGACTCTTCCGCTTAATAAGGGAGAAGAAGAGGCGAAACTCATCATAGCGGTATTGAGGTAATCGGGACTTCTTCCCATCAAGCCACCCGTTTGTCTAGCCCAGTGCTCACTTGCCTTTCGTCTTTTTATTAAGTCATCCTTCGTTTTCGGTTTCAAAAAGGAAAGCCCAACAGATTCCCCTGTTTCTGGTGAATGAAAAGTCATCTCATCTTTAATTTCAGAATCATGCTGCATATCATATAGGGAAGCCTTTGTTTGAAGAAGTCCTTTGAATGCAGGGTGCTTAGAGATTTCCCCCTCAATCTTTTTTCCATCCAGCCAAATTTCAGTATCCAGCTGATTTAAGCGTTTAATAAAATCCGTTCCATTAATAGCTCCCATAATAACACTCCCATTTCCATTTACTTTTCTAATGCAGAGTTATTTCTACTGTACTATTTTATTAGTCAGTGTGTTTGCCTGTTCCACCATTTTTAATTGGAAAAGCCCTCTAAAAGACCAGATTGTTGAAAAAATATCTAAAACAAATAGTCATTTACAATAAAATTAGTATGAGTACTCTAATGATTTAAACATATCAAAAAATATGATGGAGTAATATGGAAGTAAAATATTCAATTAAGGAAATTCTTTTTAACGATAGTAAATTTTCAGGAATCAAATGGTCACTGCCAACCCTTACTATATTGGTTGCTGTTGTTTTAACTGCTTGTAGTGAAGATGAAACAAGTAAAGGAAATTCTTCACTAGAAAATGAAACGCAAAATATTAAGGAATTGGTTAGTGATTATAGTACAGGTAACTTAAAAGCAGAGTCGGCTTTAATTACTTCTCAACAACTAATGGTTAACGATATCAATGGAAAAAATTTAGTATATGACTTACCGAAAAACGACTTTTTTGTTTCTATTGCACCTTATGTCAATGAAACCCATCCCTGTACAAATCATAGTTTGACAAGCTGTCAGGGAGAAATGATAGAAGAAGAGTTTGATGTTTATATTGAAGACATGGAAGGCAATGTGATCATTGACGAAACATTGAAATCTCAATCTAACGGATTTATCGATTTATGGTTGCCACGCGATAAAACGTATCGAGCTAAAATTAAGCATGAAGGAAAAATGTCTGAATTAGAATTATCTACTTTTGAGGGAGATAACACTTGCATTACAACTATGCAATTGGTGTAGATAAAAATAATAAAAATCTGAAAGTCGATTATATATATATATCGGCTTTTTTTGTTCAACAATGTTTTAAAATACTCAGTAGGGGTATATTAGGAGAGGAAGTTAATAAGGAAAAAATGGGAGGAAATGTAGCAATGAAAAAAAATAAATTAATAATAGGGATGCTTGCTTTAATTACAGCTCTGGTTTTAACGGCTTGTGGTGGAAATGAAGAAACTACTCCAAATGATGATGCCAATACTGGTACTGAAAACGCTAATGAAGAAGGAACAGAATCAAAGGAAAATATGGATGAAGAAGATTCTAATTCTATGGAAGAAATGGATCATGCAGGAATGGATCATTCCAGTTCGGGTGAAGTTCCAGAAGGATTGGCGGAGGCTGAAAATCCTACATATCCAGTTGGTAGTGAAGCAACGATAAATGCGGACCATATGAGAGGTATGGATGGCGCAGTAGCAACTATAACTGGTGCATTTGATACTACTGTTTATATGGTTTCATATACACCGACAACAGGCGGTGAACCAGTGGAAGATCACAAATGGGTAATTCACGAAGAACTTGAAGACGCTGGTGAAAAACCATTCAAATCTGGAGATGAAGTTGTATTAAATGCGGATCATATGGAAGGAATGGATGGAGCAACGGCTACTATTGATTCAGCTGAACAAACAACAGTATATATGGTGAGTTATACGGATACGGAAACTGATCAAGAAGTAGCAAATCATAAATGGGTAACAGAAAGCGAACTTTCACCAGTCGAATAAATTATTAGAAACAATTAAACTTAGTAAATAAAAAGATTCCTTCACTAATGGTGGGAAGGAATCTTTTTATTGTTATTCGTGGCTGGCTATTAATGGGAAAAATTTTGGAGTAATAGATTTGAGATTGGATTATGTTTTAAATTGTAGTTGAGATTGTGACGGTTTTCACTTAAACTATGTGGTGCTTTAAAACAACAAGGAGAACGTCAAAACGACGGTCTATTTTAACTAATAGCAGGATAGTTAAACCTAATATAATAAAAAAGGCATATCGAAGACCCGTATAGGGAACTTTGATCATGCCTTTTATTATTTAAAACTTTTCATTTTATCACCTATTCCTCTTTCCTCTTTACCTGCCAAGGCGTTCCAAGTTTTGGAAGTGCCCAACGGTCCAACCCATACCAACCAGCAACTTTCCAACCTAAAACTAATAACATGGCAATGACTAACATGACAGGATTCGAACTAACTGTGCCTGCGAGTAAAAACGACATATTCATAAGTGCACCAAAAAACGCAGCAATACCAGTTAATAAACCAACAATTAACCCAAGTCCAATCAATAATTCTCCCCAAGCAACCATGTAAGAGAATACAACAGCATTAGGAATAACTACACTTTCTAAAAATGTAGCGTACCAGCCAGCAACTACACCGTCAGCAGCCGTTTCCATTACTCCAGACATATAGCCTCCGAGTGCTGTCCCAGCATTTTCCCCTGTCCAAGCATCATTCGTCACTTTACCAAACCCTGCTGTTAACCAAGTATAGCCTATGTACAATCGTAAAATAAGCCATATCCATGCCGAGTTCGTGTTAGAGAATAGCCATTTAGATAGCGGATTTTCCTCGATTATTATTTCCTTGCCTCGTGTACCTTTTCTTACTTCAACCATCTTCTCACCTCTTGATCATTATTTAGTACTATCTATCATAATTAATCGTATCACAAATAACACTAGCGTTACAGGGAAAGAGTCGTAATTTTCAGTTTTAAATCGATATACTAATTTTTTACCCTCCTTGCAGTTTACAAAGAAATATGCAACGATAAATAATAAACATAAGATGGATGGTGCTGGTATGGTTGGTATGGGGCAGCGGACACTGAAAACCGCTATAGGAGCAGGGCTTGCAATTTGGATTGCGAGTTTAATGAATTTGGAATTTGCTACATTTGCAGCGATTATCGTCATCATGTGTATTGAGAAGACGAAGAAAAAGACATTACATACAATACAAAAAAAGTTCTTCGCTTCTATTTTATCTATGTTTCTAGGTGGTTTGATTTTTGAATTATTTGGTTATAATCCATTCGTATTTTCCATTTTTATTGTGCTGTTTGTACCGATCCTTGTAAAACTACATATCCAGGGTGGCTTTATCACGAGTATGGTAGTCGTTTTACATGTTTATACGGTAAAAGATGTCAACGGGGAAATCTTTTTAAATGAGTTTTATATTATCATCATAGGAATGGGTATTGCTTTAGTCGTTAACAGTTTCATGCCTAATTTTAAGAAAGATATTGAAACACATAAAAAGCATATTGAACAAAAATTTTCAGTTATTCTTTATGAATTCTCTGCGTTTTTGAAAGATAGAGAGCGAGAGTGGGACGGGAAAGAGATACTTGAGGCGGGGGAGATCATTAATGAGTCCAAGAGCATTGCCATTCAAGATGTAGAAAATCATCTACTAAGAAAACAAAATAAAGATTATTATTATCTGGAAATGCGAGAGAACCAACTGGAACGACTACAACAAATGACACAAGTTGTCGCTAATGTGTCTTCATTCGAACTTCATGTTGAACAGAAGGAAATGTTTGCAGACTTTTTAGCGTATTTAAGTCAACATGTCCATTCCAAAGATACAACGGAGATTTCCTTGGATAAGTTAGAAGCATGTAAAGCACAAATTCGTGTAACGGATTTGCCAACGACGAGAGATGAATTCGAAATAAGAGCGAATCTATTTTATTTAATTTATGAGATTGAAAATTACTTAAAAATAAAAAAGAAGCTTTTTGCTAAAAAGGGAATAAAGGATCAGTCTCCCGCTACGCTAAGGTAATCCTTTGCAAGTGGACTGTGTGGAGAAGGACCGCGGGGACAGGTTTGATGGACCGAATAGATTTATTCAATTACTGGACCGATGAACCGAACCTGTCCCCGTGGACCCAGTCGGTATGGCAGGCAGATTTGTGGAACAAGAAAATTGAATGAGGGATAAAATTGATTAAAAAAATCGATATAAGCAATAGAAAAAACGCTGAGCAAGTTTTTAACATTGTAATACCATCATACATGGTAGAGGCTGAAATAATTGGTTCTTATGAAATACCTCCATTAAAAGATACAATTGATAATTTACAGCAATGCGGAGAAAATTTCTTTGGATATTATTTAGAGGACGAACTATGCGGGGCTATAGCAATAAAAGTAGAAAATGATGAAATAGATATACATAGCTTAATCGTACACCCAAAACATTTTAAAAAAGGAATTGCACAGATGCTTTTAGATTACATTGAAAGTAAGTTCGTGGTTGGAACAATAAAAGTAGGAACAGCGTCGAAAAATATCCCAGCAGTTAGTTTTTATAAAAAGAATGGTTTTCAAAAAATTAAAGAAGTCATAATAAGTGAACAGTTATGCTTAACCTCCTTTGAAAAGAAATTTTAATTTCTCGTTAATCAATGAACTGGTGCAAGAGTTCAATAGGCCGGTCATCTGAACGATCGTTTTTTCCAATAGTATCTTTTTGTATACTATGCCACTTTTAAGTGCGTACTTACAAAAAGAGTTTTATTCATTTATAATAAGTTGGAAAGATAAAGCAAATAGTTATAAGAGGAGAGTTTTTTTAATATGAATATTTTAGTAGTAAAAGCAAATAATCGCCCTTCAACAGAAGCTATCTCTAGCAAAATGTACGAAACGTTTATAGCTGAATTAGAAGGTAAAGACGTAAACGTAACAACTTACGATGTGTATGAAGAAGACACACCATACTTCGGTCAAGATGCCTTTAACGCTTTCGGAAAAGTACAAAATGGTGGAGATTTAACAGACATTGAATCACGCCTTTTAGCTGCAAAACAAAAAGCAATGGATGCAATCACAGCTGCAGATGTAGTTGTATTCGCATTTCCATTATGGAATTTAACAATACCAGCAAAATTACAAACGTTCATCGATTATATATACGCTGCAGGATTTGCATTTAAATATGACGCTCAAGGCAACATGATTCAATTAATGACGGATAAAAAAGCGATGTTCCTAAACGCTCGTGGCGGAGTTTATTCCGTACCAGAGGCAGCTCCAATGGAAATGGCTGTTAACTACATGCACAACGTATTTGGCGGCATCTTCGGTATGCAAATCATTGATGAAGTGATTATAGAAGGTCATAATGCGATGCCTGATAAAGCACAAGAAATCATTGCTGCAGGCATGGAAGAAGTGAAAGCTTCTGCAAATCGTCTACTAGATATTGCTGTTACTGTTTAATTTTAAACTTTCTCAAATTGAGAAAAAGGTTAAAAATTAACTTTCAAGTTCTGAATAAGAATCCATTTTGATCAATCTATTATTCAAAATGGATTTTTTATTTGGACCGCGGGGATGGTTTGATGGACCGAATAGTTTTTAATTCAATTACTGGACCGATGAACCTGTCCCCGTGGACCCTCTACTAAGGGACACGGTGCTTGGAGCACAGTTCCTCCCGAATCAATCGTATTTAAATTTTGCAATATAATCTTTATATCCGTCCATCCATCTGATTTGCGGCCATTCTCCTGTCGGGTTATTCCGGTTATTTTCCTGTGGTTCTCCTGGAGTGGAGCGACCTTTAATGATATATTCTTCCAATGATTTTTTGAGACTTTCCACAATCTCTGGGTGCTCATGAATGAGATTATTGGTTTCGCTTATGTCATCTTTCAAATGATATAATTCAGCAGGTTTAAAATCTTGAGCCTCTGCCCCTTTACGGGAGGCTACTAATCCGCCTCCATTATAGACAAGTTCCAGTTTCCAGTCTCCTCGTCGAATCGAGAATCCGCCATTGGCAGAAGAATGGACGATATCTTCGCGTACAGACTCATTGTTTCCTTTCCATAAAGAAACGTTCGAGATAGAATCCTCTGCTGTATCATCCGTAATTTCTGCACCAATGATTTCTGCAATACTGCGATAGATGTCAGATTGACTGATCATATGGTTGGAGGCTGTTCCCCCTTGAATCATTGGCGGATAGGAAATAATCGTTGGTTCCCGGTGTCCGCCTTCCCAAATATCTCCTTTGATTCCTTTAAAAATATAGCTTGGGTTATGTCCATGTTTCTTCAATGCTTCGAAATCAGCTACACCTGATGCGCCGTTATCACTGGAAAGAATAAAAATAGTATCCTCGAAAATACCTTTTTCCTTCAGTTTATCGCTTATTTCACCAACATAATGATCCAGCTGAAGTACAAAGTCGCCGTAAGGGCCAATACCTGATTTCCCTTCGAATTGCTCATTAGGTATCAGTGGACCATGCACCAAATGGTTTGGATAATATAAGAAAAATGGCTTGTCCTCTTCTGCAAACCGATCAATAACTTCCAACGCCTTTTTCTGCATGTTATCCGGAACTTCTCTGTGAACAAAGTTTGGTGCGGCAACGCCATTTTGCCATTCTTGCTGGTCGGTTGCTCCTGACCGGTCAAGCATGGCTGTTCCTGTTACTTCTGTCGGCTCCTCTACCACCCGGTCATTTTCAATATAGACATATGGTGGCTGGTCAAGTGATGCGGGGGTTCCATAAAAATAGTCAAAACCCAACTGATTCGGGCCAAATGTAATTGGCTTGGAAAAATCAATATCCAATCCTTCAAAGTCCATTCTCCCGACCGAAATGTCAAAAATGCCATCACGGCCAAATCGTGTTTTTTTCCCGGGAATATCATCCGGATTCAACCCGAATTTTTCATAATCAAAGTGATCTTTTAACTGCCATTTCAAGCCTAAATGCCATTTTCCGATAGCGGCAGTATTATAGAAGTTTTCTTTTAGCAGATGGGCTATCGTCTTGCGGTCTTCTTCAATTAATGGCATGGAATCCCCTGGCACGACAAAGCTCTTCAAGCTGGAACGCCAATTATAACGCCCCGTTAACAATCCGTACCGGGACGGGGTACATAAAGCCGAAGTGGCATGTGTATCTGTAAAACGCAATCCTGACTTAGCTAATGCATCTATGTTTTTTGTGTTAATTTTTGACTCAGGGTTAAAACAGGAAACATCTCCATATCCTAAGTCATCCGCAAAAATGATTACTACGTTCGGTTTTTTGTTCGCCATCTTTGTCCTCCTAATGATTGTTTGCGAAAATTAATCTATCTAATTAGTTTACCCGTTCTTTTGCTGAACAATGCAATTTCCTGTTACAGCTGCATCTTGATTAGACAAAAATAAAAAATAGGATTATTCCATTTGTTTACCGGGAAAAATAGAAGGGTAAAGAATGGGAGCAATGATAATGGTAAAGAGATCATGCTGCAGTGCTAGCCGCCTGCAGACAAATAACTCAAAACAATCAAAGGTTATAGAAATTACTACAACAGCTAAAAAGGTAGAAAGAGATAAAATGACTTTCATCCCGGGTGGAACATTTAAAATGGGAACCGAAGATCGGGATGGTTTTCCGGCAGATGGCGAAGGACCAATTCGCGATGTGACTGTCGATGCCTTTTATATGGATACATATGCCGTAACAAATGCAGAATTTAGAACGTTTATCAAGGATACAGGCTATGTGACAGATGCTGAAACGTTTGGCTGGTCATTTGTATTTCATTTATTATTACCTGAAAAAACAGCTCGGCTTGTTAACCAGGCTGTAGCAGGCACGCCATGGTGGGTCGTTGTGGAAGGGGCAGCATGGAATCACCCGGAAGGCCCCGATTCGTCGATTGAAGAAAGAATGGATCATCCGGTTGTTCATGTATCTTGGAATGATGCAGCTGCATACTGTAAATGGGCAGGCAAACGGCTTCCAACTGAAGCGGAGTGGGAATATGCAGCCCGCGGTGGGTTGGAGCAAAAGCGCTTTCCATGGGGAGATGAATTAATGCCTGACGGGAAACATGTCTGCAATATTTGGCAAGGTGATTTCCCAAAGATGAATACGGTAGAGGACGGCTATCTCGGTACAGCTCCTGCAAAGTCATTCCGACCAAATGGGTACGGACTTTATAACACTGCTGGAAATGTATGGGAATGGTGTATGGACTGGTTTACGAACCGGCCTGACCAGAAAGGCGGCCATGATAATCCTAAAGGTCCGAAACTCGGATTGAGCAGGGTTATTCGCGGAGGGTCGTATCTTTGTCATGACTCCTACTGTAATCGTTACCGAGTCGCGGCAAGGTCATCCAATACACCGGACAGTTCAACAGGAAATACCGGATTTCGCTGTGTAACGGATAAAGATACATATTGTTAATCTTTTTTGTATGAAATAACTTCTATCTAGGTGGTTTGGAAGTATGGCAAGTAAACTATGGAATAAGGAAAAAGAAGAAAATCAACTGCGAGTTGCCCAGCAGCATTTGGCTAATGAGCGCACATATTTAGCTTGGATACGGACAGCAATTGCAATCATAGGAATTGGTTTTTTAACCATCAGTTATCATTTAACGATCGGGGAAAGTCATCGGGTAAGTGATTTTCTGGCTGTTCTGATTAGTATCCTATCCGGCGTGTTTGGTGTTGGTGTGATTATAACTGCGGCTATTCAATATTTAAGGAAACGAAAACAAATCCAGGCACAAAGCTTTCAATCTTCCTATTTGTTCGTCTTATTTGGTTCACTCGTTTTACTTATCGTGATTTTGATTGCTATTTTATATATTTTAATCCAATTTATGCATTGATTAGGGCTTATAACGGAGGGAATAGTGAAGGATAAACTCCTATGGAAGGTTGGAAAGGTTGAGAAAACCGTATTAATCGCCGATTTCACATAAATGTATCTCATCAAAAAGTTAACAACAGATATGAATCGTTGTTCTATATGGTGATTCTCTTACTATAGGGTTCCATCACAAGTTCTAAATTTGGACAACGAAGGACCTGTCCCGTAACCTCCATTCACTTTAAATAAAAAGAAGAGCCATCAATAATTTCAACATCTTTCCTAACCTTTACTTCCTCCATTAATTTAAAAAGCGCCTCATCTTTTCTCTTAGCCTCAATCATACAGTCTATTTGTGGAACACTACCGCTAATTCCTTTAAGAAATCTAAAAAACATATCAATGTCTATATAATCGGAATGATGGCGAAATGCTTCATCACTCTTTGGACTCGATATATGCATTTTTATTGGGAGCGGAGAATGTTTCCATGTCTGTACAACTCTACCCCAGTTGATTTCCCAATTTGGATCTTGGTGATGGGCAAGATGATGGTGATAGTCGAAAACTAAAGGAATATCTAGTTTTTCACATAAATAAAGCGTATCTTCTAAAGTAAAGGAAGTATCATCATTTTCCAGCATGATCATTTTTTGAATCACTTTTGGGACGTCCATCCAATTGTCAACAAAACGTTCCAGTGACATTTCGGTATCTTTATAATTGCCACCAACATGCATGACACAGCGATGAGTTGGGTCTATCCTCATTGCCTTTAATAATAAGTAATGCAGCTTTAACGTACGTATTGAATTTTTCAAGATATGCTTCTCTTTTGAATTAATTAGGACAAAGTGGTCTGGATGAAAATCAATTCTTATCTTCTGTTTTTTTGCGAAATCTCCAATCTCACGAAGCGGTTCTTTTAATGGCTTCATATATTTCCAATCAAGAAGTTCTTCGTGGTTTGCTAAAGGAATAAGGTGAGAAGTTAGCCGGTAAAAATGAATATCAGACGCTACATTATGTTTTAACAGTCTAAGTGTATTGTGCAAATTTGAAAGTGCAATACGTTCTAATTTACGAATGGCAGCTTCTCGATCAGTAATTTTATTGAATTGGGTAAACGTCATTTTTTGCGATGGGGATGCATTTTTAAGTTCCATACTCATTGCGACATAACCAAGTCGTACAATCGTCATTTATTCCACCTCATCCGTTATATTCTGCAACCATCCCCATATATATACCGAATCCTGGACCGCTGGGGCATTCCTTATCCAAAATAGTTTTTAATTCAATTAACTGGACCGATGAACCTGTCCCCGTGGACCTATGTTATAATTATCAGTAGCCAAGTTGGTTACGAATATCGAGAAAGAGGTTGTTACGATTGAATTATAAGTTTCGCTGGTCCTTTTATATGGTAGGTATCATGATCTTTAGTTTAGGTATTACAATGACGATAAACATGCAGCATTTGGGGATTCACCCTTGGGATGTATTGAATGTTGCATTCTTTGAGAAATTTGGTTTATCCATTGGATCCTGGAATATTATTATTTCATTAATATTGATTAACATTTCGTGGTTTTTTGATAAAAGGTATATCAAATTAGGCACATTTGCGAATGCACTTATGGTGGGAGCATTTGTGGATTTCTATATGTGGCTGGATTTTCTTCCGGTTGCCACCAATTCATGGGTGGATATTCCTTTAATGATTTTAGGAATTATTGTGATGGGCTTTGGTGGCGGCATGTATAATGCTGCTGGAGTTGGTTCAGGTCCAAGGGATGGATTTATGCTTTCCCTCGCCGATAAATTAGGTGCACCTGTTGGAAGGGTTCGGATTATAACAGAGAGTCTTGTCCTTGTTCTTGGACTTCTCATTGGTGGGCCAGTATTCGTCTTTACATTCATTTTCACTTTCATACAAAGTCCGATCTTTCAATTTACATATTTGAGATTTGGTAAATATGTGCTTAGAAAAGATTATACAAATAATCGAACAAGTGAACGTGGCGCATAACAATAGACAGGCACTGCTTGTCTATTTTTTTATCCAAAAATACAAAATAAAGCATTATTCCTTAGTGGGAAAGGTAATCTCACCATATGACAAAAAGCCAAGGAATAATAAAACTCCCCGGTTTTCATCATGAAATAAGATATTCGACCCTGTCTGTTAGTGCTTTACGGTCCACATCATAATCTTCAATGACATTCTGCATCCAGAACCAGGTTAATAAAAGTGCTACCAGCGTACTGACGATAATTATTAGAATAATTGCCTTACCATTCAAGTCTATCCACCTCTTTCGTTTCCTATAGATAGATTATCAAAAAATATAGTAAACTGTAAATGCAAACTTTTACGATCTTGTAGTAATGAAAATAGAATGAACTCCACGTTCATCCTATTTTACTGCACCTGCAACATCATAATCGTTTAGATCAATATCAAGCTCTTCTCCAACTGCAAGTTTCGCTAATTGCAACCCAATGTAAGGTCCCATGGTTAATCCAGATGAACCAAGCCCATTGGCTAGCAGCAATCCGTTGTATCCGGGGAGATGCCCAATTACAGGCAAAAACCCTGGTGTAAATGGGCGGAATCCCACCCTTGTTTCCACCACGGTACTATTTACTAAACCTGGAGCGACCGCGATTGCTTTCGATAATACTTCGTGTAAGCCTCCTGCAGTAACCCGGCAATCAAAACCGACATCATTTTCGTGTGTAGCACCTATCACAATTCGATTATTATCAAATGCAAGCATATATTGGTCAGCTGGCGGCATAACAACTGGCCACTTCGAAGTATCCATGTCTGGAATTTGCAAATGCATGATTTGTGCCCGCTGGGGTGTTACATCAAACGCTATTCCCAATGGTTGCATAAGGTCATTCATCCATGCACCTGTAGCAGCGATTACCGCGTCTGCATCGTATTCTTTTTCTTGAACGGTTACACCGGTAATGTTCGTTTCTTCATATAAGAGAGTGGCATCTCCCTCGATTATTTGAGCTCCACGTTTTTTGGCTCCGCTAAGTAGTGCGTTTCGTAATTTACGTCCATCCACTCTGGCAGCGCCACTGACATATAAAGAACGATATTCGTCAGATAAAAGGGGAAACATCGATTTCGTTTGTTCCGTGTTCTGTAGGATGACCTCTCCAATTTCAGGTGCATCCTCCCGCCGTTTTATAGCACGATCTCGCATGGCGATAAGCTTTTTTTCATCGGTATGTATGCTGATCGCTCCTACACGGGAGTAACCAGTATCTGTCTCGCCTGCATTTGCCAAGTCCTCTATCAATTCATGGTATATGCTTGCGCCGTTTTTAGCTAGTCGATACCATGCCTTATTTCTGCGTTGTGACAACCATGGACAAACAATGCCTGCAGCAGCATCTGTTGCCTGTCCTTCTTCTTTACGATCAATAATCAGGACGTCTGCACCCTTTTTAGAAAGATGGTAGGCGGTGCTTGCACCCAATATGCCAGCACCGATAATTATATACTTCTTATTCATATTATTGACTTTTCACCACTTGGTGCATCGCCTTCATTTTCCCAAGATGTTCTGCTTCATGGAATGCAAGCATTTTTAAAAGATCGCCATGTGTTTCTATACTTCCGAATGGTACTTTAAAAGATACATTCGATTTCCAAAATAAATCATTAAATTCATTGATGCGATTCTGCTGTTCTTCCAACTCTCTTATAAGTACTTCGAGTTGTGGTGGCTCGGTAGTCCAATCAGCAGGTTTCGTACCTGAACCAAAAAGCTCAGCATAGCCTGCAGGAATGTTTGTGGATTTTTTTGGATACATAAATAAAAACTTCTCATTCGTTACAAGCACATGTCCAATATGCCAGCGAATGGTATTATTGAAATAGCTAGACGTAATATCGACAGTTTCCTCGTCCAATTCTTTTACAAATGTAAGTAAGGAAGTTCTTGTTAAATTAAATTGTTTTCTTGACATGTAAATCCCTCCATTAGTATTGATTATAATGGATATGAAGTCACTTTAACAGTAATTAGAAGTTGATGAAGGAAAAAACGAAGTGAATCTAGAATAGTAAAGAGAGGAGGAGAAAACTAGTGAAACAGAAAAATATACTCGGCAGAATCTTATTCTATTTTGGAATTGCGGTTATTATTTTAGGATCTATTCAAGCAATATTAAATGCCCAAATGATGCAATATGATCATAACGGAATAGAGCGGATGGAATTTGAATGGCGTTATTTTCTCATGTCGTTTATTCAACACCTAATTAGTGGAGTAACAATAATCGCCTTATCGGAAGTCATACGCCTTCTAAATACATTGAATTATAATTTTAGTATCGTTCGCATGGTTTCAGAAGATTTTCAACCAGCAAGCCTTGAAAAGGGAAGAGAACAACCGCAAATAGATAACTGGACATTGACTGAATCTGAAAAAGCAAAGATTCATGAATTATATTCGGATAAAGCAATTTTGGAAATAATCCCGTCTCATAAGAAAGGTTACTGTATCGTGACATTACAGGATTTTAATGGACCATTAAAGTCATTTCAAAAAGTAGTTGATATTAATGATGTGGGAGCTAAAGAGGTGCATGATCCAGTAATAAAAAAACAATTACTTTCTTTTCTGGATGAAAAATAAAAAGACGGCTGATGAAGTAAATGGCTGTACATAAATTTGTATATAAAGTTTGGTATGCTACGATTATTAAAACAATACATAAGGGGTTGTCTTTTTGGATAAAGAAAAGCGAAAATCAAAAATGGGATGGTTTGGATGGACAATGGTTAGTGTGGTTACCGTCACCATTATTGCTTCGGGCTTATTCTTTTTTAATGTGTTTCAACTAGATTTAGAAACGGTATTTAATAATGAGGATACGTCAGATGCGATCAATGAAAAAGATATTACAGATGAGGGAAAAGAGGAAATAGAGAAGGTGCGTTCTACCGTAGGGCAGGAAAATACCAAGGTAGGAAAGTTTGTATCAACGATGCATAAATTCTATAACAAGACAACCGGTTATGGTGGAATTAATAATTTGGATTGGGAAGAACAAAAAGACCAATCGCAACAGATTATCAATTCGATAGAGGAACTGAAACCGGAGATTACAGATGAACAGTTACTTGCTGACTTGGAATCCATCCGATCATTGGCACAAAGCACGCTGGAAGAGGAGAATTCTAAGGATGTACGGAATTTACACAGGTATTTCCATGACCTGGACATCGCATTGAATGACTATACTTCTTATGATAGAATGTGGAAAGTTACGGAAACGTTAAAGAATATTGAATAAGTTTAAAAATACTCAATCAGTAAAAAAGTATGGTAATCTATATATAGAGATTTAATACATAGAGAAGGAGAATGAACATGGCTAAAACGTTAATTTTTGGACATAAGAATCCCGATACAGATACAATCTGTTCAGCGCTGGCATACGCAGATTTAAAAACGAAGACAAGTACAGAGGTAGAACCTGCACGATTGGGAACCGTTAGTAAAGAAACGCAATATGCTTTAGACCATTTTGGTGTAGATTCTCCCAAGTTAATTGAAAAA
Organism: Oceanobacillus longus; assembly: GCF_042650085.1. Taxonomy (NCBI): domain Bacteria; kingdom Bacillati; phylum Bacillota; class Bacilli; order Caryophanales; family Bacillaceae; genus Oceanobacillus; species Oceanobacillus longus. The sequence goes on along the minus strand of NZ_JBHSAO010000008.1, from coordinate 444,441 downwards.
GTAGAAGATGGAGCAGATGTTATTTTGGTGGACCATAATGAATTTCAGCAAAGTGCTGAAAATATTGGTAATGCACGTATTATTGAAGTCATTGACCATCATCGTATCTCGAACTTTGAAACAAGAGAACCACTCTATTTCCGGGCAGAGCCAGTTGGTTGTACGGCTACGATAATAAATAAAATGTATAAAGAAAAGGGGATTGCTGTTTCTAAAGAAGTTGCAGGTCTTCTATTATCAGCAATTATCTCCGATTCATTATTATTGAAATCCCCAACGTGCACGGATGAAGATGTGGACGCGGCACATGAACTTGCAGAACTTGCAGAAGTGAATCTGGAGACTTACGGTTTAAAAATGCTTCAGGCAGGTGCAGATCTTAGTGATAAAACAGTTACGGACTTAATTACCATGGATGCTAAAGAATTCTCTATGGGAGAAGCGAAAGTGGAAATTGCACAAGTAAATGCCGTTGATACGAGTGACATTTATAAGCTGCAGGATGAACTCATTTCTGAAGTTACCGAAAGAGTATCAGCAAATGAATTAGATCTGTTTTTATTCGTTGCAACAGATATCTTAAATAATGATTCAGAAGTTTTAGCTATTGGTAAAGGTACAGGGAAAGTAGAATCAGGTTTTGGAGTAACTCTGGACGGTAACAACAGAGCGCTTCTAAAAGGAGTAGTATCCCGTAAGAAACAAATCGTGACAGTTCTTACAGATGAATTTTTAAAATAGGTAAAAGAAAAGCGTTCCTGCTATTATGCAGGAACGCTTTTCTAAATAAAAAAACAAACGAAGTAAAAAGGACTTCCCAGAAGGGAAGTCCTTTTTTATAGTAAGCTTGACTTACGCTTTGTTAACGTTAGTAGCTTGTGGTCCACGGTTACCTTCTTCGATATCGAAAGTTACAGTTTGACCTTCTTCTAAAGTTTTGAAACCTTCGCCTTGGATTGCTGAGAAATGAACGAATACGTCATCTCCACCTTCAACCTCGATGAAACCGAAACCTTTGTCTGCGTTAAACCATTTTACTGAACCTGTATTCATAGAAAAAACCTCCATGTGCATTTGGCACTTTTATTACTATTTTTGTTCAAGATTACAAATCAAGACGAAATCACTATTAGAGTTACTACTTTCGTATCCTGTATTTCTAACGAACAACAATAATTAATTATAGTATAACATATACAATCAAAAAATATCCACCTTTTTTAAAAAAAGTTTTAAAAAAAGCTTTATTATACTTTTAAATCCTGTTATATCAACGTTTATAGCCATAAAAAATATATAAATGATTTACGAAATGACACGTTTAAAAAGCTTTTTACGTATTTATCGTTCCTATTCAGTATACCGGAGGATGAATAATTTGTCTTCCATATTGAAAACACTAAGTAAATAGAAGGGAGGGATTCGTTATGTCAGGAAAACCAAAAGGACCAAAACAGCTGAAAAAGGTGAATCTACCCAAAAGCCCAGCACAAGCCTATGGAGAACCATTAAGTGGTTCAAAGAAAGTGAAAAATGCGAATCATTCGCGACAAAATCACAATCCGCATCACGATATGTAGTTTTCATCTAATTAATCAGGAGGAGCATAATCACTTGTGGTTATTGCTCTTTTTATTAATCGTTCATTTTCAACGTATATAATTTGGTATACTTAATGCCGAGGAGTTGAAGTTAATGTGGAATGATTTTAAGGAATTTGCATTTAAAGGAAATATCGTCGATTTAGCGGTAGCTGTTGTAATTGGTGCAGCATTTGGTGCAATTGTGACTTCGTTTGTAGAAAACATCATAACACCATTATTAGGAATGATAGCAGGAGGCATTGATTTCACTAGCTTGAGTATCCAAGTAGGAAATACAGAGGTCTTATATGGTAACTTTATTCAGTCATTTATTGATTTTCTAATTATTGCGTTCGCAATTTTTATGGCAATTCGTTTTCTAAGTAAGTTTAAACGAAAAGAAGAAGCTGTTGAAGAAGTAGTGGAAGAGTTGGATGCACAGGAACAATTACTGATTGAGATCAGAGATTTATTAAAAGAGCAAAACACAAATAATTAAGTTTCCGCTACCTATGGCATATATTAACAATAATGTAAAATGACCATCAATTTATGTGCTAAATTGATGGTCATTTTTTGTTTGGCAATTTTTTAAGTAACAATAGCCAGTTGTAAGTCTACATTTTAACCTACAAATTCGTATGCAAATGGCCAAATATAAAATTATCAATAAATTGGGAATCGTTTAGTTTTTATCTTGATTCTAAAAGATATTCTATATATAAGTTAAAATAAAAGCAGAGTTTGTGAAATAATGTACTTAAAGTAACTGGTAGGATTGTTCAATAAGCGAAACTGGCACCAACGGGGTTTTTCATAACAATTAGGTCAAGAAATACAGAACTCTTTGAAACTATTTCTTAAAGTTTTCGTATATAAAATACAGGCATAAATTTTAAAGGAGGAAGTAAATAAATGGAATATACTCTCATTAGCATATCTTTATTTATAGTAATATATTTCTCAATTAAGGTGGATAAATTAGATGGTCGTATAAAAGGTATGCAATATACTTTAGACCAATTAGCTAAACGATCGGGAATATCTGAAAACCCGATAAATGATGATTTACGTAAACTAATAAAAGATGGTAAAGATATAAATATAGCAAGAGAAACTTTAGGTCTTTCTTTGGTGGAAGGAAAAGAATATATTGATAAGTTAAAATTCGATAATGGATAATGCTTACCTAAATGGTGCAATCCTTTCAAAAAAAGGGAGTGATAATATTGAACTTATATATTCAAAATTATTCAAGCGTGCTTAAAAGGAACTTTATGTTAATTATTATGGCAATAGTATTATTAGCTGTAACTTTCTTTATATGGGCTGGTGTCCCATTTTTTATAATAGGAAGCTTAGTAGCAGAACTAACTTCTAATCCTGTAATTATTTATTTTTGCATTTCGCTATCAGGAGGGTTTCTTTTTTCCTTCTATTTTGTGCCAATCAATTTAAAAGTTGCTAAAAATATAGCCAGTATAAAGCATAAAAGTGTAACAAGTTCTTTTGTTCGTTTACAAACAATATGGGGATTAGTCTGTTCTTTCACTTTTGCAATAGTAATGAATATCGTTATTCAATTATAGGGGCAGTGTGTTACACCGTCAAAAGCAAGAAATAATGGCAAGCAATTAAAAGCCTATCCAATAATGACCTTTCAATTATCAATTAGAGGAGGATATGAGATGAATTATCGAATTGAAGAAAAAGAGGCTTTTAACATAGTTGGTATCATGAAAAGGGTTCCAATTATATTTGAAGGCGAAAACCCGGAAATTACAGCGATGTGGAAAACCTTGACTATGGAGAAAATAGATGAATTAAAAAAACTCTCTAATGTTGAACCTAAAGGAATGATTCAAACATCTACAAACTTTTCGGAAGGACGTATGGAAGAAAAAGGAGAGCTTGACCAGTATATAGGAGTGGCAACAACACAAGAATGCCCTGAAAACTTTTCCAAACTTGAAGTTCCTGCCTTATCATGGGCAATATTCGAATCAGCAGGACCTTTTCCTAGTACGCTACAGGAGACTTGGGGAAGAATTTATTCTGATTGGTTTCCATCTTCCACGGAGTTGCCATTACTACAATCTTGATTGAAGTTTTATACCGTTTGAGAAAAAAGAATAAAAGAAACGATTTAAAAGATGAATAAAATGGTACTCTTTCTTCATCTAAATGGTGCGATAATTGAACATAGCTGTGGCAGAATCGGCCATATTGTGGAATGAGGGGGTGTTTAAAATGCCGACTTGCGAGAATTGCCATAATAAGTGGAACTGGAGACAAACCATTAAAAAGTCTTTTACTTTGGATCCTGGAATGACTTGCCCTTACTGTGGAAAAACACAATACCAAACACAAAAATCAAGAACTAAAAGTGCCCTTTTGAACGCTATCATATTATTACCACTTCTGATTAATATTTTCTTTGATATTCCAGGTATCATCTTGTTAAGACCCTGAGTGGTTATCAAACTGTGAGCGTCTTGGCAGCTTTAACAATGATGACTGTCTTTATTTCTTTTGTTGTATTTTCAAGGCGTTCTTGAATGGCAGCTACCTCAACTATTATTGAAGAAAAATATGTTACAATTTGATAAGGTAAAGCAAGCTAAAATAACAATGAGGTGATAAATGATGAAAAAATTAGTGATGGTTATTGCCGTTTTATTTGCTAGTGGTCTCCTACTAGTTGCGTGCAATGATAATAGTAGTGAGAATGCAAATGTTAACGAAACAAATGCGGAGGAAACAGGGAATAATGAACAGGAAGTGAATAATGAGGATAACATTAATGAAGGAAATAATGAGAGCGATCAAGATAATGCAGAGAATGAGTCTGAATTAGATGATGAACAAAACAAAGAAGAAAATGAGGTACAGGATAATAGCCAATCTGATGAAGAACAGGATGAATCAGATAAGGGCAATCTTCCGGCCCCCATAGAAATCAATGAACAAATTCAACACCCAGTAGGAGTCACTTTTACTCTTGAGAAAATCACCTTTGAAGAAAACCATGTCTCCGTAGATTTTAATGCTCAAAATCATACAGGCTATGGTACACATCTAGCAAGTGGTGGCAGGGCCCGTGGAAGCAGTTTAGGTGGTATCACGTTAAAAGATGATACAGGTTATGATTATCGGTACGTTGCTGATAATGATTCAGATAGAATAAGGCTTGATGATGGAGAACAAGTAACAGGAACCATTAGCTTTGCCGGAAGAATTCAAGATGATGCCAAATCATTAACATTAATATTTAATCCAGAGGCATCAGATGAAGGATCTGTAAGTATGCCAAAGTTTTCCTTTGAAGACATTGAGATAAAACGATAATAACTTTTTTTAGTGGAAAGGAGTAGCTTCATTGAAAGGAATCTTATCCATGTTTAAGATAAGCTCTATTCTCGTCATATTCATGTTGTTTTTTTCAGCTTGTTCGAATGCGGAAGGAAATAATAATGAAAATGATTTACCAAGTGAACAAGCCACCGCTGATGAAGAGCGTATAACAACGGATCACAACATAGAGGATGTCGGAAGTAATTCTGACAAAACAGAGGACATACCCAAATCAGAGTTTTTTAAATCTGAGATGTCAATAGGATCTATTTTTTATAAAAGCAGCATGGAGATCAGTTCTGATTTTGAAAAAGAAATAATGGAAACATTGACTGAGTTTAATGCCGTAGGAACGGCAGACGGAGCGATGTTAACGTTACCTGAAGATATCTTATTTGACTTTGATTCGGATGAATTACGTTCAGAAGCCGATAAGGCAATGGATCAACTGACACAAGTTATCGAGACAACCGATGGCGAGGTGATTATTGTCGGACATACAGATGGCCGTGGAGATGAAAACTACAACCAGAAATTATCAGAACGCCGGGCTGAAGCTGTAAAACAGGGCCTTATCGATGCGGGTGTTGAAAAAGACCGTCTAAAATCTGAAGGAAAAGGTGCTTCAGAACCTGTTGCTAGTAATACAAATAGTGATGGATCTGATAATCCTGAAAACAGGCAGAAAAACCGTCGTGTTGAAGTGACTATCCATGGATTTAATTAATGATGTTGCATTTATATTTCTATTTACCAATGTTAATTATTAAAGCTGTTTTTTCGGAAGAAATCTGATTTAATGAGATAAAAAATATGGAACACCCTTACTACAATCGACGCGATTGCTGTTTATAATACCTTTGGATTTTTTATCTAAAGGGGTGTTTCGTTTTAAAAGAACTTACTTAATTTAGTAGTTGGGCAAGCTTTTTATTATTTAGTCTCTGGAAAAGTAGTTTTGACTGCGGTTTATTGGTGCCCCTTATCGCTCACCACGGTGAACCGTATCATAAATGATGATAAAAGAGTGCAGATTTCTGCACTCTTTTTGTTTATTCTATATATTTACTCCGATAGAGATTCGTTCTTTTGTTAAAAATGGTGGGACCGTCTGGAACTAATTTTTCATCTACTCGCTCCAGAATGCTTGGGCGATTTCTTGGCCTTGTTTGATTTTACTCCACTGTTGTTCGTGAGTAAGGTCATTACCGCCGTCGCATGATGCGAAACCACACTGGTGTGAGAGGTATAGTTTGTCTTTAGGGATGTATTTTGCTGCTTCTTCAAGCTCTGCCAAAACAGCTTCTTTATCAGCTAGACCAGATTTTTTCGATGATAAGAACCCAATAACTACTTCTGTTTCAGGTTTATCTTTGAAAGCTTCTAAGGCTACTAAGTTCCCTGCACGGTCATCGTCCCACTCTAAGTAGAAACGGTCATAGTTCTGATTAGCTAAGAAGTAGTTAGCAACATGCTCGTAAGAACCACCCATAGCATAACGAGAGCCGTAGTTACCACGACAGTTATGAGTATATACTGTTAAGCCTTTTTCATGGGCATAGTCAACTACTGCATTGTTTAAGGAAACAAGCTTTTCTGCTTGCGCTTTAACAGTTTCGTCAGTAGCTCCATCTTGAGTATAGTAGCCAATTGGGTTGTCTTTAGAGAAGAGTGCCCAAGTACAGTCATCAAACTGAAGTACTTCACCACCAACAGCTGTATACTCGTCTACGAATTCTTTCCAAGCTTGAACCAAGCCTTCGCCAAGATCATCTGTCGTTGGGTAAACATCGTTTGAATAACCGTTCTCGTCAGACATTGAACGCACAAATTCGTTATAAATTTGAGCAGGTGATGGAATGGTTAATTTAACTGAGTGATCCCCAGCTTCTTCACGAACACGTTTATAGTGGTCGATGAAAGTATGGTTGTTAGAGTGAAGAGGAGCTACGATTTTGACGTCGATATCTTTACGAGTTTCAAATGTTCCTTCTTCAAAACCATCCGTATCATTTTGGAACTTCCAACCTGAATCACCGATTGAACGCTCCACACCATCCAAGCCCCAGACAAAGTCCAAGTGCCAGATAGAACGTTGGAATTCTCCATCCGTTACTTCTGGAATACCAGCTTCGATTTGCTTATTGACAACTTCTGTAACGGTTTTTCCTTCTGTTTCTGCGTAGCCTTCTAAGTCATCATAGAAGGGAAAAGTTATATCATCTCGACTTTCAATTTCGCGGTTATAAGTTTGTAATTCATCTGGTCGCAAGAGCGAACCAACAAGTAAAAAACGTTCTGATCCTGACATTTAATCAACTTCCTTTTCCTTAAACTTTTTGTTAAATAAAGCCTAACAGAAAAACACATCCATAGTGTAACACCTAAAAACTATCGCCTGCTATAGCTTTTTACTATATCAAGCTTCTTTCTTTTTGATGGATTCTTTTAGGTACTGGATATATATATTTGCTAGTTTACTAATATAAAACCGATTTCCAAGTCACGTCGATCTTTTCGGATAGGGTAAGGGAGAGGAATATATAGGAAGGAATATTAAAAGGACCTGACCCAAATTTATTGGAGGGCAAAGATATACTTCGATAAAAAGAGTGAAAGATGAACTTTGTGAAAAATGTAACCTAAAGTAACGGATGCGAGAGTTTAAGAGGGCGATCATCAAAATTGATTGTCCTTTCTTTTTTGAAAACCATATGGAATATTATGTTAAAATTAATTAAATGATTATTGGGTTAACGTGGCAGTTTACTTGAAAAAATTATTGGATTTTTTGGTACATTAAGAGGGCGAGGGAGGAATTTATTATTTTTTTGTTTTCAGCAATTGATAGAATAAACATAGGAGATATGATTTTCCAACTAATTTTTTTCATAGTAATTATTGTGGTTATTTCTCTTGTATTAAGTAAAGGACAACGAAAAAAGGAATATAAACAAAATAAAGAAATAAAAGGATTAAAAATTATAAGAATCATTTTAAGTGTAATAACATTATTGTTGGCAGGTTATGGATTATTATCTGATAATTTTGTATTACAATCACTTATGATTTTTTTCTTGGGGTTACTTATATTAGTGATGGGAATAGATGAATTCAATAAGGGAAAAAAAGGATTTGGATATCTGTGTATAGCTATTGCTATATTTATCTCAATTCAATCATTTTTCTTGAATTAACGGGTGCATTAACCAATAAAGGGTTTGTCAATACGGCGATCATTTTCAGCCTAACTGGGAGAATACAGTAGAGGATTTAGTTAGCAATAGGGGGGATGAAAGTGGGTTTCGTTTATACTATGTTGGTTATTTTATCATCGGCAGGTTTCTTATATTATTTGGCGAAATCAGATAAGAATTCTAAAAATCAGGAGGATAACGATAAAGACTAATTGATTTCTAAAAGAGTGTTTTCACGCTTAAACTAAACCAGCTAATAGAAGCACCTCTCTTATTGCACTATATGGTGCGTTAGCATAAGTACCTTGATTTGACTAATTCGCAATCGGGCCAGATTGTGTAATAAGAATATGTAAAGGGGGAACAAAATGGATGCTTTAATGTTAGAAGGATTTACACCGATTTTACTTGTTGGGATTGCTGTTGCTATTATCATCTTTTTTATATCTCGTAATATTTCCAGAAAAGCTCTAATTTTAATTTCCATCGTATTGAGTTTAGTTTGTGTCGGAATTGTTATTTACAGCAGAGAAGTCGGTGGTTGGGAAGGCTTTGGGTTAATATTTGTTGCAATCAGTGGTTTCCTTGGAATATGGGTAGGTACCATAATTGGAGTGATTATTAAAAAATAAATATGTAATATAATTTGTATTAACGGTCGCGATTTTTGCATAAGCTTCTCTGTTTCTTTTACTGCTAAATGGTGCTTTAACGATAGAAGAAGCTGTCGATGTGGGTAAAGGTTGGAAAAAGTGGCTGCTAATTCTTATGAATATTTCCCTCTTAATAGTATTTTATATGATTGTATATTAATAAAAGGTGAACTGGATGTATATTGAAAAACTAGAAAAATTTCTTTATGGGAGTGTAATAATGAGAAGGGTAGGACTTATTTTGTTGGGGTTATTATTTCTATATGCTTGTTCGACAGCTGATCAAGTAGAAACAGATAACATAGATGAAAAGAAAGACGATACACGAGGAACAACCTATGGGTTCATACAAGAACAGGATACAGATGATAAAGGCAATTGGTTATTTCCACAATCTTACCAGGTGACTGTTGATGATTATTTTGAAAGGATTTCAAGATATGAAACAGAGGCTTCAGAAGAAAAAATGTTCTTCTGGCATAAGCCATCAGCAAATAATTTCCAATTTACCCTGGACACGACTTCCGATCAACTTGAGAAAGTGGTACCAACGATTGAGATTAAACCGGTTAATAAAAATCGGTATGTTTATACGAAACAATATTTCTCTTTGAGTGAAGATCTGACAGAAGCAGAAATTCAAGAGGTTATGGAGTCAGTAACACAGGACGTTAAAGAAAACTCTGAGGTCCATATGAAAGAACTTAAAGAAGAAACAATAGAAAGAATAGAAAGAATGCAGGGCGAACCCATTGTCCATACCACTAATGAGTATGATATCGAGCCCTTCACCTATATGATCGAAAGTGAACCACAACCAGGTGTGGTTCACTATGAACTGATTGGTGAACTGGAACATACATATCTCCGTACTGCTATCTCTGTTCCGAAGAAGAAAAAAGAAGAACTGTTTGAGACGATGTTAGCTTCCGTACGGACGATAACCTATAACGAAGAAGATTTCCATGGAGAGGCTGAGTTAGATAAGTCGAAAAACTTGTCCTATGAGCCTGCAGAGAATCTTCAAGGCAGTTATCCGGAAGTTGGCTATTCCTTCGAGTTGCCGCAAGCTGCGACATTCAGGTACTCATTTCCTGTGTATCATGTCTATCGTTATACATTCGACACCATCTACGAGGAAAGCATTGAACGAGAGCACTTTACTCTAAGAAGTTCGGAAATAGTAATTCGAGTGGAACAAGAGGAGAATGCGAGAAACCGGGAAGAGGAATTGCGAAATAGAGATCTTGATGATTTTGTTGCATTCCAATACGATCATGCCCGGTCGATTACATATTTACATGAGAAGGAAGACTTCGACACAGGAATATTCACAACCGCAGTACGTGTGGACTTCGATGGCTATGAAGAATATTGGTTTTTAAAGGAGATTGACGGCCATGTATACGAAGTAACCTTTGATATTGCCCTTGATGCTCCTGAGTATGATGAATTGCTCAACAGTTATTTAAACGTGATACGAACATTTGAGCTTACACATGTAGAGGAAAGCTAGCCAATTCCCTATTAAAGTATTTGGTGCATTTCTTGAAGAAGGATAAGCACTCTTTCTTGTTGAATTTATTAAAGAGGGAGAACGGTGTTAAATAGGTGAGATTGCAGAATTGGTAAAGTGGGGGATAAAATGAAAAGATTATTTACGAAACTAATAATAGTTTTGTTTTTATTTGTTTTAAGTGCTTGTAATAATAGCAATTCTAATTCAAACACTATTTCTGTTGTAGAATTAACAGACAGAGAAAATACAATACTTTCAACTACTTCAGATAAATCATTTCTATTTGATTTTGAGATAGATGGTGAATACAAAGAAGTATCTGTATGGATTGAAAAATATGAAGCTGGTGAAATGGTTGATGATCGATTAAGTGAAATAACAACACAGATAAACGAAAGTGGTTCAATTATTTTTTCAAACCCTAAGACCAGTAATACAGAAAAGCAATATACATTTAATATTGGAATAGGTAGTAATGGTAGCACAGGATCAATAAGTGGTTACGACACAAATTCAAATGACTTGGATAATATGGCAAGTGTTTGGGGAAGTTTTCCAGAAGAACTTACTTTAAATCAAGACGAATTAGTGTTAGCAAACATTTGTTATTCTAACGATGAAAATGGTATGAGCTCTCTTACAACAGAATTTTATGAAGATCCCGATAGTAATATAAATAAGTTGAAAGAATATGATGTCGCTTATCTTCTTAAAGCTGAATTTATTAAGTAAGTTAATTAAACTAAATGGTGCAATAGCACAATAAGAACAATCGCTTCTGGTGCTATTTGGCAGGTTAGTTGAAGAATGAATATCATAATATAGGTTGAATAATAATTTAGAAAATAGATACTAAAAGGAGTAGATTTATAATGAAAAAGGTCACACCATTTTTAATGTTTCAAGAGGGCAAAGCAGAAGAGGCAATGAATTTTTACACATCACTGATTGAGGATTCAGCAATTAGAAAGATTGTTCGATATGGTGCAAATGAAAGTGGGGATGAAGGAACCGTTATGCAGGCAACTTTCACCTTGAAAGATCAAGAATTTATGTGCATAGACAGCAATATAAAACATCAGTTTTCCTTCACACCTTCGTTCTCAATATTTATTACTTGTAATACTGAAGAAGAAATTGATAATCTTTTTCAGAAACTGAACGAAGGTGGACAAGCACTTATGCCAATAGGTGATTATGGATTCAGTAAGAAATTTGGTTGGCTAAATGACCGTTATGGAGTTTCGTGGCAATTAAATTTACCTAAATAATATGAAGAACATAATATTCTATTCATACCAATAATAAAAGCATAAACTGTTAAACAAACGGGTGCGAGAGTTTAAGAGGGCGATCATCAAAATTGATTGTCCTTTCTTTTTTGAAAACCATATGGAATATTATGTTAAGGTTAATTAAAAGATTATTGAGTTAACTGGCAGGTTAGTGCAACAGTGACATTTAAATTACGTTAAATGGTCGGGTTAGTTAACGAAACTTTTGTAGTGGTAAATCCGTAATTATACGGGGATGGATAATGTGAGAATTTTATTTTCTATCTTTATATTTGGCTTAATCGTATTTTTAAATCTCGGGCTTTATTTACCGTCTTTATTGGCGGTTAATGAAGAGACATAGGCAGAAATACTAACCATTTAAAAAAATATAAATGGTTTCAAGAGTTGTTAAACAATCAAGAGTATAAACAACTAATTGTTCACGACAAATATGTACGTAAGGTCATTGGAAGGTTCGACAGTAAAAAGATTGATAAGAATTTTTTACAAGATAGATACCGAAAAAAATTACAAGATATTTTACAACAAAAATCAAATAACTTAGCGTAGTAATAATTCTACAAACGAGCAAGATTGAGGAATAAATGTAACTTTTCTTATTCCACATACTTTTGCTTTAACGCAACAAGGAGATCGTCAATACGGGGGGATTATTTGAATATAGACACTGATTCATTGGTTACTTTCCTAATTATGTGGGGAACACCGACTACGATGATGCTTATAACCTATTTAAAAATGAGCAAAGATGACAAAAATGACGTAAAAAAGACATTTAAATCTGCACATTTTATTTTAACTTTGGGCTTCTTTGTAACAGGGTATTTCCTTTCTTCTTTAGGAAATCTACTGACATTAGAGATTATGAAGTTGATTGGGGTTCCCCTAATGATTATAGCGGGGATTACTATATCAGTGGATTTTTGGAAGGAAAATAAAGTCAAAAGTATTTTATTACCAATGCTTATCCTAGTTGCAATATTCGCCGTAATTTTTGGATAAATACTTAAAGTTAGCTTTTGTGTTAACGGGTGCAAGAGTTGAAGTAGGCAATCAATTTGATTGTCTTTTTTTCTTTTTTTATATGTTAGGAATATTATGTTAACATTAAATGAATGGCTGCTGACCTATCTGGCAGTTTAGTTGTAGAGTGTTGTTTAACTTGTGTTCAACAATTGGGCCAGATTGTGGAAGATCACTTGGTAATAAGATATTAGTTAGTATAAAGATTGTATATATTTTACTTAAACTTAACCGATTTCAGTGTGAACAATGTAGAGAAGAAATGGTCCCTGAATATTATAAAGGGATACATGGGCAGGAGTATCGACTACAGGATTTCCAATAATTATGGTAGAAGAAAAAAGGACCGGGTGTACTTTGTACGGTTTTTCTTCTACTTTTGTAAGATATTTGAGTTTATCGCGTCTTATATGTAAGGAGGTGAGATGGTGACACAGCTTGAGGATATTTATAATACATACTTTAAAGATGTATTTTTATATGTGTATAGTTTATCTGGCGATAAGCATATCGCTGAAGATATCACATCGGAAACTTTTATGAAGGCGTTAACATCGCTAGACAGTTTCAGAGGGGATAGTGATATCCATGTTTGGTTATGCCAAATTGCCAAGAACAGTTATTACTCTTATTTGCGTAAGAAAAAAAGCTTTGTAGATTTAGAGTCACTTCCAGAACCAGCTAGTGAAGACAATGTAGAACAAGAAATATCCACTTCAGAAGCGTCTATGAAGGTACATGAAATTATCCAGAATTTAAAAGAGCCCTATAAAAAAGTCTTTACGCTCCGTGTATTTGGAGAACTGTCATTTAAGCAAATTGGCAATTTGTTTGCAAAAAGTGATAACTGGGCTTGTGTTACTTATCACCGTGCTAGAAAAAAGATTAAAGCGCGATTGGGGGACTATCGATGAAAATTAGCTGTAATATGATTAGGGATTTACTGCCGTTATATGTCGAGAATATGGCAAGTCAAGATACTAGAGATATCGTTGAAGAACATATAGCTTCTTGTGAAAACTGCAAAAAACGACTTGAAGAAATGAGGACGCCTGAAGAACTGCCAATAGATACCGATATAGCTCCCTTAAGAAATATACAAAATACATTGAGAAGGGAAAAGCTGCAAACGATTATTCTTTCAGTCATGGTAACATTGGTTTTTGCAGTGGTTACAATGGCTTATCTGACAGTGCCAGCATACATTTCTTATAATGAAAATGCGGTTTCAATCATTGAAAAGGGTGATGGAACTGTACTTTTGAATTTTAGTGAAGAAGTATCCGGATTCCATGTAGAACAATATCCAGCAGCAGACAATTCAGGTTATGTCTATGATATAACTACATGGGAAACGATTTGGCACCAGAAAATAAGCAAAAACAACCTAGAAAATACTGTCTTAAACCCGAATGGAGAAACGGTCGCTTCAATCTATTATTACAATACCGATGGAAGTGAAAATATTTTAATTTATGGAGATCCAATAACGACTGGTTCTGTCATTACGTTACCTCGGCTAGTTTTAAGCTACTATGTGATATTTGCTATAGGATTTTTACTTATTTGTGGAATTGGATTGGCCATATTCCGTAAGAATGAAAAAATAAGAAATGGGCTAGAAAAAATTATTCTATTGCCTATCTCCTACCTGTTTGCTCACTTACTTATAAAAGGTCTTAACTCTACAACTTACCTTGCTAGACGGGACTTTTATGCAATATTACTAGTCACAATTTCTTTATATTTTGCGTTGCTAGCTGGAAGGAATATATTAAAAAAATTATCAATCAAGAAGCCGAAAAGCACTTTAAAATAGTTGTTGCTTTCACTGGTATAATAGACTCACCAATCAGCGATTCTTTTCTTAGTTTCAGTTCTGTTTACTTGATACGGAAAGGGTTTCCTGATTGATTCAGATTTCTAAAACATGGCCAAAAAATATCCTTTGTATTGGTTGGAACCCCAAATTCTACTGATTAGAGGCAAGTTGCAGAAGATGGACTCGTTATTTCTAATTAATGAGGCCATCTTCAACAAACGGGTGCAATAGCACAATAAGAGCAGTCGCCTTTTATTGTGCTATTTGGCAGAAGCGTTGAACAAGGATAAATTATATTTATTGTAAAATATACGTAGAGAATTGCTTAACTTTTGTTCAACAATCGGTGCACACACTTAAGTTTAATATTAAAAGGGGGTTATAAAGTGTGGATGTTTGTGTTGGCACTAATTATTTCTTTTGCGGTCGCATTTGGATTTTTTGAAGATAAGAAAAAGAAAAAGTAAATATGACTTACTGGTGCAAGAGTGAACGGTAACGTCATTCTATTCTATTAAGGGGTGAGACTATGGGCTTTTGGTATTTCTTAATATTATTGTAGGAATATTTTTAGTTGTTAAGGGGCTACGTGGGAATAAAAAAAATAGCTTGGTATTTGTAGGACTTTTATGTATTGCGTTCTCAATATTTATGTTTTCTCCAGGAAGTGCTGAAATCATCTCGGAATTATTCAATTTGGATTAGAGTGTGGAATAAATTTTAGACTGACCACCTACTAGGTATTTTCAACAACTGGTGCTTTAATACAACAATGAGATCGTCAAAATGGCGGTCTTTTATTCTATATGGCAGGTTAGTTTAACAAGAAATGGTGAAATGAAGGGGTGAGTAGTATGTTTATTCGTAAACTAAATATAGATGAAGAGTCCCCAATGGATTTGTTGTTATTAGCTGACCCTTCTAAAATAATCGTTGAGGAATATATGCAAAGGGGAGAATGCTTTGTAGCTGAAATTAATGGTCAAATTATCGGGGTTTATGTACTACTGCCGACAAGACCTGGAACGGTGGAATTGGTGAATATTGCAGTAATAGAAACCCAGCACGGCAAAGGCTTGGGAAAACAACTAGTAATGAATGCAATTGAAGTAGCTAAGTCAAAAGGATACAGAACCATAGAAGTCGGTACTGGAAATTCAAGCATCGGACAATTAGCCCTTTACCAAAAATGTGGTTTTAGAATTACTGGCGTAGATATAGATTTTTTCATTAGGCACTATCCAGAAGAGATTTTCGAAAATGGAATACAGTGTAGGGATATGATTAGATTATCTCAAAATTTTTAGATTTAAAAGGAAATCCTTGTTTCGAAGCAATTGCTAATAATTCTCACGTAAGTTTCTTCATATTAATTTCCTCCTCTATAAGTTTATGATAGGAATTGCAACAGTAATTGGATTTTATTTATCACCAATTTTAAGTATTATGTTCTGTGCAAACCTCGTATCTATTTTAAAGAAGGTAAAAAACAATGAGGATACTTATAAAAATACATTTTAGTTAACACTTTCATTTACAATAATTGTATGGAATTTTAGCATACTTTTGTTGATATAGTGCTTCTTCAACAAAAAAGGTCAACCAGTAAATTCTGGCTAACCTTATATTACGATCTGGTGCATTAGCGAGAGAAGTAATATGAGGTAAAATGGCAGGTTAATTTACAAGAGAAAAATATTATTAGTACCAACTCTTAATAACAGATGTTAAAATAGATTAAGTTCTAGTGTTAACTAATAATTAAGAGGTGTTTTGTATGAAGTTAGATGAATTTACAATTGGAGATGTGTTCGAAACTAAATCACATAAATTAACAAAAGAAGATATTGTGAGGTTTGCAGGTGAATTTGACCCCCAATATATGCATTTGGATGAGGAAAAAGCAAATCAGGGAAGATTTAATGGAATCATTGCTTCTGGAATACATACACTGGCTATATCATTTAAGTTATGGGTTGAAGATGGTAGGTATGGTGTGGATGTTATTGCTGGAACAAAAATGAATAATATTAAATTTATAAAGCCAGTATATCCTGATGATGAATTACATATCATTGTTGAGGTTATTGATAAAAAAGCATTAAAGAATGAAACGGGTCTCCTTACGGTATTGTTATCTACTTTTAATGATAATGAAGAAAAAGTTTTTGAGGGTGACTTAACCGTATTGATAAAGCGATGAAGTTAATATTTAAATTTTCTTATTCAACTAATAAATGATATTGATGTTATTTATTTTGAATACATCGTGGGAAATCGAAAAAAATTTGAGACAAGATATGTGAAATTTTTGAATCCAGGGGTGCTAGTATTTATTTTGTTGAATTAGAAGCTGATGTTGACGAGAGACTGGAACGAAATAAAAGTCCTCACCGACTTGAACACAAGCCTACAAAAAGAAATGTTGATAGGTCAGCAAATGAACTAAAGGAGACAATGAAAAAATACAGATTGAACTCCAACGAGGGTGAAATTAAAAAAGAAAATTACATAAAAATTAATAATACTAATTTGAGTGCGGTGGAAGTATCTAAGATAATTTCTGAAAGATTTGATTTATAATCTTATGAGAGTATGTTCTTCAACTATATTGTGCAAGAGTTTAAGATGCCAATCATCAAAATTGATCTGTACC
Organism: Oceanobacillus longus; assembly: GCF_042650085.1. Lineage (NCBI taxonomy): Bacteria > Bacillati > Bacillota > Bacilli > Caryophanales > Bacillaceae > Oceanobacillus > Oceanobacillus longus. The sequence goes on along the minus strand of NZ_JBHSAO010000008.1, from coordinate 427,336 downwards.
CGAATGTTTAGCTGTGGAAGAAATTTGCGTGAGCTTGTTGTGAGGCCATCTTTTTTTTAAAATAAAAATATTAATTAAGACCTTTACAACGTTCAAAAATTTATATATATTATAGGTACCTAATAAAACTAGGTAGGTGATAAAATGTTTAATCGTGAACTTGTAAAAGGAAGTACATCACTCCTTGTGCTGCAATTGTTAAATGAACGTGACATGTATGGCTATGAGCTTGTAAAAGAAATGGATCGGCGTAGTGAGCATCATCTTCAAATGAAAGAGGGTACGTTATATCCTGCACTACACAAAATGGAAAAGCAAGAGTACATTGAATGCTATTGGCAAAATCAAGAAAAGGGACCAGCCCGTAAGTATTATCGGATAACCGCTCAAGGGATAGAAATTCTTGAAGAAAGAACAACTGAATGGCATCGCTATGTTCAAGTTATGAACAATTTGATTGGGAGAAGCAATTCATGAATGTAGATGAAGAGGATTTGTTTCAGGGTATAGCCTCACAGAGGTTTTTAAATGAATTAGCTAAAGAAATCGGAGATCATCCTGATAAGCATAATATTATGGCGGAATATGAATTACATGTGTATGATTTGCTGCAAGAAGAAGCTGTAAACGAAGAGGGAATTTATGAGAAACTGGTTAATAGACTAGGGTCGCCTAAGGTGCTTGCTGCGTTATGGAAACAAGAGACTGCTGTTACGCCAAGAAAAATGCAGTGGCTGTTTGTGCTATGCAACTGTGCCATTTTTTTTGGGGGAGCCCTGATGACAATTGGCTATAATGTATACGATTGGATTTGGTTGGAAAGTTTATGGGCTGGATTAACGGATGCTACTTCCATCATTATCCTTGTTTATATATTGTTCTGGGGACTCCTTGGTTATGAAATTGGGAAAGCGTTTGGTGCTAGGGGATACAAACTGTTAAGAAAAACGTTTATGTTCTCGATTGTACCGAATTTAATATTAATGTATTTGATCATTTTTAAACTCATTCCGTATGAGTGGTTTCAGCCGATTTTGAGTGTCCGTTTTACTGTAGTGTGTATTCTTTGCACTGGACTTCTATACCCAATAAGTTTGCTGGGGTATCAGTGGGGGAGGAAAGTTTCCGTGTAATAGGGGACTGAAAAAAGGTTATGAATTCAGTCCCAATATGAAATTAATTTTTGGCTATATACCTAGAATTACTATGTATATAGAATAACATTGTATAGGTGGGAGAGTAATGGAAATTCAGGTAAATCAGAAAGATATTTTATTTTTGCTCGTTTGTTTAGGATTAGGCATCTTAACAGAGATTAGTTTTTTTCATGGGAAGATTGGATTATCTTATCCTGTATTTATAACCGGATTTTACTTTGTCCTTTTTCTTCGCTTTCGTCTTACATTTAATCATCGAAGAATTGGTTTGCTTTTAATGGGGGCTATATGGGTATTGGCTGGGGGCTATCTTTTTTATGATAATGAATTTTTTCATCAACTTAATTTACTTATCATACCCATCCTCGTCTTTTTCCATATTGTACTAATAACTAGTCCGAATGAATTTCGCTGGAGTAAGCCGGAATTTATGACTTTATTAACAATGAAGTTTCAGGAAGGGATGCAATATAGCTCAGCGTTTTGTAAGGGGATCTTTAAAGGGATATTTAAAAATATGAATGAGCAGGAAACACAAACGATAAAACGTATCCTGATTGGACTGGTGATAGGGATACCGTTATTGCTAATGATTACAGGTCTGTTAATGTCCGCAGATGCTGTTTTCCAAGATATTGTCTTACGTGTGCCAGAGTTTGTATTGCAATTCAATTTTCTTGAAGGAACATTAAGGGTGGCAGCCGTTATTCTTTTTACCTTACTGTTTTTCAGCATTTTTCAAGTATTACAAGTAACAAAGCCAGCTGTAAATTCTATTATTGATCGAGAAAAAAAGAAGATTCGTTGGGATAGTGTTATTGCTGTGACGATATTATCGATGCTAAATGCTGTGTATGTATTGTTTGCAGCTATACAGTTTACGTATTTTTTCAGTGATGGATTACAAGGTGGATTCACCTATGCTGAATATGCTAGAAGAGGTTTTTTTGAGCTCGTGTTCGTTACGTTAATTAACTGGACCATTTTAATAAGCTTCTTGAAACTTGTTAAAGACAATCGAAAAGGCATGAAGCTTACATTAAAAGTTATGAATTCCCTTCTTATAGTAGTAAGTGGCGTCATGTTAGTTTCGGCTTACCAACGATTGAACATGTATGAAGCAGCATATGGCTTTACCTTAGATAGAGTATTAGCACATGCATTCATGATCTTTTTAATTGTGATTTTTGCTTATACACTGATTCGGGTTTGGATTGAACGGTTAACATTACTGCATTTTTATATAATTGTGGGACTCACTTTTTATACGGTATTAAATGCTATGAATATCGAAGAAATCATTGTAGATAATAACTTGGATCGTTTTGAGGAGACAGGAAAAATAGATGTTTATTATCTGAATTCCCTTTCCTATACAGGACTGAATGGGCTGATAGCGTTATATGAAGTAGAGCCAGAATATCCAGAGTTGGAAAACATACTAATTAATCGAAAGCAGCAAATGGAACGACAACCCGAGGGTTCATGGCAATCATTTAATTTTACTAGACAAAAGGTAATGGAAAAGTTGAAAGAGCTTGAGTTAGGAAATAGTTAGGGAGGGACAGTTGATGAATTTATGTGTTCCAAATCACGTGGCAATTATCATGGATGGAAATGGAAGATGGGGTAAGAAGAGAGGGCTTACTCGAAGCCAAGGTCATTATGCAGGTGCACAAGCAATGCAAAAAATTATTGATGCCAGTATAGAATTTGATATTAAAATACTAACTCTTTATGCGTTTTCCTCAGAGAATTGGACTAGGCCAAAAGATGAAATTAATTATCTCATGTATTTACCTGTAAAGTTTTTTAAACAAAAACTACCTGAATTTATGGAGAGAAATATTAAAATACTTATTTCTGGAAATATAGAAGCCCTCCCAGATCTTACAAAAAAGGCACTTCGTAAAGCAGTTGAAAGTACAGAAAGTAATGATGGGATTGTCGTCAACTTTGCTTTTAATTATGGTGGCAGGGATGATATTTTACAGGCTGTTCAACAAATTATTCATGAAATTCAAAATGGAAATGTAGAATTAGATCATGTGGATGAATCTTTATTTCAACACTACTTATATACAAAGGAACTACCAGATCCAGACTTAGTTATACGTACTGGTGGTGAGAAAAGAATGAGTAATTTTTTATTATGGCAATGCTGCAGTTCAGAATTATACTTCAGTGATGCTTATTTTCCTGACTTTGATAAAGAGAGTCTAATGGAGGCAATTCATGAAATTCAAATGAGGCCCTCAATTGCTGCTAAGTGACAGAAGGATCGCTTTAAAGACTTACGAAAACATTCTTATGAAGGCTGGCTAGTATCACATCTGCTTCAGTTATAGCCCTTCTTCACAACTACAATCGAAATAAGATGGCAAAAGGGGATGGAAATTCCTTGATTTATGCCCCCAAATCAGAAATTCGAACGATAGTAGTTATGAAGAGAGGCTCTTAAAAAGGGAATCAAACGAGAAAAGAAAAAAGCAGTTTCCTAAACACTTACGAAAGTATTCAAAAACAAATAAAGGAAAGCTAGGTTTCAAACGTAAACATATAAGATGTTAAAATTAGTAACACATAAGGAGAGTTGGTCCATGGAGGGTTGACGCTCTCATGGCTAGTTCAAATCTTTCAAATACCACGCATCCATAGCTGAATGGTCAGAGCCTGGTAGGGCTTCATGTAAAAGTATAAACCCAAATTTTTCATATAATCTACATGCAGTTTTTAATTCATGCATTGTTTCTAAGTAGCACTTTTCATAATGTGTAGAGGCAAATGATAAAGCTGTTTCCATTAGTTTCTTTCCAAATCCTAAACCTTGTGTCTTTGGACTTAAGTATAGTTTTTGCAATTCGCAAACTTTTTCATGTTCGTTAAACGGTGCGATACCAATTCCACCAACAACTTCGCCTTCCAATTCTACTACCCAGTAGTTCGCATGTTTTAAATTCTTATAGTACTGGTAAAGGTCGTTAAGTTGAGGGTCAAAATAAGCTGATCCTGGAATCGCTAAGCCAAGTGATTTTAATGAATGTTGTATTAATTCTTTTACCTGTTTATTGTCTTGTTTTTTAATTTCTCTAATAATCATATACGATCTCCTTCAATTAATTCTTAATAAAATTAAAATGAGCAACGTCAAAACGTTGACTTAGTCCACTTTTCAAGTATGCAGTTATGTTAATGTTAAAAGTGGACTAAGTCAACAAAAGGAGAAATAATAAAGCTGATAAGTGACCAACCAAGACAAAACAACAAGAGAAAGGTCACTCATAGACTTACGCAAGATTAGGATGTTTACTTAGAAAATTTTCGTGAAATAGGTACCTGTCTCATACATTCCCATGGCAACTGACATAGGTTATAAGTGAACCTATAATAGAAAGGGGATTAGTTATGAGACAACGTCATGGACGTCATTGCGGCTGTCATGCTTGCAAAACAGTTGTACATCCAACAAAGTACAATTGCGTTAACCAATACTCGGAAAGTCAAGTTAACCATGTGCATCCTTCCCATACGACAGTTATGAATCATCATACAGTCAAAAATAATCATGTATACCCTCATTCTACATCTGTCCAAAATACAGTGAACAGTGTGGATCAGTATGGTGGATCGTTTAATGTGCCATCTCCAGGACCAGGTGCTCAAGTAGCTGGAGCAATGTCACCGGGATATGGTCCAGGTCAAGTAGCTGGAGCAACATCACCGGGATATGGCCCAGGTCAAGTAGCAGGAGCAATGCAACCGGGTTATGGTCCGAATCAAGTAGCAGGAGCAATGCAACCAGGTTATGGTCCGAATCAAGTAGCAGGAGCAATGCAGCCAGGTTATGGTCCAAATCAAGTAGCAGGAGCAATGCAACCAGGTTATGGTAAGAAACCAGGATATGGCCCCGGAGGTCAGGTAGCAGGAGCAATGCAACCGGGATACGGAGCAGGACCGAATCACTGGAAAAAACCGAATAAATGGTGTTAACTAAAGAAAAGAGCTGGCAAATAAATTGCTGGCTTTTCTTTATCGTAAGGTGGTAAAAACATGAAAATTTTAACTGTATCTGGTTATAAATCAATGGAACTAAGTATTTTTAAAGAAAATGATCCGCGTATTGCATTTATCAAAGCGGCGATTGAAAAAAGGTTGATCGGTTTTATCGAAGAGGGGCTCGAATGGGTAATCATTTCCGGACAAATGGGTGTAGAGATGTGGACAGCAGAAATTGTCCTTGATCTACAGGAAACCTATGATATTAAAATTGGGGTATTCCCACCATTTGAAAACCAGGACAACCGTTGGCCGGACAACCTAAAGGAGAAATATGAAGAGCTTCAGATGGTTGCCGATTTTTACAAACCACTCTATCAAGGTGATTATAAAGGTCCTTACCAATTCAAAGCTAAAAATAAGTGGTTCGTCGATAAAAGTGATGGCTGTCTTCTCCTTATGGATGATGAATTTCCTGGTAGTAACCGTTTCCTTTATGAAGCAGCAAAGACAACGAATAAGGATTATCCTATATTTATAATTACACCGGCAGATTTGGACGATGCAGTGGAAGAAATAAAGATGGCAGATCCGGATTATTGGGTATAATCGAAGACCTGATGCTAACAAAATATAATTTTTCCGCCTAGGCTTGCATATTATTTAAAGAAGCATGGAGAAAGGCGGTAAAAATATGTATTATCCTTATGTCCCGCATTATCGGCAACCTGATTCACAACAACGAATCCGCACGATAACAGTTACTGGTAAAGGTATTGTATCCGTTCAACCGGATATTGCTAGAATTCAACTTGGAGTTGTTACGGAGGGTGAATCACTCCGTCAGACGCAGCAGGAGAATGCACAAACAATGAATCAGGTTATAGAGTCACTTATTGCATTAGGTATATCAAGGGAAAATATCCAAACAACTGCTTACAATATCATTCCAAGATATGATTATGTGGATGGTCAGCAAGTGTTCAGGGGATATGAAGTTAGAAATGAAATAACGGTTGAGACCTCCATAATTGAACAAACAGGTACAATTATTGATGATGCTGTAGAGAACGGGGTAAATCATGTTTCGAATATCCAGTTTACGGTTCAAGACAGAGAACGTATTTATCAGGAAGCTCTTGTATCTGCACTCGAGGATGCACGTGTAACAGCTCAAACGATTGCTCAAACAATGCAACTGAATCTGGACCCTACACCAATCAGAATTGTAGAGGAAATCACAGATGAACCAATCACCTATAAAACATTTGCTGCTTCTGTGGACAGCCTTACTACTCCAATTGAGCCAGGAGAAATTATGATCATGGCAAAGGTGAATGTTAAATTTCAATACTAAATAAGTCAGGGGACGTTTTAATGCCCCTGACTTATTGTCTTACCATAAATAATCGATCATTTCGCTACGAAATAGATTTGTGTCAATATTACATGTTTCTGCATCTATCGCATATTGCCAGCCGTAAAGCAGGGAACTTTCCGGCCCTTGTGGATTATATTCTGGGGCATTTTCTTGTGAGGTTATTTCTTCTTGCGGATATGCTGTCCATACAATAGTATTTTCCTGTATTTCTTGCTCTAGCATGTTGTAGGATTCAAATAACTCGCTTCCTTCGTTAAAGACTCCATATACTGCGGCTTGATAAGCAGAGGCGGAAAGCGTCTTATACCACCCATCCATAAACTCGGAATCTACCGGGTAATCGGGCTCAATATCGACAAAGATAGCAACACCTTCAGGAATATCGAAATCCTCAGCAAAGGAAATAGCCTGTTCTCCATGTTCTATCCCGTGTTCGTATCCTCTCGCATCATTCACATGATTATATATAACGAGTATTTGGATATTATTTTCATGAAGATAGCTTACCTCATCGCTATCAAGTCCTTCGGAAACACCATCTTTATTACCTAAATAACGTCCCCATACGTTGGGTTGACCAAAATTATCTATGACACAGGCAAATAAATTTTCGTTTGTGTAACTGGCAGAGTCAACTCCCCAAACAATTTCATCGCTATTTGAATCTGTGTCTTTATTGGATTCTTCATCGCTTTCCTGCTCTTGTTCAGCACCTTGGCCGTCATCTGTAGGAGTGTTTTGGATAATTAAATACATAAACGGGATAGCAATAAGAATAACAATGCCTAGCATGATGAAATCTCTATATTTTTCCATTACGAAATACCTCCTTTCATACCTTATTGCAGTATATTGAGAAGGGAGGGGACCTGTGTAGGTGAGTAGATATCAACCGTCTTCTGACAGATGAGTTGACTCCCTGGCATTAAGACGCCTTAAGCTTTATAATAAAAATAAGCTAATACTGAGGGGGGACATACTTGGATTTTTTAATGGCATTAGTTGTTTATATCATACCGATTATTATATTATATTTTGTTATAGCCGCTGGAGTTAAAAAAGGACTTGATCGTTCGGAGGTAGGAAGAATAATCATGGAAAGACATGATGAAAAAAACAACCAAACTAATAAATAGCGACAGAAAAGTATTGCAAATGAAGCGATGCTTTTTTTTATGTAAATTTAGAAGAAGTGGAAACTTTTCCATTAAAATAATGATATAATGTTACAAAATATTAGAATTCATTAATAATTATAAAGGGGTGGTTACAATGGATTATATAATTCGTAAAATGAAAAAGAGAGACATCTCCCAAGTCCAACGCGTTGCAAGAACAAGCTGGCATGCAACATACGAAGGTATTATTCCTTTGGATATCCAGGATAAATTTCTGAATTCAGCATATAGTGTTGTAAATATGAAAAGACGTTTAAAGCACTCAACTATTTTTGTTTCAGAAGTTGGCAGGAAGATTGTTGGTTTTGCTAACTATTCTCCTGTTTCTGTAGATGGATCGGTAGAGCTTGGAGCCATTTATTTATATCCCGAATATCAAGGCAAAGGAATTGGTACAGCATTTTTGCAGTTGGGAATTGAGAAATTGGGTGCAAGTGAGATTCATTTGAACGTAGAGAAAAACAATACAATCGGTACAACTTTTTACCATGCAAAAGGCTTTGAAGTAAAATCCGAATTTGAAGATAATTTTGATGGACATATGTTGAAGACAGTAAGGATGGTTTTGAAAGTAAAAGAAGGAATGCAAATCTAATCTATAGAATAGAGGTTAATAAATGAGAAATAATCCTAAGCGAGTGCTAATGATCTCTCTTTTTTTTGTTGTTGTTATTCCTTTTCTTTTTCTTTTGATGTATGTAACTACAAGTAATGTAACTTTCTTTTATGTTGGTCTTATCCCAGTTTGGATTTTTTTACTGATAGGTGTGATTCACTCGGGGAAGGAATTGAAAAATCTGAAGAAATCATAAAAAATCTCCTGCATTTTTATGAGCGAATAGAAACTGTTATAATGTGAAAGCAGGAAAGGGAGGGAAAGAAATGTTTTTCCGAATAATTAATAAAGCCGTTAAAATGGATGCTAAAGTAACCATATTTATTGGTTTAATAGCATTCATTTTATTTTCAACCAGAATGATCCAATTGATCGAACCGGAAACGTTTCCTTCATACTTTAGTGCTTTATGGTGGGTAATGACTACTGTTACAACTGTTGGGTATGGAGATGTTTCACCTGTCACATTCGGTGGCCAACTATTTGCTATGATTGTCGTTTATATTTTTGGGATTGGCTTAATGGGTGTTGCTATTGGTTACATCATAGATGTTTATGTGGAATATAAGCAAAGAAAGGAGCAGGGGAAATTGACCTATAAAGGAAAAAATCATTTCATCGTTATCAATTATTCCAAACGTTCGAAGGAGACAATAAAAGAGTTGTTACATATGCATGGTGATAAAGATATTGTTTTGGTTGCTGAGGATATTGAGAAAACGCCTTTAGACAGTGAAAGAGTTCATTTTGTAAACGGAGATCCAGCCGATATCACTATTCTTAACAAAGCAAATATCGCGAAAGCTGATTCCATCATGATTTTTTCAGCAGATAATATTCCTAATTCATCCTTCGCTGACGGTCAGACACTATTAATTGCAACAGCGATAGAAGATTATTCAAGAAAAACAGGTACGCCAATTTATACAATTGCTGAAATCATTAATGATCTACATATTTCGAGTTTCATTCATTGTGGGATTGATGAATTCGTTACACCGAATCATACTAGCGCTAGATTAATTGCCAAAAGTGGTTCTTACAAAGGTGTCAGTGAAGTATTTAGACAGCTCACTTCATCAAATTATGGAGAAGATATGTTTATTGTTAAGCCTCATAAAGATTGGACAACGTATCTGGATGCTTTTAATGATCTATATAAAAAAGGAGCTACCTTATTATCTGTAGATAACGATTTGAATATCTCTTCTAAATCACAGGAAAAGCTTAATAAAAACGCTAATTTATTAATTGTTTGTAAAAATAATACGTATGAAGAAATAAAAAAATATATTTCTTAATAAACGATGGCTGTTAAAAACCCCTTATTGAAAAGTTCAATAAGGGGTTTTGTTTTAGTTAGTTGAAACGGCCGTTTTCTTTGTTTCAATTACAGGCTCCTCTTTAACAATCCCACTAGAAGTGTCAACTCTCTTAATGAAGAATGCCAGGACAAGTGCCAGAACTATAATCAACGTAGAAACAAGAAATGATAAGTTAATACCACTTAGCATGGCCTCATTCATTATTTGGGACTGCATTTGTGCCATAGCTTGTTCAGACATCGTGCCGTTTAAGTCCATGCTAGCCATTGCAGAAGCAGTGAGTTCTTCTGCTCTTGCTTCCGTACGAGAATTCATCACAGTAATCAAGAGAGCCGCACCAATTGCACCCGAAACCTGCTGTAATGTATTATTCATCGCGGTACCATGTGGATTATCCTTCATCGGTAACTGATTCAACCCGTTTGTCATCACCGGCATCATAACCATGGACATCCCAAAGGCCCGGATGGAGAATATCAGCATAATACTAAAATATGAAATCTGCATATCCAAACGGCTAAAGAAATAGGTTGTGATTATCATAATCGTAAGTCCCGTAATTGCTAGGATTTTAGCGCCGTATTTATCAAATAATCTTCCGGTAATCGGAGACATGATTCCCATAATTAATGCGCCTGGAAGCATTAGCAATCCCGAATCTATTGGAGATATTCCCCGAATGGTTTGGATATAAATTGGAACTAGAATCATCCCTGAAAACATTGCCATGGAAATAATAACAGAAATGGCAGATGACAATGCAAACATCGGGTACTTAAAAATTCGAAATTGAAGCATTGGATCCTCCATCTTCAACTGACGGAAAATTAATGTGACAAGAGAAATTACCCCAACAATAATTGTTCCATAAACAAGCGGGTGATCCCAGCCTTTATCTCCAGCAGAACTGAATCCATAAAGAAGTCCACCAAACCCGAAACTTGATAAAATGATGGAAAATACATCCAGTTTAATGTCGCGTTGTGGAGTCACATTCTTCAATTTAAATATTGCAAGTACAAGTGTAAGTATCGCAATTGGTATGACTAACTCAAAGAGTGTTCTCCAACTGTAATGTTCTACAATCCAACCGGAAAGGGTCGGACCGATTGCGGGTGCAACAATCATAACAAGCCCGAATGTCCCCATTGCTGTCCCTCTTTTTTCAATCGGAAAAGCGGTCAGCATGACATTCATTAACAATGGCATCATAATTGCTGAGCCGGAAGCTTGGATCATTCTTGCGAAAAGGAGAACACCAAATGTTGGTGATATACTTGCAAGGATGGTACCTAACGTAAATAGACCCATTGCAGTAATAAACAAGCTTTTGTTCTTAAAACGCTGTATAAAGAATGCACTTGCCGGAATTAAAATCCCGTTTATCAGCATATATCCAGTAGACAGCCACTGAACTGCTGTTGCATTTACATCAAATTCAACCATAATAGATGGAAGAGCTACATTTAATAATGTTTCATTCAGGATTGCAACAAAAGCCCCAATAAATAAAATTGCAATCATTCCATATGGCGGTTTCTTTTGTACCGTATTCGTTTCCACCATGATTGTTCATCCCTACTTTCTTTTCTATATCAACTTTCGCACTAATAAAATAGGTTCAAACAAGTAACTGGGGTAAACCTAGAATGTCTCTACTCTATCAACTAGGCAGATTTGAGATAAACTACGAACTAGGATAAGTTACTTCGGCGACCGCTCTGGGGAAATATATTTGCGGTTCGCGGGCGGCTGGTGAGCCCTCCTCGTGCTTCTTCTTTAGGGGTCTCACCGATGCCTTTCCTCCCGCTGGAGTCTTCGTATATTTCCCCAGAGCTGGTTTTAAGCTTACAAACTGATAAGTGCATTAGTGATTTATAAAATTCATATTACCGAGCTTCACCAGTCCGGCATCGCTGTGGGCGGTGACTCCTGCGGAAAAAGCACGTGTCCGAAGACCCCGCAGAGTGGGTTTCTCGAGGAGGCTGAGGCCGTGCCCGCGGAAAGCATCCGCCCAGAGCGGTCCCGGACGGAGGGATAAGCACAAATCCTGGAAATAAACCAGCAGTTACTTCGGAGTTTATATAAAATTCGAAGTAAGAAAAGTAACTAAATAATGAAAACAGCCTTAAGGTCTAGATGTATCCAGACAGCTTCATGCAATAAGTTCATCCATCGTCAACTTGAGCGATGTATCATGAGCCCTCCTAATTCTACCAAGGCTAATCTATCCATTTTATTCTGCGAAAGTTGAGTAATAAAATCACTTTTATAATATTATACCGATAGTCTAGAAAAATCAATCATATAAGATGATTTTATGAAAATAATTGATATATTAGTGATTTAGTTCTAAAATTAAAATAGACTAATGTTCTATAAGGAGAAGTTATGAACCTAAAAAGAAAAGAAATCATCGATGCTGCACATCAATTATTCATTGAAAAGGGATTTGCTACAACTTCCATACAAGATATCTTAAATGAAGCCAAGATTGCCAAAGGAACTTTTTATAATTACTTCAATTCGAAAAATGAATGTTTAATGGCAATCCTTGAATATGTGAGACAAGAAAGTGATCAGGAGAGAATGGAAATAGCGTTTGGTAAGAATAAAGATAATGAGCAATTATTTATTGATCAAATTGCTATACGTTTAAATACCGATAAAAGGCATAACTTAATGGGTCTCTTTTCTTCTGTATCATTTTCTGAAGATGAAGACCTGAGAACTTTTATGATTAAATATCATTTAAAGGAAATACATTGGGTTGCAAAACGACTTACAGAAATCTTTGGTCCAGAAACGGAGCGATATGCTCTGGATCATTCCATCATTTTCATTGGTATTATCCAACATTTTCTATACGTAGGGAAGATGTGGGCACAAAAAGATATGACAGCAGAAGAAGTGATATCATTTGCGCTTAACCGAATCAAGCCAATCATTTATACACAAGAAGAATCAAGTGAAGTTATCTTCGGTAAGGGTTCTTTCTCTGCTTTTAAGGATGATACTGGGGAAAACATTCCAGAAATTCAAAATCAGGCGCTTATTCAACTGAATAAGTTGCTTAATAAAAACAAAAAAATAGGAAGAATGGATCCGGAAAGAGCTGACCTGATTGAATTTTTAAAAGAAGAGCTGGACAGAGATAAGCCAAGAGTTCTATTGCTGGAAGGTGTATTGATGTCGTTATCAAAAAGCCTAACTGAGACGGGGTTTGAATATGAAATCAGCGAAATATCATCAATTATATGGAAATTAATCGAGATGATTCGAGAAGGTTAGACAGGTAGGGAAAAATCTTTATTGTTTAAAAACCAACTAATGAAGGGAATATAAACATATGCAAGCAGATTCCACTCAATGGAGGAGAAATGATGGGACGTTTATTAAGAAGACTAATTAGATATGGGCCATTGATTTATCCAATTATCAGAAAGCTATTGAATAAAAGGAAACAAGGTACTCGTAGGTAAGTAAGAATGAAGCTAGGCTAACTAGCTTCATTTTTTTTGTCATCAACAACTCCGCAGGCAGGAGAAATGCAATTATTCTAGAATATGTAATAAAGCATACAATGGATAAACAATAAACGTACGATAGGTTGAAAAATAAGATATAGTTTGACTAACAGCAATGGAGAAACGGGGAATGGATATGCTTTTACAAATTGAGAAGATGAACCAGCACTATGCTGTCGATGCATTGTGCTGGAAGTATACAAAACCATATGACTTTTATAACAATATATTGACTTCTAATGCAATCTTAGAATTATTAAGCAATAAATATTATGTCGTACTTGATGGCTGTGATGAGTTCATTGGCTTTTTCTGTACGGGAAGATCTGCTCAAGTACCTGCCGGTGATTCTTTCCATGTTTACAATGAAGATTGTGTGGATATTGGACTTGGAATGAAACCTGAACTGACAGGGAAGGGAAAAGGATATGAATTTTTTTCGCATATTCTTCATTTTGTAGAAGAAAACCATAATGGAAAAGATATTCGCTTAACAGTAGCTACGTTTAATAAAAGGGCAATTCATTTATATGAAAAAGTTGGCTTTGTCAAACAAATGGAGTTTTCTAGTCTTGAAGCGGACTTTATAACGATGATCAAAAGTAACACATGATTGCGGCTACGCATGAATTTATCAGGAAAGAGAATATAAATAAGTAAGCGCTATCTTTATGTGAACCGAATCACATTTCTTGAAGTTTAGCTTTCGATTGTGTTATTAATATAAGTATTGCGAACATCAAAGTACATAATGGAGGAATAAAAAATGAAAATAGTAGCACTAGTAGGTAGTAATCGTTCAGATTCTTATAATATGAAACTTACTCAATTTATGCAACAAAGATACAGTGAAAAAGTCGACATCGAGATTTTGCCAATCAATCAACTTCCTTTTTATAATCAGGATGAGGAATTGGATTCGCCAGCAATCGTTAAAGAACTAAGAGGGAAAATCAAAGAAAGTGATGGTATTCTATTCGCTACTCCTGAATACAATGCTTCCATTTCTGGAATGTTGAAAAATGCAATTGACTGGTTCTCTCGAGTGGAAACCGTAATGGTAGGCAAACCAGCTATGATTGTTGGAGCTTCCATGGGGGCTTTGGGAACGGTAAAAGCTCAGATGCAACTTCGCCAAATATTAAATGCTCCTGGAGTAGGAACACTAACATTGCCAGGGAATGAAGTATTCATCGGTTCTGTACATGAAAAATTTGATGATGAAGGCAATTTAAACGATGAATCAACTGTAGAATTTATCGATTCTGTTGTAACTAACTTTGTTAACTGGGCAGAAAACGCTAAAGTATACAGCTAATTTTAAAATGAATGTATATCCTAAAACCGTCATTATGGCATATGCCACAATGGCGGTTTTTATTTGCCCGATAGAACTCGCAGTCATTTTTTAATACATTCCGGGGATGCTAAGAAGTGAAAAATAGTATTTTACTACAGGAAGGATGTTTTTAAAATGAGTAAAGGTTTATTTGTTTTTATGGCAGCTGTGCTCATGCTTTCACTTTCGCCCCAGGCTTCCCTGGTGTCTGCTTATTTCGATGATAGCCAAGTATGGAATTCGGAGGAAGTTTACAACGGGAACGTTGAAGAGAAACGCTTCGAAAGTGATGCATTGTTAAAGCTGCATGCGATGGAATTGGGGATTGAAACAGAAGGCAAGGATATGGATTCTTTAGCAGCTGAAGTTCACGAAGAAGTAGTAAAACAAGCTGCAATAGAGCTTGGAATTGCGTCGGAGGGTAAAAATTTACAGGAACTTGAAAAAGAAGTTCATCATGCGAAAGTCGTTCATAAAGCAGAAGAATTGGGATTAGAAACAGAAGGAAAAGAAGATAAGGCTATCGCTAAGGAACTCCGTGAAACAATGCTTAAGCAGAAAGCAGAAGACTTAGGTATTTCTGCAGAAGGTAAAGATATAAAAGCATTAAAGAAAAAAGTCATGGAAACACATATAAAGTCTAAAGCAGAAAAATTAGATATTTCAACCGAGGGAAAAGATCCTCGTGACATAATGAAAGAAATTCGCGAAATGAAAGTTATGAAATCTGCTGAACAATTAGGGCTGGAAACGGATAATAAAGATTCGGAGGAAATTCTTGATGAAATAATTACAAATCATTACGAGGAAGCGAAGAAACAGAAGATTTATCCGTTTGAAGATGGAATGCACTAACAAGGTAGTAAAGAGCTTTTTGGTTAAAAATAGGTAAAAAAACAGACCTCTGCATATGGAACAGAAGGTCTGTTTTTATATAAAATCAGCTAGCTGACTGATTACTGCTTATATTCTTTTTCAGTACCACCTATATAGTCAATTTCGAGTTCAACATTTTTTGCATCTTTTGGAATTTTAAAAGCTTCAAATACTGCATTTAATACTTCTTCATCTGAAGTATTCTCGTCAAATTCAAAAGTTGAAAAGATACTATCAAGTTCCTGCATCGCCTCATCACCAGCTAATTGTATACCTTGTAGCTTGTCTGTATAAGAGGCTTCTGACTTTTCTCCATCCATTTCATAGTCGACATCAACGGCGTCTTCCGTACCCTCGAAATCAGCTTCTAAATCGAAACTGGTAAATGTATAATCCGCTTCATTACCGGGATTTCGGTTGTTATTGTTGTTTTCTTTTGTTGTATCTGTACCATCGGAATCTGTTCTTGTTCCGTCACCCATATCTGTATACTGATGGTCAGATTCCGTATCAACTTCTGTTTTCTCGGAATCATCAATGGATTGATTATCAGCCTCCGTAGAGCTAAATTCTTCTGGTGATTCTGTAACTTCTTCGCCACCCTCATTCTCGGTTGTGTTTTCGCCTTCATTCCCGCAGGCGGCGATTACGGATGCTAGTAGGATAAAGGTTATCAATGTTAAGAATTTCCTTTTCAATATGTTCACTCCTTAAGATGTTCTATACTCTGTAATATTGCCACATCTAATGAGAAGTAAACTTATTTCGTGATTTCGTAGTCGATCTGCCCAAAAGCCATCTGTTTTTACGCAGAGATAAGTACAAAAGAAATATATTTGCTTTAAACAAGTGAAAAAGGGAAAACGAAGACGGTTTTAATGGGGGAGCTTCGTTTCTATATAATCAGAGGAAGCAATTAATAATTCTTTAGAGTCAATCTATAACACTGATTCAGCAAACTTATGATGTAATCCTTACTTTATATTTGGCCTGCTATTCGTCTTAAAATGGGCATTCAACTGACCTTGAATTATTCCGTCATGCATATTTTTTTTCTTTCTCTCATTCTGCATATCTTTCTTAATCTCATTTGTTTGGACGCCTTCTTCACGCTTATTGGCAATCTTAATTAATAATTCAATATCTGAAAAGGAGTATTTTCTTGTGCCGCGGGTCGTTCTTTCGGGAAAAATCAATCCACGTTCTTCGTAATAACGTATTCGCCTTTCGGATAGACCTGTTAATTCATGTACGATACCAATTGTAATAACTTTTTTATCTCTGTAAGAAGCCAATATATCCTTCTCCTTCACTCAAGCTTCATTTTTTTATTTATCTGTTAGAGTAATATCGATGGATGAATTTTATTTTTATCTATATTTTCTTTCCTATTACTATGGGTTATGGCGTTTTATTCATCGTTTGCTTTAATTGTAGATGACTTTTATACATCTGTTCCAGTTCGCTTAATGGGACTAATGTATACTCCTTACCCGTTTTGTCTAATATACCTGCATCAGAAAGTTTTCTTATATAATATTTTTTGGCTTCTTCAACAGCCATTCGAAGTTGATTTTCCATCAACAATACACCTCCATAATCCAAAATTATTTTGCTCTGATCTTCTTGGGGTAAAAGGGCTTGAGATAAAAAAACAACAAAGTATGTGCTACAGGTAGTTTAAATTAATTTGAATTGTTTGTCATTAAAGGTGTTAGATTATCTTACAAAATCTCATTAAATGTTTATGTTTATGTTAGATATACTTACATATATTGATGCTCTCATCGTAAGAAATGTTTACGTTGGAAGATTTTTCTTGATTTAAGTCTTTTAGAAGCGTACCATTTTAATTTATATAGAATTCTTTTATTAGATTAGAAAGAAGGGTATGAATATGGGGACTCATCATGTAGATTCAGAAGAACCAATAAAAAGAATACCAATAATGATCGTTTTAATATCTGGGGCTTTTATAGCAATATTAAACCAAACACTATTAGGAACTGCGCTTCCTCATATTATGAGTGATTTAAATTTAGATGCAAATACGGTCCAGTGGTTACAATCTGTATTTATGTTGGTAAACGGTATTATGATACCCGTTACAGCGTTTTTGATTGGAACTTTTACAACAAGAAGTCTGTTTCTAACGGCGATGACCTTGTTCACTGCTGGTACTTTAGTATGTGCGATTGCACCAAGCTTTACATTCTTATTGTCAGGGAGAATTCTTCAAGCAGCGGGTGCAGGTATTATAATGCCATTGATGCAGACAATCTTAATGTTGATTTTCCCGATTGAAAAAAGGGGAACAGCGATGGGAATGTTCGGATTGGTAATAGCATTTGCACCAGCAATTGGACCATCACTTTCAGGATATATTGTAGAAAATTTCCCTTGGAGAACATTATTCTTCATGATTTTACCGATAGCAATAATTGATATTATCATTGCTTATTTTATTCTTAAAAATGTGACAAAACGGACATTTCCTAAATTGGATATTTTGTCAATTATATTATCCACTTTTGGATTTGGTGGTTTTTTATATGGATTCAGTATTGCTGGGACAGCAGGGTGGTCAAGTCAACAAGTAATTATATCGATGATTGTTGGTTTAGTGACGCTCCTCTGGTTTGTTTTACGGCAGTTCAAACTGGAACAACCGATACTTGAATTTAGAGTGTTTAAATACAAGATATTTACGATTACAACTGTCTTAGGTATGGTTACCTTTATGGCGATGATTGGGGCAGCAGTCGTACTGCCATTATATATGCAAACCATGTTAGGATTTTCTGCGTTCGAGTCCGGACTTGCTCTTTTGACAGGAGCAATATTACAAGGGATTATGAACCCGATAACAGGGAAACTGTTTGATATATATGGGGCGAGGTATTTGGCAATCGTGGGATTAAGTATCATCGTGATTACAACATTTATGTTTGCCTTTCTGACTAAGGACACGTCCTTCATGTATATATCGTTGGTACATGCCTTTCGAATGATGGGGGTAGCGATGGCGATGATGCCAGTAACTACTGCAGGTTTAAATGTCTTGCCTAATGAATTAATGGCACATGGTACAGCAGTTAATAATACATTACGTCAAGTGTCCGGTGCAATTGGAACAGCATTGCCAATAACAATAATGACGACAACCGCAATTCCTGAAGAAGGTATCCAAGGAATAATTCATGGCGTGAATGTATCATTTCTTGTCACCGGGATTATCGCTATTGTAGGGCTTATACTTAGTTTCTTCGTCCATGATAGAGAAACGGGTAAGAGAATTACTTTAAGATAAAATCAGATACGTTTTTAAATTTAAAACCCTCTTAGAAGTAGAACGTTCTGCTTCTAAGAGGGTTAATTAAAATCTTTAGTTTGCTACTTTATTATATGCACCATGCATGACTGGTCCAACATATTCATTCAATTTCCAGCCATTTAATATTGCGGCTGTAACAAAATCTTTTGCTGCTAATACCGATTCTTTAACGGATTTGCCGTGAGCCAAGTTTGCTGTAATTGCTGCTGCAAATGTGCAACCTGCTCCGTGGTTGTACGTAGTTTCAATTTTATCTCTCTCCAAGATTTCGAAGTCTTGTCCATCATAGAATAAATCGATAGCTTTTTCGTGATCTAAAGCTTTTCCGCCCTTAATGACTACATTTTTAGCACCAAGTTCATGAATTTTAACTGCAGCTTCTTTCATGTCGTCAACGGTTTTTAGTGGACCATTTTGAGCTAATTGGCCAGCCTCAAACAGATTTGGAGTAGTAACTAATGATCGGGGGAGAAGGTAATCACGCATTGCATCCGTATTTTCCGGTTGCAGTACTTCATCATCGCCTTTACAAACCATTACTGGGTCCAGTACATAGTTGTCGATCTTGTATTCATCTATTTTCTTTGCTCCTAATTTAATGATATCCACGGAACCGAGCATCCCGGATTTCATTGCATCGACGCCAACAGATAAAATGGTATCCAACTGTTTCTCAACCACATCAACATCTATTGGTGTAACATTATGACTCCAGCCCTTTGGATCCATTGTTACAATTGATGTTAAGGCTGTCATGCCGTAGACGTCATATTCCTGAAAAGTTTTAAGATCTGCTGCTATACCCGCACCACCACTCGAATCAGATCCGGCTAGTGTTAATGTTTTTTTCATTGTCATTGATAATTCCTCCTTGCATTTCTCATCGCTAAATTGCTTATACTTTGTTTCAATAGTAAAAGAATAATCGTTTAAGAAGAAGATGTAAAGCTATTGAAATTATAACGTCATTTAAAATTCTATCTATTTGTATAATTAAAATCACTGGGATTAACAAATATTATTTCTCATTTACTCAACTTTTGAAAATAAGGCTGTTTATAATATTTATTGCTTTTTGATCATGGCGGAGCTGAGATAAACTGCGAACTAACTAACTTCTGGTTGGTATTCTAACATATGTGCTATTGTTGCCGTCCGGGGTCGCTCTGGGCGGATGCTTTCCGCGGGCACGGCCTCAGCCCCGAAGAGAAAACCGCTCTTCTGGTCTTCGGACACGTGCTTTTCCCGCAGGAGTCACCGCCCGCCACTCACCCGGACTGCGCAGCACGAGGAGGGCTCACCAGCCGCCCACGGAAAGCGAAGTATATTTCCCGGAGCGGTCGCCGAAGTTTATCATCGCATTTTATAGAAACTGCGATGAAAAAAGCAACAAAGTTAATGAAAAGTGTTTAGAGCAGTGTTATTTTCAGCTCAATTATTCTAAGGTTAGTTGTCACTTTCACTCTGGGATAGGTGAGTCATTGATAAAAGTGTCTGTGGAATCGAGTTCTCCTTTTATTTGAGTTACATTCAGTTTTTCGCCATTCAGCCATTTGTTGAAATCAAATATGAGTGGAGATCTGTTTCCTCCTAGAGCAAACCAGGCTTTCATTTCCTTTGGTAAATAAGCGGCAGTATGTAGTGTGCCTGCCCATGCTCCGTACTTCTTTGAGAAAATACCCTTGTCTGTATCATTTAACATTTTATAGGCTTGGAATGGATCTGTTATCGTTACTTGTGCTTGCTCCATTACTTCTTGTCTTCTAATTGAATCATCCATCTGATAGCGATTTTCTACAGTTAATTTTTCGAAATGGTTGGTGCATATATGAGCCTGGCGAATAGTTACATTTCTTGGTGAAATTTCAACAACTACAGATTCACCCGTTTGATCCAGCAAAACATAACTAAAGGAATGGCGATGTGGAATTTCTTTCAAAAGTGAAATAGCTTCCTTCACAGTGGCACAGGTTTCCAATATAATACGTCCAACCATATTGCATAGAAACCCATCATCTGACTTCTTTCGATTGACAAAGTTATAGCCCATGACTAGTCCTTTTTCATTTAAGCCATCTGTCCTTCCTGTTATCTGCATTGAAGGTCCGATTACTGCATATCCGTTATCTGTCGGCTGATAAAGTAAATACCGTCCCTCATAGGTAAGTGGAGCATTATCATAGTTACGGATCATATAGTCGGAATCGGTAAAAATAGAACACCCACTACGCCCATACTCGTAGTAATATCCGCCGAACTCTCGTATGGAATCCTCAAAATCCATTGACAGCGCATCTGCAAGACCGTGAAGTTCTTCCCATATTGCCGGGGCAAAACGGGCGAAAGCTTGTCTTACTTCACTTTCTTCAAAAAGAAAATGCCTCCAGCGTTTTTTCGATTGTTTTTTACGATGAAGCAGAACCTTAGAATCCTTTAACAGCTCACCTTGCATATATCCAAAATCATAATGTTTTCCGCGAAACTGAATGATATCGCTAAATACTTTTGGCATTATTTTTCTCCTTCATTGCTATATCGTCAAGCAAGAGTTTACTGGAAAATGATAGCTATTGGAATGAATTTGCTTCATTCGGGAATAGAAAAAGAATTGGGTAGGAATTAAAATCTATAAATATATTCTATTTGTCGCTGTAGGAGGAACATTCTATGCAACAAAACTTCAAATCCATTCATGATCGATTATACGATTATTATGGTCCCCAAAGCTGGTGGCCAGCTGACACTGCTTTTGAAATGATGATTGGATCCATACTTGTTCAAAATACGAATTGGAGAAATGTGGATAAAGCATTAGCAAAGTTAAGACCTTATCTCGATCCGAAAGTAATATACGAATTACCGATAGATGAGCTGGCTCAGTTAATTAGATCCAGCGGTTTTTTCAATGTAAAAGCAAAACGGATGAAAGCATTCATGGATTGGTTTAAAACATATGATTATGATTGTGAACAAATAAAAAAGTTAGACAGAAAACAATTGCGCTATGAGCTTCTTCAGATTAATAATTGGCAAGGAAACAGCTGATGTGATGCTGTTGTATGCATTTGATAAGCCGATATTCGTTGTTGATGCATATGCCAGAAGGATTTTTTACAGGTTGGGAGTTGATATGCCCGCAACTTATGATGGTTTCAGAATGGAGGTTGAAAAAGAGTTACCAAGTGATTTAAAACTGTATAATGAGTACCATGCATTGCTGGTAGAACACGCAAAAGTGCATTGTAAATCAACCCCTATATGTGAGGGGTGTCCCTTAAATGTTATCTGTGAGCAACGTCTTACAGGAGAAACTCCATAGAATGCTAAGGATTTCTCCCATTCTGAATTTGGTCCATCTTTTTCTGCAAATCATCCATCTGTTTTTGCATTTGGTTTAATTGCTGCATGGAGAGTTGTCTTTCATTTTCTGCAGAATCTGGTTCGGAAAAATCTCTTTCATAAATGATTGTAGAACCGACAAATGCAATCACACTTCCAATTGTTGCGAGCATTCCCCCAAAATATAAGAGCCGATCACCAATGTCTGGGGGAGTATCTTTGTACGAATTATTCATCGCAGTACACTCCTGTAAAAAGTTTATAAGATAGCATATGAATAATTGGAAGAAATATTTACAATAAGATACGTGTCAAAAATTTACATATCGCGGAATCGAGTGGACGCTAGATCCCATCAATCATCTTCAGATTTAGGCTTCAAATTATGTATATCGTCTTCTTCAGCAATTTCTGTCTGCATCTGATTAAGTTTACGAAAGTAACCAATTTCATACGTTTGTTTGTTTAACACTTTTTCTTTCATGTAGATATGAAAAATCGATTCACTAATTGTTATACTTAGACCAGCTGCCAGTGAAGCTATTAGAATGAACTCACCGGTTCCTATGAATAGGCTACTTAGAAACCAGACTGAGATAGTGGCAAGGCCAAAGTCAGCTACAGCTGCAAGAAAATATCCGAACCTGGGTAAGATGAAGAGATCCCCGATTACATATGCAATGCCTGTTATAAGTACACTCATGAAAAATATTTCACCTAATCCAGCTGTTAAAAATATCGTTAAGATAGAGAAAAGTACAATGGAAGTTATTGTGAATTTGATGGCTAATGCTTTTACATGTCTCAATGGTCTAACCTTCCTTTTTTAAAAAAGATGTGAAACTACTATATTTAGTATTTGAATTTTTTGATTTACTATACGGTGTAATTTACAATATGAAAAAAGGAGTCGATACGTCGTGGCAGAGCTGAAATATGAAATCATTGAAACAATTGGAGTACTTTCCGAATCACCAAAGGGTTGGACAAAGGAATTAAATTTAATCAGCTGGAATGGGAGAGAACCTAAATATGATTTGCGGGACTGGGCACCTGGAAAAGAGAAGATGGGAAAAGGAGTAACACTGTCTGAAGAAGAATTAAATAAATTACAAGACGTCATGGCTGCGATGAAGTGAATTAAAAATAACTTTAAGATTTGAAAGGGATATGATATGAAAAATCGACTGATGGAGTCAGATTGGTTGATCGAAGCAACAATCGATGAACTGCAGCAAAAATTAAATACCTTTGAAATAACTTCAAATGAGTTAGTTTATATGTACCTACATCGAATTGCGGAATATGACAAGGCAGGACCTGTTCTGAATTCTGTACTTGAAATTAATCCAGAGGCCCTTCAGCAAGCAGCGGCTCTTGACTATGAAAGAAAAACAAGAGGGAGCAGAGGTGCATTGCATGGAATCCCGGTATTAATTAAAGATAATATTGAAACGAATGATAAAATGCATACAAGTGCTGGATCGATTCTGTTAGCAGAATCCTATGCCAAGGAAGATGCTTTTATCGTGAAATTGCTTCGAGAGGCTGGAGCGATTATTCTTGGGAAAACCAATCTGACAGAATGGGCGAACTTCATAGCTGAAAATATGCCATCTGGCTATAGTTCACGAGGTGGGCAGGTAATCAATCCTTATGGGAAAGAGTTTACAGTAGGAGGATCGAGTTCTGGTTCGGGGGCAGCAATTGCAGCCAGTCTTGCTACGGTCTCCATAGGTACAGAAACATCGGGATCTATAATAAGTCCAGCAAGTCAAAATTCTTTAGTGGGTATCAAACCTACAATTGGTTTGGTTAGTCGTACAGGAATCATTCCTATCTCCCATACACAGGATACTGCTGGGCCAATGGCTAGAACGGTAAAAGATGCTGCAATCTTACTTCGTTTTCTGCAAGGGAAAGACGATAAGGATCCGGTGACTTTAAGCAATGAACTTCTTCACGTTGATTATACAACCCATCTTTTGAAAGACGGCTTAAAAGGAAAGAAAATAGGAATTGCACGGCGTCCTTATTTTAATGGCTTAAGTGAATCCATGCTTCAGGTGTTGGATCAGGCAATTGCAAAAGTTAAAGAGTTGGGAGCAGATGTCATCGACCCTGTTTCTATTCCCTCGGCTGATGAAAAATGGGATATAAACGTCATGAAGTATGAATTCAAGAGTGATTTAAATGCATATTTAAAAACAATACATCCTAAACACGGTCTTCATTCGCTTGATGATGTCATTCACAAGAATGAGGAAATCGGTGAAAAAGCGTTAAAATATGGCCAGAAAATAATGTTGGATGCTGCAAAAACAAGTGGGAATCTTACAGATGCTGCCTATTTGAAAAGCTTACTGAAAGATGCATATTTATCCAGGGAAAATGGTATCGATGCAGTATTGAAAACAAATGATCTTGATGCCATTGTCTTTCCAAGTTATTATGGATCATCGATAGCAGCTAAAGCAGGTTATCCGTCCATCACCGTTCCAGCAGGATACACAGATGAAGGTGAACCGGTTGGCATCACTTTTACATCAACAGCCTTCAGTGAACCAACATTACTCGAAATAGCATACTCATACGAACAAGCAACGCAACATCGAATTATTCCTCCATCTTGCTTGCTGGATAATTGATTAATTTCAATGGAACTCTCTAAGTAAAAATTAATTCATGTCGATTTTCAGCTTAATATTTCAATTTTTTAGAAAGCTGGTTAATATATTTGATTGTCTTTCAGCTTACAGAAAATGCAATGATTATTCTTATACTTGGTATTTTAATAATTGTTGATTTATATCATTCTTTTTACAACTCAAGTTTAGCAAAGCTAAGTAAGTCAACTAAATTTATATCGATAGTAGCAGATAAATGGTAATGTGAATGAAGATGGTAACACGAGATATTCCTCGTCTTTAAGGCAATTTTTGTCTAAGGGCGAGGATTTTTTGTTTTTATTATTCAATCGTAGGAGGAATTAGTGAAAAAAATAAAAGTGTTAAACGATTACCTGCACATAATACATTAAATCTGAGGGACAATAGATAAAGAATTTTATTGATTTCAAAAACGGAGGGTATATATGGTAGAGCAGAACATACATCAGCAATTACAGCAAGCAAGTCAGCAAATAAAAGAAGCGCAAGATGCAATTCTAAGGGCACAAGGTTACGATCGCCAACTATTGGAACAAGCAGAGCAGCAACTGCAGCAAGCGGAACAGGAATTGGAAAATACAAAAAACCAGGCAGGTACAGGGGCAACAGAGAATCCACAATTTCAACAAGCATACGAAAAACTGCATGATACAAGACAACAAGTAAAAGAAGCACAACAAAATATTAATGATGTTCTATAAGAGATGATCGGAAACTTCGTGGAGGTTTCCTATTTTATTTGTACAGTAAACTTCTTTCTTTTTTATGGAGTATTTCTTTTTTTGTAATGGGTAAATTAAAGGTGATCATGAAGGAGGGATAAGTTATGAATAACTTAACAGAACTTGAAGTTGAACATCTGCGCCATATCATTGGTGGGCATGGTACGGTAGCGACTAAATTGGATAACTATGCACAAAGTTGCACAGATCCAGAGTTTAAGACCATTTTACAAAGAGATGCACAAGCAGCAAGACAAGCCAAACAACAATTAATGAGCTTTTTAGGATAAGGAGGAATACCAATGTTACAAGACAAAGATATGGTCAATGATTATTTAGCAGGTTTAAATGCTAGCTTGACAGGATATGCTGGCTACATTAGTGAATCCAATAATGCTGAATTAAGACAAACGCTGATTCAATTAAGAAATCAAGATGAAGTTCGCCAACGAACACTCTATGATTTTGCTCTTCAAAAAGGCTATTATCAGCCTGCTGCTCCAGCTTCACAAGAAGTTGTTCAACAGTTAAAAACGCAATTGAATTCTGGACAGTAACACATAAATCTTTGGTCTAATAATTAAAACAAGCAGTGCTTACTAAATGATACAAGTAGCACTGCTTGCTTTTTTTGTTCCTGAAATTATTGCTTCACTTCTCAAGATAAGTGTAAAATGAAGATAAACAGTATTTTCTTAAACTTCCGTGTAACGGGTGTTGTAATACATATTTAAAAACTATTGGAGAGGAAGATGGTTTTTGGCAACGATTGAACGTGCAACAAAGGAAGACGCAAATGTAATTTTGGAGATACAAAAACTTGCTTATATTAGTGAAGCAGAACTATACAATGATTATGATATCATGCCTTTAAAAGAAGATATCGAAACTGCTGTCCGATCATTTGAAAAGAATGTTGTGCTAAAATATTTCAACGAGGATGGTAAAATTGTTGGTTCCGTCAGAGCATTTGGGGAGAATGGGGACTGTCACATTAATAAGCTCATGGTACATCCCGAATATCAGAATCAGGGTATAGGGAGAAAATTGATGGAGGAAATCGAAAAGTACTTTAATCATGTTACGTTTAAACTGTTCACGGGCAGCCGCTCAACGAAGAATATAGCACTTTATGAAAAACTTGGTTACAAAGGATACAAAACAGAAAAGTTGGATATTGAGGATACGGTGTTTCTATTTATGGAAAAGTAAAAGGACTCCGGAAAAAACGGAGTTCTTTTAATTATATAATATGAGTTTACATATTCTCCAAGCTTTTATTAGCATTATTTTCAGTGACGACTAGTGAACAGGACAGCAACAAGCGCTTCTCCTTATACTAGCCTCCTATGTTAAGCTTTATCTTTCACATTATCATGTTTCATTTTTTTCATTTTATGCAATGTGTGATTTGTACCCCATTCGTGCATGGCTTCTAAAATTGGTTCCAGGCTTTTGCCATATTCTGTAATGGAATACTCAACTTTTGGAGGAACTTGTGGATAAACAACGCGTTGTATAATATCTTCTTCTTCCAGTTCCCGTAACTGTTTGGTTAGCATCTTTTGTGTGATTCCAGGCATGCTACGTTTTAATTCACTAAAACGTTTTGTACCCTCCTGCAGTAGATGTAATAAAATAATCGGTTTCCATTTTCCGACTAAAATACCTAAGGCATCTTCTACACGGCAATATTCTGGTACCTTTTCCATATAACATTCTCCTTAGTATCTTTTTGTATACTATACCACTTTTAAGTGCGTACTTACTATCATTATTAATATATTATATAATAACATTAGAAAGTACATCGTTGGATAGAAGGGTTGAGTCATAAAATGGAGAAATATCGTATTGATCAAAGTAAAGGATTAGAGTTCGGACTTTATACATTGGGAGACCACATACCAAATCCATTAACAGGAGAGAGGATTTCTGCAGAACAACGTATTCATGAAATCATTGAATTAGCTCAGTTAGCTGAGCAGGCAGGGATAGACTTTTTTAGTGTGGGTGAAAGTCATCAGGAGTATTTTGCAACGCAAGCGCACGCTGTTGTTTTAGCGGCGATTGCTCAGGCTACAGAAAAAATTAAAATTGCTAGCTCGTCTACGATTATCAGTACATCTGATCCGGTGCGTGTGTATGAGAATTTTGCTACACTTGATTTGATTTCCAAAGGTCGAGCAGAGATTATTGCTGGCCGTGCATCTAGAGTGGGGCTATTTGATTTACTAGGCTATAATCTTCGGGATTATGAAGAATTATATGAAGAAAAGTTTGAGTTGTTATTAAAGATTAATAGGGAAAAAGTTGTCAATTGGAGTGGAGAGTTCCGCGCACCATTAAAAAATGCAGAAGTTATTCCCCGTCCGCAAAACGGTTCTATGCCGATTTGGCGTGCTGTAGGTGGACCACCTGCCAGTGCAATTAAAGCGGGTTACGCAGGTGTGCCAATGTTCTTGGCTACTTTAGGTGGACCAGCTACCAGCTTTAAGTATTCCATTGATGCTTACCGTGAGGCTGCGAAAAGCAGTGGTTTCAATCCATCGGAGCTTCCGATATCTACTGCTGGTTTCTTCTATGCGGCTGAAACAACACAACAGGCCCAGAAAGAAATATATCCACACGTTAACCAGGGAATGGAGCTCATTAACGGTCGGGGCTACCCGAAACAGCAATTTGCTCAAGGAGCGGATAAGCGAGATGTGATGAATATTGGTAGCCCGCAACAAATTATCGAGAAAATTCTTTATCAGCATGAACTATTTGGTCATCAGCGTTATATCGCACAAATGGACTTTGGTGGTGTACCATTTGATAAATTAATGAAAAATATTGAGTTGATCGGTACAGAAATTCTACCGGCAATCAAAAAATATACGGCACAAACGTAAGGAGTTGAGATAATGAAGGTTGTTGGAGTATCCGGTTCCCTCGTGGGGTCAAAAACAAAAACGGCAATGGAATATACCGTTAAAGCAGTTACTGAAAAGTACCCGGAAGCTGATGTGACATTAATTGATTTGGCTGATTATGATATTCAGTTCAGTGATGGGCGTAATTATTTGGAGTATACAGGTGATACAGGATATGTAACGAAAACTTTGATGGAAGCCGATGCCATCATTTTCGGTACACCAATTTTCCAAGCGTCTATACCAGCCACATTAAAAAACATCTTTGATTTACTGCCAGAGCAGGCTTTTCTAGATAAGGTTGTCAGTATGGTTGTAACAGCAGGTTCGTCAAAGCATTATTTAATTGCAGAAAATCAATTAAAACCTATTTTGGGTTATATGAAAGCACAAATTGTTCAGACATATGTATTTATTGAGGAAAAGGATTTCTATCGAAAAGAAATTACGAATGATGATGTGTTATTCCGTCTCGATCGCTTGGTTGAAGATACAGTAGTATTAACGAAAACATACACCGAAATTCGTGAAGCGAAAGAAGCAGAATACGGATTTTGAAAATCAATCTGAACAGATGTTATACGAAGAATACTTGATAAAGAGCGCTAATCTGCAGAAAAGGATTAGTGCTCTTTATTTACTTAGAATCTCTCTAATACACTTTTTAACTTAAGTAATAAAAAGGCTTTTATATCATCACAGAGTCGAGATAAAATGCGAACTAACTTTAGTTATATTTTCAGGAGAAATGCGCTCGTTCTGCCGTCCGGGATCGCTCTGGGCGGATGCGCATCCTTAGGGCACGCCCTCAGCCCCGAAGAGAAAACCACTCTTCTGGTCTTCGAACACGTGCTTTTCCCGCAGGAGTCACCGCCCAGAGCGATGCCGGACTGTTGAAGATGTGTGATGAGATTTTTATAACAATCAAACCAGCTCTGGGAAATATACGAAGACTCCAGTGGGAGGAAAGGCATCGGTGAGACCTCGGAGTGCGAAGCACGAGGAGGGCTCACCAGCCGCCCACGAACCGCAAGTATATTTCCCAGAGCGGTCGCCGAAGTTTATCTTACTTCGGAGTTTATAGTAAATCCGAAGATAATAAGCAACAAAATTAACGAAGAGAGCTTTGGAATTTCAATTTGTCTAGACTACTGCCTAGCGCGATTTTTAATTCAAAGTTTAACTTGCACAGGCAAAAAAGCGTAAAAAAACAGAAACTTTTTAAGTGATTATTCGTAGGAAAGTATAGGAGGTGCAACATGAAAAGATATTTCGCATTTATTATCAGTTTTATTCTATTATATTTTGTCGTCCAGATCGGAACAGGTTTATTACTTACATATGGTTATACACCAAACATGTTTTCAATTGATGGAAATCATAGTCAGCAAGTAGAATTTGGATTCGTTTCTGGATTGCCGCTAATGCTTATTTTATTGATTGCTACTCTAGCCCATTTCATAGCTCAGAAATTAGTGAAATCGTAAAAATGTACCGAATTGTGCATTTGAATTAATTTTATATGTAAAATACTCCAAAACTTGATGCTAATCAAGTTAATTTCATGAAATACGCATTACAATAGGGATATAAATAAGAAGGAGGAAAACAAAATGAGTAAAGGCGTATTTCAATTAGAACCCCTAAGTTGCCCATCATGTATTAAAAAGATTGAAACAACATTAAGTAAAACAGAAGGTATTGAATCTGCTAAAGTTTTATTCAATTCCAGTAAAGTACGAGCAGAATTTGATGATACTAAAATTGAAGCAAGCAAAATAGAAGAGACGATTAGTAAATTAGGTTATCCAGTGAAATCAACAAAGGTTTCTTAATATAGGATTTTAAGAGAAAGGCATTTGAAATTCATAAAGAATTTTCAAATGTTTTTCTTTTTTTATGCCAAAATTGATTTTGGTCAATTTTTTTTAACAAGAATAGCAATACAATGAAGACAGAAAGAAAACAACAGAGGAAAGGAGAAAAGGTAATGATGATAAAGACAATCAATAAATACAAAAATCACATAACAGCATTATCAGCAATTTTAATTGTACTTGGTTTTACTTTTGGATTAATTGGAAATGGAGGAGACCTCAAAGATCTTACATTAATTGCAGCGACCATAATCGCTGGTGTACCTATTTTCATTAAAGCTTATCAGGCACTTCGAATGAGAGCGTACAGTATTGAATTATTAGTAACGATTGCTGTGATCGGTGCGTTATTTATAGGAGAATACGTTGAATCAGCAATCGTTACATTCCTGTTCTTGTTTGGTGATTACTTGGAAGTACGTACGTTGGAAAAGACGCGTTCATCGTTAAAAGAACTGGTCGATATGGCTCCACAAGAAGCGGTTGTTATCCGAGATGGACATCAGTTGACGATTCCAGTGGAAGAAGTGGTTACAGGAGATCATGTTATTATCCGTTCTGGTGGGAAGGTTCCTGTGGATGGCAGAATCCTATCCGGTCGGGCCTCTTTAAATGAAGCAGCAATTACAGGTGAGTCCGTACCTGCTTCAAAGGAGCTGGATGATCAGATTTACAGTGGTACGATAGTTGACAATGGCTATATTGAAATGGTTGCTGAAAAAGTTGGCGACGATACGACGTTTGCTAAAATAATCGAGCTTGTTGAAGATGCACAGGAATCAAAATCTAAAACAGAAAAATTCCTTAATAAGTTTGCAAATGTATACACACCAGCAGTTGTCGTATTATCCGTTCTTGTCTATGCGATTTCTCGAGACATGCATTTAGCCATCACATTTTTGGTAGTCGCTTGTCCTGGTGCGTTAGTTATTGGAGCGCCTGTTTCAAATGTAGCGGGTATTGGAAATGGAGCTAAAAATGGTGTCCTTGTAAAAGGTGGAGAAGTCATGGATAATTTTTCCAAAGTGGATACACTTATTTTTGATAAAACGGGTACATTAACAAAAGGGAAACCCGAAGTTACGGATATAAAAACATTTAATAATCAGGATTCGGATGAACTCTTAGGCTTGGTCGCAACGGCCGAGACAATATCGGAACATCATTTAGGTCAAACGATTGTAAAAGAGGCAAATGTGAGAAATGTGATGCACCGTAGTGAACCAAAGAACGGAGAAGTTACTAAAGGGAACGGGATTCGTGCAACTGTCGACAATCACCAATTAATCATTGGAAACCGTAAATTAATGAATGCGGAAAACATTGACGTGCCAGCAGATGTCTTGGCATATGCTACCGGTCGTGAAAAAGCTGGCAACACAGCAATTTTCGCTGCCGTAGATGGTATCGTTTCTGGTATCTTCTCCATTGCGGATCAAATTCGTGAAGATGCACCGAGAGCTTTAGCTGAAATGAGAAAAAATGGAATTAAAAAAATTGTAATGCTGACGGGGGATAATCAACATACAGCTGAATTGGTTGCAACGAAGTTAGGGTTGGATGAATTCCATGCAGAATTATTGCCAGAAAATAAAGTTGAATTCGTGAAAAAATTAAGAAGTGAAGGAAATGTAGTTGCCATGGCGGGAGATGGAATCAATGACGCACCGGCCATTGCAACAGCAGATATTGGTCTTGCGATGGGAGAAGGCGGCACAGATATATCTATGGAAACTGCAGATATTGTCTTAATGGCAGATAAACTGATGCAATTCTCACATGCATACTCCCTATCTAAAGCAACGATTCGTAATATGAAGCAAAATACATTCTTTGCGGTGGCAATTGTAGGTTTATTATTGGCTGGAGTTCTTGGTGGGACCGTACATTTGGCATCAGGCATGTTTATACATGAAGCAAGTGTACTGCTTGTTATTCTAAATGCGATGCGGTTAATTCGTTTCAATCATAAAAGCAGGAAGGCAGAAGCAAACCTGCAAACAGCCCATGCATCGTAAATCCTTTACATGAAAGCAATTAAATTCTACGATAGATATACACATCAAAAATACTAAAAATACTAAAAATAATAATAGAAATAAAGTCAACTAGTAAATAGCGGAAGGAGTGAAGCAAATGAGTAAAGATGAACCGTATTCTCAGACACACTGCATTCATCATACCAATGAAGCGAATCAATCGTGTGTTTCATTGGTACCGATTTTTAATCATCTCGAAAACGACCAAATGAATGAAATAATGACAACAGCACAATCTGTTTCATTTAAAAAAGGTGAAATGATTTACCATGCAGGTGAACAATCGGATTCCTTATATATTGTGAATAAAGGGAAAGTGAGAATCTATCGATTATCAGAATCTGGAAAAGAACAACTGGTACGTATATTAAATACAGGAGAATATACGGGAGAATATGCACTATTTAATGAATCCAATCACGAATCATATGCAGAAGCGATAATGGATACAAGTATTTGTAAAATTAAACGATCCGATTTACAAATGCTGCTTTTAAAATATCCCTCCATTTCCTTTAAAATACTCACAGAGTTTTCGAAAAGGCTGGACCAGTCAGAAACACAAACCACCCGCTTTGCGACTGAAAAAGTAGAGACTAGAATAGCACTTTTTTTAGCTGAGTGTGTGGATAACGAAGCACAAACGGACGAATTTATATTGCCGATGAGTAAAAAAGATTTAGCTTCTTATTTAGGAACTACACCTGAAACCATTAGCCGCAAATTGGCAGATCTTGAGGAACAAGGACTAATTAAGCAAAAGTCACATAAAAGGATTGAAGTTTTTGATTTAGATGGGCTGCTCCTAGTGTGATACGTGGACATACTTATAGTAAATTGGAAAATTCCAATCTTATCCATTTACTATGTTTGCTCAGGCCAACTGGATATCTTTGTTTGATTTTTTACACGCCCTGAAGTACACCATTCGGGCGTTTGTTTCTTTTTCACCCACATGAGAGTCATTCCAGTTATTTTGTGAAATGATTCGCGTAAGAACTTGCGACAAAAGAATCCGGTTTGATTTTTGGTTCAATCCCTAAAGTTTCCATTCGCAATACCATTTCATCGACAAAGATTTTTGTTTTATTTCTGCTTCCAGAGCCAATGTCAATATGACCTTCAATCGAGAAGGATGCACCTTTATATATATTTGGTAAAATAATGTCAATTAATTGTTCTTTCTTTTCGTCGCTGAACATAGAAACTACTTCTTCTGTTAATGTCGTTTCTAAGGAGATTCTCTCATGAAGATTAATCATCTTCCTTGGTACCATTACTTTTCGAATACAGGCCCAGGCACCCTTCGTTTTACAATGAATAACAATACCGGTTATGAATCTTGTATATTCTGGGTGGACTTGCGAATCGGTACCAAACATCAGTTTATAGCAGCCATTAGGGTCTTTTTCTATAAATTGTTTAATATACTGAAACACCTGACTGAATGACATATTCTTTCTGCTCAAGTTTTGAAAATCATTATTTAACGTATCCATTAATTAAATAGCCTCCTACTAGGATTGGAGTTATTAATTATCTGCAACCTATACTATAATTATAAGTAATACATGTTTAAAAAATTCCTAAATAAATGTAAATTACCATGCTGATTGAAAAATTGGTTTGGAGAATAAATAAGTTGGAGGTTTCAGGTGAAAGAAATAGTTATAATACTAGCAGAAATCGTCAATCAAATACATGATATTTTAGTAGATACGTTTGGCTTAACCATGTCGGATAAAGAACTGCATTTTTGGGTCATTGGTGTAATCGGAATGGCTACTTTTTTCGTCGTTTATTTCTTTTTCAAACTTCTGGAAAATATGAGATGGAGTACAACCATTTTTTCATTTATTTATACGTTTACCATCATGATTGTAATTGTGTTTACGATAGAGCTTCAGCAGGCCATAACGAATAGAGGGAACATGGAATTTGCTGATGCAGTAATGGGCCTATGGGGCTTTATAGTCATGTTTTTTATCTACGCAGTTATTGCGTTGATTATTTACCTCTTTGTAAAATTTTATAAAAATAGAAGAAGGTAGCAATAACAAAAAAACGAGCATTGGGCTCGTTTTTTATTTGTATAGGATTAGCTATTTCGTTTTACATTCCTCAAAATGTGGTGCTAGGATATCCTTTAATACGTTGACACTGTTGCTGAATTTGTTTTTCTCATCCTGATCAAGGTCGATTTCTACAATCTCCCGGATTCCATTCCGGTTAATGACTGCGGGTACACCAATATAGACATGGTTTTCTCCATAGCTGCCATCCAAATGAGCCGATATTGTCAGAATGGAGTTTTCGTTTGAAAATATTGCCTTTGTAATCCTGGCAAGTCCCATAGCTATTCCGTAATAAGTTGCACCTTTGCTTTGGATAATGGAGTAGGCAGCGTCCCTAACATTAACAAAAATTTCATCAAGATCTTCTAGCTTATATTCATCATTCCT
Source organism: Oceanobacillus longus (assembly GCF_042650085.1). Classification (NCBI taxonomy): domain Bacteria; kingdom Bacillati; phylum Bacillota; class Bacilli; order Caryophanales; family Bacillaceae; genus Oceanobacillus; species Oceanobacillus longus. Next base: position 392,581 of record NZ_JBHSAO010000008.1, on the reverse strand, counting down.
GTTAATAAGTTTTCGAATTGGTGTCGTTCCTATACTGGCAGAGCTATATACAGGTAGTTCGCTGTCTCCATGTTCTCCGACAATATAGGCGTGCACATTATTCGGTGCCACTTTAAAGTATTCACCTAATGAATAACGAAATCTTGCTGTATCCAATATTGTACCTGAACCAATAACACGTTCTTTTGGCAGACCACTGAATTTCCATGTAGCATAAGTAAGAACATCGACAGGATTGGTTGCTACAAGGAAAATGCCATCAAAGCCACTACCCATAACTTGATCTACAATGCTTTTAAAAATTTTTAAGTTCTTTTCCACCAAATCAAGTCTAGTTTCTCCAGGTTTCTGATTGGCACCAGCACAAATTACAACTAAGTCTACATGCTTACAATCTTCGTATGTACCAAAACGAATGTTCATGGGACTTGGCGCAAAACCTTTTCCATGATTTAAATCAATTACATCTCCTTTTGCTTTATCCTCATTTAAATCGATCATTACTAAATCATTCACGATTCCCTGATTCATTAAAGCAAATGCATAACTAGATCCAACAAATCCTGTTCCGATTAAAGCTACCCTACTGATACGTACATTATTGTCTATCATGATAATGACCTCCTATTTTTAAAATACCTTTATTTATATTGCCCTAAACCTTATAAAGTTTCACGTATAATAATAACTGTGGGAAGTTTAGAATGTCTCTACTAATCACCTTGCTAAACTTGGTAAAATAAGGCTATTTTAATGTTTGTTGATTTATAATCTTCACTATTGAGATAAAATGCGAAGTAACTGCTATCTATGTTAGATCCTATCTATAAAGCGACGTAACTTCTGGGTGGTATTCTAAGATGTGTGCTATTGCTGTCGTCCGGAATCGCTACGGGCGGATGCTTTCCGCGGGCACGGCCTCAGCCCTGAAGAGAAACCGCTCTTCTGGTCTTCGGACACGTGCTGGGACTGCGATTACTCGCCCCACCGAAAACATTTGTTCCCGCAGGAGTCACCGCCCTTCGCTCATCCGGACTGGTGAAGCTGTAGTAGGTTATTTTATCTATTAGCAAGTTTAGTCATTGTCAGCAACCTTCCAGCTCTGGGAAATATACGAAGACTCCAGCGGGAGGAAAGGCATAGGTGAGACTCTGAAATGCGTTAGCATGAAGAGGCTCACCAGCCGCCCGCGGAAAGCGAAGTATATTTCCCAGAGCGGTCGCCGAAGTTTATCTTACTTCGTATCATTTAAGAGTAAATTGAATCTATCTGAGGGAGTTTATAGAAAATCCGAAGTAAGAAAAGTAACTAAATTAATGAAAAGAGATTTGGTAATCCGGAATGCTTAGGACAAAACAGTTATCCAAAGTCAACCGGAGCAGTGTATCACGATTCCTCCTCATAATGTATCCATATCATTCTGCGAAAGTTGAATGATAATAAAATCGACATTTGTGTTAACTCAGGGTAGTTGAATTTACTACAATGAGGCAAATCATGTATACTTATGTGAAGGTGTTCACTAACCTGATTGCATAGGAGGCATAACAATGAACAAGCTTAAAGAAATGACGATGGAGCAGAAAAGTAAATTGGTCCTTCTGATCATTTTAGCTATAATATCAGGTTTTGCGATAATCGGACAAGGTTATTTATTTGTTATGATTGTCGATCGTATATTTTTGAAGGGTATTTCCTTTTCTGAAATTATACCACTATTAGTAGGACTAGTGGCAGTTCTTTTAACTAGAACCTTTTTCACTTATTTGAGTGGGAGAACAGGGATTAAGATGGCTTCGATCGTGAAGGGGAAATTAAGACAGTCCCTTTTAAATAAATTTTCGAATAACCCCAGGCAAGCATCGTTGCATGGGCAGTCCGGACAAAAGGTGAGCGTAATGATGGATACGGTGGATGAAATCGACAGTTATTATAGCAGCTATCTTCCACAAGTCATCCAGTCATCCATCATCCCAATCATGCTTCTTATTGTCATTTTCATGGAACACTGGACAACAGGTGTCATTATTCTGGTTACGGCACCATTTATCCCGATTTTTATGATGGTTATTGGTTTTAAAACGAAAGATAAATCGGAAGAACAACTTGATAAAATGGCTGCATTTTCAGGGACGTTTCTTGATACATTACAGGGTTTGACAACACTTAAATTGTTCGGACGTTCCGAGCAGCAAAGAGATAAAATACGAAAAAGCAGTTTGGATTTTCGTGATGCAACAATGGAGGTACTGAAGGTAGCCTTCTCCAATTCGTTAGCACTTGAATTTATATCCATGCTAAGTATTGGTCTTGTGGCACTGGAAGTTGCAGTGCGGATGATTATTTTTCAGGATATCACATTTTATACCGGTTTCTTAATGCTAATTCTTGCTCCGGAGTTTTATACCAAATTGAAGGATTTAGGTAGTGCCTTTCATACTGGAAGAACGAGCATGGGGGCTGCGAAGAAATTGGAAAATGAGTTATCTGAACAGGAACAGGCAGTTGAATGGGGAGAAGCGTCTATTCCAACGAATCAACCACCGTCCATTGAACTGGTTGGCGCTGGGTTTAGCTATGAATCGAACGGGTTTGCTGTTAAAAATATCCGTACGGTCATTCGTCCTTTTGAACAGGTTGCAATTATAGGTAAGACTGGTGCGGGAAAATCGACACTTCTGAATATGATTGCAGGTCTTGTTTCACTAAAAGAAGGAGAAATGTGGATCAATGGAGAAAAAAGAGAGCGAATAAGGGAAAAATCCTGGTTTGATAGCCTGAGTTATATTTCCCAGGACCCATACCTTTTTTCAGGAACAATTGCGGATAACATCGCAATTGGTTCCATAGAGGAAACGACACGTGAAGAAATAACCAAAGCAGCTGAGAAGGCAGGGGTAAATAAACTAATCGATACACTTGAAAAAGGGTATGATACACCAATTGGCGAAGCAGGAAGAGGAATCTCTGGTGGCGAAAAACAGCGGATTGCTATTGCAAGAGCCTTTTTAAAACGTCCCTCTATCATTCTTTTTGATGAGCCAACTACGGGATTGGATTTGCAAACAGAGCAAATCCTCCAATCATCTATCAAAGAACTTGGAAAAAATTCAACCGTTATTACCGTTGCACATAGACTGCACACGGTTAAGAATGCAGATAAAATCTTGTTGCTCGATAACGGAGAACTACGTGCATCCGGTACCCATACAGATCTGTTAGAGTCAGATGAAATGTATCGAACTATGGTAACTGTACAGCAGGGAGGGAAAGCGCAATGAAAGGTTTAAAGTCTGTGATTCTCGTTTTGCTGAAGGAAAAAAAGGATATTGTTCTTTCCATTATCTGTGGAGTTATTGCCGGAATTACTGCTGTCGGTCTTTTTTCATCTAGTGGATATTTAATTTCACAGGCCGCACTTGCTCCGCCTATTTACACATTAATGGTGCTTGTTGCCGTCGTTAAACTACTTGGAATTATTTCCGCATTAAGCAGATACGGGGAGAGATATTATTCCCACCGAGGAACATTTACGATGCTTGGCAACTTGCGTGTGTCTTTTTATGAAAAACTCGAGCCACTTGCTCCAGCCATCTTTCAAAAATATCGAAGTGGGGATTTGCTTTCCAGAATCGTTGGTGATGTGGAGACATTGCAAAATTACTTCTTGCGGGTTTTCTATCCACCAATCGTTATTGTACTTGTATTTCTCGTTACTATATTTTTTACAACATTCTTATCCATCGAAACGGCATTTATACTCGTTGTTGGGTTGCTATTGACAACTTTTGTTGTTCCAGCACTCTTTGGTTACGGTCAACGAAAAGTGGATCGTAAAGTGAGGCAGCAAAGAGGGAAACTATCCACAGATGTCACGGAGTTTTTATATGGTTTTCGAGATTTGAAAATATATCAGCAAGTCTATGACAAAGAAAAGGATTTAATCCAGTCATCGAATAATTATGTGGAGGAGCAGGAACGGGAAAGCATCCATCATTTGTTTAGTGAATCGGTCAATACCTTTATATCACTTCTTGTTTCTGTAACTGTTCTGGCAGTGGGAGCTTACTTGGTTACTGAGGGGCAATTGGACGGCATATTTCTTGCATTGCTTGTCATGATATCACTGACGGTATTTGAAAATACAACTGCCATGGCTGCGTATCCAAGTCATCTGCAGGATAGCAGACAAGCTGTAGCGAGATTGGATACAGTTGTAAAGGAAGAGGACCAATTGCCGCAAAATCAGACGGAAACGATGGAGCAAGGAATCGCTCCCTCCATTGAATTTAAAAATGTAAGTTTTTCTTTTCCTGGAGAATCAGGTGATACACTGAAAGATATATCCTTGAATCTTCCAGCAGGATCCAAAACGGCAATCGTTGGACCTAGTGGTTCAGGTAAATCTACAATTATACAACTGTTACTGAAAATATACCCTGTCCGCAATGGGGATATCTATTTCAATAACCAATCCTTCTTGCAAGCAACACAGGAAAGCGTCTGGGAAAATGCCAATGTTGTACTACAATCGAATCATTTTTTCTATGGGACCATTAGAGAAAATCTTGAACTTGCGAAGGACGGCTTGAGTGATGTAGAAATGAAGGAAATACTCCGAAACGTAGAGCTCAGCCATTTGGATCTGGATGATCAGGTGCTGGAAAAAGGGGGAAATCTTTCGGGTGGAGAGAAGCAACGTTTAGCAATAGCCAGAGTAATGGCACGGAAAGCCCCTTTCTGGTTATTGGATGAACCGACCTCATCGATTGATGTAATAACAGCGTCTAAACTGTATCAGAATCTTTTTGAAGTCGCGAAAGATGATACCGTTATTCTTATAAGTCACCGACTTACAGGTCTAGAGAAAATGGATCAAATTATCGTAATGGAACAGGGAACAATTATTGAATCCGGAACTTATGAAGAATTGATGAATCAAAAAGGCTACTTCCAACAGATGAAAGAGATTGAAAAGAGTGTATTTCTAGGGGAGTAGGAGCACTTATGGGAGTCGGAAATCTCCTCTATACCCATAAGAAAAAGGCAGTCTAAAGTACACCACCTTTAGACTGCCTTTTTAAATTAGGTTACATCGTTGCATTTCGTTAATCCTTCTTCGTAACTATTTCATCTTTACCAGCTACCAAAAATGCGAGTGCGATCGCAACGATAATAATGAGAAAGGGAGCAACAAAAATTAGAAAATCGTTAAACATCTGGATTACTCCTCCTTATTTTTATTTCCTTGTACATAGTTCTTATCAAATAGAAATAGTTTCAATAATAAATATAATGATGGGAGCAGGAGAGCCATTCCCAGAATAAATACGACGACAAGTGAGATTGCCATTGCTGTATTGGTGAATCCTTCATATATTGTCAGATGTGGATAAAGTAAATATGGATAATGTGATATTCCATATGCGAAAAATGCCAAAGCGAATTGTCCTACAAGAAAGCCGAACGCAAGTCCATAATTTTTCCGTTTCCATAGAAGCCAAACGGTTCCAAGCCATAATACAAAGGATAGGGCGAACATCCACCAAAGATCCATGATCCTGGAAAAGTGTTCTTCATTATGTGAACTCAACTCATAGATAATTCCACTAGCTGCAATGATTAAGGGTATCGACCAACCGATTGCATATTTTCGCATGAGATCAGTAGCTTTCACGTCACCGGTTTTATTTGCGTACCAAGTAAGGAATACAGCCGAGATATAAAGTACAGCTGCAATACTAAGAACAACAATTGACCATGTTAATGGACTCGTGAATAAGGCTACATAATCCAGTACCGGATTTCCGTCAACAAGGCTTACAAAACCACCTTCTGAAATAGTCAGCACAATGGATAAAGAAGCTGGAATCAATAAGCCTGAAGCTCCATACATAAATGCATATCCCCTGTGACCGCTAGTTCCATACGATTCAAAGGCATAGTAGGAACCCCGAATTGCAAGCAATATCAAACCAATACTTCCTGGAATGAGTAGTATCGTTCCGAAATAGTATGCTGATTGTGGAAAGAACCCAACAATTCCTACGAAAAAGAAGACAAAGAATACATTTGTCACTTCCCAAACAGGGGAAAGATACCGTTGAATTATTTTTGATAAGATATGCTGTTTGCCTGTAATGATGCTGTGGGCATTAAAGAAACCTGCGCCATAATCAATGGAACCGACAATGACATATCCAAACAGGAATAACCAAAGTACGGACATACCAAGAATCTCTAAACTCATGATGGATCACCACCCTGCATTTTTTCGAGTTCTTTCTCCACGGGATCATTTTTGAAAATTCGCCTGAGCACGACAACTGTCCCAATCCCAAGAACAAGGTAAAGACCTGCAAACAGGATAAACATATGTCCGACATATTCACTCGTTGTTGCTGCTTGATCGACCGTCATAATCCCTCTTAATATCCAAGGTTGTCGACCAACTTCAGCCATCCACCATCCTGCTTCAATTGCAAGGAAGGATAATGGTCCACCGAGCACAATGAGCCAACGGTACCAATTTGCCTTAACAAATGGCCAAGATCGTTTAATACCTATCCAGTAAACAAGTGATAGGAAAATCATAAATCCGCCAATCGTAACCATGGTGTCAAAGAAATAATGTATGACCAGTGGAGGTTGTTCTTCGACAGGGAATTCATTCAACCCGATAACCTCAGATGTAGGATTTCCGTGGGCAAGTATACTTAATGCAAACGGAACCTGAATGGCATACTTAACTTCTTGATTTTCATCCAATACGCCATACATGAGCAATGGTGCGCCTTCTTCTGTTTCAAAATGCCATTCAGCAGCAGCCAGTTTTTCTGATTGGTATTCAGCTAAGTATTTACCGGAGAGATCTCCAATTAATGCAGTAGCTATTGCGAATACAAGACCAACTTTCATTGTCATATACAACGCTTTTTTGTGATATTCATGATTGGATCCTTTAATTAACTTGAAAGCCGCAATCGCTGCGAGCATAAATGCTACTGTCATATAAGCTGTAGCTAAAACATGCGATACCTTTGTGGGCATGGATGCAGTGAACATTGCTGCTAATGGGTTTGCATTCATCAGTTGCCCATTCACAATATCAAATCCACCTGGTGAATTCATAAACGAATTTACGATGGTAATAAAGAAAGCTGACATACCTGCTCCAAGGGCAACAGGGATTAACAATAAGAAGTGTTTTTTGGGATTATCAAATCGATCCCACGTGTATAAATAAATCCCTAAGAAAATTGCTTCAAAGAAGAAAGCAAATACTTCCATAAATAAAGGTAGTGCAATAATGTTACCGGCTAGTTCCATAAATCTAGGCCACAGTAAAGAAAGCTGTAGTCCAATAATCGTACCTGTTACAACACCAACGGCAACTGTCACAACAAAACCTTTCGCCCATCTTCTTGCCATTAAAATATAATGGTTATCATTCTTTTTGATTCCAATCCATTGTGCAATCATAATCATTAGTGGTACTCCAACCCCGATTGTTGCATAGATAATGTGAAAGGACAGGGTTAGGAGGGTTAGTAATCTGCTAGCGTATACTGGATCATCAAATAACAATGCAAAATCCTCCTCTTTAAGTACGCAAGTATACTGTCTGAGCATAAATAAGCGCTTTTTTTATTAGTTTGTTAAATAATGCACATAGTTTTATTATAACCTTATAACTAACGGAAATGTAGTTTATTTATGGCAACTTTTCAACATCGAAATGAATATCTTGTGAACAAAAATAATTAAATTCAAGTGCAAATGCACATTGAATATGCCTACATTTAAATTACCCTAAGCGTTACCGTGTTAATCTTTTTTTATATCGAATGTGTAATGATTCTCAGTTAGAAAAATTCCCTTTTCATAAGTTCGTTCCGCAAAAGTGACATGATTGTTATGATCGATTAATACAACAGTAGAAGAGCGTGTTCCGTAATCAGGTGTTCGGATGAATAGAGGAGACAGCTTTCTTTCCAATTCCACACCTACGCCAGTTTCCGGTAAATCTTTATCGTCTACTTCTTCGGCATTCGAAACAATATCAAATAGTTTTTCAATATCAACCTTCCTATTTTGTTGGAGATAATCGTTTAACATACTTCTTCCTTTTGTTACCTTTGGCCATGGGGTATTAAGGAAATGGTTACTCAGAGCATGTGTGCCATGACTGATTCTTGAATATTCGTCTTGAATATTATTATAATAAAATAGCTGTTCAGAGTCTCCAATAAGAACATTGAACCCCGCATAATTCTCGCGGTTTTTACTTAATCCGTTTAAAAATTCCTCGGAAGTCTTGTTGCTTTGCAGATAGTCCGTCACGATTTCACCACGTGATGACTCCCTTTTTTCTTCCAATTTCGGATCCCGATAATTTGTCAATGCGGCAAATCGGCCATTCTTCGTAATTCCGAGCCATGTCCCCATCAACAATAAATCCCTACCTGCCAGGATGTCAGGATCGTCTTTCCAATAGTGAGCCTGTTCGGTTGGACGCTCGTAAAACTCATCTCGATTAGCTGCTATTACCAATTTATAGTTAGAATGATCATGAAGTTGAAAATTGATTAAACACATAGTTAATATCTCTCCTTTCTATCTTATTATAGAAGGAGAAGAAGTTTATAATCAAAAATATAAATCGTAAGAGCTTGGAGATAAACCTGGCTTTCAAAAAAAGACCTGGTCTCCCGTTCAAAATAATGCTATACTTAACTAGCGATGAGCTGATTTGTGTAAGACGGAAGGATAACGTATTACATGTGATGTGAACCACATGATCCTGCGCCACAATTATTAAACGCATAGAAAGAGGCTGACTTAATTTTTTAAGCAGTCTCTTTTTTTATGCTTTACATTTGGATTAATAACTTTTCTATTGACATAATCTCTTTTACTATCCATAATGATAGCAACAATAACGAACGTTAATGAAGGATTAGTATGCGGACAAATGATATGAAAGAGAGCGGGGTTTATCAGCTGGAAGACCCTGTCATATTCCATCCGCAGAACCTGCCTGCAGAGTCCCGTGCCAATACACGGGCGCTTCTCCAGCGTTATGGATTCAAGCGGAATGTGCATACATTCAAGTAATGGTGGTACCGCGGAAGTAGAGTTCTTTCGTCCTTATAATATAGGATGATTGGGCTTTTTTTTATTTGCAAGTAAGGCATTCGCCTAAAGGCTTAGCGAATACCAAATTTTCTAATAAATACTTAATTAGGGGTAATGCATGATGAGTAAACAGAGAATCGTAGTCAAAATTGGAAGCAGTTCTTTAACAAATGATAAGGGTGAAATCGATCAGCAAAAACTCGATGATCATATTCATGCATTGGCTGCGCTTCGTCATGCTAACCATGAAGTAATTCTCGTATCATCAGGTGCAGTTGCAGCGGGATTTGCAAGACTTGGTTATTCCTCAAGACCAGTAACACTAAAAGGAAAGCAGGCAGCAGCGGCGGTAGGGCAAAGTCTGTTAATCCAGACATATATTGAAAAATTTAACACGTACAAAATTACATCTGCTCAGTTACTATTAACAAGAGGTGATTTTTCCAACCGGGAGCGCTATCGAAATGCTTTTGCAACGATTATGGAGCTTTTGGAAAGAGGGATTTTACCGATCATTAACGAAAATGATACCGTGTCTGTTGAAGAGTTGACGTTTGGTGATAATGATATGCTGTCAGCCTTAGTTAGTGGATTTGTCCACGCAGATCAACTGATTATTTTAACGGATATTAATGGAATTTACAGTGGTAATCCAAGAACGAATCCATCGGCTGTGAAATATGATTTTCTAGATAATATTACAAATGAAATGATAGGTGTTGCGGATTCAAACGGTTCTAAAGTGGGTACCGGGGGGATGAAATCAAAACTGATGGCTGCCAAAACAGCAACATCACTTGGCGTACCAGTTTTTATCGGACATGGAAATGGGGGGGATAAACTCCTCCACGCCTTAAAAGGAGAAGGGGATGGGACATATATCGCTAGTCATTCGAATTCTCCCATTAATACAAGAAGGCAATGGATATCTCTTCACTCTGAATCGATGGGGAAATTATATGTTGATCAAGGTGCGGAGGAGGCTATTTTATATCACGGTAGCAGCCTTCTTTCGCCTGGAGTTTTTAAAGTGATTGGAACATTTCAAATAGGTGATGTTGTAGAGGTGTTTGGCTTAGATGAGTTACTTGGAAGAGGGCAGGTTAGCTGTTCATCCGACGATTTGAAAAAATGGATTGAGAACCGTATGGAAAGTGAAAAGGATCATTTACCAACGATAGAGGTCATTCATCGTGATGGTTGGGTGAAAGCAAAAAAAACAGGGAGGAATGTATAGTGCGTGAAGTAATCCAAAAGGGTAAGGCTGCCAAAGCTGCAAGTTATCGGATGACAGGAGTAACAACAGAAGAGAAAAATGCAGCATTATGTTTGATGGCAGAACAATTAATCATCGACCAGCAGTTTATTCTTCGTGAAAATAAGAAAGATATTGAAGCAGGCAAGACAAAGGGGTTGTCACAATCCGTATTGGACCGGATTTTGTTAAATACAGAAAGAATTAAGGGAATTGCGGATGCCATAAACCAGGTTACCGAACTTAAAGATCCAATTGGCGATACGTTGGAAACAATTGAGAAAGAGAATGGACTTCATATTCATAAAAAGCGGGTGCCAATTGGTGTTGTCGGTATGATATATGAAGCAAGACCGAATGTGACGGTTGATGCAGCTGCACTTACTTTAAAAACTGGAAATGCAGTTATTTTAAGAGGGAGTTCGTCAGCACGAAATTCCAATATTGCACTCGTTACATCGATACACCGTGCATTGGAAAAAAGCAGAATTCCGACGGATGCTGTTCAATTAATTGAAGACACAAGCAGAGAGACAGCTAGTGAGTTATTCCGCTTAAACGACTATTTGGATGTGTTAATACCAAGAGGTGGGAAAAACCTGATTGATACAGTAATTAGGGAAGCTTCTGTACCTGTTATTGAAACGGGTGCTGGCAATTGTCATATTTTCATTGATGAAACTGCAAGCAAGAAGATGGCAGAACAGATTGTACTAAATGCGAAGCTGCAGCGTCCATCCGTTTGTAATGCAATCGAATCCATTCTGATTCATTCGCAATGGTTTAACGTACATGGAGATGAGCTATTGCATAAGCTTTTAGAAAATGATGTTGAAATTTATGGGGATGATAAAGTGAAAGAAGTGTATCCCGAGGCAAATAAAGCATTGGAAGAAGACTGGTATAAAGAATATCTCGGTCTAGCAGTAAGCATCAAAATAGTAGATGATGTGACAGAGGCAATACAGCATATTAATCAATATGGAACAAGACATTCGGAAGCGATTATTACAGAAGTTGAGAAACATGCAGAAATGTTTTTGAATAATGTGGACGCCGCTGCAGTATATCATAACGCATCCACAAGATTCACAGATGGCTTCGAATTTGGTTATGGAGCTGAAATCGGAATCAGTACCCAAAAGCTGCACGCCAGAGGACCAATGGGATTGGAGGCATTAACATCGAGTAAATTTTTTATCAAAGGAAATGGCCAAACACGGATGGGATAGGGTATGAAATCGATGACAAAGCATTAAGTCATTTTATAGAGTGGACATTTTTATTGAAGAGACTGGGACAAAAGTGTTTTAACCAAAGTAAAATCCGAACATAGTTGGTGCATATATACCGCTACGGAAATACACTACGCTTTCCGCGGGCGCTGCTGAGCCTACTCCGAGCTATCGCTCTACGTAGTCTAACCTAGGCTTTTCATCCCGCAGGAGTCTCCGTGTATTCCTTCGCTATTATGGCGAAATGTTCTGCTTTGAGTTAAACACTTTAGTTATGTCCCAGGCTCTACGTTTATCCCCAAATTAAACACATAAAAACCCAATTTTATCATGGGGTTTATCCCAAAATAAGCTTATCACTTAAGAAACTGTTTGCTTGCATTTAATAGTAGTAACGATAATAATAAACATTATAGAGTTTTAATCTTATTGTTGCATCTACTGGAGATTAGTGAAAAGGGGAAAGTAATATGTTAAGTAAAGTCACTGATAATATATTCAAACTCGTCATCCATATTCCCGGTGGAATGCATGAAGTGAACAGCTATCTTATAAAAGGAAAAAACGGTTATACAGTTATTGATACCGGTTTATATTCAAAAGAAGCGATGGACACGTGGAAAGCAGTATTGGAATCAGGTGTAGTAGTTGAAAAAGTTATTTTGACACACACCCACCAGGATCATATCGGTCTTGCAAAATGGTTTCAGGAGCACATTGGTGTTCCTGTTTTTACTTCCAAGCTTGGATATAAGGAAATGTTGAAAGGCCGTAACGCCGACGCATCTACTCGGAAACTCAAGGGGCTAATTAAGAAACATGGTGGTCCTGAATTACCCGATCATCTTAAAAATGATTCATTTATTTTTGATTTCGAGCCCGATGGTTTCTTTGAAGAACATGACAAAATCCAATTTGGAACTGATTTCTATGAAGTAGTCTGGACACCTGGTCATGCTCCAGACCAGTATTGCTTTTATCAAAGAGAAAAAAAGGTAATGATAGTTGGAGACCATGTATTAAAAAGTATCTCTCCTGTAATTGGACTTTGGACAGGAGAAGAATTAAATCCTATGAAAGAATACTATCATTCGCTTGCAAAAATAAATCATTATCCGGTCGATATTGCGCTTGCAGGTCATGGTGAAGACATAATGGACCTAAGTGACCGGGTGCAAAGTATAAAAGAAAAGCATGATTATCGTCTGCAGCAGCTGTTGGAACAAATATCTGAAAAAGGGAAAACGGCAAACGATTTATGTAAAGCAATTTATGGGGAGTCAACTTTATATACTTATATAAGTCCATTTATGGCTACGTTAACCCGATTAATTTATTTAGAATTAGCAGGCGAACTTTTCAGAGTGGAAGAAAATGGAATCGTATACTTCAAAAAAACGATACACGGAAGCAACGCTCAGAGGAAGTTACTAAAAAACCTTTAATTTTACGGGAGAATTTATCATGTACAAAAATTCGGAACGTTTTATAACTGCATTTAATCGAATAGAAAAAGAAATAAAAGCATTGCTTATAAAAAAAGAAATGGGTTTTTCTAGAGCTGTCAGAGTGCTTCGGGATTCCAATGCAATTATTAATCGGTACACGGATGATTTACTGGAATTTGCTGAACTAAGAAATGCGATTGTTCATAACAAAATTGATATGGCTTTTGCTATTGCTGAACCACATGATACTGTCGTAGAACGCATCGAAAGAATTGAACAGGAACTTACCCGTCCACGTAAAGTAGATCCACTTTTTATAAGAAAAGTGATATCCTTTCAGCAAAATGAGCCTATGTCCAATATGCTGGAAGTCATTAATCATAAGGGGATAACAAAATTTCCTGTTTATAATGATGATGAATTTCAGGGATTGATTACGCATAAGGGTATTACGAAATGGCTGGCAAAAGGAATGCAGGATGGCACAGTACCTTTATTGGACACCAAATTGAAGGAAATTCTTCAATGTGAGAAAAATGATAATTATAAATTCATATCAAGAAATGCATCTGTCTATGAGGCGATGGAAATTTTTAAGGAACAGATTTAAAAAGGATATCGCCTTGAAGCATTGCTCATAACAGGAAAAGGAAACTCTCAAGAGAAACTATTGGGAATCGTAACAAACTGGGATATAATGGAAGTGTAATTCCCTTGATTGATTTGACCAATAAAGTTTTCAAGATGACGTAGAAGGTAATAGCTGTAAGAGGAGGGAAATCCATGAATTTCGTATCAATCGATTTTGAAACAGCGAATGAAAAACGCCACAGTCCGTGTGCCGTTGGTCTTGTAATCGCCAATGAACATGAAATTATTGATGAATATTATAGTCTAATAAACCCAATGACGGATTTTCGTTCATTTAATACATATATTCATGGGATTACCGAAGAAGATGTTGTAGATGCTCCTACATTCGCTGAATTATGGCCAACACTTAATGCGTATTTAATGAATAATCTAGTTGTCGCTCATAACGCCAGCTTTGACATGAGTGTGATTCGTAATACACTCGATTATTTTAAACTGCCATATCCATTCATGGACTATCTTTGCACAGTGAAAATTTCGCAGCGTATTTGGCCAGAATTACACAACCATAAGTTAAATACATTAGCATCACATCATGGCATATCATTTGAACACCACCATGCCTTGGAAGATGCACGAGTGGCTGCAAAAGTTTTTATGAAAGCAATGGAAGAATACCCAACAGATTCTATGGACATCTTTTTAGATGAATGTAATCTGACAAAAGGTAAAATTTATGAACGGGGCTATACGCCACCAAAAACAAAGCGAGCAAGAGGCAGCAGGAAAATTACTTTTAAATAATCAAGGACTAAGCCATGATTGCTTAGTCCTTCTCTTTGTATGAAGGTTATCTTTTTTCGACAAATAGTAAAATTAACGTTGCAATTGGACCTATGAATAAAGAAAGGATAAACCAATTAAATCCGGTTCTGTTTTTTCCTTGTGCTAATCCTGCATTTATTAATGCTAAGCTTCCCCATCCAACAAAATAGCCGTTATCCATATAAAACTTCCCCTATATAAAATTTTTTCTATGTTGAGTATATCATGATAAGCAAAGTAATTTAAGACATCTCGTACTTGCTATTAAAAGTTAACTGAAATAAACTAAAAGAAAGAATATTCAGCATGAAATTATCTTCAACCCTATTTGAGGAGTGGTAAAATGAGCATAAATGCAAAAGTGCAGGGTGATCTTCGTAAGATTGTAAGTCGAGCACGGCGAAATACGCTTGGTGATTTATTGGATCGCACGAAAGATCGTATGCCTGATAAATTTGCAATCGCTTATAACAATAAACGATTAACCTTTTCGGAGCTCGATGATTTAGTGAATCAAACGGCACAATCCTTCCTGAGTGATGGCATGAAAAAGGGCGACATGGTAACTGTTATGTCAAAGAACAGCCTGGATTTCGTCGTCGTTAATTTCGCGTTGGCCCGTATCGGGGCTGTTATGATTCCAATAAATTATATGCTAACACGAGAGGATATAAGATATATTTTGGAACATGCCGAAGTTAATGGACTAATTGCATCGGAGGAATATGCTCAAGTACTGGATCAGTCAGCCGTTAGTCTGGAAATCAGGCACCGCTATTTAATGGATGTGACGAAGGATTATGCTGGAGAGCTTTCGTCTTGGATTGCTTTGTCCAAGGCACGCGAAGGGCAGCCGGCTGAATTTGTCGATGTCGAAATGGATGATGATGATTTAGCACATGTATTGTATACCAGTGGAACGGAATCAAGACCAAAAGGGGTTATGCTAACCCATAAGAGCATTATAAGTGAGTATGTAAGTACGATTATCGATGCAAAAATGGAAACAACAGATGTGGCTATTCATGCATTACCGCTATACCATAGTGCACAGCTTCACGTGTTTTTAGGTCCTAGTGTATACGTTGGTTCGAGTGGAATTGTATTAGGAGCTGCAAGTCCAGAGCTGATACTTAAAACGATTGAAGAAGAAAAAGCGACACAACTATTCTGCCCGCCGACTGTGTGGATTGCTTTGCTTCGTCATTCTGATTTTGATAAGCGGGATTTGTCATCATTAAAAAAATGCTATTACGGAGCGGCAATAATGCCGATGGAAGTTATCAAAGAGCTAACCAAACGATTGCCAAACGCAAAGTTATGGAATTGTTATGGACAAACAGAAGTAGCGCCACTTGTAACGGTATTGCAGCCTGAGGATCAGTTAACCAAATTGGGATCAGCAGGTACACCTATATTAAATGTACAAACTAAAATTTTCGATGAAAACGACAACGAAGTCCCACGTGGTGAGATAGGTGAAATCGTTCATCGCACACCACATGCGATGAAAGGTTATCTGCATGACCCTGATAAAACTGCTGAAGCATTCCGCAATGGATGGTTCCACAGTGGTGATCTTGGGGTTATGGATGAAGAAGGCTATATTACCATTGTTGACCGTAAAAAAGATATGATTAATACGGGGGGAGTAAATGTTTCAAGTCGGGAAGTGGAAGAGGCCATCTATCAATTGGAAGGAGTTTCGGAAGTTGCCGTTATCAGTATTCCCGATGCGTATTGGATAGAGGCAGTGACAGCTATAATTGTATTAAAAGATGGTGCAAAATTAATGGAAGAAGATGTCATACAATTTTGTAAAGAACATTTATCGAAATTTAAAATTCCAAAGTATATCGATTTCACGAAAGAATTGCCGAAAAATCCGAGTGGGAAGGTGCTGAAACGCTCCTTGCGTGATCAGTATGAAGGTTTAAGTCAAGAGTAGTTTTTTTTAAAATGCTGTGAGTCTCACAGCATTTTTTTATTTGGTAAGAATCTTTATGCAGAAAAATACAAGATATAAATTTTCAGCCCGTTACATAGTAAATCTCACTTTGATACATTCTAAGGTAGAACTCAATTGACTTGGAGGTGTACATGTGGAATTTGCAAAAGAGCTTTTAATTTTATTGGTTCGAATTATAACTATTTTACCATTACTTCTTTTGGTGACATTATTTATGGGGAAACGCTCGATAGGTCAACTTCCTGTTTTTGATTTTCTTATTTTCCTTTCACTTGGGGCGGTTGTTGGGGCTGATATCGCAGATCCGAAAATTGAGCATATTCATACAGCTGTTGCTATTATCTTAATAGGAATTCTACAAAAGGTGATATCAAAATGGAAAATAGGAAACAGAAGTGTTGGTAAGAAGCTTACATTTGAACCAACCGTTGTAATAAGTGATGGGAAATTTATCATTGAAAACATGAAAAAAATACAGTACTCCATAGATAATGTGCTGATGATGCTTCGGGAAAAGGATGTATTTGATACGAGCGTTGTGAAAATGGCAATCATAGAAGCAAATGGAAATTTATCCGTGTTAAGAAAACCTAGTAAATCTCCAGTATCCAAGGAAGATATGAATATTTACAATAAAACTCCTGAATTCTCCTATCCGGTTATTGTTGAAGGAAAACTCTATACAGATGTACTAGAATATTTGCATCTAAATGAAACGTGGTTAAAAGAAATGTTAAAGAAGTTGAGTATTACTAACATGGACAATGTCTTTTTTGCTTCTGTCGATTATGAAAATAACCTGCATGTGACTTTAAAAACAGACAAGATAAATAAATTGCCACGAGTTTATCATTAGATCAAGAAAGACAGTGCAAAAATATAGAACAGAATTACCAAGGATAAAAGTAATTATTCTTGAAAGACTATTTAATGGAGGTGTTTTCATTGGCTAAGAAAAATGATAATTGGAGCAAACAAAGAGTAAACTCCAGTGTTAATCCACAGGGACTGACTGAAGATGTTGCAGATCAGCAACCAAAGTCCCAGTTAGAACAACGTGCAAAAAAGAAAAATACGAAAATATAAGTAAGCAGGAGTGATTAACATCGATCAAACATTGCAGTATTTACGTGAATCTTTGTCTAATTATATTGAAAATGACGTGTGTCAGCAAATACTAAGTAAGATAGAAGCCAATAATTATACAAGTGAAGAAATCTTTATAAGTGACTTGGATGGTAAGGAAATGGACTACTTGGATATGGTGCTTGAGAATGAACTTGACTATGCAAAAAATGTACAAAATGATAAAAGAGTCAAAGAACTGAACGATGTATATGAACAGTTATTTTAATTAAATACTCAACCTTCTACCAATACAATAAATAGGTTCAAATGGTCTTAATCACTTTCTTAAACCTGGTAAAAATAAGGATATTTTCGTAATGTGTTGTTTTTAATTATCGTGGAATTGAGATAAAGTGCGAAGTAACTGCTATCTCGACGTCCGGGATCGCTATTTAACTAGCTCTGGGAAATATACGGAGACTCCAACGGGAAGAGAGGCATAGGTGAGACCCTGAAATGCGTTAGCATGAAGGGGCTCACCAGCCGCCCGTGGACCGCAAGTATATTTCCCAGAGCGGTCGCCGAAGCTTCTACACACTATTAGAAACAACCAGCAGTTACTTCGTAGTTTATAGAAAATGCGATGGTTAAAAGCAAAGAAATTAACGAAAAGGGTATTGAAGTTTGGATGTGTGTCTGGAAAGCTTGATTTAAATTAAAGTCAACTTGATCATTGTATCTCGAGTCCTCCTAATTATATGTCCATTTCATTCTGCAAAAAATCGAGTCAAATAGTAATAATTTACCATTGCACTTTTTGGTAAAAACGGTTATTATATATTTACAAGCTACAATGTTCGTATTTAATTAAGTTTTAACCTCTAATGAATGAATAGGGAGTTTTACATCGAGATTGGAATGTCGCGCCGCCAAAAGCAGTGGAAGACAGGAAGGTTTCTGCGAACACCCACTTTGCGAAGTGGTGGTTTAAAACTTACTATAACAATACGGCAATTGTGGCCTGTATACATAGCTTATTATAGACCAGTCTCCTTCTTAGGAGCTGGTCTTTTTGTGATATATGATAAGTAAATTCTGCAAGGTACGATCCTTCTTCAGTGATGCATGATAGGAAGCGTTTACTAAAGCAATATGTATAGGGACAAGGGATTTCTCTTAATTATTAGAATGATTTTACTTTTTTTGTACGCTTGTTTTTCAATTTTTGCATGCTATACTGATAACATTCTAATATCTTATTTTCATATAATCGCGGGGATATGGCCTGCAAGTTTCTACCGGTTTACCGTAAATGAACCGACTATGAAAAGCAGTAAAATAATTTGAGAAGCCTGACTGACAGGTGGATTCTTTTTATTTTTTTCCGTATTTTAAAGCTCGGAAATTTGCTTTTATCATGGTTATGGTAGAAGTTGATTTTCGGGCTTTTTTTATTTTTTTTTGGAAGGGGATTGTAATGGATTTATTAAAAAAGAAGATCCAAGACGAAGGAAAAGTATTATCTGAATCCGTATTAAAAGTTGATTCATTTCTAAATCATCAAATAGACCCAATATTAATGCAGAAAATTGGGGAAGAATTTGCAGCAAGGTTTGCTGATGCTGGGATTACGAAGATATTAACGATAGAATCATCCGGTATAGCACCTGCAACAATGACAGGACTCGTACTTGGAGTACCTGTTATATTCGCCAGGAAGAGAAAATCACTGACATTAACAGACCATCTTTATTCTGCTGAAGTATATTCTTTCACAAAAAAGGAAACGAGTGAGATTTCCGTGTCAAAAGATTTTATTACAAGTGATGATGTCGTGCTGATGATGGATGATTTCCTTGCTAACGGACAGGCAGCACTAGGATTGCTTAGCATAGCTGAGCAAGCAAAGGCAAAAGTTGCTGGTGTTGGGATTGTAATTGAGAAAGGATTCCAAAACGGCAGCAGCCAAATTCGAGAACGGGGATTTAACGTGGAGTCACTGGCAATTATTGAGTCCTTAGCAGATGGACAAGTTACTTTTAAAGAGGAGGTTGTTTCACGATGAAAACAGCCGCATTAGGGTTCCAACATGTACTTGCAATGTACGCAGGAGCAATATTAGTACCACTTATTGTTGGTGAAGCATTAGGCCTGACTTCTGAGCAATTAACTTATTTGGTTGCCATTGATATTTTGATGTGTGGGGTTGCGACCATTTTACAGATTGTAAACAATCGCTTTTTCGGAATTGGTCTCCCAGTTGTTCTAGGATGTACCTTTACCGCTGTTGGTCCGATGATTGCTATCGGGGCTCAATATGGCATATCTGCTATTTATGGTGCAATTATTGTTTCTGGTATATTTGTTGTTTTAATCAGTGGATTCTTTGGGAAACTGGTTCGATTCTTCCCACCAGTAGTTACAGGTACAGTGGTTACAATTATTGGGATCACTTTAATTCCTGTAGCCATCAATAATTTAGGTGGTGGACAAGGTGCGAGTGATTTTGGCTCGTTCGTTAATATGGCTTTAGGGTTTGGAACGCTATTATTTATTATTTTAATGTATCGCTTTGCAAAAGGTTTTATGAAGTCTATTTCTATTCTGATTGGCTTGTTTGCAGGAACGGTTGCTGCTGTTTTTATAGGGAAAGTAGATTTTTCAGCAGTAACGGAGGCATCCTATTTTCACATGGTACAACCTTTCTATTTCGGTACCCCCACATTTGAGTGGTCCGCTATAATTACGATGATTCTCGTGGCAATGGTATCGCTCGTTGAATCCACCGGTGTCTATTTCGCTTTAAGCGATATTACAGAGAAAAAATTAAATGAAAAAGATTTATCCAAAGGTTATCGCGCAGAAGGTATTGCCATTTTTCTTGGAGGAATCTTCAATGCATTTCAATATACTGCTTTTTCGCAAAATGTAGGGCTGATTCAAATGACAGGAGTAAAGTCGAGAAAAGTAATCATGGTTGCTGCTGTTATGCTAATTACATTAGGTTTCATCCCGAAAATTGCTGCATTAACTACGATTATCCCAACTTCGGTATTGGGTGGGGCTATGGTTGCAATGTTCGGTATGGTAATTGCTCAAGGAATTAAAATGTTAAGTTCGGTGATCACGGATTCTCCGGAAAATTCGATGATTATTGCGTGTTCCGTTGGAATGGGGCTTGGTGTTACCGTTGTTCCAGAATTATTTGCACAACTTCCATCAAGCGTTCAAATTTTAACAAGTAATGGGATTGTAGCAGGGAGTGTTACTGCAATTGCATTGAATATTATATTCCATATGATTCCTTCAAAAGCTAAAGTTACGACGGAGCAGGAAGCCGTAACATTGACAAAGCAGGAGGCTTAAGGAGTATTCAAGAAGTAGGAAAGCATCAAATTGCTTTCCTACTTCTTTTCTTTAAAAGATAAGAAAGTATATAATTTTGGCAGCAATTAATTCTAACACATAAACAGCCACGTCCAGCTCCAGCGCCCAGGGACTAGCGAGACTTCCTTCACCTCCGTACGATAAGTCAACATCGACTCCCTCCATTCGGCGTGTTTCCTTTATCTCCTACGGCTCAGTCCAGTCCGTAGTCCCTAAACGGGCGCTTGCGCTTTTGTTCTTATAAATAATTCCAAATTTTCTATAGACAATAATCCATTTGTTCCATATAATTGTAGTCTTAACAGTTACTTTGAAGGAGATTTCAATTGAAAAATAAAGAGGTAGAAGATATACAAAATATAAACAGAAAACCAATTGTTGCTGTACTCATAACAGGAGCATTTCTAGCGATTTTAAATCAAACATTACTTGCAACTGCAATTCCACATATCATGCAGGATTTAAATCTTACAGAAAATACGGCTCAATGGCTGACAACTATATTTATGTTAGTGAACGGAATTATGATACCAATCACTGCGTTTTTAATAGATACATTTACGACAAGACGTTTATTTTTGATTGCGATGAGCGCGTTTACTTTAGGTACCCTTGTTTGTGCATTTTCGCCGAACTTCGCTGTATTAATGACAGGTCGTATAATTCAGGCTGCTGGTGCAGGTGTGATGATGCCATTGATGATGACAATTTTTCTCCTGATATTCCCGATTGAAAAAAGAGGGAGTGCCATGGGCATGGTTGGTTTGGTAATCGGTTTTGCTCCTGCGCTTGGTCCTGTAATTTCCGGATGGCTAGTTGAACAGTATCACTGGCGATCTTTATTTTTCCTAGTGTTGCCGCTGGCAGTTATAAACATCATCATATCTTACTTTGTAATGAAAAATATTACGGAACGAACATTTCCAAAAGTGGATTACCTGTCCATCATCCTCTCCACACTTGGTTTTGGTGGCTTGTTATATGGCTTCAGCAGTGCAGGGAATTATGGATGGACAGATACCGTCGTTATCAGTTCAATGATTATAGGTGCTGTGTCGCTTACATTCTTTATCCTGCGACAGTTCAAGCTTAAACAGCCAATATTGGAATTTCGTATTTTTAAAAACAAAATTTATACGATGACAACCATTATAGGGATGATCACTTTTATTGGTTTAATTGCTTCCGAAACGATTTTACCGATCTATATGCAAAATATGGCGGGCTTTAGTGCCTTGGAATCAGGAATGATGATCTTGCCGGGAGCATTGATTATGGGTTTCATGTCTCCGATTAATGGGAGAATTTTTGATCGGTTTGGTGCCAGGTATCTGCTTATTATTGGTTTGTCCCTTTTGACGATAACATCTTTTTTGTATACGAATTTGACACCTGATACATCGCTGAGCTATCTCACGATTGTTTTTGCGGTTCGAATGTTTGGTATATCTATGATCATGATGCCTGCTACAACACAAGGTCTCAATCAATTGCCAAGACGTTTGTTGGCACACGGATCTGCTATGACAAACACAATGAGGCAGGTAGCTGCATCGATTGGAACAGCGATTTTAGTTACAATCATGACAACTACTGCACCAATTACGGAAGAGCAGGCTTTACCGATGGAGATGGTTCATGGTGTTAACATGGCATTCTATGTGGCAGCAGTTATATCGCTAATCGGGCTAATCTTATCCCTTTTGATTAGAGGGGGAACGCCTGCAGAAGAAAGAGATCGCATGAAAATGGAAGGAAATGAATAATAAAAAGGGATGGAGCTGTATATATTTAGCTCTATCCCTTTTTTTGTGTAACGTTTTGGTTGAATGCTACTTTCTTACGATTTCCTAATGCAGAAAAAACGCTATGCAAAACCATGCCAAAAATTACGAGTCCCATCCCAATAAATGAAACGGTGCTTGGTAATGGGGCACTTAATATTAATATTTCACCAATCAAGGCGAAAACGACTTCGCCCGATTGTGTGGCCTCTACACCAGCTAACTTCTGATTGTCGTTTTGAACCATTTCTGTAGCATAGAAAAATAAAACAGTTGCAATAATTCCGGATGAGACTGCTACAATAAAGGTCTGGATCACTTGACTCTGAGTAGGTAACCCATGTGTTACGAATCCATAAATGGAAAGCATGAGCCAAAATGGCATCGAAGCAATAGTCATACCGAGAATACGTTGAAATGTATTTAAATCTCCATTTACAAACATCATCATTTTACGGTTGCCAAGCGGATAAGCAAACGCAGAAATGATGATAGGTACTACACATAATACAGCGGTTATGAGTGGAACAGAAGAGGCATGCTCGACCTGCATAATGAACACACCACCAAGAATAATTAGTGAGATGAATATACTTTGGATTGGAATACGCTGTTTCGTTTTTTGGTGTAAAAATGGTACAAGTAATGAACCAGCAATGATGGTAAGCTGAAACGTTGCAGCTACGAGCCAACCTGGTCCATAAATAGTTGCAAACGTAAGTGGAGCATAGAATAATCCAAATCCAACCGTACTCCATATGAACCAAGGGGCAGGTCTGCTCTTCATATGTACCATGACCGGCTTTATATTTCGCTTATAGCCAACAATAATAAATAAAATGGGCAACATAAATATGTATCTTAGTGAAGCACTCCATGCCCAACTTCCACCTTCCAATTCCATTGACCGATTTAAAACAAAGGTCACTGAAAAGAATAAAGCAGCTAAAATACCGATAAGTATAGCTTTCATAAATTCACCTCAGATAATACAAAATAATCTTAATAGTATCATATCAGAAATTGCTTTGGGAAATTATATTTCTCTATAAAACAACATATCTTACTATCTTTCTTTCATATAAATATAGTGCCAGAATAACTTAAAAGAAGGGGAACAAAAGGGAGAAAAAATTTAAATGTGACTACTGCTCCTCAACCCATTGATAAAGAATTGTTGTTATACCATAAAATCTATAAACTGTGAAGTAACTGCTGGGTGTTTCTAACAGTATGTAGAAGCTTCGGCGACCGCTATGGGAAATACACTTCGCTTTTCGCGGGCGGCTGGTGAGCCCTCCTCGTGCTTCGCACTACGGGGTCTCACCGATGCCTTTCCTCCCACTGGAGTCTTCGTATATTTCCCAGAGCTGGTTTTAAGCTTACAAACAATTAACTGCATTAGTGATTGTTATAAAAATCTTATCGCACAGCTTCACCAGTCCGCCCAGAGCGATGCCGGACGGCAGCTAGACCACATGTCTTCTGAAAATAAATCCAAAGTTATATCGCAATTTATCTAAACTCTGCATGATTAAAAAGAAATAACCATTACAAAATTCACTTTTTTAAAAGAGGAAGGCGACTTTTGTTCTTTAAAGAAATATGCTTGTTTAAGCAGGATGATTCATTTCTTTGCCGAATTAAATAAAGGTAAGGGAAGTTTTTGGGGGGATTGAAATGGAAACATTACCAAATTGGTTCTGGATTCTTTATTACATCATCATTTTCCTGACATTAGTTAGTGGAATCATCAATTGGGTGCGTCAAATTTATAGTCCTTTGGCAGCCGTTACAATTATATTATCGCTTCTTCTACCGCTTGTTGGATTTCTTTATAGCATTGGCAGACCAGAAGGGGTAAATGAGTATGAATATGTGTTGGCACAATTCCAAACGAGAAATCTTTGGTCTGTATTTATCATCTTCGTACATATTTATTTTATTTTATGGTGGTTTTTATTTTTGAACGCATGGCAATATTTAAAGAAATTAACACCTTATAAGGATATGCTAATTGAAAAAATAAAAAATTTAAAGAAGACGAAGTATAACCAAAACGAAGAAGGTGACTTATGAAAATATCACAATTACAGCCTGGGAAACTGACGGATGCGCAAATGACAAAGTTGCTTTATAACAATATGGAGGACGACCATAAAAAAGGCGATTGTATTTTTGTACCAGGGAGCAGTAAGGCTGTCATATACCGCTTGCCTAAAGCAGTTAAATTATATAAAAATGGAAGATCCAAGAAAATACTATTTTCCGGTGGAGTCGTTTGGGAGGGTGCCGTCTTAACGGAGGCGGAATTACTTCGGAATAAAGCAATTGAAATGGGAATTCCCGATGAAGATATTATCATTGAAAAGGAATCCTTACATACGAAGGAAAATGTATTGGCTTCATTACTTGTTCTTGATCGAGCATTGGGATTGCATAATATCCAAAGATTGATTATTGTAACTACGAATATACATATGCGAAGAATGCATTTGTCCTTAAAAACGTTTATGCCACCTTGGATTTCATTTTCATTATGCATGGTAGATGATAAAACAACTACACAGGGCAAATGGTTTCAATATCCATATGGTAGAAAAAGAGTGGAAATGGAAGTCAATAAAATCATTCATTATGTCAAACGTGGATACATCATAGATGAAGAGGTAGATATTTCTGATTAACAAACAGGATAAAAATGCGACATAGAAATAAAGGCTAAGAGAGGGCATATTCCAATAACCTCACTTAGTCTTATTTATATATTCACGTTCAAACGTATTTTCCCCATTATACTTCAATTGTTTATTCTCCACATAGCTATCATTCCAGGTTAATTGCCCGAGGTTATTATCTGTCTCCATTAAAGATCCTTGAAGCGGAGTTAAATACTGAATTTCCTCCTTCCATTTCATATTTTTTGTATCGTCTGTTTTGAGAAGGTTGTTGTGTTCATCACAGCAACGGTTCATTACATGTTTATCTTTCGTCATTAAACTGATCCATAATGGTGATTTTATTAAAGATCTGGTTATGCTCGGAAAGCTCATATTATTGATAGGACTGCTCGTGAATTGATGGATGGTCATTGTTTTACGGTCTTTAAACTCTACTTGTGACCTGATTGCATTCGCATAATGGACATCGCCGGAAAGTATCATACATACTTTCGGATCCCAGGCAGCAATTTGCTGGAGAAAATTATTAAATCCTGTTCCATTGTATCTCCAGGCTTCAAAATCCAGATTATAGAGAACATCGTTATTTAAAAAACGCAATGGATAGATATATCGCTTTATAAAGTCTTCAATAAATTGTACCCCGTATAACGGAGTAGGTGAGATGATTATCAATGGTTCTCCTTTTTTCCATTCAGATTGATATAAACGTTTAGATAGTGCATACCAAGCCTCTTTACCGATTAACTGTGCCGGTTTAATTTCCCAATCTATTAGCTTATCGATGATAGTGGATTTTTGGTTAATATCATAATCCCGCATTGTTCGAGTGTCCAGAAAAAGACTTGCAGGATTGGTTGGTGCAACAAAATACCATGATTGGAAATTCAGTACTAGATCCATCCAATCGTTATAAACATCCGTTGTAGTGGGAGATGGATAGAGATAATGAGATACGCGGTTAAAAAAGGTGGAATTAAACGCTGCTGGATCATTACCCCATCCTTGAAAAAGCCAATAAGAGGTTATTCCATTTGCAATGACATGCTTTCCTAAAGGCGTTTTTGAGACATTTTCCTTCCATTTCCATGACAGATTCCAATCATCGGTTATATCATGATCATCAAAAATCATGTAAGTTGGGGTATTTGCTAACACTCTTCTAACTTGTGATAAGGTTTGGATGAAAGACAGTAAATCTTCGAGTTGCTCATCGTATCGTTTGCGATGTTTTTCCAGATCTTTTTTATGTTGACTGTGATCGGTAGTTTTAAAAAATAGTTTATTTTCTGCAAGTAGTTCAGCAAAACTGGGTAAGTTATTTTGTTTCCATAAAGCAGGTCCCAAAATCATGACATACATTGCTGCATATTCACTAAATTGCAGAAGATGATTACTTGCGTTCCCTGAGGTGAAATTGCAAAAATTGTCCATGATATATTGCCTGCCGTTAATTTTTTGCAAAGCTGATTGATGCGTCGGCATTGCAAGTCGTTCGTCTAATTTTTGAAGTTGCTCCGTTTGGTTTCCGGTTAAAAGCCTTGAAACCTTCGAGATAACATGGAATAATGGGGCCGCAACATCATCTGCATAAATTTGATCTCCCATCAAAAATAAATTACTAGGCCTATCTCGTAGATTTATATCGTTTTTTTGAATCGTTGAATCTGCCACTGCAAGGGTATCTTTTCCCTTTCCATGAGGTTTTCTACATGATCCATATAGAATAGTGGAATGACTACTTTCTGGTAAATAAAATGTTGGATACTTGAGATCACCGTAGACAATTGATTGTGGATTATCTTTATTTAATAGATCAAAGCTACTTAGATCATAGGTTAAATTCTCCTTTTTAAATGAAAGATTATAACCAAGAAGCGTATCATAGGGGAATTTATCTTCTTTTGGTGAAACTTTAATTAAATAAATATAGAGGAATTCACCCCCACATATCGTTTCAGATTCACAAAACGTAGCTATTTTATGATAGATATGAGATTCATTCTCTGTGTGAATCGTAGTTAACTCTGCTTCGATTGACAATTTTTCGCTTGTTGCAAGCCAAATATATATCTTTTCACAATCTGCCCGTCGAATCATAGGTCCTGCTAACAAAATTGGAATGTCCATCGTATTATACATCGCTCCAATTAGAATTTATATTATTCTATTCATCGATGGGCTTATGTGTTATTTGGATCTTTCCGTTTTGAACAAGAACGATTCATTGGGGTATGATGATAATAAAGCGTATGATTGGAGGAATTTTCATGGAGGAAAAACTACTATCGTTCTCTCCTGTTTTGCCTGAAAAACCGAAAGTACTGATTCTCGGGTCGATGCCTGGAGGGATGTCGTTGGCAAAGAGTGAATACTACGGAAATCCCCGTAATCATTTTTGGGCAATCATGTTTGAATTATTTAATGAACAACCTACGCGTGATTACGAGGAGAAAATTAAATTTATTAAAAGGAATGGAATAGCGCTCTGGGATACGATAGGGTCCTGCTATCGAAAGGGAAGTCTTGATGCGAGCATTAGAGACGAAGAGACAAATGACATAGAAGGTTTACTGCGGAGAAACCCGTCCATAAAATTGATAGCATGTAATGGAACGAAGTCATATCAAACGTTTACGAAAAACTTTCCAGTCGAAAAACGTACGAATGTTAACGTGGTGAAAATGCCCTCGACAAGCCCAATTCCAGGGCGATATACAAAAACCTTTGAAGGTAAAGTGGAGGAATGGAGCAAAATCCTCGATTATTTGTAAGCTGAGTACATCCTATTTCACTGAATCAAAATAGGGCGGCATTTGTTCATACAATTTTTCAGAGGCTTTGAACACCGACTTTAATACATGGGGCAGTAGCATTAACCGCATTATCCCATATGTTTTATTATAATCTATTGAAAGAATCGGTTATTGTTCTTGGCGTTTTCTTAATCATACAAGTTATTTACTTTTTCATCGTTCGCTATTTCTATACGAAGCAAATTAAAGCGGCAATCGAATAAATTACAGAATTCCGTTTTGAGGTGTATTGGTAACAACAAAAAGGCATACGTCATCATATGCCTTTTAGCATCGTTTAACTATTATGCACTTCAAAGCAGAATCAAATAGAAATAGGTACAATCTTTAAAATGATTTAGTTAATTCTTCAAGACAGTTTTTTATAAGCCTTATTTATGGCCCACACCATGTCTTCACCGTATTCCTCTGCCGAAATCTTTTTACGATAGTCCATTATATTAATTTCATCTGCATTAATTTCCTGAATAAAACGGCGAATTTCAACGTCTGTTGGTTCCGTGAATATGTTTTCGGTAAGCATATACTCCAGTTCTTCAATGAATATCTCTGTCTTGTCTTTCATTTACCTCTGACACTCCTCTTTCTGCAAAGATCTTCCTATCCAGATACTACTCCGTGTATAACTATTCGGCATTACTCTTAATTATTAGGATAGCAATTTATAAAGTTATTTTGATTTTTGCCATGTAGCATTATTCGTATACATTCTTTGTAAATTAAGTAGGAGAACAGAATAAAAAGGTTTAGGTTATTCACCCAATGGAAGCTTTTTTAGTTTACAGACAAGAAGTCTAGACGAATAAATTATTGTAGGCAAAACTATGCTTATCTGTCATCTAATTTCTATATGTTTACTTCCATCATGTTTGTACTTATGATAGAAATCGATCATCGGATGAATCGTATCTTTTAAGTCGGGACAGGCAATTCCGGATCCTTCCAAATCCTTGACGGTCTGGCTGCTGTCATACGAAGCATGAAAGGTGAAATAATCCATCGCCTCTTTTTCCACTTGCAGCCACTTACGAATTGGCGAAAATGACAAAGGAAACTTCGCACATTCGACAGGGATTGTTCCGAAAGGTGTTTTCCCGAGATAGCTTTTAGCAATCATTTTATATAATTCACGCATCGTGTATGGATTCGGATCTGTTAGATGGTAAGTTTTCCCCTTGCCGATTTCGTTAAGCGCCAAATAGCTTGTAGCCTTTAATACATAATCAGATGGAACAAAGTTTCCTTCTGCACTACCTTCGCCTAAATAAGGGATTACTGGTAGATGACGTAAATGTTCAAACATGTTCAACAAAAAATAAATGCCATCAAATTTAACCGTAACCCCTGTTTCCGAATGACCTTTAACAATACCAGGACGTATAATCGTTGTTGGGACCGACTTTTTCATATCTTCAACAAGTAACTCTGCTTCATATTTCGTTTGTTCATAATGATTTTTAAATGTTTGCCCTTCTACAAGTTCGTTTTCATATATACGTCCTTCACGAGTTCCAGAGACATAAGCCGTGCTGAAGTATATATAACGGTCAAGACTGCCTAATGTCTTTACCCAGTTATTTACATTCTCGGTCCCATTCACATTTATGTGATAAGCAAGTTCTGAGGGGACAGCTAAATCATAAATCGCTGCCAGGTGAAAAACATGTGTGATCGATTCCTGCAATTCACGATTAATATCTGTATCGATAGACAAATTTGGTTTTGTAATATCCCCAGTAATGATGGAGAAGAAAGTGGGATCTAAATCATTATTTTTAGCAAGATATCTAATTTCTTCCGTTGCCGTTCTTTCTTGATCTGGCAAGACTAGCAAATAGATATGTTCAATATGCTTCCGCTGATCATGTAAAAGTTGCCGGATCAGACTGCTTGCTAAGAAACCGGGGTAACCGGTAATGAAATAGGTTTGACTCAATATGTACAGCCCCTTAAACGAATTATTCTACCATTATACCACGATATTTTTATACTTTTCTAATATTTATTGGAAATAGAATGTTTCTTATAACGGATCTTTGGTGAATGTGTCATAAGATTGTTATATCTTTGTTTCTTCTATTGCTCTGTTTGATTTATAATTTAAGTGCACTAACAAGAAAAAGGTGGTGGCACTTTTGCTCGATCTCATTTTAGATGAATTCCATTTCTCTACATTATGGAATGGTGGAATATTGATATTTTCCATGTTTGCAGCAATTATCTATTTCTTCTTACTTCCTACTTCAAGAAAACATCCTTTATGGAAATCGATTGTTTTTGTATTCGGTTTAATTGTTATATTTATTGCAGTTGGGAGTCCGTTGAATGTGACAGGCAGAATAAAATTCAGTAGCCATATTATCCAAATGGTACTATTGTTACTTGTAGCTCCTCCATTATTAATTGCTGGAATGAAATCAGAAATTTTGGAGCGATTAAAGTCTTTTGCCTTTTTGGAAAGGGTAGTTGATGAGCTAAAAAGGCCAGTAACAGCAATACTTATTTTTCAACTATTTTTTTATGGGTATCATATTCCATACATCTTTAATTTTGCACGAATCGATCTTTATTTGAATTATTTCTTTTTATTGGCGTTATTTATCTCAGCTATCATACTATGGATTCCGATCATGTCTTTAAAGCAATTAACAGTTGAAAAAAAATGGAAGTATACTTTAATTAACATTATTTTACTAATCCCCTTTAGTGTTCTGTTGTTTATGAGTAGGGAAGGAATTTATGCAATCTATTCCGATATTGAATTGTTTATGTCCGCACTCGCACTTTGTTTGCCTGATTTAACGGACGTACCAGTAGAATTTTTTGCCTCCCTTTTACCTTTTGATCCAGTACAAGAACAAAAAATAGGTGCAATCATTTTCCTAGTTAGTCAGGTGATTATTTTTAGTGTTGGTACATTAGTTGGAAATAAACGAAGAAAATAAAACATAGAAAAACTTTTAGTTTCCATACCAAAACATGGATGCCTATTCGTGTATGTTTTCTAGTATAATAGTATTAGAGAATTATTTTGAAAGGGGCGTTCATGTGAAGAAAAAGAAAATATGGAAGAAAATTG
The DNA here is from genome assembly GCF_042650085.1 of Oceanobacillus longus. Classification (NCBI taxonomy): domain Bacteria; kingdom Bacillati; phylum Bacillota; class Bacilli; order Caryophanales; family Bacillaceae; genus Oceanobacillus; species Oceanobacillus longus. The sequence goes on along the minus strand of NZ_JBHSAO010000008.1, from coordinate 361,302 downwards.
CTTTGGGACTAATTGCAGTTCTGTTGATTATAGATATTATGCTTGGGTTTTTCTTTTATGACCTTGCAATTGAACGAAATGTGAAAGATTTTTTGACGGGTAATTCTGATTTGGAGGTTTCCGCTGAAACAATGGAAGTGCTGTTAGACGGAGATTGGCGTGACTGGTCTGCAGAACAGGATTTCCAGCAGTGGGAAATGGAGTCATACGATGGTTTAGACTTGAAAGGGTATTATTTAGAAGCAGAAGTACCAACGAATAAGACGGTCGTGTTCGCACACGGATATCTTGGACGGGCAGATGATATGTCATTGTTTGGTGAATATTACTATGAAGAGCTAGGATATAATATGTTCACGGCTGATCTTCGTGGCCACGGTCAGAGTGAGGGAGATTATATCGGGTTTGGCTGGCATGATCGTCTCGATTATATGGATTGGATAGACAAAATTCTAAATGAGCTTGGCCCTGATACGGAAATTGTCATGCACGGTGTTTCAATGGGGGCAGCAACTGTTTTAATGGCGAGTGGAGAAGAACTGCCAAAGAATGTGAAAGCAATTGTTGCGGATAGTGCCTATACTGGAGTCGAGGAACTGTTCTCTTACCAGCTTGAGCGTATGTTCCATCTTCCTGAATTTCCGATTATATCGACAACAGGAATCGTTTCGAATATGAAAGCCGGCTATACGCTAAAAGAAGCTTCTGCACTGAAGCAAGTACGGAAATCAGTGATACCTGTTCTCTATATTCATGGTAATAAAGATACCTTTGTACCAACTGCGATGGCAGAAGAGTTATATGAAAATACGAAAAGCGATGCTGAACTAGTCATATTCGAAGAGGCAAGTCATGGTGAATCCTTCGTGAAGGATAGGGAGAAGTACATCAATAATCTATCCGCATTTTTAAATAAATATATACCTTAACTGGAAAAGACCCCTTTAACGTAAAAGGGTCTTTTTTTATGCATAATTTATGCGTTATATTCATTTAAAACAGATTTATTATTAATATTTATGTATAATTATAAATATTTTTTTATAATTATACTTGCATAAATGTCTGGTTATCACTATAATAATGAATAATTCGAAATTAATGAAGGGGCGGAATTCTTTGAAGAACGTAGGAATCATCGGGGGAACTGGATATGGGGCAATTGAGCTTATAAGACTACTGCAAACACACGAACATATGCAGTTGAAAAAGATAATCTCTCATTCACAGCATGGCGAACAAATTGCGGCTATCTATCCACATTTAACGGATTTCATTGAGGATCCAATGCAAGAATTACAGATTGAGAGTTTGAAAGATGAAGTGGATATATTATTTTTTGCAACACCTGCTGGAATCGCAAAGGAGATCATTCCTCAGCTTGCTGGATCTACTATTCAGTGTATCGATCTTTCTGGTGACTTGCGTTTGGGATCACCATCTGAATACGAATATTGGTACGGAAAGAAAGCAGCACCAAAGCAATTGATTGATAAGGCGGTTTATGGTTTGTCGGAAATTTATCCGGAACAAATAAAACAAGCCACGATTATTTCCAATCCTGGATGTTTTCCAACCTCAGCATTACTCGGTCTAATTCCGGCTTTGGAAAAAAAGGTTATTCTAGAAAGTGGAATTGTTATCGATGGAAAAACAGGGGTATCTGGTGCTGGAAGAACACCAACAGCAATGACGCACTATTCAGAGACGAATGAAAATATTAAACCATATAAGATTGGCAAACATCAGCATATTCCTGAAATCGAACAATACTTAACGGCTCAGGCAAAGGAACCGATTACCGTTGCATTTACGACACATCTTGTGCCGATGACTCGAGGATTGATTTGTACGATGTATGGCCAATTGGCAAAAGAAACTTCAACAGAGGAAGTTATCAAGCAGTACCAATCCTTCTACGAAAATCATCCATTTGTAAGAGTTCGGGAAGAAGGCTCTTTTCCAACTACGAAAGATGTTTATGCGAGCAATTATTGTGATATTGGGATTCACGTAGATCAGAGAAGCAATCGAATAATTATTGCATCTGTCATTGATAACCTTGTTAAGGGCGCGGCAGGTCAGGCAATTCAGAATGTAAATTTGATGAATGGATGGGAAGAAACACACGGATTACATACAATACCGGTTTATCCATAAGGAGGCGGAAGCAAGATGGCAATAATGACAGAGAGTACCATACAGGTGTTAAAGGACGGACATGTGACAAGTCCCAAGGGGTTTACGGCAGGCGGGATACATTGTGGACTTAGAAAAGAGAAACTTGACTTTGGGTGGATACATTCCGAAAATCCTGCTGCAGCTGCAGGCGTGTATACATTAAATACTTTTCAGGCTGCCCCATTAAAGGTAACGAAAAATAGTATTGAACAGGAAAAACACATACAGACAATCATCGTAAATTCAGCAAATGCCAATTCCTGCACAGGTGAACAAGGGTATAGCGATGCATTAACAATGCAGCAATGGGCGGCAGAGAAAATGGATGTATCTACGGACCATGTAGCTGTCGCTTCAACAGGATTGATTGGCGTACCTTTACCAATGGACAAAATTAAAAAAGGAATCGACTTAATGGGAAGCGAAACTTCTACCGAAGATTTTGAGCATGCAATCCTAACGACAGATACAGTTACGAAACATACCGCAATCCAATTGGAAATCGATAATAAAACGATAACAATCGGTGGTGCTGCTAAAGGTTCGGGGATGATTCATCCGAACATGGCGACAATGCTATCGTTTATTACAACAGATGCAGCAGTGGATCCGGATAGTTTGCAGCATGCATTGCGAGAAGTTACCAATAAATCGTTTAATATGATTACGGTTGATGGAGACAGTAGTACGAATGATATGGTACTAGTTCTCGCAAATGGACAGCAAAATAACAATCTACTGAATGAGTCACATCCAGAATGGGCGACGTTTATTCAAGCATTGCAATTGATAAGTGAGGAACTAGCAAAGATGATTGCCCGTGATGGTGAGGGAGCAACAAAGCTAATCGAAGTAAATGTGAAAGGTGCTCCAACAGAGGAATCTGCAGGCCAAGTGGCAAAAGCAGTCATTTCTTCCAATCTGGTAAAAACAGCGGTATATGGATCAGATCCAAATTGGGGAAGAATTGTATGTGCAGTTGGCTATAGTGAGCAACCACTTGACCCAGAAAAAATTGGTGTATCCCTTGGTGATATTGAGGTGGTAAAGGACGGTCTGCCACTGGAATTTGATGAGGGCGAAGGTAAAAGTTATCTGGAAAACAAAACGGTGAAACTAGGGATTGATTTACAAAATGGCAGCTGTGAAGCAACTGCCTGGGGCTGTGATTTAACGTATGATTATGTGAAAATAAATGCTTCCTATCGAACGTGAGGTGAAAAGATGAATATCGTTGTGCTAAAAATGGGTGGCAGTGTATTGGCGAAACTTCCTGATTCCTTTTATAAGATGGTCGTTTATTTAAAGGAACAAAACATATGTCAACCAATTATCGTGCATGGTGGTGGTCCGGAAATAAACCATGCTTTAAAGCAATTAAATGTTAAAACTGAATTTATGGATGGCTTACGTGTAACGACAAAGGAAGTGCTAGATGTAGCTGAGATGGTAATGAGTGGTTCAATTAATAAAAGAATTGTTGGTAAACTGCAAAAAGAAGGTGGTACAGCTATTGGGATTAGCGGTGTAGATTGTTCCCTTCTTCAGACAATACCTGTTGATTCAGAGTGTTCACTCGGGTTTGTCGGGCAGGTGGAAAAAGTAAATACTTCCTGGTTGCAGCTAATTATTGAAAATGGCGGAATACCGGTTATATCACCAATTGGCGCGGATATTTCAGGTCAACGATATAACATTAACGGTGATATGGCTGCGGCAGCCGTTGCGCAGGCTTTAAAAGGAAAACTGGCATTGATCAGTGATATACCTGGGGTAATGGAGGAAATAGACGGCAAAAAGATTGTCCATGAACAACTGACAAAAGAAGAAATTGAGGCAAAAATAGCCTCTGGCATTATCTATGGAGGCATGATTCCTAAGGTTCGATCTGCATTAAAAGGGTTATCCGGTGGGGTAAAGGAATCGGTTATCTTAAACGGTTTTGACCCAGAGGATTTAAAAAAGTTTATGGAAGGAAAACAGGCTGGAACAAAAGTAATACAAAACAAGGAGGTACAGCATGTCTAATACAGTGATTAATCAACCTGCCCATTCCGTAATGCATACGTATCAACGTTTCCCGCTTACAATCGTGAAAGGCAAGGGAAGCTATGTATGGAACGAGAAAGGGGATAAATTTCTGGATTACACATCTGGAATTGCAACGTGTAATTTAGGGCATGTACCGGAAACGGTTCATCAGAAACTAAGTAATCAGCTTAATCAACTATGGCATTGCTCCAATCTGTACGAAATACCTTCGCAAAATGAGCTTGCAGCATTATTAACAAATAACAGTTGCTATGATCAAGTATTTTTTTGTAATAGTGGTGCAGAGGCAAATGAAGCTGCAATTAAATTGGCGAAAAAATATGCAAAGGACAAAGGTCACCCGGAACGTACCGAGATAGTAACGTTTCACCAATCATTTCACGGTCGCACAGGCTCAACAATGGCAGCAACAGGGCAAGAGAAAATTCATCAAGGATTTAGTCCATTAACATCAGGATTTCGTTATTTGAGCTATAACGATGAAGCGTCTCTAGAACAAGTTGATAATGGTACAACAACGGCAGTACTACTCGAGTTGATTCAAGGTGAAGGTGGCGTGAATAAGGCTGAGCAGGCTTGGGTTGAGAAACTATCTGTTATCTGCAAGGAAGCGGATATTTTACTGATGGTGGATGAAGTGCAAACGGGAATAGGTAGAACAGGTACATTGTTTGCTTATGAGCAATATGGTATAGAGCCGGACGTCATGACACTTGCCAAAGGGCTCGGGTCTGGATTCCCAATTGGTGCAATGCTTGCTAAAGAGCAAGTTGCAAACACATTTCAGCCAGGGACTCATGGCAGTACATTCGGCGGAAATCCACTTTCAACGAGTGCTGGAATTGCGACGATCGAAACCTTGTTAGATGAAGAAATCCTACACCAAGTGAAATCGAATAGCAATTGGCTACAGGATGAGCTGGAAGCGTTGAGGTTAAAACATGAAATGATTCAGGATATTCGTGGACTCGGTTTCCTGATTGGATTGGAACTGACTGTAGAAGCAGCTACCTTGATTGAAGCTTTCCGTGAAAAAGGTGTACTCGTTTTATCGGCTGGAACGAATGTATTACGGATTTTACCTCCACTAACAACTACAAAAGAGGAGCTGGAGAACTTTCTTCAGATATTTAAAGAGATCATAACAGAAGCGGAGGGCATTGCATCATGAGCAAAGGGTATCTCATACTTGAAACTGGTGAACAATTTGAAGGTGATTGGATCGGTGCACAGCAGGAAATAAGTGGTGAAGTTGTATTCAATACGAGCATGACGGGTTATCAAGAGATGATGACAGACCCTTCCTATGCTGGCCAAATATTAACCTTCTGTTATCCAATTATCGGTAGTTATGGTGTAAATCAAGAAGATGATGAAAGCCATAAACTATCCGTTTCCGCTGTAATTGCTAGTGATGTTTGTGACGAGCCAAGTCATTACCAGTCCACCTCATCCTTTTCAGAAGAACTAAAGGATGCAAATATTCCAGGATTGAAGAATGTGGATACTCGTTCACTTGTTGCTGTCATTCGTAAACATAAGACGGTAGTAGGTAAAATCGTTAGTGAAAAAGAAAAGGATAAACAGCAATTGTCTTCCGATTGGGGAAAAATTGAAAATATGGAACTGGTGAATCGTGTTTCCGTCAAGTCACCCCAAACGTATGGTAATGGTTTATATCATGTTGTATTAATCGATTATGGTTATAAAAAGTCCATTCTTCAGGCATTGCTCGCACAATGCAAAGTTACAGTCGTTCCTTATCATACTTCTTTGGAAACGATAGAATCCATGAATCCGAATGGAATTTTACTGAGCAATGGTCCTGGAGATCCAATGGAATTAAAGGAATATTTTCCGGTAATCAAAGCGCTAACAGAAAACTATCCTACACTTGGGATTTGCCTTGGACATCAGCTTATTGCGCTTGCCTATGGAGCTACTACGAAGAAAATGCCATTCGGCCATCGTGGGGCTAATCACCCAGTTAAGGATCTGCTGACAGGAAAGGTACGAATGACATCACAAAACCATGGTTATGTCGTAGAAGAAAATAGTATTGATTCTCGTTATTTTCAAGTTTTATTCAGAAACGTGAATGACCGCTCACTTGAAGGAATGAAACATGTAAGCAAACCAATACAGTCTGTACAGTTTCATCCAGAAGCGCACCCTGGTCCAAGTGATACAGAATATATTTTCAATGCGTTTATCCAACAAGTAACAATTGCAGCTCAGGAGGGAGCACCAGCATATGTCGAAGCATAATTCTATAAAAAAAGTATTGGTCATTGGTTCCGGACCAATCGTGATCGGGCAGGCAGCAGAGTTTGACTATGCAGGTACCCAAGCATGTCTGGCATTAAAAGAAGAAGGTATTGAGGTTGTTCTAGTTAATAATAATCCTGCAACCATTATGACGGATGATCGTGTTGCTGATCATGTCTATATGGAGCCATTAAAGGCTGAGACGATTGAAAGAATCATTGCGAAAGAAAAGCCAGACGGATTGATTGGTAGTCTTGGAGGACAGACTGGTTTGAATTTAACGGTAGAACTTTTTGAGAAGGGAATACTGGAAAAATATAACGTGAAACTGTTGGGTACTAGTGTTTCGTCAATAAAAAGCGGTGAGGACCGAGAATTATTTCGTCAACTCATGATTGATATTGATGAGCCAATATCAGAATCAAAAATTGTCCAGTCGGTTGAAGAAGGATTAGCGTTTATTAATGAAATCGGTTTTCCAGTTATTTTGCGTCCTGCCTATACCCTTGGAGGTGAAGGTGGAGGATTTGCATATAACGAGGAAGAGTTTAAGAATCTATTGAATAAAGGACTTATGTTAAGTCCAATTGACCAAGTGCTTGTGGAGCGGAGCATTAAAGGATGGAAGGAAATCGAATACGAGGTCATGCGTGATGCCAATGATACATGTATCATTGTATGTAATATGGAAAATATGGATCCAGTCGGTGTGCATACAGGTGATTCGATTGTGGTGGCACCTTCCCAGACATTGTCCGATGTCCAGTATCAAATGCTTCGTACTTCATCCCTAAAGGTCATCCGTGCACTTGATGTAGTCGGAGGATGTAATATCCAATTTGCGCTCAATCCCGAATCCAATGAGTATTGTATTATTGAAGTAAATCCAAGGGTGAGCAGATCTTCTGCACTTGCTTCCAAGGCAACAGGTTATCCGATTGCCCGAATAGCTGCCAAATGTGCAATTGGCTATACACTTGATGAAATTTTAAATCCGATTACAGGAAATACATACGCATCATTTGAACCAGCGTTGGATTATATTGTAGTAAAACTTCCGCGTTTTCCATTTGATAAATTTACGGAGGCAGATCGAACACTTGGCACACAAATGAAGGCAACTGGCGAAGTTATGGCTATTGACCGGACTTTTGAAGGGGCATTGAATAAAGCAATAAGATCATTGGAAATGAATGTGTACAGTTTCCAATGGCCGGGTATGGCTGCTAAGTCAGAGGTTGAACTTTTGGAACTTTTGGAGATTCCGAATGATTTGCGTATTTTTGCAATTGGAGAAGCATTAAACCGTAAGATGGAAATAAAGAAATTAATGGATATAACAAAAATCGATTATTGGTTTTTACGTAAAATCGATCGAATTATTCAATGCGAAAATGAATTAGAGAAATACGAATGGCCACATATCCCGTTTGAAAAGGTGAAAGAAGCAAAACGATTTAATATTAGTGATATTCGACTGGCTGAACTGTTTGGTACAACGGCTAAAGAGCTAAGAAAATCATATAAGGAAAATGCAATCATCCCGTCCTATAAATTGGTTGATACTTGCGCTGGGGAATTTGACGCGATAACGCCGTATTATTATTCGACATGGCATGGCACGGATGAAGTGGAAGTGATAGAGAACATGAAAAAAGTGCTCGTTCTAGGGTCAGGTCCAATTCGGATTGGACAGGGGGTTGAATTTGATTACTGTTCTGTACATGCCGCTTTAGCCCTCAAAAAAAATGGCTATGAAGCAGTGGTTATTAATAATAATCCGGAAACAGTCAGTACAGATTACTCGGTAGCAGATCGTCTCTATTTTGAGCCATTGGCACTTGAGGATGTATTGGCAGTAATCGAGAAAGAAAATGTTGCTGGAGTACTGATTCAATTTGGAGGTCAAACGGCGATTAATCTCGCGAATGACTTGAAGGATGAAGGAATCGAGGTGCTTGGTACATCACCGGAACGTATTGATCAGATGGAGGACAGGGAGCAATTCTATGAATTTCTGAATCAATTGGATATACCACATATTGCCGGACATATTGTTCATCAATCGGAAGAACTACCAACATTGGTTTCTGAGCTCGGTTTTCCAGTTTTAATTCGACCATCTTATGTTATTGGTGGTCAGTCCATGTTTATTTGCTATAACGAGACAGAGCTGCACCATTATGTTACGAGAATACAAAAGGATACAAATGATCGCTGCTGGCCATTACTTATTGACCAATATCTTCCTGGATTAGAATGTGAAGTTGATGTCATCAGCGATGGAAAACAAATCATCGTGCCTGGTATTTTTGAACATATTGAAAAAGCCGGCGTTCACTCCGGGGACAGTATGAGTATCTTCCCACCGACGACACTGGATGATGAACAGAAAAATGGCATCGTCCAAATTGCACAGAAAATTTGTAGTAACTTGCCGATCATCGGGATGATGAATATTCAATTTGTTATTCATGACCATATTATTTATGTGTTGGAAGTGAACCCAAGATCTTCTCGGACAGTTCCGATTATGAGTAAGGTAACAGGAATTCCAATGATTGAATGGGCGGTAAAAGCGCAATTAGGAACGCCATTACATGAACTGAGTGATGAAGTTGGTTTAGTAGAGGAACCCGGTTATTTCACAGTAAAAGCTCCTATATTCTCAGCAAGCAAATTAAAAGGTGTTGACCATGTTCTTGGACCAGAAATGAAATCGACCGGCGAGATTATAGGAATGGCTTATAATAAAAAAGAAGCGCTTAAAAAAGCTTCTCCATTAACTATCCATACGGAGGGAAAGACAAAGCCTATCCAATTGTTTGTCTCTGTCTCTGATCGTTTGAAAGAGGAAAGTTTACCTCTGATCCGTGAATTTTCAAACTTGGGTGCAAGCCTTACAGCAACAGCTGGAACTGCAATATTTTTAGAGGAAAACGGAATAAAAACAACTGCTATGGTGAAGAGTAAAGGTGATCTACTCAATCACTGGCAAGAGTATAAGCCACATATTGTTCTGAATATCCCTAATCAAGGGCGAGAAAAAGAAAAAATCGGCTTTTATATCCGTGAGTTATCTGTCCGTTATCAGGTACCATATTTTACGAGTCTGGAAACATTAGAGGCGGTAATGGATTGGTATAATAGCGATATTACAGAAGCAGAACCGCTATCACTGCAGGAATATATAAGCAGCATACCCTTAGCAGAATATCAATAACTATGAAAAAGAAAACAGCAGCAGACGCCTGCTGTTTTCTTTTTGACAAGGCTTTATTTTATTAGGTTAGGACCGTGTTTACTCATCCCACCAAGAAGAATTGTTGTGATTTCATTAAATCTATAAATACGACGTAAGATAAACTTCGGCGACCGCTCTGGGAAATACACTGCGCTTTCCGTGGGCGGCTGTTGAGCCTCCTCGCGCTAACGCACTTCGGTGTCTCACCGATGCCTTTCCTCCCACTGGAGTCTCCGTGTATTGCCCAGAGCTGGTTAGGAGGTTGACACTTTTGGGTAGCTAAATTAGCAATTCAGCATAACCAGTCCGGGTGAGCGGAGGGCGGTGACTCCTGCGGGAACAAATGTTTTCGGTGGGGCGAGTAATCACAGTCCCAGCACGTGTCCGAAGACCAGAAGAGCGGTTTTCTCTTCGGGGCTGAGGCCGTGCCCTAAGGATGCGCATCCGCCCAGAGCGATCCCGGACGGCGACAAAAGCACATGTCCATGGATATCAGCCACCAATTACTTCGTAGTTTATCTCAACTTTCCATGCTTAAAAAGCAACAAACATATGAAAACAGCTGCTCACCCAAAAGGTAGCAGCAGCTGTATCCATATTATTTATAAATAGTTATCAAACCAGCGGCAAATGTGATCAAGTCTAGCAATTCTCATTTCCGGTTTTCCGCTCCTGCTTAATTCATGAGTTGCTCCAGGGAAGCGTACAAATTCTACTTCCTTGTGAAGGTGCTTTAATGTAATAAAGAGCTGTTCGCCTTGCTCTATTGTGCAACGGAAGTCTCGTTCGCCATGTAATATTAATAATGGTGTTTCCACATTTTCGGCATACTTCAATGGTGAAATATCCCATAGTTTGGCGGGATCATCCAATAAATTTAACCCATGCTCCCATTTCGTGAAGAAGAAACCGATATCACTCACACCGTAAAAGCTCAACCAGTTTGAAATAGAGCGCTGTGTTACTGCAGCCTTGAAACGATTCGTTTGGCCGACAATCCAGTTAGTCATAAAGCCACCATAGCTTCCACCAGTTACACCAAGTCTTGATTCATCTATAAAACTGTAATTTTTAAGTGCATAATCAACAGCACTCATCAAGTCGGTATAGTCGCCTTTACCGTAGTTGGAACGTACGGCATCAACGAATTTTTGACCATAGCCATGACTGCCGCGTGGATTCGTGTAAAGTACCACATACCCTTTTGCGGATAGTAATTGCAGTTCGTGGAAAAATGTTTGCCCATACATCGCATGAGGACCACCGTGAATTTCAAGTACAAATGGGTATTTTTTATTCTCCTCAAAACCATAAGGGCGCAGCAGCCAACCTTGTATTTCCAACCCGTCTTCAGCTGTAATTGTTAATGTCTCCGGTTCTGTGATTGCTACTTCCTCAAGAAACGTTGCGTTGGCATTTGTTAAACGTGATAGTTTCCTATTTGAATTCAATTTATAAAAATTACATGGATTTGTAGGTGTGCTGATCCCGAGAATAAACGAATCGGATGAATCATGATAAGTGAAACCAAAAATATGATTATCATCTTTGTATCGTACTTTCAAATCGCCATCGATTGTAACTTGATAAAGCCCTGTTGCACCGTAATCTGTAGCAATAAAGAAAATGCTTTTCTCATCCTGTGCCCATACGGGTCCTGTTGTTGATTCCCCTAATCTTGTATCTCCTACCATCACATCGCCAAGCTGCATATCCCAATCCGTACTCAGCGAAGTTCTCTCAGCCGTCGCAATGTCAATCAGATACAATTCGCTTAATGTTGCACCACTATATTCATAGTCATGACCGAAGCAAATAACCTTATCGCCACTTGGGGAAAAGCTTGCGCTATGGTTTGTACCTGTTCCCTTCGTCAGTTTTGATACTTCTTTGGTTTTGAGATTCATTGTATATAAATCGCTAATTAGTTCAGAATCAGCGTTTTCACTTAAATTCGCGTTAAAGAGAATGTGATTTCCATCTGGTGAAATATCCTGAAAGCCATGATCTGCTTCATCACTAGTCAATTGTGTAAATGTGCCCTGTTCGAAACTATATAACACGATTTGTACTTTTTTGTTATCGTGAAATCCTTTTGCATCCGATTTGTATTTTAGCGTGTTAACAACAAGCGGTTGTTTGCTTTTTTCTTCATTTTCCTTTTGTCGCTCTTCTTTAGATTGTTCTTTTTGACTTGTTATATCTTCTGAATCATCCAGAGAAGCACTGAATACGAGATATTTTCCATCTTTTGACCATGTCGGGTTATATGCTCCATTTTTAAACGTAGTTAATGGTCTTGCTTCACCGCCATCTGTTTCGATCAACCAAAGCTGAGGGAGCCCACTTCTTGTTGATTGGAAAACAGCTTTCTCCCCGTTCGGAGAAAAGCGGAGGTTACTGTTTTTGTCACTTCCGAAAGTCCATTGCTTTGCTTTTTTATCTTCCGTTTTTTGAAAGAATAAGTTGGACTGGTATTCATTCTTTTCATTTATAATCGTAGAGACGTATGTATATGCATTTCCATTTGGTACGTATTGCGGGTCACTAAATACTTCCATGTTCTTCAAATCTTCAGAAGTGATAGCTCTTTTGGAATGATTCATTGAATTGCCTCCTTATTTTGAATTTCCGAAACTTTATCAGTCTCTATTTCGTGTTACGAATCCATTGGGAAGTTAGGACGACTACTCTCTAATTCTATGAGAAAGTTTCTTAGTTGTTTAGGAGATTTGAATACGAGTATCGTTTTATTTTCCAGAAGGGATAAGCGTTTATTTATTGCAGGCACTTTTGTTCTGTTGAAGTTTCTAACCCAATTAAAAAATTCCCAATCAAGCTTTTCTGGGCAGTCAATCCCCATATCAGGTCGGGTTTTGTTGTGGTATTGTAAGCGTCGTTTGATGATGCGGTATAGACAGCGAATCGTCTTATAATGGAGAAAGATAATGATATCCGCTTGTGATAATCTTTCATCCATCGTACCGCCATAATTCCCATCGATAATCCATGCATCATTTTGCAGGATTTTTTGCTGTTCGTTTACGAAATGCTCTTTATTGGTGGGTACCCATCCAGGCTGCCAGAAAAGGGCATCCAAATGATGGACCGGAAGATGGAGCAAGGCACCCAATGTTCGTGCCAAAGTGGATTTTCCTGATCCGCTGCAACCAATAATTGCTACCTTTTTCATAGAAACCTCCAGTATGAAAAATGCCACCACATGGTATATATGTGGGGCATTTCCTTTATTTCTTATACCGTGTGTTTTGTTTTGGTTTCATGGATATTCGCATCCACTTCATAGGCAGTTTGTAATTGACGAGTAATTTGACCAGGTTTTCCGTTAGCAATTTGAATATGATCCACTTTAACGATTGGTGTAATTTCTGATGTGCTACTGGAAAGGAATATTTCGTCAGCGAGACTGATATCTTCAATTGAAAATGCTTCCTCAATGAATGGAATGTTCATCTCTTTGGTAAATCGTTCAATAGCCATTCGTACACAACCGTGTAAAATATTATTTGTTGCCGGATGTGTATAAACCTTTCCATCTTTCACCATGTACGCATTTGATGAACTGCATTCAGTAACCGTACCATCTTTATGAAGGATTGCTTCGTAACAACCATTTTCCTTTGCCGTTTGTTTGGCGAGGACATTTGGCAAGAGGTTTAAGCTTTTAATGTAGCAATAATCCCAGCGGTGATCTCTATGGGTGATTGTCTTTACACCGTTTTCCATGCCTTCCAAGTTACGAGGTTGGTCCTGTACATATGCGTAAATATTAGGCATAATTTCTGCAGGGAATACATGATCACGGGGAGCCGACCCACGAGTTACTTGCAAGTATAATTTACCATCCGTTTTCATTTTATTCTTCTCAAGCAGTTCAAGCAATTGACTGGTTACCTCTTCTTTATTAAATGGAAGTTGTATTTTTATGGCTTCCGCAGATCGGAATAAGCGATCAACATGCGCTTCTAATAAATAATATGTTCCATGGTAAATACGTATTACTTCATATATTCCATCACCAAACTGAAGACCACGTTCTTCAAATGGATATTTTAAATTATCTTTGTGTGTGAATTTGGATTGTGTCATAATTATTGGATAAACAGACATCGATCCATCCCCTCTCTAAAAATCATATATCTAGTTTATAGCCTCATTACAGTAATGTAAATATTTAATAGTTCTGAAATTAATTTTATTTACATAAAACACGATAGTATCAGTACTTGTAACAGTAGTTTAAATTTTTTGTAAAAAAATGTTGAATTTCCTGTTGATTTGTTCCTACGTACTTGCTATAATAGATTCTGCAATCGAAAAACGTATTGCGCAGCACAATTTAATCTATGCGGGTGTAGTTTAGTGGTAAAACCTCAGCCTTCCAAGCTGATGATGAGGGTTCGATTCCCTTCACCCGCTCCATACATATGTGATAACGCAGTGTTTCGTAAGATTAATTACGAAGCGTTGCGTTTTTAATTTTTACCCTAACGCATATAGGCCTCCGCATATCTGCCACTTGAATACTTCTTCTCCAACATAGTATCCTATAGAAAATACAATCAAAATATGAGGGATATAAATGAATAACCTTTTTCGTGAATTAAAGCAATTGGATAATAAAGGCTATAAAGCTTATAAAAGTATACAAGGTCACTTTCAATTTGATGACTTTGAGTTATATATAGATTATGTGCAAGGAGATCCTTTTGCGACACCTTCTAAAATTCGAATCGTCATTTCAAATGAAAAGCGCACCATTCAATCTGCCTGGCTCGGGTCACCGAAACGTAAAGTTGCTGCAGAAGATGCTTTTGCAAGAGCGGTTGGTAATGCTGTTGCAGGTGAGCGTTTTGCCGTTAAAGGATCGGGGAAAAGTGGAATGATTCTTTTCGATATGCCAGGACAGGAAGTTATGGAGCGGACGGCATTACAAATCAATCAGGAAGCAATTACCGTTTGTATCTCTGTTGGTTTACCTGCAAATGGTCGCCGGATCAATGGCAGAGAAGCTGAAAAACTTTTTTCTGAAATAATTCCTTCTATAATAAAAAAATCAATATTTAAAATTAAGGATGAAGATATAAATCACGCAATTATACTGGCCGACCAACAGGAGACAATCCGTAATGAAATGACTAAAAATAATTGGATTGCTTTTGTTGCTAATGGTTCCATCCTTCCAAGGGAGAGTGGCATCAGTAATCGACCGCTTCGGAAAGCTGTTCCTTTTCAAAGCCCTAAAGAAACGGAAGTCACTATATCAATCCCACATCAAGAAGAAGCCTTAACAGGGATGGCGATAAAAAAAGGCATTACGTTGATCGTTGGTGGAGGATATCACGGAAAAAGTACCATTTTAAAAGCCGTGGAACGTGGGGTATACTTTCATAAAAAGGGAGACGGGCGTGAATTTGTTATTACAGACCCGGATGCTGTAAAGGTTCGTG
Organism: Oceanobacillus longus; assembly: GCF_042650085.1. Taxonomy (NCBI): domain Bacteria; kingdom Bacillati; phylum Bacillota; class Bacilli; order Caryophanales; family Bacillaceae; genus Oceanobacillus; species Oceanobacillus longus. The sequence continues at coordinate 346,086 of NZ_JBHSAO010000008.1, read as the reverse complement.
CGGAAGACGGCAGACAAATATCATCTGTCAATATATCACCGTTTATTAATAACTTACCACATCTGCAAACTACCGATTCTTTTTCAACCGAAAATGCCAGTGGCAGTACCTCACAAGCAGCAAATGTAATGGAGGCATTGGAGACTGGTGCAACGACTTTACTGATCGATGAAGATACAAGTGCAACCAACTTCATGATTCGTGATCATCGGATGCAGCAACTTGTAAAACAGGATAAAGAGCCAATTACTCCTTTTATTGATCGAATAAGACAACTTTCAAATCAGTTGGATGTCTCTACCATTCTTGTTATGGGAGGATCCGGTGATTATTTTTCAGTAGCAGATACGGTGATCATGATGGATGAATATTTCCCACATGATGTAACGGATAAGGCAAAAACAATTATGCAGGAATTTCCAATCGAACGTGAAACTAAAAGTAAGGCAGATTTCGGTCAGATTATAAATCGAACCTTCCAGCAACAATCACTACAGTTGGATAAGGGAAATCGAACGAAAATCCAAACAAAAGGATTACATCAAATCATCTTAGGTAGAACAGATATCTCTTTTAACTATACAGAACAACTGGTTGATATCTCACAGACACGTATGATAGCTGAAATTATTCACCATTTGCATCGAACAAATGGATTGCAAAATAAATCATTGCGAGATGTTCTTCATACGATTGAGAAGCAGATGGATCAAGCAGGGCTATCTTCTTTAACAACTTTTAAAGAAAAGCATCCAGGAGATTTGGCGCGTCCTCGCAGACATGAAATTGCAGCAGTACTCAACCGGATGCGGACAGCTAGAGTGAATTAAGAAAGAAGGGAGGGACTCGAAATGCAAACGGATCAATTGAAGCAAGAGATTATTCAATATGCCAAGCAAATTGGAATAGATAAAATTGGCTTTGCTTCAGCAGATATATTCGGGGAATTAAAAGAACGGTTGAAGCGACAACAGGAATTAAGCTACCAGTCAGGTTTTGAAAAAGGTTCCTTGGAAGAACGAACGGAACCACAGCGCCTATTACCTGAAGCACAGTCGATTATCTCGATTGCAATCGCATATCCCTCACGTATGAAAAATGCTCCGAAAAGTACAAAAGAAGAACGTCGTGGGTTATTTGCCCGTGCTTCATGGGGGATTGATTACCACGTTGTATTGCGTGAACGTTTGGAAAAACTCGCAGCCTTCATACTAGAGCAAGTTCCAGATGCAGTTAATAAAGTAATGGTAGACACCGGTGAACTCTCCGATCGCGCTGTTGCCGAGAGGGCAGGTATCGGATTTAGTGGGAAAAACACATCCATTATTACCCCAGAGTATGGCTCCTTTGTTTATCTTGGTGAAATGATTACCAACATCCCATTTCTCCCCGATGAACCTCTCGAGGACAGCTGTGGAGACTGCCGGAAATGTATGGATGCCTGTCCGACGGGGGCATTAGTTGGCGATGGTGGACAGTTAAATGCTCAGCGTTGTATCGCTTTTCTAACACAGACGAAAGACTTTTTACCGGATGAGTTTAGAACAAAAATTGGCAATCGTATTTATGGTTGTGACACATGCCAGCAGGTTTGCCCCAAAAATAAAGGAATCGACTTTCATATTCATCCGGAATTTGAACCGGAACATGACATAGCAAAACCCAAATTAATACCAATGCTACAAATATCAAATCGGGAATTCAAAGAGAAATTCGGTCCTATTTCCGGAGCGTGGCGCGGGAAAAAACCACTTCAGCGCAATGCTTTAATAGCTCTTGGACATTATAAAGACAAAACAGCCATTACAGAGATGATTGAAGTAATGAATAATGATCCGAGGCCTGTTATTCGTGGTACAGCTGCATGGTCATTGGGGAAAATTGGCACAGAAGAAGCTTTCCGGGCCATTAAAGATGCAATGACCAAAGAGACAGATGAACAGGTTTGCTTTGAAATGAAGAAAGGTCTTGAGTTTCAGAAACAATCTGCCGTAAATTAAAACAAATGTTATTTAAGGTGTTTCCGGCAAATAAATCGTTAAACAAGCATTCCCTCCATATACTTTAATTGGAGGGGATTTTTTATGGAAAAAATAAGGGAACTTTGGATGGATTTTTTTCATGAGAAAAGACAAGAGGATAATTGGTGGACTAGGAAGGAAAAAATGTGGGGGAAAAGAGATGCTGAAATTATTCGGGTGGAGGGAAGAGGAAAGGTTTTCCAAAAGCTTGTTTACGATAACGAAATGTTCTATCAATATTTAATGCATGTAACGTACGTCATCAAACAGAAACAAAAAATTCATATAGAAGAGCAGATCATACCATACCGTTTTCGAATGGTAGACGGTAAGGTAAAAGATCATGAAGAAATCGAAAGAATGGAAGATGAAGTCAAGCAGGATCCGGTTGATTCCTATGAAACATGTGAACAAATCAGTGATCGTTTTAGTTATGATCGATTGGCAGCGGTTCAATATGCAGAAGCGTGGTGGAATAGTTACAATCCTGCTTACCGTGTATTCGATGTGGATTGCACCAATTATATCTCTCAATGCCTTCGTGCTGGCGGTGCACCAATGTGGGGGAAGCCTGTTAGGGAGCGAGGCTTTTGGTATGCTTCCAATACGTGGAGCTTTAGCTGGGCAGTTGCTCATTCCCTACGATGGTATCTTAGCGGTTCGAAGCAAGGATTAAAAGGGAAGGAAGTGGAGCGTGCTGACCAACTTATTCCAGGTGACATCATTTGTTATGATTTTCAAGGGGACGGAAGATGGGATCATAATACAATTGTTGTAGCTAAAGACGCGGAGGGAATGCCATTAGTGAATGCTCATACAGACAATAGTCGATATCGTTATTGGTCCTATGAAGATTCCACGGCTTATACACCAAATATAAACTATAAATTTTTCCGAATAGGGGAAGATTAATGGTATAATTGTTGGGTTGTCCCTTTTTTAGCAAGTAAGAAAGTATAAACTTTCATACTTGCATAAGTGCAACGAAGCATTCGCCGAAAAGGCTTGGCGGGTGCCAAGTTTTCTTAGAACCTAACTTGTAAGGAGAATGAATTTTGAGTTTACATGTCGTATTATATCAACCTGAGATACCAGCAAATACTGGTAATATTGGCAGAACTTGCCTTGCAACAAATACAACACTTCATCTAATACGTCCACTGGGCTTTTCAACGGAAGACAAAATGCTACGTAGAGCTGGATTGGATTATTGGAAAGATGTTGATGTTCATGAGTACGATTCGATCGAGGAGCTTTATGAGAAATATCCGGATGGAGACTTTTATTATATTGAAAACTTTGGAACGAAGCATTATTCTGATTTTAATTTTAATAAACCAGAGGAAGACATATTCTTTATGTTTGGCCGGGAATCAACTGGAATTCCAAAAGAACTTTTAATCGGTAAAGAAGAACAATGTCTGCGCATTCATATGAACGATAAAGTCAGATCATTGAATCTCTCCAATACAGCAGCAATAATTATATATGAAGCATTGAGACAGCAACAATTTCCAAATTTAACTTGAACTTATTTTATTGGCGTAAAAAAACCGTCATGCAATTTCCTGCATGACGGTTTACTAATTATTGATCCTGTTTTGGAACACCAGGTTTTGCTTCATAGCCAGAAGTAAAGCATGAAACGATAAATGTTATCATGACGCCGAATAATAATGCTAATTTCATAAAAAATCCTCCTTAATTTCTACAGCGTAAAGCAATATTCGTTAAGTATACCCCTATTATAACCAAAAAAATTGATTATGTGAACTAACAACAAAATTTTTTTAAATAGGAGTGATTTGTATTGTCTTTTCTGAAATTTTCTAGATTCACGAAATTATTTGTACAAATGTTGTAACAGTGCGAAAAATAAGGTATATTAGTTGAAGAAACAAATAAGGAATTCTATAATAAAATTGAACCGTTTACATAACGGGAATAGTTAACTTCTAATGGGGGTATCAGACGTGGCAGAAAATGGAGAATCTGTAGAAAGATTCTGGGGGCAGTTTCATGGATCAAACACGGGGTATTTAGAACAACAATATGAGTTGTACAAAGAGGATCCTGAAGCTATTGAATCATCTATAAAAGAGATTTTCGATACTTACGGAGCTCCTGCATGGCTGCAGCCATCAAACAGCGCAGATCAGACAGTGACTCAATCAATATCAGAATGCGATGTGAAAAAACTTACCTCAGCGATGAAACTTGTTGAGGCTATTCGACGTTATGGTCATACCGAGGCTGATATTTATCCGGTAGGTGGCTATAAAGGAGATATAACAGAATTATTAAATTTAGAAACCTATGATTTAAGTGAGCAAGACTTAGAAAATATTCCGGCGTCCTGGTTGTGGGAGAACGCACCTGGTGATGTGGAAAACGGATTAGATGTAGTTAATAGATTAAAGAAATATTATACAGGTACGATTACATTTGAGTATGATCATGTTAATAACCATGAAGAACGTAAATGGCTTTTTGATTTAATTGAAGATGGTAAGGCACGTTTGGAATTATCACCTGACCAGCGAAAAGAAGTGCTGCAACGCCTCGTAGATGTGGAAGGGTTTGAAGCATTTTTGCAAAAAACGTTTGTTGGACAAAAAAGATTTTCCATCGAAGGTCTCGAATCCATGATACCAATGATTGATGGTATCGTTAATAATGCTGCTAAAGATAAAATTGAACATGTCATGATGGGGATGGCTCACCGTGGCCGTTTATCGGTGCTTGCCAATATTTTAGGAAAACCTTACGATAAGATCTTTTCTGAATTTAATTATTCCAAAGAAAGAGAGTTAATGCCTTCGGAGGGATCGATCGGAATTAATTACGGCTGGACTGGGGATGTGAAATATCATTTCGGAGCTAAAAAAGAAGTTAATTCCGGGGATGAAATTAAAACACGGATTACTTTAGCACATAATCCATCCCATTTGGAGTTTGTAAATCCAGTTGTGGAAGGATTCGCACGTGCTGCACAGGATGATCGTTCCGATAAAGGTTATCCGAAACGTGATACGAATAAAGCCATTCCTGTATTGATTCATGGAGACGCGGCTTTTATCGGTGAAGGTGTAGTTGCCGAAACGTTAAATCTAAGTGGACTGCCAGGATACAACACTGGTGGAACACTTCATATCATTGCAAATAACTTGTTAGGTTACACAACAGATCGTGAAGATGGGCGTTCTACGCGCTATGCAAGTGATCTTGCTAAGGGCTTTGAAATTCCGGTCATCCGTGTGAATGCAGATGATCCAGTATCTTGTATTTCAGCTATTAAAATAGCATACGAATATCGAAAGAAATTTAATAAAGACTTTCTGATAGATTTGGTAGGGTACCGTCGATATGGTCATAATGAAATGGATGAGCCAAGAACAACGCAACCAAAACTATATCATGAGATTGATAACCATCCATCTGTAGCAAATCTCTTTGCTGAAGCACTCGAAAGTAAAGGAGTTATTGAAGCGGGAGAATTTGACAAGATGAAAGAATCTGTTGATACGAAATTAAGCAATATTTATAATAATATGATTGCAAATGAAATTGGGCAGCCGGAAGCAAAACTGATGCCTAAAGTATTGTTGAATGGATTAGATAAATTTGAAACAGCAGTAGATCTCGATACACTAAAAATGTTAAACAAGGAATTATTGAAGCGTCCAGAAGGATTTAACGGATTCAAAAAGACTGAAAAGATTTTGAAACGTCGTGCGGATGCTTTGGAAGAAGGTAATAAAGCCGATTGGGGTGCTGGGGAAGCCTTGGCATATGCATCTATTCTAAGAGACGGCATTCCTATTCGTTTGACCGGACAGGATTCTGAAAGAGGCACATTTGCACATCGACATATCGTATTGCATGATACGGAAACAAATGAAAAGTATAGCCCAATGCATGGAATCTCAGATGCCAATGTAACATTTGATATCAGAAACAGTCCGCTATCCGAGACGGGTGTGCTTGGATTTGAATATGGGTACAGTGTCCAGTCACCAAATACATTGGTAATCTGGGAAGCACAATTTGGTGACTTTGCAAACGCTGGTCAGGTTATATTTGATCAGTTTATATCCTCAGCGAGAGCAAAATGGGGAGAGAAGTCAAATATGGTTATGCTTCTGCCACACGGCTATGAAGGACAAGGACCAGAACATTCAAGCGCTCGTCTAGAAAGATTCCTGCTAATGGCAGCAGAAAACAACTGGATTGTAGCGAATGTGACGTCTTCTGCACAACTTTTCCATTTGCTTCGTAGACAAGCAGCAATGCGTGGACGTGAAGAAGCCAGACCATTAATTTTAATGACACCGAAAAGTAGTTTGATCCGCCATCAACGCATGGCTTCATCTGCAGAGGAATTCTCTGAAGGAAAATTTCAACCGTTACGGAATCAACCAAACTTGGAAGTTAGCAGAGAAAATGTAACACGTCTACTTATCGGCAGTGGTAAAGTTATGGTAGATATTGAGGAAGTTATTGATAATTCGGATCAGAATTTCGAGTGGTTACGCGCTTTAAGACTGGAGCAAATTTATCCATTTCCTGCGAAAGCTCTACAAGAAGAATTGAAGCAACTGCCTAACTTAAAGGAAATTGTCTGGGTACAGGAAGAACCGAAAAATATGGGAGCCTGGAATTTCGTGGATGATTATTTAAGAGATTTATTACAAGAAGGCCAGAATTTACGTGTGATTAGTCGCCCAAATCGTTCAGCACCAGCTGGAGGTATACCGAGCGTTCATAAGACAGCACAAAATAAAATTATAAATCAGGCATTAAACATATCTGAAGGAGGAAATTCCAGTGCAAGAAATTAAGATTCCAGAACTAGCAGAATCCATCACAGAAGGTACGATTGCCGAGTGGCTCGTAAAAAAAGGCGATAAAGTAGAAAAGGGCGATCCAATCGTAGAATTGGAAACTGATAAAGTAAATGTGGAAGTAAATGCTGAAATTTCCGGTGTAATCACTGAAATTCTAAGTGTTGAAGGTGACGATGTGGCAGTAGGCGACACGATTGCAAAAGTGGATGAAAATGGAGAAGCTAGTGGAGATGCATCTCCAGCAGCGGAAGCTCCCAAAGAAGAAAAAGAGGCACCAGCTGCAAAAGAGGAAAAAGCAGGAACACCAGAATCTTCGGAAAAAGAAGAGCCTGCAAAAGAAAGCAAAGGTGAAGTTATTGCTTCTCCAGCTGCGAGAAAACGAGCGCGTGAACTAAATATTGATTTAAGCAAAGTTGCTGCACGGGATCCACTTGGAAGAGTTCGTCCAGAAGATGTAGAAGCAACAGCAAAAGCTGGAAGTAAAGAAAAACCTTCGAAGCCTGCAAAACAGGAAGCGCCAGCTGCAGCAAAAACAGACTTTGAAAAACCGGTGGAACGTGTGAAAATGACACGTCGTCGTCAAACAATCGCAAAAAATCTGGTTAATGTCCAACAAGAAACAGCCATGCTGACTACGTTCAATGAAGTGGATATGACTGCTGTTATGCAACTTCGCAGTGAACGAAAAGAGAAATTTGTAAAGAAAAACGGTGTGAAACTTGGATTTATGTCGTTCTTCACAAAAGCAGTGGTTGGAGCATTAAAAGAATTTCCATTACTGAATGCGGAAATTCAAGGCAACGAACTCGTTATTAAAAAATTCTATGATATTGGTATTGCCGTATCCACGGATGATGGATTAGTCGTACCGATTGTACGTGATGCAGACCGTAAAGATTTTGCAGGTATTGAACAATCGATTGTTGACCTGGGAACAAAAGCACGTGATAACAAACTGGCATTGAGTGATTTACAAGGTGGATCGTTTACAATTACAAATGGTGGTACTTTCGGTTCGATGATGTCCACACCAATTTTAAATGCTCCACAAGTTGGTATTCTAGGAATGCATAACATTGTAAAACGTGCGATGGTAATGCCGGACGATTCTATCGAAGTTCGTCCAATGATGTACCTGGCACTTTCTTATGATCACCGTATTGTAGATGGTGCAGAAGCAGTACAATTCCTTGTACGCATCAAGCAAATGCTTGAAGATCCATATGATTTATTGTTGGAAGGTTAATAACAAAAGCTGAGGCGACTGTCCAGAAGCGGACGCATAAGCAAGGGACCGTAAAGCGCGTGGGTTTTCGTGCTTGGAGTGTCCCTTGCTTATGACGGCAGCTTCTAAGAGCCGAAGCTGGATGAAAAAAATAACGAAGAGATCCCATTGCTGTATGAAGCAATGGGATTCTTTTGATTATAATAATTCTGTGATTTTCGGTAATCTGCTCATCTATTAATCACTACCTGTAACTATTAAAAAAAACCTCTATTTAACCATTGCAAAATAACCCTCAGTCGAATAATATAGTAAACGTTGGTTAAGTTATAGTAGCAGTTCATACATAGTATCGTTTGGTTACTTCAAAGATAGAACGGAACCGAAAGATAATAAAATTCATTTATTTTGTTAATAAAACTGAAATTAGGGAAAAACTAATATAATACCTTAATTAAAGGGAGGCATCACCGTGGATATTCTTCTCGGTATTTTAGCAATCATTATTACATTGGGGTTAGCCTATCTAATGTCCAATGACAAGAAACATATTAATTATAAGGGTATAGGAATCATGCTTTTATTCCAATTGCTGATTACGTGGTTCATGTTTTCCACAGAATTAGGTAAGATCATTATCAATGGCATATCTGCAGGATTTAATAAATTAATTGAATTTGGTACGGAGGGGATTATGTTCGTACTAGGTGGATTTGTAGTTGATGAGGGTGGCGTATTCTTCTTCAATGTTTTGCTGCTTATTATCTTTTTTGCGACAATCCTATCTGTACTTACATATCTGAAAATACTACCGACGATTATTAAGTACTTTGGTGGGCTTATTTCGAAAATTACAGGATTACCTAAAATTGAATCATTTAACGGAGTAAATAGTATCTTTTTTGGTCAATCGGAAGCCTTAATCGCTATTCGATCCCAGTTCCATCATTTAACCGCAAATCGTTTGTATATTGTTAGTGCTTCTGCCATGAGTTCGGTGTCTGCCTCGATTGTTGGTGCATATATCCAAATGCTCCCTGCAGAGTACATCCTAGTAGCGCTTCCATTAAATATGTTCAGTGCATTAATGGTTGCTTCCATTATTGCGCCTGTGACTGTACCTAAGGAAGAAGATTATGTTGATGTATCCAATGTAACAGAGGATAGAAGTGTTTTTGAAGCAATGGGGAATGGTGCACTTGAGGGTGGTAAAATTGCCTTAATTGTAGCAGCTATGCTCATCGCCTTTATAGCATCCTTGGAGCTTGTCAACTGGATTATTCAAGCTGTATTTGCTGGGGTAACCCTTCAACAGATTTTAGGATATATTCTTGCACCGATTGGGATTTTAATGGGTATTGCACCAAGTGAAGTCATTGAAGCTGGTTCTATTATGGGTACCAAGATTGTTACCAATGAGTTTGTAGCTATGCTCGAATTCCAGCCGTTGCTTGATACAATGTCTGAGAAAACAATTGGTATCGTATCTGTATTCTTAACAAGCTTTGCCAACTTCTCTTCGATTGGAATAATCGCAGGAACAGTGAAAGGTATTGATAGTAAAAAGGCTGGAATCGTATCTGGATTTGGTATGAAATTATTAGGTGGTGCGATCCTTACGTCCATCTTATCTGCTACAATAGCAGGATTGTTCCTATAAAAATTAAATTAACGAGATAGTAAAAAAGCTCATCTGCATCTACTATGCGAATGAGCTTTTTCCTTATATGTTTGCGTATTTCTTTTGAATATGAATTAACCTCCATAATAATGCTACTGCACCACAGCTAAGACCGACGATAATACCGACCCAATATCCGAATGGTTCAAGGGATGTGTAATTTGCTAATATCCATCCTGTTGGGAGCCCGATAACCCAATAGGAAACTAATGCGATAATTAATGTCATGTTTACATCTTTATAACCCCGAAGTGCACCTTGAATCGGTGCTCCAAATGCATCTGCCAATTGATAGAAGATAGCAAAGAAGATAAATTGCTTCGTAAGCTCAATGACTTCTGGATTCGTATTGTATAGGGCTGCAACTGGTCCCTTAAAAACGAACAGAATAACCCCGGCAAATATGGCAATAAATACACCGCCACTCATACCAATATATCCGTAGATCCGTGCTTCTTTATAACGGTTAGCTCCAGCTTCAAAGCCAATAACTATCGTTAACGCCATCCCGACACTTAATGGAATCATGTATAGAAGTCCGGCAAAGTTTAGAGCTGCCTGGTGTGCTGCAATCGTATATGTGTCATAGGCACTCATTAATAAGGTTACAGCAGAAAAGATACTAGTTTCAAAAAAAATCGCGGCCCCAATTGGAACTCCAATTTTTAATTGATTTGCCCATAGTCTGAGTGAGGGAAGGTACCAACTTCCAAATATATTGTATTCACGGAAAGGGTGGACGCGAAGCATTACAATAAGGGAAATGATACATACGACCCAATACGTCAAGGTTGTAGCGATACCAGCTCCAATCCCACCAAAAGCTGGAATTCCAAGCTTGCCGAATATAAAGATATAATTAAAAAAGACATTAAGGGGTAACGATATTAAGATAATGATCATGGAAGCCCGCGTCTGTCCCAATCCGTCCATAAAACAACGGATCGTATTAAAAATAAATAAGGGTATAATCCCTGCGCCTATAGAAATAAGATAGTATTTTGCAATATTGCTTACTTCTGGCTCTAAGTCCATTAACGAAAGTACCGGATTTATAACAGAGGCACCTGCTGCAATAATAAGAAAGGAAAAGGCGATTGCCAAGTAAATTCCCTGCTGAACAATTTTGGGAACTTCACCTTTCAATTTAGCACCAAGAAGTTGAGCGATAATCGGAGTAATTGCCAGGACAATCCCATTAATTCCAGTTGATACTGGTATCCAGAGACTGGACCCGATTGCGACACCTGCTAAATCCGCTGCACCTGCACGGCCGGACATCACTGTATCAAAGAATGTCATTAAATTTAGACTGATTTGTGTAACCAGAATTGGGAATAAAATTATGATAAATAGCTTTATTTTTTCTTTGAGCGTAGATGTTTCGTACATTTAACTCTTCCTTTTTCTGATATTTTCTAATAGGATAGAGAGTGTATCCTAACGAGAAATAAGAGAGGATGTTCAAAAGTCCAACCTCTTAATTGAACAGACACATAAAAGTTATTATACTTGGTTATGATGATTTGTGAAAGAAAGGAAGTCCTTTTAATGAAAAATAAACGTATTCTCTTCACTGGTGGTGGAACAGCAGGCCATGTTATTGTCAATTTGGCTCTGATTCCTTTTTATCAGGAAGAAGGGTGGGAAATTGATTATATAGGTTCCTATGATGGAATCGAAAGAAAATTAATCGGTCAACTAGAAGGTGTCACCTACCACCCGATAGCCACCGGGAAACTGCGCCGATATATGTCTAAGGAAAATTTGAAAGATCCATTTAAAGTGATGAAAGGTACGATGCAAGCATATCGGATTATAGGAAAACGTAAACCGACCGTCATTTTTTCAAAAGGTGGGTTCGTCTCCGTACCAGTTGTTGCGGCTGCAAAACTGCGCGGCGTGCCATCTGTTATTCACGAATCTGACTATACACCAGGGCTTGCAAACAAACTTTCTATCCCATTTACAAAGAAAGTTCTTGCAACATTTCCAGAAACCATGGAATATCTTCCAGAGAAAAAAGCGGAATATGTAGGGGCGGTTATTCGCGAAGAACTTTTTAGGGGGAGTAAACAAGATGGTCTGAGCTTTGCCGGTTTAACAGGTAAATTGCCTGTGCTGCTTATTATGGGTGGGAGTGGCGGCTCACAAAAAATTAATGAAACGATAAGAGGAAGTCTACCTGAACTTTTATCTTCTTTTCAAATCATACATATTTGCGGGCAAGATAAAATCGATCAATCGATAGATGAAGTCGGATATGTGCAATTTGAATATATTAACGAAGAATTAAAAGATATTTTTGCAGCGACAGACTATGTGTTATCTCGTGCTGGTTCGAATGCGATATTTGAATTCCTGGCTTTACGTATTCCGATGCTGTTAATTCCATTATCCAAAAGTGCGAGTCGAGGAGACCAAATAATTAACGCGAATTCATTTCAGGAAAAACGTTATGCAAGAGTCCTTGAGGAAGGAAATCTTACCGAAGGAACACTGAAAAAAGAGCTGTTACAACTAAAGGAATATGCTCCAATCATGGTTGATACAATGAAAGAGTTTAAAAGTGAACAATCACGTAATCGAGTCATTGAAATTATTAAAAGTGTTAGTAAGTAATAAGAATCATCCCTGGTCTTGATTAGCCTGGGATGATTTTTTTATACTCAGTCATACTTATTGGAATGTTCCGTAATGCTTGATTTCCACGTTTACATTGAAATCCATTGTCACATCCGGATATTTTTCACGCCATTCTTCCGTAGTAAAATTACCTTCCCTTTTTTTAGAGTGATAAATGGTCCCAAGGCCAAAAGGATCTGTATTGAGTTCTTGTAGTTTAGCGAAAAGGGTGTCATACTGCCTTGTGATTTCTTTTTCAACTTCTTTTTCGAGTAAATTTAAAATTTCCTCATTGTCTATCCTTATGTGTTCGGATAGTTCATATAAGTCTGTCTCTATGTTAATAGTTGCTTTATAATTCAAATTTTGAAAATCAGTTATCTTTGTCTTGTTTTTCCCTTTTAAAACGGTTAGCCTCAGGTACAGGTTTTCCGGATCTTCTAATTCTCCACTATTTTTAATATATTTTTCAAAAGGTTCTACAGGTAGAGTGATATCAAGAGGCGTATTTTTTGTTGTATCTAAAAATTGGTGAATTAAATAGGCATCTTCTAATGAAACCTCATCAACAAGTTTATCGTCTCTGAATACAGCAAGTCCTGTTAAAGCCGGTCTATCTTCTACTAAGTCAATAATAGGCAATACTGGATCTTGCCCAATTTCAGTTTCCCTGCGTGAGAAGTCATATAAAGAAGAATTGGGAATCGCGTTTTCCTCAATTTCTTTTTCCAATATACCCTCAATATATTGTCCAACGGTAGATGTAATTGCATCTTGCCCTTTGGTAAGTAATTCTTTTGCATGTGTATTACTTATTGCTAAGTACATCGTATCTGCAACACGGGAGTCCCGTACCAATGTACTTATATACGGTAAAATACCTCTTTGTGCAATTTCTTTACTATAAATTTCCACACGGATTTGTCCTGGTGTTAGAGCATATTTTGTTTGACGTCCCGCATCATTCAACGATTGTTTTAACGTATGTCCTTTGCCGAATAAAGTTGTGGTGATTTCCTCGGATTGGGCATCAAATTGAAAGACAACGACGGAAGTTTCAATTTGGTTATCGTCGTCCGCTGCAATGTCTATGCCCCGTGTATGTATAATCCCTAAACTCTCTATTTCCCTTGTTTGTAAAATACAAGCTGACAGGAAAATAAGATGCGTAATTATTATTATTATAAGAACTATTTTTCTTCTAAGGCCCATTACTTACACCCTCTTTATGATGACGCCATCTTTTCTTTAACAATACAATTGGAAGTAGCAGAAATGGATATACAAATACGAGCCAAAAGCCAGCTTGTGAAATGAAATTAGTTACCTTTTGAATTTGAAAATGATAGTCCATGAAGATACAGACTACTAACAACAATGCAGATGCAACATATAATGTGATCTTTTGAGGTACTAGAAACAATCGCTTCATTCCATGTGTTACTCCCCACATGAGAAGAACCATATTCGGAGTGACAACCATCATCCATTCTGCTACAACGACAAAATCAAAGCGTTCGACAAAGGAAAAGGTTTGAACTTTAAAGAGGCCAAGCACAGACCATTCTCTTCTTGAAATTTGATCTGCACTGAAAAACCCAATTACAATGATTGTTGTTAGCAGGATAATCCAAGATGTCCATAAAGAGCCTAATATTACAGGTAATTTCGCTTTTTCTTTATTCTGTATAAATGGATAGAGCATAAAAAGGATTTCAAACCCTGAGAATGTATACGCTGAAGCCTTAGCCCCCTGTAATAATTCGACTAGAGAAGCTTGCATGACGGGCTGAAAGTGCGTGATATCTATATCCATTAATGGTTCAATTAAGAGTAATAAGAGCCAATGTGGAAAGAGAAAAAAGATAAAACACACTCCAATAATGACACGGATACCACCAAGAACCGTATAAATGATTAGAATTAGTAAAATTAGTCCCATTGTAAATGTGCTTATTTCAGGGAAAAGAAAAATCTGCACAACCTCTATATAAGTAATTACGACCGATAATAATGCAGATGCAAAATAAACGATATAAACGAAACCGAGTAATTTTCCAAACCATTTCCCAAAAATGTCAACTTGAATCCCGAGTATATCCGCATTCTCGTATTGTTTTAGAATTAAAAGCATAACGAATAATACAAAGATGACGAAGATTGAAGTGATAATAACCGAAATCCAAGAATCCTGACGAGCTTCGGCAAAGATATAGGTAGGACTTCCTAACATACCAACACCTAATTGAATCGAAGAAATAATGAAAAATAAATAAAATGCATTAAATTGTAGACTTGATTTCATTTTCACATTAATTTCCATAATATCTCCTACTCATCGATGTCATTTTTATTTATTGCTCTTCTTTCTTTGAAACGAATCAAATCCTTCGGTCGGAATGAAGCAAATCTTTTTCCTTGAAAGGATTGAGGTAAGCGAAATAATACTTTATTAAGATCTTCCATACGAAATGGGTAGATAGGTGTCAAATACGGTCTTCCCAATGAAGTTATTCTTAATAAATGGATGAGTATAAAGCTAATCCCAAACAGTATGCCAATAATACCGAGCATTCCAGCCAGCAAAATCATCGGAAACCGGAGGATACGAATCGTTGTACCCATTAAATAACTTGGTGCTGTAAAAGAGGCCAAGGCACTAATAGTGATAAAGATAATTAAAATATTACTCGTAATTCCTGCTTGTACGGCAGCTGTTCCAACAACAACACCGCCAACAATACCAATCGTTTGTCCGACCTTTGTTGGGAGCCGGGCACCAGCTTCTCTTAAGAGTTCAATCATCAATTCAAGAAAGATTGCTTCAAATATGGGTGGAAAAGGTACAGAAGCTCTTGATTGACCTACTGAAACAAGTAATTGCGTTGGTATAGTTTCAAAGTGGTAAGTAACCCCAGCAACATACAGCGGGGTAAGTGTTACCGCTATAATCATCGATATAAACCGAAGTATTCTTAAGAACGAGCCCGTATTCCAACGCATATATAAGTCTTCTGTTGATTCAAAAAAGCTAAATAAGGTAGATGGAGCAAGGATTGCGTTTGGACTATTCTCCATGAGTACGCCAATTCTTCCTTTTGTTATTGCATACGTTGCCCGATCTGGAAGCTCAGTTGAATAAAATTGTGGGAAAACGGTAAAGGAATCGTCCTCGATATACTGCATCAGTACATTATTGTCTTCCACTTCGTCGACATGCAGCTCTTGTAATCGTTGCCGCATCGTATGAATGTCGGTTTCATTTGCAATTGATTTAACATAGACTAAACGTACTTCGCGGGGGAATCTTTCACCAACCATGATTTTCTCCATAACGAGATCAGTTGACCGGATTCGCCAGCGCATAATATTTAGATTCGTAGTTAATGATTCCGTAAAGGCAACTTGAGGGCCAATGACGACCGTTTCTGTTTCGGCTTTTGACAATGCTCTTTTTTGTACATTTAACATAGGGTAGTTAATTGCCATGTCTTCATTTTCTACATAAATAATTACATGACCATTAATTATTTTCTCGAGTATTTCCTCTAATACAGTTGTCTTTTCTCCAGAACTTAAGGGGATATCATTTAAGACCTTCTCATGGTCCCACGCATTATCATTTTCCAATAATGGCTTTAATAATAAAGCTTCGACTTTTTCTGGTGTCACCTGATAGGGGATATAAAATACCGCTATTTTCTTATTTAAATGGTTATAGACAGAGAAGCTCAAATCGGTGTTATTTTCAAATTTACTTGTAAGCAATTCCTCAAGTTGTTCCATTTTGCTTGGAAAAATGTTTGTATATTTGTTTTTTCGACTTTTTCTCATAGAAACCCTCCGGCATACCATCTTTCTTCTATTTAGTATGCCGGTAAAAAGAAATATTTATGAATAAAATTAAAAAAACTACCAACTCTTTTTAGAGTGGTAGTTCAAAATATTTAATGTCTTGTAACAATGTCAACTTTTCCTGTATCGGGGTTGATAACCAACCCGTGAACTTTCACTTCTTTAGGCAATAGTGGGTGGTTTCGAATAATAGATACACTTTGCATGACAGACTCTTCTACAGTATCAAATCCATGAAACTCTTCATCGAGATTAATTCCGCCATTTGTTAGGTTGTGTATGGTATCTTCAGATATACCGCGTTCAACAATGGTTTTCTTAAGAGCAGCTGTATCAACATTGGACATTCCGCAGTCATGATGTCCAATGACAACCACTTCATCAGCCTTTAATTTTAATACTGCAACAAGAATACTTTTCATAATACTGTCAAAAGGTTTCCGAATAATAGCACCTGCATTTTTAACCATCTTTACATCACCATTATGGATATTTAATGCTCGATGTAATAATTCGACTAATCGTGATTCCATACAAGTAAATATGACCATTTTTTTATTTGGATACGTATCCGTTGTATATTCTTCGTATTTTTTTTCTGATACAAATTGTTTATTGTATTCAAGCATTTCATCTAAGTGCATTTAATCAACTCCTTTTAATCTTTGGTAAAAACTATAGCATTTTTTTGGGATATATGGAACTATATTGAAAAGGAATGACAGAATTTGATGCTTAGGAACCATTTTTCGAAACATTCGTAATTGTCATTGTTAAGATACATTTATTGATGTAATATGTAAGTATAAACCAAAAAGGGGTGAGGAAATGGGAGACTTTGTTCGAAATTGTCGTTTATGTAAAGAACCTATGAAAAGCAGCCCGTTCATGATGTGCTTAACATGTCTTAAGGACAGCGAACAAGTTCGTAATTATATCCGTAAAAGACCTCATGCAACCCTGGAAGAAATTTCTCTATCGACCAATGTGTCACATGGAAAAGTTGAAACTATGGTAAGTCTTGGTTGTAATAAAAAAGATGAACTTGAACCAAAAAAGTTCATATATAAACCTAAAATAAAGAGCAGTTCACCCTAAATTGAGCAGTTCTCTTTTTTGGTGTTTTCTAAAAGATTTTTGTTAATTCGCAAAATATATAAACTGCGACGTAACTGCTTTTCCTCCCGTCCGGGATCGCTCTGGGCGGATGCTTTCCGCGGGCACGGCCTCAGCCCCGAAGAGAAAACCACTCTTCTGGTCTTCGGACACGTGCTGGGACTGCGATTACTCGCCCCACCGAAAACATTTGTTCCCGCAGGAGTCACCGCCCGCCGCTCACCCGGACTGGTGAAGCTCGGTAATATGAATTTTATAAATCACTAATGCACTTATCAGTTTGTAAGCTTAAAACCAGCTCTGGGGAAATATACGAAGACTCCAGCGGGAGGAAAGGCATCGGTGAGACCCCGGAGTGCGAAGCACGAGGAGGGCTCACCAGCCGCCCGCGGAAAGCGAAGTATATTTCCCCAGAGCGGTCGCCGAAGTAACTTATCCTAGTTCGTATTTTATCTCGATTCTGCAATGGCCTAGAAGCAAATCATTATGAAAATAAGCTTTTTAGGGCTGTTTAAATTTCAAAAATACAGGAAAACTAAAAAAAGCTATTGACTAATAATATTCTTAATACTATAATTATTGGGAATTAGAATATATGGAAGGAGGTCACTACGATGGAAAGAGTTATCATTCATAAGCCGTATAATTGCATAGTAGTACCCGTGACCTCTGTGATGAATGAGTTTAGTAATTACATAACTAGTTAATCATTTAAAGGTCACATCTGTGACCTTTTGAAATATGAGGGAGAAATTTGCCCTGCTGTATGCATACGTCATAGACGTATGCATTTTTTGTGTATGTAGTTACTGAACTTTTTTGGTTAAAAAAGAAAGAATAGAAGGTGGAAAAATGTTTCAGGTATTTAAAAAGCTGGATTGGTTCTTTAAGCATTACTGGAAAAGGTATTCATTTGCAATTATCTCCTTGATTCTCGCAAGTGCAATTGGACTTATTCCACCTAAACTTGTTGGTATAACGATAGACCATATACAGTTTGAGACATTGACGATGCAGCTATTAACAGCGCTGATTATTGGCTATCTCGTGCTAACAATTGTTCATTATGGGATTACACCCTGTTTGGAGGAGCAGTTATTCTGGAAAGGTGGATGCGGAGTCGATTGATCTCACATTTTCTTAAGATGACCCCAACTTTTTATGGGAAGTATCGTACGGGAGATTTGATGGCAAGGTCTACGAATGACTTAAAAGCGATAAGTCAGACTGCTGGATTTGGAGTTCTTACCCTTGTGGACTCAAGTATTTTTATGTTGATGATTGTGGCGGTTATGGGATTCACAATCAGTTGGGAGTTAACCCTTGCTTCACTCATTCCATTGCCTATCATGGCTGTTATTATGAATAAATATGGTTCGGCAATTCATTCGAGATTCACAGAAGCACAGGCGGCATTTGGAAATTTGAATAACGAGGTATTGGAGTCAATCAGAGGAGTACGTGTTATCCGGGCATTTGTTCAGGAAAAACAAGATGCTGATAGATTTCAGTCAATGACCGAAAATGTATATAAGAAAAATATTGAGGTAGCAAAAATTGATGCATTGTTCGAACCAACGATGAAAATTCTTGTTGGATTGTCTTATACGATTGGTTTAGGGTATGGTGCTTTTCTCGTATTTGAAAGTGTAATGACACTTGGGGACCTCGTAACATTTAATGTCTATCTTGGGATGCTCATATGGCCGATGTTTGCAGTAGGAGAGCTGATCAATATTATGCAGCGTGGTAACGCATCATTGGATCGAGTAAATGAGACGATGGCCTATGAAGCCGATGTACAAAATCCAGTTAAGCCAAAATTGGTTCGAACTGTCGATTCCATTCACTTTTACCATGTATCCTTTTCCTATCCTTCAGTGGAAAGAAATCAATTGGAAAATATATCGATGCATGTTTTAAAAGGGCAAACCATTGGTGTTGTGGGAAAGACAGGTGCAGGCAAAACAACGCTCTTTAAATTATTACTGAGACAATTTCCTGGTGTGAAAGGCACGATTAACGTGTCGGATACAGACATCAATGATATTGACTTAGAACTGATAAGAAGTTGGATTGGCTATGTACCGCAAGATCAAATGATGTTTTCCAAGACAATAAGAGAAAATATTCAATTTGGGAAATCGGATGCAACAGATGAAGAAATATTCCGGGCCATGGACCTTGCCTATTTTCTTGATGATATGAAACAACTGCCGAATGGTTTAGATACGCAAGTTGGTGAGAGTGGAATTACTTTATCTGGTGGTCAGAAACAACGTGTTGCCTTGGCACGAGCTTTTATTAAAAATCCTGAAATACTAATTCTGGATGATTCGATGTCAGCTGTAGATGGAAAGACGGAAGCAAAAATTATTGAACATTTACGAAAAGAAAGACGCAACAAAACGACCTTTATTGCAGCACATCGGATGTCAGCAGTAACCCATGCGGATCATATTATTGTACTCGAGGACGGTAAGATAGTCGAAGAAGGGACGCATGAACAATTAGTGCAGCGGGATGGCTGGTATCAAGAACAGTATCAGCAGCTTGAGGATGGGGAGGTGGCACTGTAATGAAGCCATCAACGGAAAAGAGATTATTTCAATATGCACTAAATTACAAGAAAGGAATATTAATCGGTTTATTTTGCTTAATGATTGCTGTTGCTTTAGAACTTACAGGACCATTAATCGCAAAAACAGTTATCGATAAACATATACTAGGAATAGAAGGATACTGGCACGAAATTGCGAATAATGACGATAATCAAACGGTTGAATATAATAGTCGTTTTTATAAACGAAATGATCGTCTATCCAGTTCAGATGATCTGATAGGTGATCAAGCAACGTTATTCCAAATTGGCACAACCTACTATTTTATAAATGAGGAAGTACCACTTGAAGGGGAACGTTCTCTTGAGGGAAATCAAATTCGTATTACGACATCTAATGAGGTTTATAGCTATGATGCTGACAGTCTATCACTAACCGAAATATATCCTTTCTTTCAACCGGAACAGAGACCTATTATGATGCTGTTGATATTATATATGGTACTTCTCGTTATTGCAGGGGTGTTTCAATTCTTTAAGACATTTTTACTGCAGAAATCAGCTAATCAGATAGTTAAGAAGATGCGTAATGATTTATTTGATCATACACAGCGTATCCCAATCAATTATTTTGTGGATCAGCCAGCAGGTTCCATTGTGGCAAGAATAACAAATGATACGGAAGCTATTCGGGACTTGTATGAGCGGGTATTATCAATTATTGTTACAAGCGTTGTCTACATGGGTGGTATTTTTGTGGCCTTATTTATATTGGATGCACAGCTTGCAGCAATGTGTTTATTATTGATTCCATTATTATTTGGGTGGATGAAAGCCTATAAATATTTTGGTACAAAATATAATAAAGTAATCCGTGCAACGATCAGTCAAATAAATGGGAATATTAACGAAGCCATTCAGGGAATGCCAGTAATACAAGCATTCAATCGTGAAAACAAAACAAAAGAGGAATTTGAAGTATTAAATGAGCGTAATTATACGTACCAGAAAAAGCTGATTAAATTAAGTGCACTGACATCGTATAATTTGGTAACTGTTATTAGAAACCTGACATTCGTTGGGTTTATCTGGTATTTCGGTTCCTCTTCGATTGGAATGACAAGTGTTATTTCAATCGGAATGCTATATGCATTTGTTGATTATATTACAAGACTATTTGAACCAGTTACAGATATTGTGAACCAGCTTCCATTGCTTGAACAGGCTCGTGTTGCAGGGACTCGAGTATTTGAATTGCTAGACCGTGATGGGGAACATGTCAATAATGAGAAAGTCGATAAATATCATGGAAAAATTAAATTTGACCATGTATCTTTTGCCTATAATAATGGAGATTACGTACTGAAAGACATTTCATTTCAGATAAATGAAGGTCAGACTGCTGCATTTGTAGGTCATACGGGTTCGGGGAAAAGTTCCATTATGAATTTATTGTTTCGATTTTATGACGCCGGGAAGGGAGTTATAACAATCGATGGTCACAATACAAGGGAATGGTCCAGACAACAAGTGCGAAGTCATATGGGGATCGTACTACAGGATCCATTTTTATTCTCAGGGACAATCGTCTCCAATGTAACCATGAATGATCCGAACATAACGAAAGAAGCGGCGATAAGCGCATTAAAAGCGGTTGGAGCAAATCGTTTTATTGATAAACTGCCGAATTCCTATGATGAAGCTGTAACGGAAGGTGGTACAACATTTTCGCTTGGGGAGCGTCAGCTTATTTCTTTTGCACGTGCATTGGCATTTGACCCAGCGATACTGATTTTGGATGAAGCAACGGCGAATATTGATACGGAAACGGAAAATATTATTCAAAAAGCGTTGGCGGTCCTGAAAGAAGGCCGAACAACACTTGTCATTGCACACCGTCTATCAACCATCCAACAGGCTGATATGATATTTGTTCTTGATCGTGGCACTATCAAAGAACAAGGAAATCATGATAAACTTATAAAAGAAAGAGGTTTATATTATCAGATGTATCAGATGCAAAAGGGCGAAGTTAAAGCTGTTGTCTAAACATTATTCAGCGTGTGGGGTGACATATGGATTCCAAAGATAACAAACCAGATGACATAATAGATGATGATTTATATGAAGAATTTGATGACGAGGAATTATATGAGCTTGTTCAGAAAGAACGTAGAAAAGCCCTGGAACGAGCTAAAATGAATGAAGAATCTGCACCAAAACGTCCATTTCCCAAATGGGCGTTTTGGCTAATTGCCTGTGCATTAGCTTTTAATGTATTTGCTCTGTTACCCCAGACATTTTCTATTCCAGCAATTGATTTTCTGATTACTTCTGCAAAATTATCAACGGATGAAGATATTCAAAGGTATAAAAAAGCAGTGGTCGTTGTTGAAACGGATGATAGTAAGGGAACAGGTTTTTCTATAACAGAGGATGGGACAATTCTGACGAACCATCATGTAGTTGAAGGAGAAGAAAGTGTGACAGTTGCATTTCCTGATGAAGGTCTATTTAATGCAGAGGTTGAAGAAACCTATCCTGACATCGATTTGGCTGTACTTCAAATAGGTGAAGAGGATCTACCATATTTAACATTGTCAGAAAAAACGGTATTTGATGAGAATGAGCCAATCCATTTTATAGGAAACCCACTACGATTCAATGGAATTGCAAACGAAGGGAACATTCTAGGCTATACCCAGTTATCAAACTGGGATAAAGAAGTATTGATGATAAAAGCACCTGTATATAGAGGAAATAGCGGCAGTCCGATTATCAATGAGGATGGAGAAGTACTTGGCATCATATTCGCAACGATGGACCATGATCATCATGGCAAAGTAGGATTGTTTATACCAATCGATCATTATTACTCAACTTTTGAAGAATGAAATGGATAAATTAGCCTTGTTAGAATGAAGAGGGCTCGTGATACACAGCTCAAGTTGACTTTGGATGAACTGTTTGCACGAAGCATTCCAGATACATCTAAATTCCAAGTCCTTTTTCATTAATTTAGTTACTTTTCTTACTTCGGATTTTATATAAACTACGAAGTAACTGCTTTCCCGCCGTCCGGGATCACTCTGGGCGGATGCTTTCCGCGGGCACGGCCTCAGCCCTGAAGAGAAAACCACTCTTCTGGTCTTCGGACACGTGCTGTTCCCGCAGGAGTCACCGCCCGCCGCTCACCCGGACTGGTGAAGCTGTATGTTGCTATTTTAGCCATGCAAGTGTAATTATTAGCAACCTTCTAGCCAGCTCTGGGAAATACACGGAGACTCCAACGGGAAGAGAGGCATAGGTGAGACACTGAAATGCGTCAGCATGAAGGGGCTCACCAGCCGCCCGTGGAAAGCGCAGTATATTTCCCAGAGCGATCGCCGAAGTTACTTGTCCTAGTTCGCATTTTATCTCAACTGCGATGCTTAAAAATCAACAGACATTACGTATATAGCCTTAATTTACCAAATTTAGCAAGAATTCTAAGTTTAATCCAGTTACCTATTTTACTGCTGCGAAAGTTGAGTTATTATAAATACAACTGAATAAGATTATTGGTTTAACGTCTCTATTAAAGGGTATACAGTAAATAAATCCTTTCATGGAGGCGTTTTATATGTACTATTATACATCGCAAATGAAAAACTTCAGTATACATGCAACAGATGGTGAAATGGGGAAAATTAAAGATTTATATTTTAACGATCAAAACTGGAACATTCGATACGCTATTGTGGATACAAGAAAGTGGCTTCCAGGTAGAAAGGTTTTATTACCTCCAAATACATTTGTAAGTGTGAATAATAATGATGAATATGTGGATGTGGAATATGATAAAGATACGATTCGCAATAGTCCACCAGTACCGGAAAATGAAGATCTTTCATCCGAACAGGAAAATAACTTAGTTGACTATTATGGTTGGAATTCGTTTCGGGATAATGCCTTATTGGGGACAGAACGTACACCTTTAGGTACATTTGAACAGAGCAGTCGTCATAAGGAAAAGGTACCGGAAGAACCTCATCTGCGGCGGGAGCAACATCAGTCGAATGAAAAAAATCTGCGAAGTGAAGATGAAACGATTGGTTTCAAAGTTCATGCAAAGGATGGGAAAATTGGCAAAATTGTGGATATGATTTATGATTCGGAACAGTGGGAGATTAAATATATTGTAGTCAATAGCAATGAAAATCTTTTAGATGAAGAATTATTTATTTATCGAGTAGAACAAATAAATACGGTGGATTGGTTCGAAAAAGATTTATATATCAATGATTCAGTTAAAGGAATTTCAAACAGCGAACCCTTTACGAATAAAAAAGATATCCTAGTAAATCTTTAACATCAAATGCCTACCCCGCTAATAGGTAAGGTAGGCATTTTTGATGTGCAATTATACATAACGGTCATAAGATCTTAAAGGAAATGTAATCTAATTGAGATAGCAAAGACTTAATCATTAGGTTAACATTAGTTATATTAAAAAATAGAAGAATTATGTCGATAAATATAAAAGAGAGAAAATAATAAATGAAAATGGTGGGAACATCATATGACATATATAAATAATAATATAAAATTGAAATATAAATTTAATATCTTTGTAACAACACCCCAAAAAGGGAATACATATACGAAATCTATAGTGCCTGGGAGGTCTTCGGATTGATGATAAGCAGCCAGGTAAAAGACAAACCTCTTGAGGAAATGGTTGCAACCATTCAGCAGGGGAACACAAGCATGCAAAATTATTTATTACGTACCTACCAGCCATTTATCGCAAAAAGTGTTTCGGAAGTCTGCAAGCGATATATCGATCCGAAGAGAGACGATGAATTCAGTATTGGTTTATCCGCATTCAATGAAGCGATTTTTTCTTATTCTCCAGACAGAGGAAGTTCATTTTTATCATTTGCTAAACTTGTAATTAAGCGGAAAGTAATCGACTATATCAGATACAATCAGAAAAGACTAAATCCATTATCACTGGATGAATCTTTTGATGCAGAACAAATGGAAAACCCAATGGAATTACTTGCCGTAAAAGAAAAGTATAATCAAGAGCAGGACACTATACATCGTAGAGAAGAAATAATGGACTTCAAAGAAAAGCTTCAAGAATATAGATTAACACTGGTTGACCTTACCGAAGCGTCACCAAAACATAGAGATGCACGAGATTCAGCTGTGAAAACAGCAAGAATCCTTTTTAATGATGCAGAATTAAGGGAGTTTGTCCAGATTAAGAAAAAGCTTCCGATTAAAAAATTAGTAAAAAAAGTTGATGTTAGTAAGAAAACACTGGAACGAAATCGCAAATTTATTTTAGCGATTTTTATCGTACTTAGTGAAGACTATATTTATCTTAAGGATTATCTTAAGGGAGTGGGGCAATGAAAAAAGGAATTGTGTTGGAACGCCATCGCGACTACACGATTATTATGACCAAAGACGGTTCCTTTGAAAAAGCTTTATTAGTTGAAGGAGACGCTGATGTAGGTGAAGAAGTTTCCTATAATCCGTTGAAGTCAGAGAAAAAAAGGATGTTGTTATTTTCCTGGAAAAAGATGAATATTCCAGTTAAAACACTGTCCATGGCATGTATTATCCTTCTATTCGTATTGCCTTTTTATTTTCTGGTTGGCCAAAAAGAAACGTACGCCTATGTTACCGTTGATATTAACCCAAGTATTGAAATGGAAGTAGATAAAGATTTTCATGTACAACATATTCGTGCATTAAATGATGATGCTTCAACGATTTTAAAAGACCTAACTGATTTTGAAAATCAGGATGTTGAAACGGTAATTGATCAAATTATTAATGAGAGTGAACATACGGGAATGGTTAATGAGGAGAAGAATATGATTGTAGGAATCAGCTATGTTGACGATGGTTCAGATAAAAATGTATCGTTACCTGTGAACTTGGAATCTTATTTTTCAAACATATCCGAATGGACAATTGCCACGCTTATTGTGCCAAAAGACATTAGAGAACAAGCAAGGAATAAAGAAACTTCAATGAATGAAGTGATGGCTTTGGAAATCATAGGCGAAGATTCATCTGATTCAATGAAAGAAGATAGCTTTGACTCTAACGATAAAGCAATTATTAATTCTTTTTATGATGCGGATACGGATGAGGATCAGAGTAACTCTTCTCAGTTGAAAGATGATGAATTAATTATTACTCCAGTTACAGATAAAGCTGATATAGAAAAAAATTCCGATACGAATTCAGATGAAAAGCAACCAGAACAAAAAGAAAGTAAAAAGGAAACGAGTCCTCCCCACCCAAGTGAATTAAAAAGTGAAAATGGGACTGTTAATTCGAACTCAAATGGTTCAGTGAAAAAAGAGCAAAACGAAGGTAAGCTAGGAAAGAAGAACAGTAAAGCCAAAGATAAAGATAACGAAAAAAGAAATAAAGATAGAAATAAGAATGGTAAAGATATGAATAAAGATAACGGCAATAATAAGTATAAAGAAAAAAATCAAAATAACGGCAATAATAAAGGAAAAAGTCCACATAAAGAGAAACAAAAAGGTAATAATAAAGAAAATCACAAGAACAATAAAGAAAATAATAATAATAATAATAACAACAAAGGTAATAATGGTAATAATTAATGGGAAAGCACTTAAAAGTGCTTTCCCATTTTTTACATTTCCACGACAACAGGTGGATTGTATTTCATCGCATGATCCAAATAGTAAAGCAGTGTATCATGGGAATCGACTACTTTTGTTTGATCCAATGAGTAATGATAGGCATTCAGGAACTGTTCGATTTTTTTGGATAGTATATCATCGTTTGTCCGAACCATTAATACCAGCAGGTCATCCCATTGTCCCCATAACGTGTAATAAAGAGCTTTGTCGTAGTCCGGAATCATTGTTACCCCTCCTTGATTGTCAAGGGTTACTAGTTATGTTTTCCCGCTTTCTATATATAATGTTCGTAACATTTATGGTGTGAATACCATAATAAGGATTTTTTCAAAATGAATAGTAATAAACCTTCGTCGCATACTAAATTCAAACATGTAAGGAGGAATAAAAGAATGAAATACAAATTAATGAGTATTTTTGCAGTACTTTTTCTGACGATGGTTGCATGTCAGAACGCCGATAATACTGGTCAAGATACAGGAACGAATGGAAATAATACTGCAGAACAAACCAGATATAACAACAACCCTAACAACAATACTGGAGATGGACTGACAGGTGTACGTAACAATACAATGGATCGTAATGCTGATCGTTACCAGCGTGATACAGCTCAAAACATTAACAATGAGAATAATCAATACGATGTATCAGAAGAAGCAGCAGAACGTATTACGGATGAAGTAAAGGAAATTGACAGGGTGCAAGTTCTTACAACGGACAATAATGCATACGTAGCAGCAAGCTTTGACAATGAT
This sequence comes from Oceanobacillus longus, assembly GCF_042650085.1. Classification (NCBI taxonomy): domain Bacteria; kingdom Bacillati; phylum Bacillota; class Bacilli; order Caryophanales; family Bacillaceae; genus Oceanobacillus; species Oceanobacillus longus. The sequence continues at coordinate 318,715 of NZ_JBHSAO010000008.1, read as the reverse complement.
GAGCGTCAAAATAGAAATCAAAATCAAGACCAAGGGAACAACAATGGAGAAGAAATAACGGACGAAGTGAAAGATAAGATTGGGGACATCGTAAGATCGGTAGACAACAGTATCGAAAATGTATACGTTTCAACCAACCCTGATTTTGTAGATTTAACAAATAATTATGTGGACGATATAAATAATGGAGAGCCAATTGAAGGGTTCTTTGATCAAATGGGAAATATGGTTGAACGTATTTTCCCGCAAAATAATTAATCATAAAACGGGTGCACAAGCACTCGTTTTTTATTTGGGTTAGGAACCTGTTCAATCGTTCATACATATAATTCATATTATCCAAAGTAATTTACTTTGATTTAATTATCCTTAAGGGGAATTTAAAATGGGAAGAGAATTTATTGAGATATTTGAAGAATGGGCACTGGATTATGATAAGAGTGTTATGGGAGAACATCCGCAATATGTGGATGTATTTGCTAATTATGATGCTATACTCAACCAAGTAGTACAACAGAGTTTAGGTACGGTGCTGGAATTTGGTGTTGGTACAGGTAATTTATCCAATAAATTACTGAATGCGGGCCATAACGTTATAGGTATCGAACCATCAGAGGCAATGAGAAATATTGCAAGCAGGAAGCTGCCATCGATGACCATATTGGATGGTGATTTTATTAACTATCCCTATATTTCAGTACAAATTGAAACAATAGCCAGCACTTATGCTTTCCATCATTTATCCGACATTGAAAAGGAGATAGCAATAAAAAAGTTTGCTTCTGTACTTCCTCGAAAAGGAAGGATTGTTTTCGGGGATACCATGTTTAAAACAGAGGCCGATAAACAATTGGAAATTGAAAAAGCGCTTGATAAAGGATTTACCGATTTGGCAGATGATTTGAATCGCGAATATTATCCGACACTTGATATAATGAAGAATGCTTTTGAAAAGCATCATTTTGATGTATCATTTAAACAAATGAATGATTTTGTTTGGGTAATAACCGCTGACAAAAAATAAGCCAAATGAGGAGAGTTATAGGTATGACAAAAAAAATGAATGTAGAAAGCTTTAATCTTGACCATACAAAAGTAAAAGCGCCATATGTACGTTTGGTAGGTGTAACGGAGGGTTCCAATGGAGATAAGGTACACAAATACGATATCCGTTTTAAGCAGCCTAATAAAGAACATATGGAAATGGCAGGTCTCCATTCTCTAGAACATATGATGGCAGAGCTGATCCGAAACCATACAGATTCTGTATTGGATATTGGTCCGATGGGCTGTCAAACAGGGTTTTATTTATCCCTTCTCAATCATGAAGATTACGATGATGTACTTGATATGCTAGAGAATACATTAAAGGATGTATTAATAGCACAGGAAGTTCCAGCATGCAATGAAGTGCAATGTGGCTGGGCTGCAAACCACAGCCTTGAAGGTGCAAAGGAAATTGCGACTGAAATGTTGAACCAGAAAGATGAATGGCACGAAGTATTTTAAGCAGCATGATATTAACTGACAGGGGCAATCTATTTTTTAGATTGTCCTTATTTATTTCTCTATGTGCTAAAATAGGAATATAATTATAAGAGATATTTTGAGCCCAGTAAGTGTTATTCGTGCAAGAGTTAAAATAAAAGTTTATGGAGGTATGTACAATGAGTGAGAAAGCACTGCAATATATTAGAGATAACCGAGATCGTCTGCTTGAAAAGTTGAATGATTTTTTATCGATTCCGAGTGTAAGTACGGACAGAAAACATAAAGCAGATGTTAGCAATGCAGCAGATTTTGTCGTTACATATTTAAATGATATTGGCTTTGAGAATGTGGAAAAACAGGAAACAAATGGGCACCCCCTTGTATACGGTGAATATAATGGAGCAGGCCCAGATGCACCAACAGTACTTTTTTATGGTCACTATGATGTGCAACCAGCGGATCCGATTGATTTATGGGATAGTGATCCGTTTATGCCGGAAGTAAGAAATGGCAGACTTTTTGCACGTGGTTCCAGTGATGATAAAGGGCAGGTTTTTATGCATCTGGCAGTTTTTGAAGCATACATGAAAACAGAAGGAAATATTCCTATCAATGTAAAGGTATGTATTGAAGGGGAGGAAGAGATTGGGAGTGAAAATCTCTATGATATTCTCCATGAGAAAAAAGAACAGTTTCAAGCAGATTTTGCGGTGATTTCAGATTCCGGTATGGCTGCAAAGAACCAGCCAACGATTCTTTATGGATTAAAAGGATTTACAGGTATTGAAATAACGGTGACTGGACCAGACCATGATTTACACTCTGGTATGTATGGTGGTGCTGTAAGAAACCCAATCGTCGCACTCAGCCACATTCTTGCCTCGATGAAAGATGAAAATGAAGTTGTTACGGTAGATGGCTTCTACGAGGACGTGGAACCTTTGAACGATGAGGAAAGAAAATTGATGGAGCAGGCACCTGGTGAAGATTTTCTTGAAACGACTGGAATATCGGAAACGGTATCTGAAAAAGGGTATACAGCGAAAGAGCATACGATGGGGCGTCCAACTTTCGAAATAAATGGGATTTACGGTGGTTATCAAGGGGAAGGTACTAAAACAATTATTCCATCGTCTGCAACTGCGAAAATAACCTGCAGGCTTGTTCCTGGACAGGATCCAACCAAAATACAACAATTATTAGAAATGCATGTAAATAAAGTAGCACCGTCTGGAGTTACAGTGGAAGTGAAAAAGGAAAAACTTTCAGCAAAAGCATACAAAGTAGAGCCTACACATCCACTCATAAAGAAAGCAGCAATCAGTTATACGAAAGCATTTGGAAAGGAAACAGTCTACCTTCGCATGGGTGGTTCTATTCCCGTAGTTGAATGGATTGAAGCAATCTATGATATGCCGATTGTCTTATTGGGATTTGGAACACCTGATGACCGATTGCATTCGCCAAATGAAAGTTTTCCATTGGACAGTTTTGATAAAGGAATGGAGACACTTGTGTATTATTGGGATGAAATAAAGAAATGAAGTGAAAATTAAATGGTGCCCCGTTTCTGCAAGTCCAATACGGGGTATTTCACTTAAACAAGGAAAACGAGAAAATGGGGGTTAATGAATGAAATATGCTATAGTAACAGGATCCTCAAAAGGACTTGGTGAATCGATTGCAAAATTATTTTTGGAATCTGGCGTTAACGTGGTTGGTCTATCAAGAAGTACAAGTGATCGTCTTTCGGTAATAGCAAAAGAGAATAACACAACTTTTAAACAGATACCTTGTGATCTTGGAAAAATCGAATCCCTGGAGCAAATTTGTCAGGAAGTAACAGATACCGTCTTTACCGAAGATACGACTACGATTTATTTGGTCAACAACGCAGGAGTCATCGAACCCGTCAAACAATCGATTCATATTCAACCTGATGAATTAGTTGGACATGTGAATGTGAATACCATTGCTCCAATGGTGCTTACGAATTATTTATTGAATAAAGCAACCGAAAAGGACGTTCCACTTATAAGTGTAATCATTACTTCAGGAGCTGCAGAATCACCAATGTATGGTTGGAGTGCGTATTGCACAACAAAGGCAAGTATGAATATGTATACAAGAACGGTTGCACTGGAACAAGAGGAGTTAAAAACAGATAACAAAATTATCGCATTCAGTCCAGGTGTGATGGATACAGGGATGCAGGAAAAGATCCGTTCCAGTTCGAAGTCTGAGTTTGTTGAATTAGATACTTTCAAAGGATATAAAGAAAATAACTTACTGAAAGATACAGAACTTGTCGGTGGAGTTCTGATTGATATACTCCTCGATGATGATATCCAGAATGGAAAAATTTATTATGTGAAAAATTACCTGTAATAAACATTCGATCATAAATAATAAGCAATTAGCCCTCCCCATTTCAGAAACCTTGCATAAATTAAAGTAGTCTCTAAAATAGAGGAGGGAAAATAATGAGTAAAGAATCAGGTTTCGGATCCAGTGGATTTGCATTGCTGGTCGTTTTATTCATCTTATTAATTATCATCGGAACAGCGTATACAGGCGGTTACGGTGGTGGCGGATACTACTAAGGAAATATTAAATGCAGCGGCTGTCCGCTGCATTTTTCTTATTTTAGGTAAATTATAATTGTTGAAATGTGTTTTCGCTAAATTTCCTATGAAGTAACTTATTGATTATAAAGATACAAATCAATAGCGACACAAAGAGTATTACTGAGGTTACATAGACATTCTGTATAGCATCCGTACTCCATAAAATGATCGTAATGATTCCAACTATTCCTGCCTCCATCAGAAAACCGATCAAACCAATAAAACGTCCCTTGAAAAGCTCCTGTTCATCTGTCCAATACAACTTTGGCTGCATTAAATCCAGATAGGTTCCGAGGCTGCTTGTGAACCAGCTAGCTGTCAGAATAAGTACAAGCCAAATCAGTACAATTTCTATCGGGATGCTAACAAAAAGTGTACCTATAAGAAATAAGAATAGGACAAGTAAATTTATAATCCAGGAAGCTGCAATTTTACTGAATGCAATTTGTTTTGGGTCAAGCGGCAAGAAGAGATTGGTATGCCATGTTTTTCCTTCACGTGAAAAAGATGTAAAAGCAGTGACATTCGTAGAGATTAGCAAAAATGCCGCCAAAAATAATCCGAGTAACATCTGTTTTTCCGTCAACACATCGAGTACTTCTACAGATAAGCCAGTTCCAAAATCAAACATAAGAATGACTACAATAAATATGGGACCGAATAAACTTTGGATGATACATTGCATCAGAAAGGTTGGCGTTCTGAAAATAATACGCAATTCCTTGATGATATATGCAGCGCATACCGACCGGCTTCTTACCTTTTTGTTTATTTTTTCTTCCGACAACTTTCGCTTGCTTCCTGTACTGAGTCCCAGAACACCTTTTAAATAAATTAATTGTCCCAACCAAGCAAATAGTAGGACGGAAAAGGTAGTGAGGACAAGGAATAAAGCGAAAAAGAGCAGTCCAAGCCACGTATGTGCTTCACTTAGAATTCGTGCGCTTAGATATGCCGGTGGATAGTAAGAAGTCATTATTTCAAGGAGGCCATCCTGCTTCTGAATAAATCCTGTTAATTCATTCATCATCTGATTGGAATCCGTATTTAATCTAATAAAAATATTGATTAAGATAATGAACAGAAATGATGAGATTCCGGCGATAATTTTTGAACGGTCTTTATTTTTTGCAACATTTACAAATCGCATCATAAACATGAGCAGAACCGACGCAATCGTAAATGGAATGATTGGTATCAATTGAAACAGGATGATGCCATATACATAGTATAGTAATGATCCCCCGCTTGCACTACCGTAGGAAAAGAATATCGGTAAATAGACAAAAGTAGTTGTCACATATAAATATAGGAATGGACTTGCTGCTTTTCCAATCAGCAATTGATAGGGATGAAAAGGAAGTGAAATATAGGATTGTATATCCTCAGCAAAATAAAATGCGCCTAGTACCGTAACGAAGCTCATAATAAATAACAGAATATGAATGCTCAAAAATAAAATTCCCAGTAGAAGCGATTCCTGAGCGTATGGCTGAAGTCCGTCATACAAAGTATTAATAAGCTGATTCATAAATGATATATAGATAAATAGCAAAGGCACTAGAAATAAAAGTGATAAAACATATAACCACACACGGGAATTTTTCTGGCCAGCATTGGAATACTGCATTTTAAGCATGGTTTTAATTAGAAGCCAGGTCTTATTCATCGCTGGTCAGCTCCAAAAATACGTTTTCCAATGATTGATCGGATTGATATTGTGATCTCAATTCATCCATATTTCCATAAAAAATTAATTTTCCCTTGTTGATGATTGCGACAACATCACATAATTGCTCGACTACTTCAAGACCGTGACTCGAGAAAAACACTGTATTTCCTTTATCCGCGTGATCGCGCATCATTTCTTTCAATATGTACGCTGATTTAGGATCTAGACCGGTAAGTGGTTCATCCAATATCCATATAGCGGGATCATGGATTAAAACACCAGTGACAATAATTTTTTGTCTCATCCCGTGTGAATACGTTTGAATATAATCTTCCAATGCTTCATAAATCGAGAATTGCTTTGTGAAGTATTCAATTCTTTCCTTACGAAGATCAGTTGGCACATTGAAAATATCGGCAATGAAATTTAAATATTCAATGCCTTTCAAACGGAGGAACATATCCGGTTGGTCAGGTACCAATCCAAATATTTTTTTAGCTTCCAATGGTTGTTTCACGATATCTATGCCATTCAGCTTAATTGTTCCTTCATCAATCGGAAGAATTCCTGTCATCATCTTAATGGTCGTTGATTTTCCAGCACCATTTGGTCCAAGAAAACCGACGATTTTTCCATCTGGTATCATTAAATTAAGCTTGTCAATTGCATTATGTTTTCCATGAAAACTTTTACTTACATGATTAATCTCAATCATCACTTGCACCTCATTTCGATTTACTATGTAGAAGTGTTCCGATACTGTAATTCACAGTATTTTATGATACACTTTATTTTGGCAGATAGGGAAGCATAAAACTTACCTATCTGCATAAGTGCAACTAAGGCACTCGCCCAAAGGCTTAGGCAAATGCCTAAGTTTTCTAAGATATTTTACTTATTAACTCAACTTTCACACCAATAAAATAAGTTCAAAAAGTTAACTGGGTTAAACTTAGAAGGTCTCTAATAATTTCCTTGATAACCTTGGTAAAAATAAAACTGTTTTGGTAATGTTTATTGCTTTTTAATCATCTCAGAGTTGAGATAAAATGCGAACTAACTGCTTTTCCCGCCGTCCGGGATCGCTCTGGGCGGATGCGCATCCTTAGGGCACGGCCTCAGCCCCGAAGAGAAAACCGCTCTTCTGGTCTTCGGACACGTGCTTTTCCCGCAGGAGTCACCGCCCACAGCGATGCCGGACTAGTGAAGTTGTATGTTGTTATTTTAGCTATGCAAGTATAGTAATTATTTGCAACCTTCTAACCAGCTCTGGGAAATACACGGAGACTCCTACGGGAAGAGAGGCATCGGTGAGACCCCGGAGTGCGAAGCACGAGGAGGGCTCACCAGCCGCCCGTGGAAAGCGAAGTGTATTTCCCAGAGCGGTCGCCAAAGTTTCTGCATATTGATTGAAAACAGCAGTTACTTCGCATTTTATAGAAAGTGCGATGATAAAGGCAACATTGGAGTTTCGATGTAACTAAACTGTGTAATGTTATATCCTGCTCTCTTACCAAAGCTTATCTGTACATTTCACTTTGCAAAAGTTGAGTTATTATTGAATTAAATTTATATATACCACTAAAAAATTTAAACGCATATACAACAATAGTATAACGCATTTTAAAGTCCCATAGAAGAGAGGAAGTTAATCTATGATTACAAGAAAAAGCAAACGCGAAATTGAACAAATGCAGGCAGCAAGTGAAATTCTTGTTGCGTGTCATAAGCAAATCGCTAAAATGATAAAACCTGGAATAACAACAATGGAAATTGATACCTTTGCAGAAAAGTTTATGGCTGACCGTGGTGCGACTCCGGAACAAAAGGGATATAATGGGTATCCTTTTGCAATTTGTGCATCTGTTAATGATGAAATATGCCATGGCTTTCCAACAGAAGAAAAATTAAAGGATGGAGATATTGTAACGATTGATATGGTCGTCAACCTTCATGGAGGATTGGCCGATTCTGCCTGGACGTATGCAGTGGGCAATGTGGATTCAGTAGGTAAACGATTGATGGATGTCACAAAAACTGCTCTCTACAAAGGAATTGAGCAAGCTCAATTAGGTAGTCGAATCGGAGATATAGGTCATGCAATCCAAACCTATGCTGAGGGGGAAGGCTTCTCTGTTGTTCGTGATTTTACAGGACATGGAATAGGACCAACCATTCATGAAGAACCGCATGTACCCCATTTTGGTTTACCGAATAAAGGTTTGCGCCTAAAAGAGGGCATGGTCATTACAATTGAACCGATGATCAATGAAGGGACATGGGAAAGCCAAATGGATGACAATGGCTGGACAGCAAGAACGATTGATCAGGGACGCTCCGCACAGTTTGAACATCAAATTGTTGTCACAAAAGATGGCCCGCTAATTTTAACCGATCAAGATAAATAATGAATCGTAAACTTGGGTAAAGGAGAGGTTAGCAATGCGCGTTGTATCTATTTGTCCGAGTAACACGGAAATCTTGGCTTATTTAAATCAGTTGGATGTACTCGTTGGTGTTGATGATTTTTCAGACTGGCCGACATCCATAAGGAGCTTACCGAAAGTTGGTCCAGATCTTTCCATTGATATGGAAAAGGTGGAGGAGCTACAACCGGATCTTGTTCTAGCTTCTTTAAGCGTCCCAGGTATGGAAAAAAGTATTGAGGCCCTGGATGAAAGGGGTCTGCCATACATTATTTTAAATCCTAATTCATTAGAAGAGATAGCTCATGATATTAGAACTGTAGGAGAAGCACTGGGCCTTGTACAGTTGGGGAAGGAAAAATCGGAAGGTTTTCTTAAAGATGTAGCCCATTTGAAAGAAATTGCTTCGGATAGGCATACTCGTCCTTCTTTATATTGGGAATGGTGGCCCAAACCGGTATTCACTCCAGGAAAAGTAAATTGGCTTACAGAAATCAGTGAACTAGCGGGAGCAGAAAATATATTTAAAACCGAAAACGTAGCAAGCTATCAAACGGATTGGGAAGATGTCAAAGCAAGAAATCCCGATCACATCTGCATGGTCTGGGTCGGAATCAAAGAAGCGAAAATGAGACCCGAATTAGTCATAAAGCGCCCTGGCTGGAATGAAATGAAGGCAGTTCAAAATGGAAATATTCACGTACTCGAAGAATCACTCTTCTGCAGACCATCTCCACGATTGCTCGAAGGTTTAAAGAAGTTAATGGAAGTTATATGAATGGATAGAGGAGAAGAGGACATGAGTCCGCCTAGCTAGCACCTCCATCAAAAAAAGAGAACCAAGAGGAATAATTTCCCTCTTGGTTCTCTTCGTGTATCATCTATTCACTCTTGCTGTTTTTGCACCAAAAAGGATGGTTATCAACGGGCTAATCAGGCAGAAGAATGCGAATGGCAAATACTCAAGAACAGAAACACCTAATACATTTGCGATAAATACACCGCAGACACTCCATGGTATAAGTGGATTAATGACTGTTCCAGCGTCTTCCAATGTTCTGGAAAGGGCTTTTTTAGTGAGACCTGCTTTTTCATATATTCCTTTGTATGTTTCACCTGTTAGCAAAATAGATAAATATTGTTCTCCGATTAGAACATTCACACCAATCGCTGTTGCAGCGGTGAAGAGAATAATAGAGCGGGTGTTACGTAATTTTTCCTGTAAAGCTGTAAGGATGCTTGGAAGTATTCCGGTAACAAACAGCAACCCTCCAAAGCTTAAAGCTAATATGACGAGGGATATCGTAAATAACATACTGTTGATACCACCTTTCGTTAATAATTCATTAACAGGCGCAAAGTCAGTTGTGGCGGTATAGCCATTAAACCAGATGGTCCAGATTTCAGACCAGTTTAGATTCGTTGTGAAAACTGCAGATACAGTAGCAATTAAACTGCTGACAGTTAAGGCAATAAAGGCAGGAACTTTAAATAGGGTACAGAATACTAAAATGATTAACGGGATCCAGGAAGCCCAGTGTATAAGCCCAGCAGACAGTAATGCCGTTTGGTACGCTTCCACACTATTTAAGGAGGTGGACTGTTCTGGTGATAAAATAACAAATAATATAAAGGAAACAATAAAAGCCGGAATTGTCGTTAAACTAATATGTTTAATATGGTCAAATAAATCCACGCCAACGATTGTAGAGGCAAGATTGGTCGTATCGGATAGAGGAGACATTTTATCACCAAAAAAGGCTCCTGAGACGATTGCCCCAGCTGTAATTGCGAGCGAGGAGCCCATTGCACCTGCCATACCTATAAATGCAACTCCAATAGTTGCGGTTGTCGTTAACGAACTTCCTAGAGCTACTCCGATTATCGCAGTTACAGCAAACACAATTGCGTAAAACCATGTTCCACCTATTACTGAAAAACCAGTATTAATTAAAGCAGGAATTGTTCCGCTAATGATCCAGCTACTGATGAGTATTCCAATCAGAAAGAATAGGAATATCGCGCCCATACCTGCACTTGCCCCTGAAATCATAGCTTCTTGCAAATTTTTAAAAGAGATCCGTTTTATTAACCCGTAGGCAATTAAGGAAAAAATACCAAGTAATATCGGTATATGCGGTACTGTCTCCAATCCGATAATAAAATAACTAATCAGACCGATAATGGAAATAAAAAATAAAACTGCTTCGATGTATGAAGGATGATGTTTTGGCTTAATGGGAATCATGATGTGCCCTCCTCTAAAATTAATAAAAGCTCCGCCCCCTGAAAAGGGACGAAGCTTACTCCGCGTTACCACCCTGATTGGTGAAATAAATTCACCCTCTCAATGTAATAATCCATTTATAATGCGTCCGTAAAAACAAACGTATTCGGATCTGTAATTCAATCATTACCTGCCAAAGCTTGCACCACCCACTTTGTCTCTAGTTTCTGCATGGATATAATCTACTTCGAATCCTGGATATCCTAACTATTTGATTATGATAGTATTGACTATACATCGTTGATTCTTTATTTGTCAATAACATATATTTCCCATTAGAGAGACTTCAACTTTGCAAAAAATTCAGTTATAATAAGAGTATTTTACTAAAGGAGGATTTTTGAGAAATTGTGACAAACCGAAAAGAAATTTATACATCTGCTTCGATACATATGATTAAAAAAGGAATATTCACCGGCTTGCCAATCATGCTCGGTTACTTACCTGTAGCAATTACATATGGTGTCTTGGCAAAACAAGCAGGAATGTCATTAACCGAGTTAACATTGATGAGTGTTTTGGTTTTTGCCGGAGCCAGTCAGTTTATGGCCGTTAATATGATTGCTGTGGGTACTGGTGCGGTTGAGATAATTATTGCAACGTTTGTACTTAATTTCCGCCATTTTGTCATGAGTCTTTCATTTATGAATCAGCTTAGGAATTTTAGTTTGAAATGGAAAATTCCTTTGTCATTTGGTTTAACGGATGAATCATTTGCAGTATCGTCCGTAAATAAAGACGAAGCAAAAATGGAAAAAGGCGCACTTTTTTATGGGACAATTATAATTATTGCTTATGTATCCTGGATTTTCGGTTCTTTCCTAGGTGGAGTTTTAGGGGATGTTATACCAGACAGACTGAGTCAAAGCATGGGAATCGCATTGTATGCCATGTTTATAGGGTTATTACTACCTTCTGTTAAAAAGGATAAAAGGATCGCTGTAATTGCTTTATTTGCCATGCTGATTAATGCTTTATGTATTCAACTCGGAATGAGCACCGGATGGGCAATCGTGGTTGGGACCATTATTGGCGGTATGAGTGGAATTTATTTACTTAAGGAGGAACCAGCATGATTATTTTAATTATAATTGGTATGTCTATTGTAACCATGCTGCCAAGAGTTGTTCCTGCTTTCATTATTGAGAAGATGCAGTTCCGCCCTTGGGTAAACAGATGGTTGAATGCTATTCCGTTTGCCGCATTAGGGGCACTTATATTTCCTGGCATATTATCCGTCAAACCAGATGAACCGCATATAGGCATGCTTGGTGGACTTGTAGCTATTGTTCTGGCAATAGCGGGGTTAAATGTTGTATTGGTTGTTATTGGAGCAATTTTTACAGTTTACTTTCTATTGTTATAAACAGGCTTAACGTAAAATATGTTAAGCCTGTTTCCCTTCATACGGTTCAATATGAATATGTGCATGTGTAATATCATGCTTTTTATCAAGATAATATTCAATTCTCTCCGTAATTTGATGACTTTCTGCAACATTCAGGCTTGGATCAACAAGGATGGTGATTTCTATTAGTGCCTGATTACCGTGTATTCTTCCTTTTACGTCAACAACTTCTTTAACATCCGTGTCTTTGGAAATACTGCTTTTAATTCCTTTCAGTTGTTCTTCATCAAATCCGTCTGTCAATGTAATGGTGGAGTCTTTAAAAATATCCCAAGCAGTTTTACAAATAATGAGACCAACAATTAGTCCTGCTAGGGGATCGAGCCAGAAAATCCCAAATTGTGCTCCAATAATTCCAATAAAAACACCGATACTTACCAGTGCATCTGAGCGGTTATCCTGTGCTGCAGCATTCAAAGAACTGCTTTTAATTTCTTTTGCAAGTTTAAAATTGTAGCGGTAAACCAGTAGCATAACGGCCGCTGAACCGAGAGCAGTCCAGGCAGTTAGCATGTCAGGCTGAGGAACTTCAGTAATAAACAAGTTTTGAAAAGTATCGAATATTACTTGTATACCGATAAACATCATAATAAAAGCTGCAAATAAAGAAGCAATGGTTTCTGCCCGGTAATGTCCATAACGATGTACTTCATCCGGAGGCTTTCTCGATATTTTTAACCCGATCAATACGGCGACAGAAGCAATGACATCGGTTGTATTGTTTAAACCATCTGCCCTTAATGCATCCGAATTACCTGTCCCGGCGATATACAGCTTGGTAATTGAAAGCAAGATATAGGCGATGATACTAAGCCAAGCACCTTTTTCCCCTTTTTTCAGATTTTCTGAATGATTCATTCCTTTGCCTCCATGTTTAATTGCTTTATGTATTTCTATTCCCTTAGAGGTTGTTCAAAAACGGCAAAAATTATAAGCTGTCCATATCTTTAAAAACCCGGTTTGTATCTTTTTAAAGAGGGAATATTTAACTTTAACAGTGTATCAGACGTGTGCTAGGTGGGTCTAGAGAAACATTCAAGCAGTAGTGAACATGTATTGTGGTCTAGTAAGTTATTTTGCTTAGGGAAAAAATTCCATTTAAATCTTAAAATTTAGGTTGCAATTATTCTAAAAATTTAGGATAATAATAAAAAGGGAACAAAGGGGGCGTGTTCCGTGAAAAAGGAGAAAATAGTTTACAGATTTTATCGCTATCAAGGTGAAAGATTGCAAGCTAAACGTGAAATTCCTTATGAATTGAGACTCTTTGCTCGCTTGATTTTGGATGAGCTTTGTTTTAACTGGAATAAGAAAAGATTAGAAGAAGATATAAATGGATCGATAGAAAAAGGAAATAAAGAAAACTTTATTAAATTAAGTAACGAATACAAGCATTTTATTTGGGAATAGAAACGGTAATTAATAAGCCTTACCTTCATGTGGTGGGGCTTTTTTTATCGCGAATAGAGGGAATGATACATAACTTTGGGGGATAAAACGTGGGCAGAAATAATACGCTAATACATAGACAAAATTATATTATTTTTTATATCTTATTATTTTCAGTAATACTTGGGGTGGGAGCAGAACTAGTCGTAGGAGCTCCACTGGAAAATATATTAGCGATTGCAATAGGCGGAAGCATTTGTTTAATTATAATCGGTATATGTAATTATAGAGCAGTTTACTTAAAAGTAATCCCTTATGTAGTTATTTTTGCTATCGCTGGGGTTGCCTATATGATTATTTTAAGCTCAGATTATGTAACAAATATGCTTTTTATGTTTTACCTCCTTGCAGTTGCTGCCATTTCGCTATCGATGGCTGCATTGATAACTGGTGGTGTGGTAGGACTTGGTCTGCTAACTTTTTTTGTTCTTGAAAAAGGGGATATTATAGGATTCGATGGTCGTGCAACGGCAATAACCCTTGTATTTTACCTTTTGGTTTTTGCCGTACTGATTATACAGGTTAAAATTGCAAGAATGCTGATTGAAAATGCTGAAAGTGCATTGGCAGAAAGTAAGAATTTCTCAGAACAGCAGAAGAGACAAGCAGATTTCGTTCAAAGTGGGGCAAACGATGTACGTTCTCAAATGATTATTCTTGAACAAGATAGTCAATTGAATTCACAATCGATGGCAGAAATGCGGGAAGCATTTACAGAGATTAACAAAGCGAGTCAATCACAGGCTGAAGAAGCGGGAAATATTTCACTGACTACAGACCATACCAATAAATTACTGGAGAAGATGATGGATACCTTTGCAAGAACAACAGCTGAGGGAAAACAATTAAAGGTCTTATCTCAGAAGGGATATGATTCAATAGAAGATTTATCCGTTATGATGACTGGTTTTCAGCATTCATTTATTCAATTAATCAACAATATGGAGAATTTGGTATCTAAAATAAAAATGAATCATACTTTTACAGCTCAAATACAGGATATTGCTACCCAGACGAACCTGCTCGCTTTAAACGCAAGCATTGAAGCAGCCAGAGCAGGAGATGCAGGAAAAGGCTTTGCAGTAGTTGCCGGAGAAGTACGGAAGCTAGCTGAAATTTCCCAACAGACTGCACAGCATATTGAAAAAAATATGAACATTATTGAACGAGAAGCACTGGAAACGCAACAAGAAGTTAATGAAAATAAAATCCAAATGCAATCCAGTTCAGAAAGTGCACAGCTTGCCCAAATGAATTTTGAAAAAATAACGTCCCAGTTAATTTATTTTATCAAATTTTTAGGTGATCTGAGAGAACAGGCCCATGATATCCAAACATCATCTATGACAATAGATAATTCCGTTGATCAATTGGCTGCAATCATTGAGGAGACTACTTCAACGATTGAGGAACTGGAAGCAATTGTTGATGATCAAGTCAGTCGAATGTCTAACCTTGCACGGGCTATCGAAGAAACAAATCTAGCAGCTGTAGCGCTGGAAAAAGTACCTTCCTAAGAGCAAAGCAAGGGAACGTGTTCCTTGCTTTTATATAGTTTTTGTAAAATTTTTGGATTTACAATGTGCCGTTTGTTCCTTGTTTGCTATGCTGAGAAAATAAGGGGGATCATACAATGGAAAATAAAAAGAAAATTCAACGAAGTTGGATGCTTTATGACTTTGGAAACTCAGCATTTGCTACAACAATTATGGCCGCAGTGTTACCAGTTTACTATTCAAGTGTTGCAGCATCGGGACTAGAAGATGGTCTTGCAACAAGTTATTGGGGTTACTCCCAATCGATTTCCGTACTAATCGTCGCTGTATTGGCTCCCATACTAGGGGCTATTAGTGATTTTTCTGCAGCCAAGAAGAAGTTTCTTCAATTTTTTGCATTTATGGGTATTATTGCCAGTGTCCTTTTATTTTTTGTAGGAGAAGGAGATTATGTATTAGCTTCGGTCTTATTTATTGTTGGTTCAATCGGTTTCTCAGGTGCCAATATTTTTTATGATGGCTTTCTTCCTGAGATTGCAGATAAGGATGAAATAGATCGTGTTTCATCTGGTGGTTTTGCTTTCGGCTATATTGGTGGAGGAATTTTGCTCTCCATTAATGTATTAATGATATTGAACCCAGGTTGGTTTGGGCTAGCTGATACTGCTATGGCCAGTCGTGTATCATTTGCAACCGTTGGCGTTTGGTGGCTCATTTTTTCCATACCACTAATAAAGAATATAAAAGAAGAAAAAAAGTCGCTTGTTAAGCGGGATCAATCATATATTGCAATTGGTTTCTCCAGGGTAGGAAATACATTTAAAGAGATTAAGCAATATAAACAACTACTTATCTTCCTATTGGCATTTTGGCTATATAATGACGGTATATCCACGATTATCCGTATGGCGACAATCTATGGAAGTGAAATAGGAATAGCTCAGAATGATTTAATTATTGCACTTTTAATCACACAGTTCGTTGGTATTCCATTTACATTTTTCTTTGGCTGGCTAGCCTCTATTATCACAGCGAAGAAAGCATTGAATATAACTCTTTTTGTCTATCTAGGTATCGTTATACTCGGATACTTTATGAATTCAGCCCTCCATTTTTATATTTTAGCAATCTGTGTTGGAATGGTTCAGGGCGGGGCGCAATCTTTGAGCAGGTCTATTTATGGACGTATGGTTCCTGCCAACAAACATGCAGAATTCTTTGGGTTTTATGGGATTTCCTCTAAATTTGCTGCGGTAATCGGTCCCTTTATGTTTGCATTTATTGGTCAGATTACAGGGAATAGCAGATTAGGAATTATTTCGCTCGTTTTCTTCTTTATAATCGGTATCTTTTTACTCCGATTTGTGGATATTGATCAGGGTATACGGGATGCAGAACGACTTTCCGATCCAAAAGAAAAAGTGGAGGTAAAACCAAAATAAAAGTATGTTTTCTAAAAGATTGGACTGCGGTTACTCATCCCACCGAAAAAAATGTTGTTTTTGACTAAGTATCTATAAACTCCGACGTAAGATAAACTTCGGCGACCGCTTCTGGGAAATATACTTGCGGTTCGCGGGCGGCTGGTGAGCCTCTTCATGCTTACGCATTTCAGAGTCTCACCTATGCCTTTCCTCCCGCAGGAGTCTTCGTATATTTCCCAGAGCTGGTTAGAAGTTTACAAACGATTAACTGTATTAGTTATTGTTATAACAGCTTCACCAGTCCGGGTGAGCGAAGGGCGGTGACTCCTACGGGAACAAATGTTTTCGGTGGGGCGAGTAATCGCAGTCCCAGCACGTGTCCGAAGACCCCGCAGCGGCGGTCTTCCGCGAGGAGGCTGAGGCCGTGCCCGTGGAAAGCATCCGCCCGTAGCGATCCCGGACGGCAGTAACACCATATGTCTTCGGATATCACCCAGTAGTTAAGTCGCTTTTTATGATTTTGTGGATAGAATAGAATCTAACAAGGTTAGAAGTTAGTTCGTAGTTTATCTCAACTGCGAGGATTATAAAGCAACGAACATTATGAAAAGTGCCATAAAAAAAACAGAGTGCCTATGCACTCTGTTTTTTTATACAATCGGATCACTATATTTATTTTCAAGACCGAGCTCCAATGGCTTTCCAGTATCATATGAAATATGACCAATCAAATCAATTAGTCTCTGTAAAGAATAATTATTATTGTTCTCCCAATAATTCTGTAACTCCATCAAAATTTCAATGCTTTCTCCCCGAGCTATATTATAGAGTTCAATAAAACTTTTATTGGAAGGCTCATTTGTTGCTGGATGATGCCATGTTGTATGATTCAGATTCAAATAATCAATATCATCTTTTATAGGCCGATGAGAATAAGATGAGATTATCGATCCTAACACAAGATTCTTCCAACCATGAGGGTCGGCGAGTATTTTAAGTGCAAGCTTCATATCTTTGTAAGCCTTTTGAATATATTCCGAAGAAGAGCTCCCAAGTTCCGGATAGTATTTATTAATGGTTTGAGCTAGTAATATATTCACTTCTTTATTCAACGATTTTCCGACATCTATTTCTTTATGAACGGGGGATTTCCAAGTTTTCAGCTTGTGATATTCTTCCATCATGCAGGTATCAATAAGTATTTCTAACTTTTGATGATTACTTCCTTCATAACCTGCACGATAATGAATATACGGATGGGCATTACGGTCCAATATATGATGTGTGACAAAACCAGTAACATAGGCCTTTACCTCACTGCATTGTTCCTTCGAATTAATAATCATATCGATTAGAAATTCACCACACCGCTTCGTATGGAGCGCCATTCCGACTTCATGTACAGGTTCATCTTTAATCCATGGCCAAAAATTATAATAGAAAAAGGGGTCAGGCCCTTGAGCACCTAACTTCATGTATGGTTCGTATTGTGAAAAAGGATAAGGACGGTTTACCGCATCGATAACATCTTCACAAAATAAAATATGGGTCCATATATTCGGCATAGAGAAATCCTCCTTTCAACGCGTACCAAAATCTATATTGCGAGAAAGACCTCTACTATAAACTATATTGTAACGGGTCTTTCTAACTTAAAATAGTTCTTTACCCATTATACTTAAAAAAATCTTTTTAATGGCGAAAATTGTAGTACAATTTTGTGTCACCTGCATATATCTTCCATTTCCCAGTTTACGGATAAAAGTTTTAAAAGATAAGTATTATAAGTATTATTTTATTTGGAAAATTTGATACAATAGAGTAGGTTTCAGCAATTATTATACATAACAAAGGGAGGAATTAACATGGATTTTCGTGTCGAAAGAGATACTATCGGAGAAATTAATGTACCATCTGACAAATATTGGGGGGCACAAACGCAAAGAAGTAAACAGAATTTCCCAATCGGTAATGAAAAAATGCCAACTGAAATAATAAAAGCGTTTGCAATATTAAAGCGAAGTGCAGCAAAGGCTAACAGTGATTTAGGGCTATTGGAAAGTGAAAAGGCGGAAGCAATTTATTATGCTGTGGATCAAGTGCTGGAAGATAAATTGAATGAACATTTCCCACTCGTTGTTTGGCAAACAGGTAGTGGCACGCAATCAAATATGAATGTAAATGAAGTATTGGCTTTTGTCGGTAACAAGTGGCTTGAAGAAAAGAAAAGCGAACTAATCCTTCATCCCAATGATGATGTTAACAAATCACAAAGCTCCAATGATACATATCCTACTGCAATGCATGTAGCATCTGTCATAAAATTGGAAAATACTGTAATCCCTGCAATACAGCAATTAAAAGGCACCCTAAATGAGAAAATACAAGCCTTCTCAGATATAGTTAAAATAGGGAGAACCCATTTACAGGATGCCACACCAATAACACTCGGTCAGGAAATTAGCGGATGGCACCGTATGCTGGAAAAATCTGAATTGATGATTAATGAAAGTACAAATCATTTAAGAGAACTTGCTATTGGTGGTACAGCAGTTGGAACAGGACTAAATGCACATCCCGAGTTCTCTGAACGGGTATGTGAAGCGATCAGTGAATACACTGGGAAAAAATTCATATCTGCACCAAATAAATTCCATGCATTAACAAGTCATGATGAGACAGTGTATGCCCATGGAGCACTAAAAGCATTGGCGGCTGATATGATGAAGATTGCCAATGATGTACGCTGGCTAGCAAGTGGACCACGTTGCGGAATTGGTGAAATTACAATCCCAGCTAACGAACCTGGAAGTTCCATTATGCCAGGAAAAGTTAACCCAACCCAAAGTGAAGCAGTGACAATGGTAGCTGCACAGGTTATGGGTAATGATGCAGCAATTGGATTTGCTGCAAGTCAGGGGAATTTTGAACTGAATGTATTTAAACCTGTTATTGCATTTAATTTTCTTCAGTCCAGTCAACTATTAGCGGATAGTATACTGTCGTTTGATGAACGATGTGCTGTGGGTATCGAGCCAAATCATGAACAAATTGAAAAATATTTAAATGATTCCTTAATGCTTGTTACAGCATTAAACCCTCATATTGGATATGAAAATGCAGCAAAAATAGCTAAAAAGGCATTTAATGATAATTCAACATTAAAAGAGACTGCTCTTGAACTTGGATTGCTAACGGAAGAAGAATTTGATGAATATGTTAATCCGAAAGAAATGACGTTTCCAAAATAATAATATAATAAGTGGGATAGAGCACATTGTCTAAAAACAGCGTGCTCTATTTTTTTAAGTAAATTGGAATACATTCTACAATTTACCAGTGAAATTTTGACATAAGTTTTTTTAATGTGCAGACAATAGAGTTACAGGAGGTGATAAATATGGCTAACAACAACTCAAACCAATTACTTGTTCCTGGAGTACAACAAGCTCTTGATCAAATGAAATATGAAATTGCTCAAGAATTTGGTGTTAATCTTGGAGCAGACACAACTTCACGTGCGAATGGTTCTGTAGGTGGAGAGATTACAAAACGTCTTGTACAAACTGCTCAACAACAAATGAATGGACAAAACTTCTAAATAATATGGCTGGAGGGAAGTCTTTTGAGGCTTCCCTCCCTTACATATGGTTTCAGAAGCTGGAAGTTAGGGAAGAGCATATTGCTGTTGCGGCAAAATACGAAAAAAAGAGAAGCGGATCTTCGCTTCTCTTCACTGTTATCTTATTCGAAGTTCATTTTCTGAATCAAAGAAATGTACTTTATTCATATCGATCGCAAGTTCAATCGTATCTCCACCTTTGATATCTGTCCGTGAATCGACTCTGGCAACAAAGTCTTGAGAATCTAACTTGGAGTATAAGATTGACTCAGCACCCATTAATTCAGCAACTTCTATGGAAGCAGTAATTTTAGTATCAGGGGTTGATTCAATAAATACAAGCTCATCATGAATATCTTCTGGACGAACTCCGAGTATTACTTCTTTTCCTATATTATTTTTTTGACGAAGTGTTTTTAACTTACCTTCTGGAACCTTTAATTTCGAATCCCCAACAACAAAATAACCATCTGTTAATGTACCAGTAAAGAAGTTCATAGAAGGCGAACCGATAAATCCTCCAACGAAAACATTCTCCGGATTATCGTAGACATCCTTTGGAGCACCAACTTGTTGGATAATACCGTCTTTCATAACTACCAAACGTGTTGCCATTGTCATCGCTTCTGTCTGGTCATGTGTTACATAAACAGTAGTTGTTTGTAAACGCTGGTGAAGTTTTTGGATTTCCGCACGCATTTGTACCCGTAATTTAGCGTCAAGGTTGGATAAAGGTTCATCCATTAGGAATACTTTTGCATCACGAACAATAGCTCGTCCAAGTGCAACACGTTGACGTTGACCGCCAGAAAGTGCTTTTGGCTTACGATCAAGATATGCTTCCAGTCCGAGAATTTTTGCTGCGTTGTTAACACGTTGATCAATTTCATCCTTTTTAAACTTGCGAAGCTTTAATCCAAATGCCATGTTGTCATATACATTCATATGTGGATATAATGCATAGTTTTGGAATACCATCGCAATATCACGGTCTTTCGGTGCTACATCATTCATCATCTTGTCATCAATATAGAATTCACCTTCCGTAATTTCTTCCAACCCTGCAATCATTCTTAAAGTGGTTGATTTACCACAACCAGAAGGTCCAACAAAAACAATAAATTCTTTATCCTTAACATGCAAATTAAAGTCATTTACTGCAACAACATTTTTATCGTATGATTTTTGAATATGTTCTAATCGTAATTCAGCCATTATCTATTCCCTCCAAATGTAAACGTTTTATTAACCTTATTGTACCGAATAGATATCGGTTATGAAATGGCAACCATGCACAAAGATAGGCTTAAGATATGTGCATATTGGATAGTAGAGCAAGATAAACCGCAACAGCCTGGTCAAAAGCCTTAAGATCAATTCCAGTTTTCTCATGAAACTTATCGATTCTATATTGAAGACTATTGCGATGCATATATAATTTTTTAGCTGTAACTGAGATATTTAGATTGCATTGGATAAACGTTCGAATCGTTTGGAGGAAGTCCTCATCGTTTTTAAATTCTTGCAAAATTAGGCTACTAATTTTTTCCCGATGGTAGGGTGTTGTGTTTTTCACCAAGTCTAAGGGAATAGCGTCCACATACGTCACAACGGATTTGTCAGTATAAGTAAAAGCAGTTTGTGCTGACTGCAACAGCGATGCATGATGCTGACGTAACCCTGTGAATTGGTATAGAAAAGGACCAACAAAAAATTTCGTATTTACAAACAAATCACTCATCAGTGTGTCACTTATCTGTGCGTAGGATATATTTTCTTCCAAATGATCTTCCTGTTGTTCAATAATGATTCCTTCATTCTCATTTTCCCATAGAATAGATACAGACCAAGAAAAGAATTCCTGAATAGTAGCTTTAAAGATATCGGCTTCAATTTGGTTTTTCTTATAGGAAAAATAAATAAAGCGAAAACCTTGATCAGGTATGTCACTTTCGGGAGAAGTTTGAATTCGCTCTTTCCATAAAAGTTCCTGCTTTGTTGGTTTAGGTATATTTAAGTTATAAGGTGTTAAAAACGCAGACAAGATAGCCGTATCCTTTTTACTTAATTCATTTTTATGTATGCCGATAATTTCATTTGTATTTGTTAGAAACCATTGATAGGCGTCAGGAACAGTAGGTGAATTTTTATCATAAATTAAAAAAGTGGAAAATACATTTTTAAGCATTCTTTGCATGTAGAAAACTCCTTTTTGTCAGTATCTTATACAATTATAGCAGGATAAACGGTTCTAAAAACTATTTATTCTTCATTTTGTCTTTGTACCTGAAACTATACATGAGTCTTTTCCTCTGTTATAGTAACCATAGAAATCATTAGAAGGAGGGAATTTCATGCCTAATATTTATGATAGTGCATATAATTTAGAAACAGCTATTCGTGAAAGTGATGAGTTTAAGAACTTAAAAACAGCATACGAAACAGTTATGAATGATCCAAGTGCCAAGGAAATGTTTGAAAGTTTCCGCGATACACAAATGGAGTTACAGGAAAAGCAAATGCAAGGGCTCGAAATTAGCGAAGAAGAAGTAGAAAAAGCGCGTACCGTTGTTGAAGCAGTCCAAGAGCATCAGGATATTGCTAAATTAATGGAGGTAGAACAAAGTTTGAACCTCGTAATTAATGATATTAGCCGTATTATAACGAAACCATTGGAAGAGCTTTACGGAAGTACAGAAGAAGAAGCTAACTAAAACTAAATGAGTACATAAGAATCCCGCAGAATTCAATTCTGCGGGATTTACGTTTTTCTCTGTTTCCCGAATCATCTATGAAAAAGTACAAGCTTTGCTTCTTGATTTACGCATCGATGCGTATGTTCCGTGTAACCTTTTTCGTTCAAAAGGTCTGTTCCGATTTTTTTGGCATCGTCATCAGTTGATGCAGTAAAGGATTCATCAAGCAGTTTTTTACCAGACGATTCAAAAACGGTTAATGCATATGCTCTCATAAGCGTCCCTCCCATCTTATGTAACCGCTTAAATAGATCTGTTTTTATTATAGTTTAAATCTTAACAGAAGTGAATTAAAAAATATGAAACTATTAAATTTTTTAATCGTAGTATATACAGGAAAGGGGAGAGAGAACATTGACATTACTATTAAAACAAGTTACAAAACGATTTGATGAACACATCGCAGTTTATCAACTTTCACTTGAAATTCCTGAGAAGGAAATGTTTGGTTTTTTAGGCGGAAATGGTGCAGGGAAGACAACTACCTTCCGTATGATCCTTGGTTTGTTGGATAAAACAGAAGGTGAGATTTCGTGGAACGGAGAATCGATTAATTACGATAAGAGCCATTTAATTGGTTATCTGCCAGAAGAAAGAGGGTTATATCCGAAGTTAACGGTAAGGGACCAATTAATTTATCTCGGGAAACTGCGTGGTATGAAAAAACAGGAGGTCATTATAGAGCTTGAAAGCTGGCTTGAACGTTTTAAAGTTCCAGAATACATAGACAAAAAAGTGGATGAACTGTCAAAAGGGAATCAACAAAAAATTCAATTTATCACTGCAGTTATCCATAAACCAAAATTGTTGATTTTGGATGAACCATTTTCTGGCCTGGACCCAATTAATGTTGAAATGTTAAAAGAAGCTGTCGTGGATTTAAAAATGCAGGATACCTCGATTGTATTTTCATCCCACCGAATGGAACATGTTGAGGAGTTATGTGAGCATCTATGTATTTTACACAAAGGAAAACCAGTTGTTCAAGGTTCATTGAAAGACATAAAACAAACATTTGGCAGGAAGAATCTTGTCGTTCATGGGGATCATTCATTTGATTTTCTGGAGAACTTCCCAGGAGTTGTACAATATAAAAAAATAGCACAAGGATGCGAATTGCAAATTGAAAATGAAGAAATCTCGCAAAGGATTTTTTCTGCATTACAGGGTCAGGGTTTTATCCGTAAATTTGATTTGGAGGAACCATCATTGAACGATATTTTTATTGAGAAGGTAGGTGCATCTTATGAATAAATTTTGGATTATTCTGTCGCATACGTATCTTACAAAGGTAAAGACAAAATCATTTGTAATTAGTACTGCAATTATGCTGCTCGTACTTATTGGTCTTGCAAATTTTCAAAGTGTCATAGAGTTATTTTCAGATGATAGCACAGAAGAAGTGGCAATTATAGATGAATCTGGTACCTACTTGGAACCTTTGCAGGAAAGTTTTGCTGCAGCGGATGTAGATTTGGAACTTGTCCCTTTTGAAGGGACCGTAGATGAAGCGCAAACAGCGGTTCAAAATGAGGAATATAAAGCACTTGTCGTACTAACGATGAATGAAAATCAAATCCCGGAAGCTACGTACTACGCAAATAATATTGCAGATTCAGGGACAAAAACTGCTCTCGAACAACATCTTCAACAGTTAAAGATTGTTATTGCAACACAGCAATCAGGAATTGATCAGTCAACGATTACCGATATTTACGCTCCAATCCCATTTGAAACAGTGGCATTGGATGAATCCGCAAAAACTTCTGAAGAACTTAGCCAAGCTAGAGGCATTGTATATATTATGCTGTTTGTACTATATATGGCAGTTATCATTTATGGGCAAATGATTGCGACAGATGTGGCTACCGAAAAATCTTCAAGAGTTATGGAAATACTGATTTCAAGTGCATCCCCTGTCACGCATATGTTTGCAAAAATTATTGGGGTAGCATTCGTTGGATTAACACAAGTAGGACTATTTGTTGCCGTTGGATATGGATTAATCCTTGCCAAACAAGATGAATTTAACGGAGAATTCTTCAGTTCATTTGGTTTCCAGGACACATCACCTACTATTTTTATTTATGCAATTGTATTTTTTATCCTAGGGTATTTACTTTACGCGACACTGGCTGCGATGCTAGGATCACTCGTTAGTAGGATAGAGGACGTCAATCAACTTTTAGGACCAATGATTATGCTTATTATGGTTGCATTCTTTATTGCAATGTTCGGTTTGAGTATGCCGGACTCTACATTTATTCAGGTAACTTCATTTATTCCATTTTTTACACCGATGATTATGTTTTTACGTGTTGGTATGCTCGATATTCCAATTTGGGAAGTAGCCTTATCCATTGGCATACTGATAGGTACGATAGCACTGCTTGCCTATGTAGGTGCTAAAGTTTATAGTGGAGGCGTTTTAATGTATGGACGTTCCGGTTCATTAAAAGACTTCAAAAAGGCGATTGCTCTTTCCAAAAAAGAGAAATAATATGTGATACCAATAATATTTGATATAATAGAAAAGCCACTTCGATGAAAGGAAGTGGCTTTTAACTACTTCAAGTAGAACGATTAACTAAAACGGACACTTTAATATTCCCATTCCAATTTTAAGACAACACTTTAATGGAATCCCCAATAAACTTGTTATTGCAGCTAATGCTTATAAAAAATGAAGGAGATGGATTGTTTTGAATTATGATGAAAAAGTAATGAATCGAATGAAACGAATTGAAGGACAAATTAGAGGGGTATTAAAAATGATGGAGGAAGAAAAGGATTGTAAAGAAGTTGTTACCCAGTTATCAGCAGCCAAAAGTGCCCTTGATCGAACTTCCGCATTAATTGTGAGTAAAAATTTAGAACAATGCATACGCGAAGAACAAGCAAATGGAGAAAGTGCAGAATCGGTCATTAATGAAGCAGTTAATTTACTTGTTCGAAGTAGATAGAGAATTTAAGGATGACTCAAGAGACGACTTTGATATTAAAATCAAAGTCGTCTTTTTATCGTGAAACTATTCAACTGGGGCTAATTCACTTTCCGTAAGCCATTTGTGATTCGTCACTTCTTCCCCTGTCGTTGAGCGTTTATGAAGCTACATTTCTACATGCCTCTGCACACTTAAAGCATGCTTCCGCACATTTTTGACAATGATTATGTGCATGCTTGTTGCATTCATTTCCACATGCCTCGCAAATTTTAGCGCAAACAGACGCTAATTCAGTAACAAATGGTGTGTTTCTGGAAAGAGCCTGTTCCAGATAGTTGCAAATATCCGCACACTCTCTATCCAAACGAATACACTCCGACATCATCTTAACATCTTCTTCTTTTAGACACGCATCGAAGCAATGGTTACATGCTGTCATACACGAATGTAACATCTGAATTAACTCCTGATGTTGTTCATGGGACATTTAAAAAACCTCCTGAATAAATTGTGTTTTATAGTTTATACAGTTATATGTTTCCCGGGTGCATTTGAACTAAAACCAATCTTTAACAGATTTTTTAGAAGGAATACAGTCTTTTACTTATTTTCTTTCCTTCTGATTCAGTTTAATTTTGACAAATATACATTAGGGGGGTATAGTATAAGTATAAACAAAAGGAAGTGAATCCTATGGATAAATTTTTACATGATCACCCGACAACACCTAGAACGAGGGATGAGAAACAAGCTGTCGTTAACCGTTTGAAGCGGATAGAAGGGCAAGTTCGTGGTATTCAAAAAATGGTCGAAGAAGACCGTTATTGTGTAGATATTTTAGTGCAAATTAGTGCAATAAATGCCGCAATGAAAAATGTGGGATTTGAAGTAGCGGAACGACATGTGAAACATTGTGTCAGTGATGCAGTAAAAACCGGTGAAGGCAATGAAGCCATCGATGAACTGATGGATGTTATGAAACAGTTTTCAAAGTAAGGGAGTGATTCAGATGAGTGATGCAAAACATTCAACACTTGGTGTAACGGGAATGACTTGTGCAGCTTGCTCAAATAGAATTGAGAAAGTGTTGAATAAAATGGATGGTGTTGAAGCTCAAGTAAATCTTACGACGGAAAAGGCAACGGTCGATTATGATCCATCGATAACATCGATGGATGAAATTACACGGAAAATAGAAAAAATTGGCTACGGCGTTCTTAATGAGAAAGCGGAGCTGGATGTTTTTGGAATGACTTGTGCTGCATGTTCAACACGCATTGAGAAGGTATTGAATAAGCAGGAAGGTGTCAAGCATGCGAATGTTAACTTGGCTACGGAGAGTGCTGTCATTGAATACAACCCTGGTATGATTGAAGTATCTGATATTCTCGGTAGAATCGAAAAAATTGGGTATCATGCAGAACCAAAGATAGATAAGGAAGAGAAGAAAACGCATAAAGAAAAGCAACTTAAGCACATGGAAAGAAAACTGATCGCTTCGGCCATATTATCTTTACCATTATTATTAACGATGTTGGTTCATTTATTTGGTATGCAAATCCCAAATATATTCATGAATCCATGGTTTCAATTTGCCTTAGCAACGCCAGTCCAATTCTTTATTGGTTGGCAGTTCTATGTTGGTGCTTATAAAAACTTGCGTAATGGGGGAGCGAATATGGATGTCCTCGTTGCTCTTGGAACCAGTGCAGCATATTTCTACAGTTTATATGAAGCATTTAAAACCATTGGCAACCCGGCTTATATGCCACATCTTTATTTTGAAACGAGTGCCATTTTGATTACATTAATTTTATTCGGAAAATATCTGGAAACACGGGCAAAAAGTCAAACAACAGTTGCTATTTCCAAATTGCTTCACTTACAGGCAAAACAAGCTCGGGTTATGAGAAATGGCGAAGAGGCGATGATTCCAATTGAAGATGTGATTGTTGGTGATCGCATCGTTGTAAAGCCAGGGGAGAAAATACCAGTAGATGGTATTGTTGTTAAGGGTAGAACAGCTGTGGATGAATCCATGATTACTGGTGAATCAATCCCAATTGAAAAAGAAGTAAAAGCAACCGTTATTGGTTCAACAATCAATAAGAATGGATCGATTGAAATGGAAGCGACAAAAGTCGGTAAAGACACAGCACTTGCATCGATTGTAAAAGCAGTAGAAGATGCTCAAGGGTCAAAAGCTCCAATTCAGCGTTTGGCTGATGTCATATCCGGATATTTTGTTCCCATTGTTGTAGTTATTGCGATTATAACATTTGCTGTTTGGATTTTCTTTGTGCAACCAGGTGAATTTGAAACTGCTCTTATCGCATCGATTGCTGTTCTAGTCATTGCTTGTCCTTGTGCATTGGGCCTTGCAACACCAACTTCAATCATGGTTGGAACCGGAAGAGCCGCAGAAAATGGGATTTTATTCAAAGGTGGCGAGCATCTGGAGCTTACGCATGCATTAAATGCGATTGTCTTGGATAAAACGGGAACGATTACAAAAGGGAAACCTGAGGTTACTGACTTTACAGGCGACAATGAAACATTAAAATTACTGGCTAGTGCAGAAAAAGGCTCTGAACATCCACTTGCAGAAGCAATCGTTGCTTATGCAACAGAGCAAGATATTGAATTAGTAGAAGTGGAGAGTTTTACTGCGATACCCGGACATGGTATTGAAGCAACGATTTCAGGGTATAAGATAGTTGTCGGAAATCGGAAATTAATGAATGATAATCAGGTAAACGTTAATGACGTTGAACAAGAGTTAATTGATTTTGAATTAATTGGTAAAACAGCAATGCTGATTGCTGTTAATGGAGCATATCGAGGTACGGTTGCAGTAGCTGATACAATTAAAGAGTCTGCACCGGAAGCAATCAGACAATTGAAAGAGCAAGGTCTGGAAGTGATCATGTTAACAGGGGATAACGAAAGAACTGCACAAGCGATTGCAAAGCAGGTTGGAATAGATCAAGTAATCGCTCAAGTATTGCCTGAAGGAAAAGCAGATAAAGTAAAAGAAATACAGAATAAAGGTAAGAAAGTAGCTATGGTTGGTGATGGAGTTAATGACGCCCCTGCTCTTGCGACTGCGGATATTGGTATCGCAATTGGAACGGGTACGGAAGTCGCAATTGAGGCAGCTGATGTTACAATTCTCGGAGGAGAGTTATTGCTCCTACCAAAAGCAATTAAAATCAGTCATGCAACCATTAAGAATATCCGTCAAAATTTATTCTGGGCTTTTGGTTACAATACGGCTGGAATTCCAATAGCAGCTCTAGGTCTTCTTGCTCCATGGATTGCTGGGGCAGCAATGGCATTAAGTTCTGTTAGTGTTGTTACGAACTCACTTCGCTTGAAGCGAGTTAAAATATAGCACTACTACTAACTTGGAAAGGGGGGATAACAGAATGAAAACGACTTTAAACGTCCAAGGCATGACTTGTGGGCATTGCAAAATGTCTGTAGAAGGTGCCCTTAACGAATTAAATGGTGTCACGAATACCGAAGTGGATTTGGCTACAGGAAAAGTAGATGTTACTTACGATGAAGACAAAGTAACTTCAGAAGCGATGCGTGAAGCAGTAGAAGAGCAAGGCTATGATGTTGTAGCTTAACATAAGGTAAGCTGGTTTCTCTTTGAGAAGCCAGCTTTTTTGGTATAAATAGATAAGCAGGGTTGCTTTACTAATTTAAATCAAACTTTTGTAAAAAATTACATATGTAAAGGAATATACTAAACTCTGTTAAAATTTTGATATGTTAGTTATACTCTATTTAAATTAACTTTTATATGTATATCTTCTTTCTATATGAAGAGAACATAAGAAAGGGTGGAAAAATTGAACTTACAAAATAAACATTTAAAATCAAATAAAAAAATTGTTGTCCTGGGTGGGGACGGTTTTTGTGGGTGGCCTACAAGCCTTCATCTATCCAATTCAGGTCATGATGTTATTATCATTGACAATTTGTCGAGACGTAACATTGACAATGAACTGGAAGCCGAGTCGTTAACACCTATCCAGCCCATGGGGACAAGATTGAAAGTTTGGGAGGAAATTTCCAGAAGAAAAATAGACTTTTATAATATTAATATAGCCAATGATTATGATTATTTTTTAAAAGTAATCATTGATGAACAACCGGATGCCATTATACATTTTGCTGAGCAACGTTCTGCTCCTTATTCAATGAAATCACCAAAACATAAGCGCTATACTGTTAATAATAATTTAAATGCAACACATAATGTGTTATGTGCAATAGTTGAGTCAGGTCTGGATATACACCTAATCCATTTGGGAACAATGGGCGTCTATGGTTATGGTACTGCGGGAATGAAAATTCCTGAAGGCTATCTTGATATCGAAGTGCAGACGGAGGCAGGGAATAGAATTGATCAGCAAATCCTTTACCCAACAAATCCTGGCTCTATTTATCATATGACGAAATCGCAGGACCAACTACTTTTTCAATACTATAACAAAAATGATAGCGTGAGAATAACAGACCTCCATCAGGGAATTGTTTGGGGAACAAATACAAAAGAGACGAAAATGGATGAAAGACTTATTAATCGTTTTGACTACGATGGTGACTATGGCACTGTATTAAATCGATTTCTCATGCAAGCGGCAGTTGGTCACCCAATTACCGTTCATGGAACAGGTGGACAAACACGTGCATTTATTCATATTCAGGATACGGTACGGTGTATACAGTTGGCGATTGAAAATCCACCAAAACGTGAAGAGAGAGTTATGATCTATAATCAAATGACAGAAACACACCGTGTGAATGATTTGGCTCAACTTGTTAGTGAACTTACAAATGGAGAGATTGCATATGTTCCCAATCCTCGTAAAGAAGCAGCAGAAAACGATTTACATGTAAAAAATGACTTGTTCCTATCAAAAGGGTTAAAGCCTATTACTTTGGATGAGGGCTTAATGCAGGAAGTTACAAAAATAGCGAAAAAGTACGCAAGTCGTGCAGATCATACAAAAATTCCTGCCAAGAGCACATGGACGAAAGAGCAACATCCAGGGACACTAAAGGAAAGAGCAACGGACTTAGTTAAATAATAGAAACTAGAAGATGACACCGATAATCATAGTGTCATCTTTTTTGTGGCTGACTTCTAAATAGAACGTGCATTCTGTTATCTGTTTTGATAGAATGGAGATAAGTAAATAAATTAACTTTCGCAGAGTGAAATGGGCATATAAGCATTGGTAAAATTAGGAGAGCTGGATATACACTGTTGACTTTAGATTAACTGTTTGCATTGAGCAGTCTGAATACATTTATACTCCAAAGCTATTTTCATAACTTGTTGCTATTTATCATCGGATTTTCTATAAACTGCGATGTAAGATAAACTTCGGCGACCGCTCTGGGAAATATACTTCGCTTTCCGTGGGCGGCTGGTGAGCCCTCCTCGTGCTTCGCACTCCGGGGTCTCACCGATGCCTTTCCTCCCACTGGAGTCTTCGTATATTTCCCAGAGCTGGTTAGAAGGTTGCTAATAATTACTATACTTGCATAGCTAAAATAGCAACATACAACTTCACCAGTCCGGCATCGCTGTGGGCGGTGACTCCTGCGGGAAAAGCACGTGTCCGAAGACACCAAAGAGTGGTTTTCTCTTTGATGGCTGAGGCCGTGCCCGCGGAAAGCACCGCCCAGAGCGATCCCGGACGGCGGGAAAAGCAGTTACTTCGCATTTTATCTCAACTCTGCGATGACTAAAAGGCTAAAATAGTACGAAAACAGTCTTGTTTTAATCATGGTTAGCAAATTAGAGACATTCTAAGATTATCCAGTTAACTGTTGGAAGTTATTTTATTGCTGCGAAAGTTGAGTAAATAAGAAAAAAAGGGGAGCCATATGAGAAAACAAATATCATTTATTCATGCTGCTGATTTGCATTTGGACAGCCCCTTTAAGGGTTTAATCAATGCACCTGACAACGTTTTTCGGGAAATCAGGGAAAGTACGTTTCAGGCACTGGATCATTTAATCGATGCAGCAATTGAAAGAAAAGTGGATTTTGTGCTTATTGTGGGAGATCTATTCGATAATGAAAAGCAAAGTCTGAAGGCGCAGATACGATTGCGTAAAGCATTTGAGAGATTGCAGCAGTATAAGATAAACGTGTATCTATCCTATGGGAACCACGATTTTATAAACGGAAATATTCATCCGGTGACCTATTCGGAAAATGTGTTCATCTTTCCAAATGAGAAGGTAAGTCAGTTTACATTCGAAAGTGGCGGTCAAAAGATGGCTCAGATCTATGGGTTTAGCTATGAAAATCGTGCTGTCGTAGAGAGAAAAGTTGAAGAATACAATATCAGCAGTGAAGCTATACCATTTCACATTGCGATGCTTCACGGAAGTATTTTAAGCAATACAGAACATGATGTATATGCACCTTTTCAATTAAATGACATGGGGAAGAAGGATTTTGACTACTGGGCACTGGGACATATACATAAACGGGAAATACTGAGGCAATCACCTCCGATTGTTTATCCAGGAAACATACAGGGGCGAAACAGAAAGGAAACGGATGAAAAAGGCTGTTATCATGTTATTTTGGATGAACAGGGTTCAGAGCTTTCTTTTATTCCCCTGCAGGCAATTCAGTTTAAAGCACTTACCATCGATGTCTCAGCCTGTGAACAAATCCATGAATTAGAAAAACATATTCTAAAAACATTAATCGATACAGACTATCCACAGCTTCTGGATGTGACGTTAAAAAGCGATCAAATACGCCTGAAGGAATGGGAAAATGAAAAACGGATTGAGGATGTAATTGAACTTGTAAATGAATCTATAGTAGTTAAACAAAATTGGAGTTTTATTTTTAGAGTGTCTGTCGATGTTAACCAACAGATATCGGATGAAGAGGCGGCTAAAGGAAATCATTTTATTGGAGAACTAACACGTCATTTTGAGAAGGTATCCATTCATTCCTATACGAAGGAATTGTTTCAGCATAAACAAGCAAGAAAATACTTGAACAGATTATCAGATGAAGAAGAGATGGAAATAAAAGAAGAAGCAAAGCAGCTGCTGATCAATGAGCTTTTGAAAGGGTGAGTATGTTGAAAATCCTGAATGCAACAATTAATGGATTCGGAAAATGGACGGATTATAAAATTGATTTTTCGCAGGAATCTGCCACTTGTATTTTCGGTGAAAATGAGTCAGGAAAATCAACAATCCAAAGGTTTATTTTATTTATGCTATTTGGTCTTACCCCGAAACAGCGCGACTTTTATCGACCAAAAACAAGCGGGAAAATGGGTGGACGGATGACACTGGATCATCCAGAGAAAGGGATTATCGTCATCGAACGGTTCGATGAAGTGAAAAATGGTGCTGCAGTATGTTTAACACCAGATGGTGAAGTACATGATGAAGTATGGCTGCAAAAAATACTCAACGGAATGACAGCAAAAACATACCAATCTATTTTTTCTTTTTCAGCTTTGGATTTAACAGAAATTCGGAACATGAAGGATGAGGATTTAGGGGAAGTATTACTAGGAATTGGTCTAACAGGCTCAAACAGTATTTATTCCATTGAGAGACGATTGGACATGAAAATCGGTGAGTTATTTAAAGCGACAGGTAAAAAACCGTTGATCAACCAGCAAATCGAATCCCTGAAAACGATAGATGACTCACTAAAAAGCTTTCGTGAAAAAGAGGCATCCTATCGAAACAAGAAGGAAGCGCTTATGGTGTCGCAACGTGAATTAAGCAAACACCAGCAAGATTTAAAAGTGGAAAATAACAAGGCAATTTCCATTGAAAAGCAATTACATGCCTTTGCATTCATTCAGGATTATCATCAACTGAAAGACAGACTTGCTGCGTACCCGGAAAATATTCCATTTCCCGAAAGTGGGATAGAACGTCTGGAAAAATGGAAAGAAGCATTGCTTCCTTTACAAAGTGAATGGAATGTCCTCCATGAAAATGAGATAACCTGCACAGATCGATTGAAAAGGATTGAAAAGGATCTGCATTCAGAATCCATCCAAAATGAAGCGGTAGCGCTCCTTGATAACCAAATAGAAGTAGATTCATACATGTTAGAGCTGAGAAAAATAAAGAATACGATGCTTGATAACAAACGTCGTATAGATGAAGAAATAGAGCGCTTAAATATAGGTATACAGAAAGAAGAAATGGAAAGTCTAGAACTCCCTTTTTACTTAGAAAA
Source organism: Oceanobacillus longus (assembly GCF_042650085.1). Classification (NCBI taxonomy): domain Bacteria; kingdom Bacillati; phylum Bacillota; class Bacilli; order Caryophanales; family Bacillaceae; genus Oceanobacillus; species Oceanobacillus longus. Next base: position 284,849 of record NZ_JBHSAO010000008.1, on the reverse strand, counting down.
TAATTGGAATCAAATAAGAAATGAAAAAGAACAGCAAAAACTAGAAAAGGAACAACTTTTAGTGGAGCATAATCAACTGGAACACGAACAAAAATTTCTACTAAATCAAATTCAACAGCTTGAAAATCAACTTTTAACAGATAACCAAGTGGATGAGCTTCATGATCGGGTAAGTGCATTTAGTGAGTACCATCTAATGGAGAAACTAAAACAGGAGACCGAATCAGGGAAGAAAGCATGGGATAAAAGTAAAGCAGCAAAGTCAAAGAAAGCATCTTCTATTTTAATTGGTAGTATCCTATTGGCCCTTTTGTTAGGAATAGGAGCATTCATTGCGGATCTACCATGGCTATTTACGGTTATGATTTTGGTTATCGCGTTCGGTACAGGGCAATGGTTGATGTCAAAACGTTCCGTTAATGAAATGGACAGGATGTTCCAAACTGACTCTCAGCAATCTGCGGTCCTAGTTACAGAAGCGGAAAAAGTTGAAGCGGAGAATTTATTGGAACTTCATTATAAAAATAAAAATGAATTAACAGCATTTCAGGAACAAGAGAAACTTGGACGTGTTCAATTCATTAAATGGACTGAAAAGAAAAAACAATTGGATGAAAAAGCAAGACGTTTGGAGCAGCAAATCCATCAGCAATATGAGAACTTTCCCTATTTGGAAAGGGTGGAAGTATCCTATTGGCCAGAATTCTTTCATAAATTAAATCAAATCTCAAAAATGCTCAGAGAGCGGCAAAAGCATGCTAAACAAGCTGCTGTACTTGAAGAAGAGATACGTGACTTCAAACAGAAGGTCGATCGGTTCTTGGAGTATTCAGAAATCGATATCACTGACAAAAGCGATGAAAATAAGCTTCATGTAATTCGAAAAATGGTAAAAACACAGGATGAAAAATTACAGGAGTATGAGCACTATTGCAAATTAAGAAATGAATTAAAAGACAAGCACCAGGAATTAAGACAGAAAATGCAGACATATGAGATCGAAATAAAGCAATTATATGAAATTGCAGAAGTTGACACAGAAGAATTATTTTATTCCCATGCAAGGATAACAAAAGAAAGAAAAGACTTAAAAGTGGAATTGGAAAAAACGGTTGCACAGCTGATTAAAATCTTACCTCAAGGAAGCTTTCAACAGTATACAAACAACACAACAACAGAAGAAGAATTAAAAATAATGCAACAGCAGATTGCGATATCGGTGGATAGGTTGGAAGAAAAAGTGGAAAAGGAAAGAGAAACAATTGCTGCCATTAGGGCAGAACTTGCTGCAATGGAATCGTCTGAATCCTATTCTAACAGTCTTCATCGTTATGAAATGAAAGCAGAACAGTTAAAAAGTATGGCAAAAGAATGGGCTGTCCTAAAAACCGCGAAAGAAATGCTTAGCGAGACAAAAAGAGATTATCGTGACAAATATTTAACAAAGGTAATTGAAGTAACGACCAAATATTTCAAAGAATTGACCGGAAATAGATATGTGTTTGTCTATGCACCTACAGAAAACCACCCTTTTCAAGTAGAAACATACGATCATATACGATACACTGTAAATGAATTATCACAGGGTACCATCGATCAGTTATACGTTTCATTGCGTTTGGCAATCAGTGAAATTATGAGTGAAAAACATGGATTACCATTTATTATAGATGATGCATTCGTACATTTCGATGCTGTAAGAACGAAAAGAATGATTTCAATGCTGAATCAGACAGCTGAAAAACAGCAAGTCATTCTTTTTACATGCAAAGAGGAAATTGCTGCAGTATCAACGATGAAACGAATTGACCTTACCGGCAACCTGTATGTCTGACATATTTTGCAATATAGAGTGTTATTTATCAACTACTAGGGAGGGGAATATATGAAACAGGGAATTGGATATAGTGCAGTAGGAGATACTTTCGATGATTTTCTACTAATCAAGGAAGCTACCAAGGGAGTGGCAAGCAATGGAAAGGCATTTCTGACACTGATACTGAGGGATGCCACTGGTGAAATGGAGGCAAAGCTTTGGGATGCCACAAAAGAGGATGAATCCCTTTTTATTGCTGAACAGATTATTCGAGTAACAGGAGAAGTAAATCAGTTCAGGGGAAAATCGCAATTGAAGATTATGTCATTGCGTCCTGCACAACCAACTGATGGTGTTCAAATATCTGATTTTGTGGAGAAAGCACCTGTGGAGAAAGCATATTTATCAGAAAAGCTAACAGAAGCTATTTTTGAGATGCAAAATCCTACGATACAACGACTTGTACGGGCTTTTATTAAGAAGTATCAGGAAGGGCTGCTTACGTATCCTGCAGCCTCCAAAAACCATCATGAATATGCATCTGGATTGGCTCACCATATCGTGAGTATGCTTCATGTAGGAAGAGAACTACATAAACTGTATCCAGAATTGAATAAGGATTTATTATACGCTGGGATTATATTGCATGATCTCGGTAAATTAAAGGAGCTTTCTGGGGTCGTAACAACTTCTTATACATTGGAAGGTAAGTTGCTTGGTCATATTCCCATCATGGTGGAGGAAATCGGTTTAATGGCCAGAGAACTTCAAATAGAGGGAGAAGAAGTATTAATTCTTCAACATTTGGTCTTAAGCCACCATGGTAGAGCAGAATGGGGAAGTCCAACGCCTCCATTGGTGCGCGAAGCTGAATTACTTCATTTGATAGATTTAATCGACGCAAAAATGAATATGCTCAATCGGGCGCTCGATAAAGTCAAACCTGGAGAGTTTACCGAGCGGTTGTTTGCAATGGATAACCGAGCGTTTTATAAACCTTTATTCGAAGAAAATTAACCTATAGTTATTTTCCTCATTTTTGTTCATATATATGATAGAAAGGATTGGACAAGGAGGATAAATGATGGAAGCAATTCCTTTATGGGTTTTCGCAGTAATTATCCTGATTTTCCTTAGTGGGTATATGGCTTATCGAGCAATGCTTGCAGAAAGAAAATTAGATCAACAATTTATTGAACGAGAAGGTAAAATTTATCTGGAGCGAATACAAGAGGATAGGCAGAAGCGTGAAGCAAGAAAACAACAGCGATCTAATTAAAATAGGCTGTCAGGAGTTAAATGCTCCTTGACAGCCTATTTTTGTAAGATATTATCCTTGTGCTTCTTCTTCGGTTTCCTCATTTGTTTCCGTTTGTTCCTCTGTTTCTTCTGGTGGTGCAAATAAATCTTCATATCCTTCTATATTAACGTTGACGTCTGCATCCTGTACCAGACTATTAATTTTCTCTTGCGCTTTTGTCATATCCAGTTTGGAAGCAGCCAAATCACGTTCGATATCATCTTTAACATCTTCAAGTTCGCCAACTGGTTCCTCTGTTTCACGTTTATCATTCACTTTTATGATGTGGAAACCGAATTCTGAAGCAACAGGTTCACTGATTTCTCCAGCTTCCATACTATACGCTTTTTCTTCAAATTCAGGTACCATATCTCCTACAGTGAAATAACCTAAGTTCCCACCATCTTGTGCGGAAGGATCTGTAGAGTATTCTGCAGCAAGCTCAGCAAAGTCAGCACCCTCATCGAGTTTCGTTTTTACTTCATTTGCAGTTTCTTCATCAGCAACTAAAATATGCTGGGCATCAATTTCTGTTCCCATACGGTCGTATCTTTCCTGAATTTCTTCATCAGTAACTTCAACATCTTCTGTTAAAGCTGCTTCTTGTAATAAGCTAATATAGATAACTTCTCTATAGGCCTCTTCATCAGCGAAACCACTTTGTTGAAGGACCATTTCAAATTGGTCACCAAATTGTTCTTTAGCTGCTTCGATTTCTGCATCGACTTGTTCGTCGGTAACTTCATACTTATCTTCTAGCACTTTTACTGTGACCATTTCAGAAAGAATTGCTTCACCATTACGGTCTTTTAATTCTTCATAAAATTCTTCTTTTGTAATATCTCCTGCAGTTGATTGTACAACTATATCAGAATCTGCTTCGTCTGAGCTGCATGCAGCCAATGTGAATATTCCTGCTGTTAGAGTAGCAGCCAATGCCAATTTTTTCATATTTGAAATACACTCCTAATCTTTTGTTAACTTCTAGTTTTTACAATCATAAATATATCATACTTCTCCTTGAAATGAATCGTCTTACGTAAAAAACCTATAAAATACCGTTAAACTGCCACATTAAGAACACGTAAGTACGAACAAACAAGTAATGCTACCATAATCATATTGATCACTCTAAAGTTTTTGGCTTGTTTTGTTTTATCTAATTGCATTTTCACACAAAATTTACTGATAAGGAAATTAAAAATGACCAGAACAATAAATGCATATATCATATAAAAGATAAACATAATCTTTTCCCCCTTTACACCCCTTAGATCCCCGTAACCTTTACTTTACCAAAAAGTAGTGTGAATGAACAGGTCAATATAGTAAAAGATGATTTGCTGTACTTTAAATTTCTGCATCAAATTAAAAAGGAGTTAGGCACAGGTCCCGACTCCTAGTTTTCTTTAAGAAGGATATCTAATCCATCATGTACATTTTGAATATAGGCTCTCTTTGGAGCTTTAATAATATGATAAACATATAAAAAATCGATAGAAGTTATACCAATATGGATACATGTAAATAGTAGAATATATACATAATAATCTGGGATTACAAGACTTGCAACTAAACCAGGTATCGTTATGAAAAGTGTTGGTGCCAAACTGACCATTAATGATTCCAATTTAGATAAATGGGCCTCCGTATGAAAAGTTGGAAACCATTTAACTTTAGATTTAAAATAGATTTTAACTCGCTTTTGCATCATAATTAAAGGTAGCATATTCATAAATGAGTGTAATATTGGTAATAGTAAAAGTGCAATTATAAAGGGAATTATTCCTGATTCGATTATACTGGTTATGCCATGTAAAAGTGAGATAGGAACAAATAACAATACAAATGCTAAGACGCCAATAATTATAGAAATTAGCATCAGTCGATTTTGTCCAATTTCTTTTGATATGTTTATAGATTTCCAGCAATTCATATCCGAATCACCTCAATACTTTCTAATGTATTATTATCATACTGTAATGAGCACTTCATGAATAATAGTACGTTTGTCGATAAAAATCAATGGTTTTTTTATTATTTATTTGTAAATTATTTTTATGTATTATTTATTTATACTGTACAATGGAACTACAGCTATATTAATTGCTTTTATTTGGAAGGGGGAGTATACGTTTGGAAGCATGTAATCAACGGAATGCGGCTACATCTTTTCATATACAATTACTTTCAAAAATTATAGATTTGAATCAATACCCCTTGATTAAATTAATAATAGAAAATAATATTTCTCATGAAGAATACAATGTGTTGATGGAGATGGTTCAAGGTCTAAATGAAACCTATGAATCGCAAAAAGAGGAGGGGTTTTTAGATTTCACTTCTTTATTAATCCATTTTGCGGGAATGTTGAATCAAAAGCTAAATCCAGATGAAACAATAATGGCTTTGAAGAAAGAAGGATGTTTTCCGCTTCTTATGGATGAATTCAGCAAAATACTCGATGAAAATGATAAAAAATATCGAAGAAGATAGATACGTTTTTTTGTTGAACACTGATAAAGAGCTTCCCAAAAATGGGAAGCTCTTTATCAGTGTAAGCAAATTATTGCGTTTTCATTTTATTTTCGAGATCTTTAATACTCGTTTCAATTTGTTCCAAAGATTGGTAAATACTTTCCTGATGTGGTTCCACCGTGTCTTTCCAATCTTCAAGGGAATTTTTAATTTCCTCTGTTAGTTCCTTAATTAAAACAGCACCTTCTTTAGAAGTTTTTGTAAGCTGATCCTTTAGTCTTAAGCCATCTTTCTTTAAAGTCGATAGCAAATTTCCTAATTCCATTCCCTGATCTTTTACACGACCTCGTATGGAACTACCGGATTCAGGCGTGCTTAATAATGTAACTGCAGCACTGAGAGTACTTCCAACCAGAAGTCCCAGTACCAATGATTTTCCACTAGACATAATAACGCGCTCCTTTCCTGCTTCCATTATATCATTTCCTCTTTTGGTACTGCTATCAAACATCATTTTAAAAATTAATCTTATTAATTTACATTATAAAAAAAGAAAGCTTTTAATTCCACTTAAAACAAACAAAAGCTATTTTCGTAATATTTGTTGCTTATACTTTTCGCAGTTGAGATAAAATGCGAACTAGAATAGGGAACTTCGGCGATCGCTCTGGGAAATACACTGCGCTTTTCGCGGGCGGCTGGTGAGCCTCTTCATGCTGACGCATTTCAGAGTCTCACCTATGCCTTTCCTCCCGCAGAAGTCTCCGTGTATTTCCCAGAGCTGGTATAGTGTCCAATAAAAAGTTTAAAAGCACTTTAATGAGTAGTTAATGAATTCGCTCTAATAAGGCAGTTGATTGGAGCGGAGGACAGTTGACTCCTGCGGGAACAGCACGTGTCCGAAGACTCCGCAGAGTGGTTTTCTCGAGGAGGCTGAGGCCGTGCCCGCGGAAAGCAACTGTCCGCAGCGGAAATCAACAAGCAGTTACTTGGGAGTTTATAGATTTTGTAGCAAAAATAACAAACGTTTAGAACAGAGCTAAACAAAAAACCTCTGACCAAATGTCAGAGGGGTGGGAATGGTGTGTTATGCGACCGTAATTGGCTTTGATCTTTTCATAATCCCTTGGACTACTGGATAAGTAACGATCATTATAATGGTATTTACAACAGTGGCTGGTAAAACAATACCAATGAATAATGCTAGGAATCCGCCTTCCATCAACCCCACAATAAATAATGCTACTGCAAGGAATATAGACCCACTAATCATCGTTCCAACTGCAGTAAGTACAGGTGCACTAAGGTTCGTACTGACTCGGTCTTTTACCAATAAAAACATTGCCAAAAATAGCAAAGCTGTGATTGGTTTATCAATGATGTTAGCAATTTGTCCACCAGGCGCCGATGTAGTTAAAGCAGATATGATTCCAGTTGCAATCGACAATATAAGAACATACTTCATTTTAGGGAAAAGCAAAATTCCCAGAAACATCATGGATAACAGCATATCTGGTTTAACGCCAAATAACATTGGTGGTACAACCGTATGAAGGACAGCACCCATTCCCACTAAAAGTGATAAAATAACCAAAATTCTTGTATTCATTTGTAAAAACTCCTCTGCTCAGCTTTACTCAGCTATTTTTTTATTCCCAACTGTACACTATTGTCAGCTGCGGAATGTTAAAGATATTATACCAGAACTTATTGCAATTAAAAAGCATAAATTTTCTGTGAAAGGGACTTCAGGACGATTACTAAATAGCTGCACTTATTTCACTGGCAATATTTTGCAGGTCTTCGGAAGTGTAGTCATCTGTATGTACTGTCCAATTCGGTGTGTAACCATCACTATCTCCGAAGCGTGGAATGATATGAATATGCAAATGGAAGACGGATTGTTCCGCTGCAGCTTCATTATTATTTAACAGATTCATTCCAAGTGGACGATATGTTTTCTTAATTGCATTAGCAATTACTGGTACTCTTGCAAATAATTCTTTTGCAACCTCAGGTGGTGTTTCAAAAATATTTTTCGTGTGTGTTTTTGGAATAACAAGTGTATGACCTTTTGTTACTTGGCTAAGGTCAAGGAATGCATATACATGCTCATCCTCGTACACTTTTGCTGAAGGAATATCCCCATTAATAATTTTACAGAAAATACAATCGTCATGCGCCATTTTCAAATCGACTCTCCTTCAATAATTATATTAATATTATTGTATAAAGTTTCAGGAAGAAAAGTAAAGTAATTACTATTATTTTCTGACAAAATGGATTACTCGGGGAAAATAAGGAAACAGGCTAGATCCGCTTTTTACACGGACCTGCCTGCTTTAAGAAGAAAGAGGATGCCATCACCTCATGCATGGGAATTGTTAACAATCAGTAAATTATGCGTGGATGATTCTTCACAATTTACAAAACCGCCATACCAATAATCCATTTCACTCGAAGTGGACGTTGGTAAAAGGGCTTTTTTTATTTCATTAGTATCCCAACACGAACACCCCATCTTGTTTACTGCGAAATTCAGAACAATTATCGAAAACTAACACCTCATTTGTGTGTTTTTTACACGAAACTACATTAGATATTCGATCGCTGACACCTCATTTACGGTTGACAAGATTTTGTTGCGATGAGACATCCTCGTTTCTTCTTTTATATTTTGTACCGAAATGTTCAACTTATACATCAATAATAAAAAAAATGACCAAATTTGTTGTAGGGTTTGGCTTTGGCAAGACCTCCCAATAATGATAAAATTAAAGGCAGTAAAGAGGAGGGACTCTTGTGGAATCATTATTACATATTGATAACCTGCATGGTGGGTATACACATAAAGATGTACTGCACGGCATTTCCTTTGATGTAAATCCTAAGGAAATCGTCGGTCTGATTGGATTGAATGGTGCAGGAAAAAGTACAACAATCAAACACATCATTGGATTAATGCAACCGAAAAAAGGAACCGTCCGTGTAAATGGAAAGTCATACAAAGAAAGTTCGGCAACGTACCGGAATCAGATTGCGTATATTCCTGAGATGCCAATACTATATGATGAGTTGACACTACATGAACATCTTCGTCTAACCGCAATGGCGTATGGGATATCCGAAAAGGTATTTGAGAAGAGGCTTCCACCTTTGTTAAAGGAATTTCGATTGGAAAAAAAGCTAAACTGGTTTCCAGTTCATTTTTCTAAAGGAATGCGTCAAAAAGTCATGATTATGTGTGCTTTTTTAATTGAGCCTCCATTGTATATCGTGGACGAGCCATTTGTTGGACTGGATCCATTGGGTATTCAATCGTACTTACAATTAATGGATGGGATGAAAAATAACGGATCGGGTGTATTAATGTCCACACATATTCTTGCGACAGCGGAGCGCTATTGTGATCGTTTCGTAATTTTACACGATGGAAAGGTAAGAGCAATTGGAACGCTCGAGGAATTACGTGAAAGCTTTAATATGGCTGGCGCAACATTAGATGATCTTTATGTGCAGTTAACGAAGGAAGAAGATAGCCATGTTTGATTCCCATGAATTTTATAAAAAACGGTTCTCTTCCCATATAAAAGAGACGAGCCGTTATTTAAAATACATTTTCAATAGTCATATGGTATTTGCAATTCTCTTTTTTATTTCTGCATCAGCCTATTATTATCAACAGTGGCTGGCACAGTTGCCTGAGAATTTTCCAACTGCACTTATTATTGGTGTGATATTTGGGTTGATTGTGAGCTATAGTCCAATTAGAACATTACTAAAAGAACCGGACCTCGTGTTTATTATTGTAGCAGAAAGCAAAATGGGGCCATATTTTCGTAATTCACTGATTTACAGTTTTGTTATTCAATTATATTTATTGTTGCTTTGCGCAGCAGCATTTGGCCCTTTATACTTTGCTTCATATCCGGATAGACAGGGCAATATTTACCTGCTGACACTAGTTATTGTGCTTATTTTCAAGGTTGCTAATTTAGTTGCAAATTGGTGGATGCTTAAAGTAAGGGAGCCGGGGATTCGAAATACGGATCTCTTCATACGAACAGTACTAAATGTTGTTATCTTTTACTTTATAATCAAAGGGGAAATGCTGTTTGCAGGAATCGTATCTGTCATATTCGTTGGTGTTTTCCTTTATGACTACTATCTATCCAGTAAGCAGTCTGGTATAGTATGGGATATGTTGGTGGAAATGGATCGAAATAGAATGCAGGCTTTTTATCGTCTTGCTAATATGTTTGCTGATGTACCGCATCTGAAAAATCGTGTGAAGAAAAGGCAATGGCTTGTGAACTTCGTAAGCAAAGGTATCCCTTTTGAAAAGGAAGCTACTTATAACTACTTGTTCCGTATTTCCTTTATTAGAAGCGGTGACTACCTCGGAATGTATCTTCGTCTAATTATTTTGGGTGGATTATTTATTTATTTTATTCCTAATTTGTGGATAAAATTAATATTTGCGATTCTGTTTCTGTATTTAAGTACTTTTCAGATGATGACACTATACCAACATCATCGGACGAATATATGGCTCGATCTTTATCCGGTAGGTAAAACGTACAGAAAAGAAGCGGTGTTAAAAATCATTTATCAGCTTAGTGGGATCCAAGTACTTATTTTTTCACTATTGTTTCTACTGTTAGGTGAATATGTAGGATTTATACTTGCTTTTGCAGCTGGATTCCTATTTACAGTCACTTTTGTCAACGGTTATATAAAATCACGATTGAAATAGAAAGAGACTGGGACAAAAGTGTTTTAACCAAAGTAAAATCCGAACATAGTTGTTGCATATATACCGCTACGGAAATACACTACGCTTTCCGCGGGCGCTGCTGAGCCTACTCCGAGCTATCGCTCTACGTAGTCTCACCTAGGCTTTTCATCCCGCAGGAGTCTCCGTGTATTTCCTTCGCTATTATGGCGAAATGTTCGGCTTTGAGTTAAACACTTTAGTTATGTCCCAGGCTCTTATTAATCTATGAGCGTTGGTAGCCGAAATAGGCCCCAATTAAAGTTTTAGCGGCGATTGGCAGGGATTTTTCATCAATATCAAATTTCGGGTGATGATGTGGGTATGGATTCCCTTTTTTATTTGCACCTGTAAAGAAGAAAGCACCCGGTTTCTCCATTGTATAATAGGCGAAATCTTCTCCTGCCATGTATGGGAGTGTTTCTTCTGCTTTATGAATTTCAACAATGTTTTTACTTGCCTTTAATACAATTTCAGCTTCTTCTGGATGGTTCATTAATGGTGGATATCCCTTAACATAGTCAAATGTGTAAGCAGCATCATTTGAAATGCAGATACCTTTAACGATTTTTTCCATTTCCTCAATAATTATTTCCTGTACGTCCACATCCATATGTCGAACAGTTCCAGTTAATTTTGCCCGATCCGCGATAATATTAAAAGCATTACCAGCCTCGAACATTCCAATTGTGATGACCGCAGTTTTCAATGGGTCCAATCTTCTACTGACGATTTGCTGCAATTGAGAAACAACTTCAGATGCGATCACAATAGCATCTTTTGTTTCCTGAGGATATGCACCATGACCTCCTTGGCCTTGAATTGTAAGTTCGAAACGGTCCGCACCTGCCATCATAACTGATTTAGAAGTCTGTAGCACACCAACTGGAAGGGTCGCCCATAAATGGTTGCCAAACACTGCATCGACATTTTTTAGGGCGCCGGATTCAATCATTGGTTTTGCCCCACCTGGAGCATATTCTTCTGCATGTTGGTGTAGAAATACAATGGTTCCTTCCAATTCATCTTGGTATTCCTTCATTACTTTAGCAAGTGTTAGCAATGTGGCCGTATGTCCGTCATGACCGCAAGCGTGCATGATACCCGGGAATTTAGATTTATAAGGGACATCCTTTTCATCCTGAATTGGTAACCCATCAAAATCTGCTCTTAAGGCAACCGTTTTTCCTGGTTTCCCCCCTTTAAGCGTGGCAATGACTCCATTACCTCCAATATTGGCTTCATATGGAATTTCCAGTTGTTCATAATAATCTGCAATATATTTTGCTGTTTTTGTTTCTTGAAAAGAAAGTTCAGGATATTGGTGCAAATATCTACGTATTTCAACCATTTCTGGATATATTTCATCAATCGATTTATGTATATTTTTCAACAAAATAATTCTCCACCTTTAATCTTTATTTAAAGCAAGCATGATGCTTTTGAATAGGTACGTGTATTAATAATGACATTTCTTCAAAAGTGGGACTGCGTTTCCTCGCCCGATTTGTTCTTGCCACAAAATGTATCAACTGCGAAGTAACTGCTTTTCCCACCGTCCGGGATCGCTCTGGGCACGGCCTCAGCCTCCTCGAGAAACCCACTCTGCGGGGTCTTCGGACACGTGCTATTCCCGCAGGAGTCACCGCCCACAGCGATGCCGGACTGGTAATGCTGTATGATGCTATTTTAGCTACCGCAAATGAAGTAATTGTCAGTAACCTTTTAACTAGCTCTGGGAAATACACGGAGACTCCTACGGGAAGAGAGACATAGGTGAGACACTGAAATGCGTTAGCATGAAGGGGCTCACCAGCCGCCCGTGGAAAGCGCAGTGTATTTCCCAGAGCGGTCGCCGAAGTTTATCTCAAGCATGCTTACAAGGCAACAAACATGAAGAAAAGAGCCTTAATATAAATATTATAACATTTTTCTAACAATTTTTAACTTAACACCCCCAACATGTGATGTAAAACGATTGTAGTAGTGCAGAGCATCTAAAAAGCAGAGCTTTTTAGACTGGCAAACTGAATAGAAAAATAAAAGATGGCTGATTTAACAGCCATCCTTTAGGAAAGGGGGTTACGATATATTAAGTAAGTCTCGGATCAGCAAGTAGTCGTTCGATTTCTTCCTTGTGATGTGTCTCATCAGAAATCAAATCTTCCAATTTAACAACAAGTTCAGTATAGCCAAGTGACTCAGCCTGTTTCTTGCGCTGTTCATATCTATCAATTGTATCCGACTCTGATTGAAGCGTAGCTTCCAATAATTCTTTAACTTCTGTAGGTTGTGGTACATCAGCCGCTTTCGTAGTTGGCGTACCACCAAGCGATTTAATTTTTTCAGATAAATATAATGCATGGCCCAATTCGTCGGTTATTTCTGCCTCAAAGAAAGGTTTGAGAGCGGAACGGTATAAACCTGATACAACCGATGCGCTATAAGTGTATTGAATGGCAGCGCCATACTCATGCGATAAATCTTTATTTAAACCATCAATTAAATTTTGTAAATCCTTTTCCATAATACCCCTGCCTTTATTAATTATTTTGTATACTATTAAAATACCCGATTCAGTTTTTTTAAAACCTAATTTAAGATAAGATAATAGAAGGGGAGGAAGCAGTTAATGAAAAACAAAAGGCAATCTATTATTTTAATCTTATTATCAATTGTGTTCGTAGTTACAGTAGGTTGGATTGTTCAAATTATTAATGGTAGTGTCCCATATGTTGATCGATGGACAAGGGAATTGGTTGGTACGCTTGATAATTCAGTTTTTTACGAGGGATTTCGTATTGTCACGGAACTGGGCTCCCGATCCTTTCTTTTTCCTTTTGTAATTGTAATGGCAGTTTTAATATGGGTATTGCTTAAGAATTGGTTTGCTGCTCTTGTATTCGCTGGTGGGACATTAGCAACACATATTTTAAATCTCTTTATAAAAAATGTGGTGGACCGGGAAAGGCCAAGTATTTCTGTGGCTGCCAATGCAGAAGGATACAGTTTTCCATCGGGGCATGCAATGATTCCAATGGTTTGTTATGGTTTGCTGGCCTATTTTCTAGTGAAAAAAATGAAATCTAAATCAGCTATTTTAACGACTCAAATTACCTTAGCTTTGATTGTATTTCTTATCGGAATTAGCAGATATGTAATTAACGTGCATTATTTAACAGATGTGATGGCTGGGTTTGTGATCGGTTTTATTTGTTTGGTTGGATTTATATATCTGTATGAATCTGTCCAAAAAATCAGGTCTCAGTCTTAAGACGGAGGGGATTGTTTAAACAAATATAATAAAATTAAATAAGGTGTTCAATAATTTGTCAAATAATTCTTTACGCCGAGAATAAAAAATTGTATTTATTTGAGTGCATTTGTATAATACAACTGTACTCTAAAGTAGAGAGGAACATTCGGATGGGTAATATGACCAAGAAAGCAGAAAATTTATTACTGCTCATATGGATACAAGCTTTTCTGGCAATGGCTGGGAGTTTGTTTTATTCTGAGATAATGGGATATATTCCATGTGAATTATGCTGGTACCAACGTATTTTAATGTATCCTCTAGTGGTGATTTATGGTGTTGCAGCTATTAAGAAGGAAATTAATGTAGCATTACCAGGGTTAATTCTGAGCGGAATTGGGATGTTTGTTTCCATGTATCATTATATGGTTCAAAAAGTTTCTGCATTTCATGAATTAGGTGGAACATGTACTGGTGGAGTACCATGTAATGCTATTTACGTGGATTACTTTGGGTTTGTAACCATACCGTTTTTGGCTGGAATAGCATTTATTGTTATTTTTATTTTGCATCTTATGCTACTAAGAGAAATGAGGAGAAACTAACTTATGGGAAAGAAAATGTTAATAATTATTGGTTCAATTGTTGTATTATTTGTCGCTCTATTCTTTGTTATCGACTATAAAAATAATCAAGCATTAGACAGTAACGAAAATCCATACGGAACAAATGATTTGAGTCAGTCCACAATTGATCAGCTGGACGATCCGTTATACCAAAATCAGATTCTTCCTGAAGAATTGAATGAAAAGATTAGTAATAAGGAGGAAGTTACGGTTTATTTCTATAGCCCGGAATGTGTGTATTGTCAAAATACAACACCGTATTTAGCACCGTTAGCTGAAGACATGGATGTGGATATGAAGAAATATAACCTACTTGAATTTGGTCAGCAAGGAATTTCCTACGGTATAGAATCAACACCAACAGTTGTTCATTATGAGGATGGGGAAGAAGTATCTCGACTCGTTGGTCAATATCCGAAAGAAGATTATGAAGCATTCTTCAATGAGTATGTTTTAAACTAAAATAGTATGTAATAAAGCTAGCTGTAATAAATACAGCTAGCTTTTAGTCTTTATTCTTCTTCTTTATACATAGTACATGTAGTCAGGAATGGCTGCTCCATGAAATGTGCGGGCTTTTTTGCGGATTGATTTTTATGTGCTTCCTTAAACTGATCAGATTCCTTCCAGTTTTCAAAATCATGAGCAGTATGCCATTGGGTAAATACGACATACGTATTATTTATGCTCGGTCTCAGTAAACGAAATGCCTGGAATCCTGTCATATCTTCAACCGTATTACTGCGATTTTTAAACCGGTGTTCAAATCCAGGTTTACTTTCATCAGATACAGGAATATTATTCATAACAACAAATCCCTCTTTAAGAATCTCACCTGTCTGCATAATTACCTCATATTCCCTACCCGAACTAAATAGCTTTCTATTACTATTCTCATAGTAAGCAATACCACCTTCACTGCTATTCATTAAATGAAGGTTAATGTCTGGATTTTTTTGCTCGATTTTTTTCAGGAAATCAATCGTACCATTCGTCATATATGCATTCATACATTTAGCCCCCCTCGCCGTTTATATATTATTATATTACCCTTTACTTTAAATAACTACACTAGATGTTATTTAAAGTAATTCTTATCTAATAAGGAGTATATTCTTTAACCTTGGCGAAAAATGTCGTATAATAGTTTTGAAATGTGTAGAGGTGAACATATGCGGAAAAAAGAAAAAAAGGATAAAAAGAAGTGGACCTTTCGGAGGAAAGTTAAACTGTTTATATGGATTGCAGTTTCCATTCTTATCGTAGGTCTTGTAGCTTTTGGAACGATCCTGTATGGTGGAAAGCTTGTTGTAGGTGATGAGGATCTTTTTTTGGATGCAACCACTACAATTGAAACGCGTGACGGAGAAGTCGTCGGTACATTATATAACGAGAATCGTAGAATGGTATCCATTGATCAAGTACCTGAATATTTAATAGATGCATTTGTTGCCGTAGAAGATAGAAGATTTTATGACCATGAAGGTGTAGATATAAAGTCAATCATGCGTGCTATTTATAAGGATATTCTAGCTATGAGTAAAGTAGAAGGTGCAAGTACGATTACACAGCAGTTGGCTAAAAACCTGTTCCTCTACAATGATAAAACATGGACACGTAAAATGAAAGAAGCAATGGCCGCAATATATCTCGAGAGACATTTATCAAAAGATGAAATTCTGGAATTATATATGAACGAAATTTACTTTGGCCATGGTTTGTATGGAGTGGGAGCGGCTTCTAATTACTTTTTTTCAAAAAAGGTAGAGGATTTAACGTTATCTGAAGCAGCCTTAATTGCAGGTCTTGTAAAAGCTCCAAACGGGTATTCTCCGATTAATCATCCGGATAAAGCAATAGAAAGACGAAATATTGTGTTGCAATCAATGGAAGATGCCGGTTATATTTCATCAGAGATGAAACGGAATGAACAAAAAAAGACACTGGGATTATTGATACAGGAGAATGAGCCAACACCCTGGACAGATAGCTATATCGATCTCGTTATGAAAGAAGCTGCTGAAGAACATCAGCTTTCTGTGGATAAGTTAAAAAGTGGTGGTTATCGAATTATTGTGAACATGGACAGTGACATACAGAAGATTGCGTATGAACACTATCAGAGAGACGAGTTTTTCCCTGGGAATACTTCTGGTGTTGAAGGAGCTTTTGTCATGTTGGAGGAAGACACTGGAAAAATTGTCTCTGCAATTGGTGGGAGAAATTACCAGATGGGTGATTTAAATCGTGTGACTGTACAAAGACAGCCGGGATCAACTTTTAAACCGGTTGCTGTTTACGGTCCATCAATGATGCATGAGGAGACTTACCACCCATTTTCACTTCTTCCAGATCAGATGGCTTCCGAATATGCCGTTTCCAATTCTGACGGTGTTTATGCGAATACAGTAACGATGTATGAGGCTTTAGTACAATCGAAAAATACGTCAGCTGTTTGGCTTCTTGATCAAATCGGTATCGATTATTCGAAGCGTTATTTGGAAAAGTTAGGGATGCCAATCGAGGATGAAGGCACATCGATCGCGCTTGGAGGTTTGACACATGGTGTGACACCACTACAAATGGCACAAAGCTTTCTGGCATTTCCTGCGGATGGGAAGATAATGGAATCCGCTACGATTGATCAGATTATTGATCGAAATGATGAAGTCATCTTTGAATCGGAAGTGAAGTCACAGCAAGTTTTTACTCCGCAAGTCGCATGGAATATGACAGAAATGTTAATTGATACAGTAGAACGTGGTACCGCAACAGCTGGAGAATATCCAAAAGCCTTGGCAGGTAAAACCGGATCGACGCAGCATACACTTGTAGAAGGACAAACAAAAGATGCCTGGTTTGTAGGCTATACACCAGATTATGTTACTGCTTCCTGGATGGGCTATGATAAATCTGACGCAGACCATTATTTAACAAAGGGAAGTGCATATCCAACCAGTCTCGTTAAATCGATTCTGACTGAAATGGATAACCAGTCTGGTGGTTCACTTACCGCAGAATTCACAAAGCCAGCTCATGTAGACGGTTTACCTGAACCGATTATTCTCCCGGAAATAACCAATCTTACAGCTAATTTCGAACTTGGTGGATTATCCTTCGTACAGGGAAAACTAACATGGAAAGGCTCAGAAGATGACCGAGTTGTTTACCGTATATATCAGGATAACGAAGGAATAGATAAACGTATCGGAGAAGTAATAGGTGGAACAGAATATAAGATTAACAATGCATTATTCCGCAATAATAAGTACTATGTAGTAGCGTACGACCCATTGACCAAAATGGAAGGCGGAAGATCGGAAACTGTTGAACTTGTATGGTAAATGAGGCAAATTAATGACAAACTATCCCCATTACTATACAGTATTGTCCGAAATAGCTATAGTTAGTATTGGAGATAGAAGAATGAGTATAAGGGTGGAAGTAGCTTATGACGATAAAACGTAATGATACAATTTTAAAAGCTTATAACGGTGAAAAAACAGATTATATACCAGGATGGTTTATGAGACAGGCGGGGCGTTCCCAGCCGGAGTATCGTGAACTGAAAGAAAAGTATTCTTTATTTGAAATTACCCATCAGCCGGAATTATGTGCTTATGTAACACGACTTCCCGTTGAGAATTATGGTGTGGACGCAGCAATCTTATATAAAGATATTATGACCCCATTGCCATCATTGGGCGTCGATGTTGAGATCAAGAGCGGAATCGGCCCAGTAATTCATAATCCGATTAGGAAACTCAGCGATGTGGAAAAACTTGGTGAACTAAATCCAAGTGCAGATATTCCATATGTAATGGATACAATCCGTCTTTTAACAGAAGAACAACTCGAAGTCCCGCTAATTGGGTTTAGTGGTGCTCCATTTACATTGGCAAGCTATATGATTGAGGGTGGGCCATCAAAAAATTATAAGAAAACAAAAGCATTAATGTACAATGAGCCTGAGACATGGTTTGCATTGATGGACAAGCTCGCAGACATGATTATTACTTATGTGGAGGCTCAGGTTGAAGCAGGTGTCAAGGTGATTCAAATATTTGATTCATGGGTAGGAGCATTAAATGCAGCAGATTACCGTGTATTTATTAAACCGGTAATGACGAGAATATTCTCTGAACTAAGAAAGCATCATGTCCCTTTAATTATTTTCGGAGTGGGAGCTCGTCATTTATTGCTGGAGTGGAATGACTTGCCGGTAGATGTTATTGGACTTGACTGGCGTACTTCAATCACAGAAGCAAGAGAAATGGGAGTGACCAAGGTTGTGCAAGGGAATCTTGACCCAACAATTTTGCTTACCGATTGGGAAATTATTGAAAAACGTACGAAAGGAATCCTGGACGAGGGGATGCAGCAAGGCAGATACGTTTTCAATCTAGGTCATGGTGTAACTCCGGATATTAAACCTGCAACATTGAAAAAGTTGACAGCGTTTATTCATTCCTACACAGGGAAATAGTTGGAAATCTTATAAAGAGGTGTTGTTTAAAATGAATAAGAAAAAAATAGGATTATTAGTAATGGCTTATGGTACGCCAAATAAAGAAGAAGAAATTGAACCCTACTACACGCATATTCGGCATGGAAGAAAGCCTGAACCGGAAGCACTGCAGGATTTGAAGGACCGCTATAAGGCAATTGGTGGTATATCTCCATTGGCAAAAATCACTGAAGATCAGGCACAAGCTTTAGAAACTAGCCTAAATCAAGCACAAAATGAGTATGAATTTACAGCTTACATTGGTTTGAAACATATCGCACCTTTTATTGAGGATGCAGTAGAAGCAATGGCTAAAGATGGCATCACTGAAGCAGTTTCTCTAGTTCTGGCACCCCATTACTCAACTTTCAGTGTGAAATCATATAATGATCGTGCAAACAAGGAAGCTAAAAAACACGGAATTTCAATTGATTCAGTAAAAGATTGGTATACAGAACCTGGGTTTATCAAGTTCTGGGCTAATGGTATTAATGAGATTTATGCAAAAATGCCTGCAGCAGAACGCGAGAAAGCGGTACTTATTGTTTCAGCACATAGTCTGCCTGAGAAAATATTGCAAAATGGTGACCCATACCCAGAGCAATTAAGAGAAACAGCTGAATTAATAGCTGAAGAGACTGAAATTAAAAACTACGCATTGGGATGGCAAAGTGAAGGTAACACACCAGATCCATGGTTGGGACCAGATGTACAGGATCTTACACGGGAGCTTTATGACAAACAAGGATTCCGTTCATTTATTTATGCTCCAGTAGGTTTCATTGCAGACCACTTGGAAGTATTATTTGATAATGATTATGAATGTAAAGTGGTATGTGATGAACTTGGTGCGAATTATCACCGTCCTTCCATGCCAAATGTTCACCCTGACTTCATTCGTACGCTAGCAAAAGTGGTATTGAATAAAGTAAAGAGTGAAGTGTGATGGATGTTAAAAAAGTAGTTGTTGTAGGTGGCGGAATCACTGGATTATCCGCCGCTTACCACTTACAAAAGCAAATAGGGGCAAGAAATTTGCCTTATGAAGTGAAATTAGTTGAAGCAAGCAATCGCCTGGGAGGCAGAATCGAAAGTTTAAATAAAGACGGTTTTACGATTGAATTGGGACCTGATTCTTTACTTTCAAGAAAACCATCCGCTGTAAAATTGGTGGAAGAGCTTGGTCTGAGTGATCAAATTGTTCGAAATGGTACGGGACAATCGTACATTTTAATAAAAAATAAGTTACATAAAATGCCTAAAGGTGCATTTATGGGAGTCCCTAAAGAAGTCCGCCCTCTACTACGATCCAATGTATTTTCTTTAAATGGAAAGTTACGTGCTTTAATGGATCTTTTCTTACCTAAAAGCAAAGAAAAAGGGGACCAATCGCTTGGTTTGTTTATGCGCAGACGTTTTGGAAATGAATTAGTTGATCATCAAATTGATCCATTATTATCCGGAATCCATTCAGGTGATATTGATAAAATGAGTCTGAAGGCAACTTATCCAATGTTTTATCAAGCAGAACAGAAGCATGGCAGTTTGATGAAAGGTTTACAAAAAACAATGCCGAGTAGTCCTAAAAAGTTAAAAAGTGATAAAAAGGCTGAAGGTGTATTTTTCTCATTGGAAAATGGTTTGGAAACCTTGGTAAAACGTCTTGCAGAAAAACTTGACACTAACACGATTAGAACGAATACAGCCGTTGATCACATAGAGAAAAAAGATAAAGTCTATCATCTTCTTTTAAGTAATGGAGAAGTTTACAAAGCAGATGCGGTTATTATGGCGACACCACATACAGCAGTGCCAACGATGCTAAGTCAATACGACTTTTTGAAAACACTCTATGATATTCCAGCTACATCGACAGCAAATGTTGTGATGGCCTTTAATCAAGCTGATATTAAAAAAGACATTGATGGTACAGGATTCTTAGTCAGCCGAGACAGCAATTATCGTATTACTGCCTGTACATGGACACATCGCAAGTGGCCAACAACAACACCAGAAGGAAAAGCATTATTCCGTTGCTATGTTGGTAAACCTAATGATCAGGAAATCGTAGATCTATCAGATGAAGAAATTACAGACATCGTTTTAAAAGACTTAAATAAAACAATGAAATTAAAGGCAAAACCAGAATTCAGTATTATTACACGTTTTAAAAATGCCAGACCGCAGTATGATGTCGGGCACTTGGAACGCGTTGCAGAAGTACGTGCCAATGCATCCGAAAAATTGCCAGGTTTATTCCTGACAGGAAGCTCTTATGATGGAGTTGGTATACCAGACTGCATTCAACACGGCGAGAAAAGCGCATCTGATGTGATTGCATTTTTGGATAGATAAGAACGGGGAAGCTCCGATTTGGTTCGGAGCTTTTTTTATGTTGTTGACATCTGAGGGACCGTTGCGGCGAAATTAGGTATGAATTTGATGGGAATGCTGAAGGCCACAAGAGATTGGCTGAAGTTCACGAAAGAAATGCTAAAGTTCACAGAATAAAAGCTGAAGTTCACAAAAGATATGCTGAAGTTCATAAATTTGGCAGAGCGGACGTACATGATGTAGAGCAGAAGGAAAGATTAAAGTTTAAAAAATTAATTGATCTGCAGGAATTTATCGATTGGTATCGAATATTGTAATATCCAAATAAGTTAGAAAGGTTGAATGATATTGATTGTACAACCACTTGTGATATCCAAATATATTTTGCAGATAGAGGCTTTAAACAGGAGGTTAATTTTGAACCACCCAATCAAAGATATAGTCAACAGTCAGGCTCGAATTCTCCGGGCAGGCTATAATGGCGAGATAGCCCTCCAATTTCCGCTTAGCTTTCTCCCTTATGATGAGTTCCTCATTTTTCATCACTTACGAATACCAGATGCTCATGGTTTTTTCCAAATTGATATACTCCTGCTATCCAAAAAATTTCTCTTAATTATTGAAGTTAAAAATATTGATGGTGAAGTATCATTTGATGATTTTGGGCAGTCAATCCGCAGAAAGCAAGGAAAGGAAGACGCCTTCACAAATCCAATTGAACAAATTAATTTGCAACATATAAGATTACTTCGCTGGCTCCGTAATTACAATCTACCCATCATCCCCATAGAGAAAATTGCTGTATACAGTTCTCGACACACCATTCTAAAAGATATTACCAACGATAAGGCCATTTCAAATACAGTAATACGCAAAGATAAAATACTGAGTAAAATTGATGAAATGAAACAAAAACATCTCATACCTGTTCTAACTGAGGATCAATTAATGGAACTGTCTTATAAACTACTTTCTGCACATACAGAAGAGAACATGGATGCTTTGGAAAAATTTAAGGTATCTCCAGAGGAGTTAATAACAGGCGTGATTTGTCCAAAATGTGGTGAAGTTCCTATGATACGAAAAAGTGGAAAGTGGAATTGTATTCAATGTAAGACTATTTCTAAGACGGCGCATAAACAAGATTTAAGAGACTATGCTTTATTGATATGTGAATATATTAGTAATAAGAATGCGAGGGAATTTTTGCAACTTCCATCTATTAACACAGCTAGAAATTTGCTGAAAGGTAATTACCGTCAGATAGCTGATACCAGTGGTCGAAAATATCATCTTGTTGAAGAGATATTTGAATAAAAGTCTTAAGCCCCTGCAAATGCAGGGTTTTATATGTCCATATTATTGAGAAATACGGAAGTTCACAATAGAAATGCTAAAGTTCACAGTGAAAATGCTGAGGTTCACAAAAAAATGCCAAAGTTCACAACTTCCTCTTCGTATGAACACATTCAGCAGTACCCGGTCGCTCCCGAATCAAGGAAAGTCCCGTCGCACCAGCCAACACCCTAGCTCCGTACGAAAAAAGGTGACCAGCACCAATGCTGAACACCTTCTTAAAATATTATTCATAACTTTTAACTAGTTCATCCACAAGCGAACCTACATAATCCACTGCAACTTTAATCGCATCAGGTTTGGACATGTCCACTTCTGCTTGTTTGATAAGGTCGAGTGGTTTTTGCGCACTACCTGCTCGAAGGACATCGAGCCATCTGTCAATTGCTGGCTGGCCTTCTTCTTTTATTTTTTGGGCCACTGCCGTTGATACAGTTAGGCCTGCCGAGTATGTATATGGATACAGTCCCATATAGTAATGCTGTTGACGCATCCATGTTAGACCTGCTCCTTTATCAAAAGTGACTGCATCACCCCAGAAATTTTCAAGTGCTTCTTGTTTTTGATTACATAACACATTGGCTGTGAGTGGAACACCTTGCTCTGCCAAATCATAGATACGGCGTTGGTATTCAGCTTCCAATAAATGGGTGACAAAGTTATGGTAATAGGTTCCGAGTAACTGTGTGAGTACCCAGCGTTTCATACGAACATCATCTGTATTATTCATAAGATGTTCTGCCAACAGCAACTCATTCAATGTTGATGGTGCTTCGACAAAGTAAGTGGAAGGGCGGGTGTTGAAAAGTGATTGGTTTTTACCTGCAAGATAGAAATGGGCTGCATGTCCTAGTTCGTGAGCAAGAACAAATGCTCCGCGCATGGTATCCGTCCAAGTAATCAAAATGTATGGATGTACTCCATAGGGACTTGAACAGAATGCACCATTTGCTTTACCAATATTGTCAGAACGATCAATCCAGCGATTGGCAATACCTTCTCGCATGATTTCCGTATATTCCGGTCCCATTACTTTTAATGCTTCAACAATCGTTGAAGTTGCATCTTCATATGTCGTTTGAGGGTTGAACTCTGGATCGAGTGGTGCTTTGAGATCACAGTATCGGATTTCATCAAGTCCGAGTTTCTCCTTCTTGAGTTTGGCAAACCGACGCATATGTGGAGCGAGGTTCTGTTGAATGATATCCAGTTGATTATGATACATTTCCTTTGTTACCTGTTGCGATGATAAAAGCATATCGGTAACAGAGTCATAGCTGCGTAGTTTTGACATGGTAACCTGTTTTGTTACTTCGGTAGCATAGGTTGCTGCGAACGTGTTTTTATAGCGGTTTAATGTATTTGTAAAAGAATCATATGCAGCTCGTCGTGTC
Organism: Oceanobacillus longus; assembly: GCF_042650085.1. Classification (NCBI taxonomy): domain Bacteria; kingdom Bacillati; phylum Bacillota; class Bacilli; order Caryophanales; family Bacillaceae; genus Oceanobacillus; species Oceanobacillus longus. The sequence goes on along the minus strand of NZ_JBHSAO010000008.1, from coordinate 261,008 downwards.
TCTGTATCCGGTGAGAATTCATAGCGATCTTCATACAATGCTTCAGACATTGGAAGTTCCACATCGTCCTGATTCTTAATGGACTCGAATTCCATATCAGAAGCTTTACTGCGTTGATATATCATATGTGGGGCACTATGTACTTGGCTTAATGCTGCCAGTGTTTCTTCAATTTCTGGCGAAAGGGTATGGGCTTTGTCTTCCATCAAATCTTCCAACATCTTCTGATAAGTCTTCAGCTCAGGTTGCTCTTGGAGGAACCGTTTAATCGTTTCATCGGAAAGGGTTAATAATTCGGATTGGAAGAAAGAAAGTTTTGCATTAACACGAGCCAGTGCGGAAGATACTTTGGATGTATCTCTTTGATTATCAGGGTCTGATCCATCAGCACTTGCTCGAAGGTTCGCATAGACGGCAACACGAATTACTCGTTGTTGGAATGCTTCCAATGTTTTCAATGCCTGTAGTAAAGTGTTGGAATCAGTATGTAGTTTTCCTCTATAGTCAATAATTTCACTTACAACTTCCTGAATCGTAATAAGCTCTTTCTCCCAGGCGGCATGATTTGGAAATAAATCAGTTATATCCCACGTTTGCTCTTTTGGTACATCAGAACGACTCCATCTATGAGTAGTTGAGATCGTCATACACATGCTCCTTTACTAAATATATTTCGTAACTCAACATAATTATAATATACAAATTAACATAATGATAGAACCTTCTGATATATTAAAATAAAAAAATGCAGCTATAGGAATAGCTGCAACTAGAGAACTTTATTTTGTTGTAGTACAGTTAAATTAGTGGAGTAGTTACACGTAAAAACAGTTTGTATTTATCTTGCAGGATGATCACATTCGTCACAGATATTACCATAGCAATCAGCTTTCTCATGTACCATATCTTCACCGCATTGTGAACATTTCTTTTTAGGCAAATTTCTGAAAAACTCAATTACACTGATCATGTGTATCCTCCTCTTTGAATGGCGTATTTGATGTTAAATCCATTGTAATATAACAGTATGTATATTGTCAATACTGTGTTACAACATATTTTGAAAATAGGAGTGATTTAGAATGAAATTAACGATTATTGGATGCTGGGGTGGTTATCCGGCAAGGGATGGGGCTACTTCTGCCTATTTAATTGAAAAAAATAATTTTTCATTACTTATTGATGTTGGAAGTGGATCATTGTCCAAATTACAAAAGTATAAAGCTATTTCTGACCTGGATGCTGTTGTACTTTCTCATTACCATCATGACCATGTGGCGGATATTGGCGTACTTCAGTATGCAAAACTAATTGAATTCTATGTGAAGGGTTCTGAAAAAATACTACCGATTTATGGTCATGCAAAAGATAATAAAGGATTTGAATCACTGACTCATCAATTTACAAAAGGAATAACCTATCAGCCAGAAGAAGAACTGAAGATTGGTCCATTTACGATTCAGTTTCTAGAAACAGTTCATCCTGTTCCGTGTTATGGAATGCGGATTACAGATGGTGAACGTGTTATTGTGTATACCGCAGATACAAGTTATAAGGAAGAATGGAATGACTTTGCCCAAAATGCAGATTTGCTGATTACAGATTGTAATTATTATGCAGGTCAGAACGGTTCCAAAGCTGGTCATATGAATAGTGAAGAAGGGGCGAAAATAGCAGCAGATGCCAGTGTAAAAACATTAATGCTCAGTCATCTTCCACAATTCGGAGACCTAAATCAACTGGCACAAGAAGCAAAGCAACATTTTAATGGAATCGTAAAAATAGCTGAAGAGGGCATGGAGTGGCAAGGCTAATTCAAGAAGGAAGGTAAACCGGACTTTTTGAACAACTACATCAAGCTATTTCCTTTGATAACTTTAAAAGTTTGGATTAAACTTATCTATAGTAAGCACATAAAGGGAGGAACGCGCGAAATGAAATTTATTGACAACAAAGGTATTACTGACCCGATGATCAATCTGGCAATTGAAGAATATATTTTAGAAAACTTTGGTGAGAAAGATACATATTTATTATTTTACATTAATAGACCGTCAATCATTATTGGTCGGAACCAAAATACGATTGAAGAAATCAATACAGATTATGTCGATGAAAAAGGAATTAAGGTAGTGCGTCGTCTCTCTGGTGGCGGAGCGGTATACCATGATGAACAAAACCTTAACTTCAGTTTTATTACAAAAGATGATGGTGACAGCTTTCAGAACTTTGCTAAATTTACGCAACCAATGATTGATGCGATGAATAAATTGGGTGTTCCTGCAGAAATGCAAGGGCGTAATGACCTTGCTGTTAAGGGGCGCAAAATTTCCGGTAATGCAATGTTTTCAACAAAAGGACGCATGTTCAGTCATGGTACACTCATGTTTGATTCGGAGTTAGAAGAATTAACAAAAGCATTGAAGGTTAAAAAAATCAAAATTGAATCAAAAGGGATTAAATCTATCCGTAGCCGAGTAGCCAATATCTCTGAGTTCCTGGAAGAAAAAATAACGATGAATCAATTCAAAGAAATAATTCTCAAGCATGTGTTCACAGTAGATGATGTAAAGGATGTTCCTGAATACGTGTTAACAGATAAAGATTGGGAAAATATCCATGAAATCTCCAAAAAACGTTACCAGCAATGGGAATGGAACTATGGGAAATCTCCAGCATTTAACGTGCAGGAAACTTATAAATTTGACGCAGGCCTTGTAGATGTTCGTCTCGACGTCAAAAAAGGAATCATTGAAAACTGTAAAATTTTCGGTGACTTCTTCGGTATTGGCAATGTAGAAGAACTTGAGAATAAATTAATAGGTGTTCGACATGAACGTAAAACTATTGAAGATACGCTTGATGACTTCGACGTTTCGCATTACTTAGGAAGAATATCTAAAGAAGATTTCATAAATCTACTATATTAGATTCAAGGAAAGTCCGCTAAAAAGTAGTGGGCTTTTTACTTGTTTGAAATAATGTCAGCGCTTTCTATTGAAATGGAACGGGCATTAACTTATAATTATAAAATATACGGAAAATTACAAAGCTTTATAACTATTACTTAGGAATAGTAGTAATCTTTCGGATAAATTATGAATGAATATTCATTCATGAAAATGGAGGAGTGTAAATGAATTTAAGTGAAAAGCTTTCCCGTACTGCTAGGGAAAATCCAAAAAAGACTGCCTACATTTTTCAAGATCAAGAAACGACGTATCAAGAATTGGAAGGTGCGATTCAAAAATTTGCCTCAAGTCTTAAAGAACTTGGTTATAAAAAAGGCGATCACATTGCAATTGTAGTCGGAAACAGTCCGTACTATGTAATTGGTCTATATGGTGCATTACGCCTTGGTGCGGTAGTAATCCCTATCAATCCGTTATATACACCGTCCGAACTTTCCTACATCATTAGTAATGGTGATGTAAAAGGCATCATCACGATGGATTTCCTGCTTCCAAAGTTTGAACCGATAGCTGAATTGTTGCCAAAGGTAGAGCACTACATATCCTGTGAAAGTGGGGAAGAGGTAAATTTAAGCGATAGCAGCCTTAAGCCGCAACTCCATTCATTTTCACAACTTTTGCAAAGTGGTAGTGTTGAATTTAATGCACCAAAGATGGAGGAGGATGATTTAGCAATTGTGCTTTATACTTCTGGTACAACGGGGAAACCAAAAGGCGCGATGCTAACTCATAAAAATTTGTATTCCAATGCCCAGGATGTAGCAAACTACTTGGCAATTAATAATGAAGACCGTGTAATAGCTGCATTGCCTATGTTCCATGTATTCTGTCTGACTGTATCGCTTAATGCACCGCTATTAAATGGTGGTACAATCATCATTCTTCCTCAATTTTCTCCAGCGGATGTATTCCGGATGGCTAAGAATCATCAAGCTACAGTTTTTGCTGGCGTACCGACGATGTATAACTATTTATTGCAAAGCGCAAAAAACAATAAAGCTGATTTTACCGGAATCCGTTTATGTATTTCCGGCGGAGCAGCAATGCCGGTTGCTTTACTTAAATCATTCGAGGAAGCTTTTAATGTAAGCGTTTCAGAAGGGTACGGTTTATCTGAAGCAGCACCGGTAACGTGCTTTAATCCATTGAATCGTCCCCGTAAAGCTGGTTCGATTGGTACGAACATCGTCAATGTGGAAAATAAAGTAGTCGATGAATTTGGTGAGGAAGTTGAACCAGGTGAAATAGGCGAACTGATTGTCAGAGGTCCGAATGTCATGAAGGGCTATTACAAGCTTCCTGAAGAAACCTCAATCGCATTAAAAGATGGCTGGCTTTATACAGGGGACATGGCGCGGATGGATGATGAGGGCTACTTCTATATCGTTGACCGCAAAAAGGATCTTATTATTGTTGGTGGCTATAATGTTTATCCCAGGGAAGTGGAAGAAGTGCTTTATTCCCATCCTAATGTAAGTGAAGTGGCTGTTGTAGGCGTACCACAGCCAGACACTGGCGAATCAGTTATGGCTTTTGTAGTAGTCGATGATCCAATTATTACTGCCGAAACATTAACAGATTTTTGCAAAGAAAACTTAGCGAAGTATAAAGTCCCAACAGAAATAGAATTTTTGAAGGAATTACCTAAAAACACAACAGGTAAGATCCTTAGGAGAAATTTAAGGGAACAAATAAAAAATTATAATTAGTAATAAAGCACAGGTGAAATGTGTTAAAAGCCACCTGTGCTTTTGAACTTTTATAGAGATTCGACAAAATATTATTTTTTTCATAAAATTTAGTTTATATATACCATTTTTCCTATAAATGTGATAAATTAGTACTTAAGCCACTTTCTTTTTATTTTTCTCGGAAAGGAAGAATAACAGTGTTAAAAAATTATTATTTTACCTCTCATGAAATTACTCCGTTTACAATGGCAGTAATTGCCGAGCGTGATGTGAAGGGGAATCAGATAACTCGTGTTCTGGAAGAAGACGCAGAATATGTGTTGGATGGAACCCCTACTAAAATTATTGATGATGCATGTCGATTTTTCGGTGCAAGTCTCAAAGGAAGGCAAGATGGGACGAAAGACATCAGTGGTATCACACATAAAGCGCCTATCTCGATCGACCCTTCAAGTGGGATGTATTTCTTTCCTACTACCTCACCAAGTAGTTCAAAATGTTCCTGGATTGCTCATTCACACATAGATAAAGTCAACAGATCTGGAAACCATCAAACGGAAATACTTTTTAAAAATGGCAGGAAAGTAATCATAAATATTTCATATGGATCGATGTTGAATCAGTTGCAGCGGACAGCTCAGTTCCGTTATTTACTTGATAATCGAATTAGGTTTTTGCACCAGCATCTATCTGCTGATATGGTTGCAGAGCCTTCAACATAAGTTCTTGGACAATGACCTCCACTTTATTGCGGATGGCGGGATTAAAGTAATTGCGTTTCTCTTCCCGACCTTGACAGAGAAAGAGAAAAGATGAGAAAGAATCATTTTTATTCAGGGTTACAATTTGCATGTTCTTCTGCCTCATCACCATTTTTAATTTTCTCCGTTCAATGGATGCTTCGGATACCATTTTTTCTAAAAGTTTTATATAAGGTTCTTTAATTTTAAAGGCACCATTCTGAACATAATTCCTATCCTGTCTGATAACGACCATCGCCATGGACAAGAAAAGAAAACGGGAAGCAAGTTCAAAGTCTTCGTCTGTTAGATAGCGCAATTGAATCACTCCTTCATAAATAGAACATTTGTTCCTTTTATCTTATTATATGATAAAGTTTTAAAAATTACACGACTAAATCTAAAAAATTGAATAATAAAAAGAAAGTGGCCCGATAAGATGTTAAAACTATGCATTTTACCTTGTTTACTTTAAAATATAACTAAGATTAAGAAGCCGTTCATACATATGAGGAGAATCCGTCTAAATGTATTTATTAAACATCAATTTTTCCAATTGGAGATCCGTCCTTGAAAGTGAAGGACTGGAAGAATTTATTCAGCAGATATTAAACCAATATGAAGGTTTGGGACCGTTGCCAGGAATACTTTTTCCGTTTATTGAAGCATTTCTTCCTTTTCTTCCGTTAATTGTATTTGTTATGGGTAATGCAGCTGCATATGGGTTATTGGAAGGATTTCTTCTTTCCTGGGGCGGTGCAAGCGTTGGAGCAATCGTTGTATTTTTACTGATTCGTAAGCTTGGCAATACGAAATTACTTAGAAAAATTAGCTCGAATAAACAAGTTACACGTGTTACGGCATGGGTGGAGCGACATGGATTTGGACCTTTATTTTTGTTACTGTGTTTTCCGTTTTCTCCCTCAGCGATTATTAATGTCGTAGCAGGACTTTCAAGAGTAAGTACGCAACAGTTTATTCTGGCTGTTTTATTAGGGAAGGCGGTAATGGTTTTCTCGATTTCCTACATCGGTTCAAGCATTATGGAATTCGCCCAGAACCCAATTAAAACAATCACCGTAGGAATAGGGATTGTCTTATTTTGGATGTTAGGCAAATATCTTGAAAAAAGATTGCAAAAAAAAGTAGTGAATAAGAACTATCCAACGATGAATAAAGATTAAAATAGTTTCTCCATGGGTATGATAAGAGTAGATGATAACCCTGGAGGAAGATAAAAATGAAAAAATATAATTATCGCAGACTGATACCTATAGTCATTCTTGCAGTTGTACTTGCGGTAATTTTACGGTCAACCATCTTCGCAAGCTATGTTGTTGATGGTGAGTCTATGGAACCAACATTATATGATGGTAATTTACTAATGGTAAATAAAATTGTATATGATTTAACAGATATTGATCGATTTGATGTGATTGTTTTCCATGCAAATGAAGAAGATGATTATGTAAAACGGGTTATAGGATTGCCCGACGATGAAATTGAATACAAAAATGATCAATTGTTTGTAAATGGAGAACTTGTGGAAGAAAAATTTCTGAATGCTTATGTACAAGCAAGTGATTCTAAACCGTTTACAAATAACTTCACATTAATGGAAACAACTGGCGCTAAAAAAGTACCCGAAAACAAGCTGTTTGTTATGGGAGATAACCGACAGGACAGCTTGGATAGCAGATCATTTGGTTTCATATCAACAGAACAGATTGTTGGAAAAGTCGACGTCAAATACTGGCCGTTGTCACAAACAAAACTCAGTTTTGGCAAATAATTATTATAGGGCTTCTATCTTTGGTAAAATAGATAGAAGCTCTATTTATTTTAGGCTCTTTTCGTTTAAGATTTGATTGCTTTTTAAGTAACGCAGAGTTGAGATAAACTACGAACTAGGATAAGTTACTTCGGCGACCACTCTGGGGAAATATACTTGCGGTTCGCGGGCGGCTGGTGAGCCCCTTCATGCTGACGCATTTCAGTGTCTCACCTATGCCTGTCCTCCCGCTGGAGTCTTCGTATATTTCCCCAGAGCTGGTTTTAAGCTTACAAACTGATAACTGCATTAGTGATTTATAAAATTCATATCACCGAGCTTCACCAGTCCTGCATCGCTGTGGGCGGTGACTCCTGCGGGAAAAGCACGTGTCCGAAGACCCCGCAGAGTGGGTTTCTCGAGGAGGCTGAGGCCGTGTCCTGAGGATGCGCATCCGCCCAGAGCGATCCCGGACGGCGGGAAAAGCACTTACTTATAGAAACCAAATCAACCAGCAGTTACTTCGCAGTATATAGATTTTGTAGTAAAAAACAACAAATATTTTCGGTGGGATGAGTAACCGCAGTACCAATTTATTAGAAAACAGATTTATCTTAAAATCAATAATCATGCTACGGGGGCTAGATAATGGGACTTCGATTTATTACAGGAAGAGCCGGTACAGGGAAAAGCGGAAGAACACTGGATGAGATAAAAGAAAAGTTAATTCATAACCCTCAAGGATCCCCAATTTTCTATATCGTGCCAGACCAAATGACATTTCAACAGGAATTTGCATTATTTAATGATGAGCATATAAAAGGAAGCATCCGGGCGCAGGTTGTAAGTTTTTCGAGACTCGCCTGGCGGATATTGCAGGAAACTGGTGGAGGGACAAAGCAATTTATCAGTTCGGTAGGAATCCAAATGATGCTTCGGAAGATTATAGAGGAAAAGCAAGGGGATTGGAAGGTTTTCCAAAAGGCGATGGAAAAGCAAGGCTTTTTAAACCAGTTAGAGACAATGATCACAGAGTTTAAACGATATCAAGTAACACCGGATGTACTTCGAATGCAGATGGAACATTTAGATCAATTTGTCCATAAAACACCCGGTGAAGTAGCATTGACGAACAAGTTGGATGACTTATTGTTTATTTATGAAAAGCTAATCACTGCGTTGCAGGGGAACTATATTGACGGGGAAGATCAATTGCAGCTGCTGGCAGAGAAAATCAGTGATTCCAAATTACTAGATGATGCAGATATTTACTTTGATGGTTTCCATAGTTTTACGCCTAAAGAGCTTGTCGTTGTGGAAGCATTGATGAAAAAGTGTAATTCCGTGACCGTAACATTAGCGTTGGATAATCCAAACGAGGAAGTTTCAGAACTTGATCTGTTTTATCAAACAACGGAAACCTATCATATTTTAAAGCAAATCGCTGATGAAAATTACATCTTTATAGATGAACCAATTTTCCTTGATCCTGAGAATGGCAGATTTAGCAATCGTCCCCACTTCTTCCATTTGGAACAGAATTTTGATGTAAGACCGTCTCCTGAATTTCATGGAGAGGTTCCGATTAAAATTGCTGAGGCGGTACATCCACGAGCAGAAGTGGAAGGCGCTGCCCAGGAAATTCTTCGATTGGTTAGGGAAGAGAGGTACCGATTTCAGGATATTGCAGTATTCATCCGCCAAACAGATGTCTATCATGATTTGATTCAAACCATTTTTGATGATCATGATATCCCGGTATTTATTGATGAAAAACGAACAATGCTTAATCATTCACTGATTGAGTTCGTTCGGTCTGTATTGGATATTGTGGAAGGCAATTGGCGTTATGATGCGGTTTTTAGGGTGTTGAAAACCGGCTTTATACCAGCAACAGATAAGGAATATCCATTAACAAACAATGCAATCGATGAGTTGGAAAACTATTGTTTGGAATATGGAATCCGCTCACGGGAACGATGGTTTGCGGAAGAGGAATGGAAGTTTCAAAGGTTCCGTGGATTTGAACATGGAACACAGACCGATTCGGAAAAAGAGACACAAATACGAATCAACAAATATCGTCAGCAGGTTACAAATGCACTGAAGCCTTTTGATGAGGAAATTAGAAAGGCATCGACCATTAAAGAATTATCTACATCAACCTATATGCTACTAGAAAATTTAAATGTTCCACATCAACTTGAAGAAACACGGGAGCTATATGATGAAAATGGAGATGTCGAAAAAGGAAGAGAGCAAGATCAAGTGTGGGAAGCCGTTATTCAATTATTGGATGAAATGGTTGAAATGGCAGGAGAGGAAAAAATGACTTTGTCTACCTTCCACTCCACATTGGATGCAGGCTTTGAAACCCTTACGTTTTCCCATGTACCACCGAGTATTGATCATGTCATCGTTGGTACGATTGATAGATCAAGAATCAGTGGGGTGAAATGTTCATTTCTTCTTGGCGTTAATGATGGAATTTGGCCGATGAAACCGCCAGCAGATGGCATGATTAATGAAGAGGAACGGGAAATTTTGGCAGTAAATGGTATCCGTCTTGCGGACAGTGGAAAACGTCAACTGCTCGATGACTGGTTTTATATGTATATTGCCTTTACAGCGGCAAAGGACAGACTTATGATCAGCTATCCACTTAGTGATGAAGAAGGAAAGGCGAAAGTGCCATCTCAACTTATAAATCGTATCGAGAATCTTTTTCCATCCTGTTGTGATCATCTACTGTTACAGGACCCAGATGAATTGGCAGATGCAGAGCGTTTTATAACAACACCCGTGAAAACGAGATCCGCACTAACGGCACAATTGGCGAGAAGTCGTAAAGGTTATCCAGTAAGCTCCGTATGGTGGGATGTATTCAACTGGTATGTGCAAAACGAGACAAAATACAGCACTACCTATACCATCCTGCAAAGTTTATATTATGAAAACCAACCTATTAATCTGAAGGCAAAAACGGTGGAAGAGCTGTATCCGAAACAAGTGAAGGCAAGTGTCAGCAGATTGGAAACCTATTATAATTGTTCCTACCAGCATTTTGCGAAATACAGCTTGAAATTAGATGAGCGCAAAACCTATAAATTAGATGCACCAGATATTGGCCAGCTTTTCCATGAAGCATTAAAAACAATTACCGAGTGGATTCAGGTTGAAGGAAGAGATTTTGCGCAACTGTCCAAAAAGGATACGGATAGTTATGCTCAAAAAGCAGTACACAGCCTTGCACCAGTGTTGCAGCATCAAATTCTCCGCAGCTCGAACAGATATAAATATATTCAACAGAAGTTGCAGGAAATTATTGCAAGAGCCGCATTTATTTTAAGTGAACAGGCAAGGCAGAGTAACTTCTCGCCGGTTGGATTGGAGCTTGGCTTTGGCGAAAGGGAAAAGCTGCCGCCACTAACGATGGAATTGCCAAATGGCTACGAGCTGTTATTACGTGGACGGATTGACCGTGTAGATAAAGCATTAAATGAAGATTCCCTGTACTTAAGAATTATAGATTACAAATCAAGCGCAAGAGGACTGAACTTGATCGAGGTTTATTACGGTTTGGCACTCCAGATGCTGACCTATCTGGACGTTGTCTTAACGCACTCAGAGCAGTGGCTTGGTTCAAAAGCTACACCTGCTGGGGTGCTGTACTTCCATGTTCACAATCCGATGATTTCAGGAAAACGCAAAATGGGTGACGACGAGATTGAAGAAGAGCTTTTCAAAAAATATAAGATGCAAGGTCTACTTCTTTCCGATGAAGAGATTGTTAGAATGATGGATACAACGCTTGAGACAGGTACGAGTCAGATTGTCCCGGCAGGTCTTAAGAAAAATGGCGGATTTAACAGCTATTCAAAAGTTGCTGATGATGAAACATTTCATAAACTGCAAAACCACATTCATCAACTAATGACAAATGCTGGTATTGATATGACAAGCGGGGGAGTTCATTTAAACCCATATCAGCATAAACAAAATACCGCATGCACGTTCTGTCCGTTCCATTCTGTCTGCCAATTTGATCCAGTCTTGGAGAAGAATGATTACCGTAAGCTTACGGATATGAAAGATGATGATATTTTAACGAAATTAAGAGAGGAGGATAATATCGATGGTTAATTGGACAAAGGAGCAGGAAGACGCCATCTATATGGATGGCAGTGATATTCTCGTGGCAGCTGCTGCGGGGTCCGGTAAAACAGCTGTATTAGTCGAAAGGATTATTCAAAAGCTGTTATCGAATGATAAACCGATTGATATCGACTCCTTGCTCGTCGTAACCTTCACAAATGCTGCCGCACAGGAAATGCGAAACCGTGTTGGAATAGCACTTGAAAAATCGCTGGCTGAAAATCCAACTTCCATGCATCTGAAAAAGCAATTGTCGTTGCTGCAAAGAGCGTCCATATCCACCTTACACTCTTTCTGCATGGATGCGGTAAGAAAGTACGCCTATATGATTGATATTGATCCATCTTTTCGAATTGCCGATAATATGGAAGGCGATTTAATTAAGCAGGAAGTCCTTGATGATTTATTTGAGGAATGGTATGGCAATGAAACAGAAAATCAGGAACAATTTTTTGCGGTCGTGAATCGTTTTTCAAATGACCGAAGTGACCTCGAAGTAGAAAATCTGATTCTTGATTTATATACCTTTGCAACACAGAATCCATGGCCAGAACAGTGGCTCGACAAGTTAGCAGATGTGTACCAAATTCCGGATAATTGGCAGGAAGCGGATTTAACCTGGTTAACGATGATCAAGCGGGAAGTGAAAGATCAGTTTGATGCGATTAAACAGGAGATGGAGCTTGCCTTGGCAATGACGAAGGAAAATGATGGTCCATACCATTATGCGGATACCATCGATGCAGATATGGCTCTTTTATATGGAGCTTTGCATGACACGAGCTCATGGGACGAACTGCAATCCTATATGAGTTCCACTGCTTTTGGGAAACTTTCCGGCAAGCGTGTAGAATGTAACGATTTAAAGAAAGAAAAAGTGAAGAAGCTCCGGAAAAGTTACAAAGATCGCTGGGATGGAATGAAGAGTAAGTGGTTCAGTAGGAATTTAAACAGTCATATAGCAGATATGAAAGAGATGGCGCCAGTAATAAAACAATTGACAGAACTCGTTAAGGAATTCAAATCGAGATTTACCGAACATAAACGGGAAAAAGCACTCGTTGACTTTTCCGACTTGGAGCATTATTGCTTGGAGCTGCTTGTAGATGAATCTTCTACAATAGAAAACATTATTCCATCTACCGTAGCACTGCAGTTTCAGAAACAATTCAGTGAAGTATTGGTCGATGAATACCAGGATACAAATCTTGTGCAGGAAACAATTCTCACATTGATCAGTGATCGATCAGGTGCAGGGAATATGTTCATGGTAGGTGATGTTAAGCAGAGTATTTATCGCTTCCGACATGCAGAACCAACCCTTTTCATCGACAAATATAAACGGTTTGCAAATGCGGATGAAGTAGCAAAACGAATAGATTTGGCAAGTAATTTCCGAAGCCGTAAGCAAGTGCTTACAGGGGCGAATTATATTTTTCGGCAGATTCTTGATGAAGAGCTCGGGGAAATTAATTATGATTCCGATGCTGAGTTGATTTACGGTAATAAAATGTATGATGGAATGCCATACGATAAGCCACATCCTGAATTGCTCATTATTGACCGTGAAGCAGTTGAGGACAAGGAGGAAACTTCCGGTGAGGAAGAGAACTTTCAGGACTTGGAAAAGGCACAACTTGAAGCAAGAGCATATTCGGAAAAAATAAAAACATGGATTGGTCTTAAGGAAGGCAATACTCCAATGAAGGTTGTGGATAAAGAAACGCAAACACAGCGCGACTTGCAGTATCGAGATATTGTTATCCTGATGCGTTCCATGACCTGGGCAGCAACCATTGCCGATGAATTGAAGAAACAGGGTATCCCTGTATATGCTGAGCTTTCGACGGGTTACTTTGAGGCGATTGAAGTGAAAGTGATGATCAGTCTCTTAAAGGTGATTGATAATCCAAGGCAGGATATTCCGATGGCATCAGTTCTGAAGTCACCGATTGTCGGTTTGAATGAAGATGAACTTGCTTCCATTCGCTTGGCTGATAAGTATGGGTCATTTTTCGAAGCTACTGTAGCATATAAGAAACAGAATTCAGATCGTACTGCTACAAAAGTGGAACAGTTTCTTACTCAGCTGGATCAATTTCGATTAGCATCGAAGCAAGGAGCACTATCAGAGTTAATCTGGGATATATACAGAGAAACAGGCTACTATGATTTTGTCGGTGGCATGCCAGGTGGACGTCAGCGTCAAGCTAATTTAAGGGCATTATATGACCGTGCACGTGGTTATGAGACGACATCCTTCCGAGGACTATTTCGTTTTCTCCGATTTATCGAAAGAATGGAGGAGCGAGGAGATGATTTAGGTGCTGCTAGAGCACTCAGTGAACAGGAAGATGTTGTTCGGATTATGACCATCCATAAAAGTAAAGGCCTGGAATTTCCGGTTGTTATTTTAGGGGCAATGGAGAAACAATTTAATCAACAGGATTTAAGGCAAAAATATTTACTGCACAAGGATCTTGGGTTTGCGAGTAAATATATCGATCCAAGAAAACGAATTACGTATCCGACATTATTTTACCATGCACTTCAGCAGGAAAAATTGAGGGAGCTTCTCGCCGAGGAGATGCGCGTATTGTATGTAGCATTAACCAGGGCAAAAGAAAAACTCATTATGGTCGGAACAGTAGCTTCCATGGAGAAGAAACTTCAAAAATGGCAGAAAATGATTGATCATTCCGAATGGGTTCTACCAGCGCATTTCCGTATGGAGTCCAAGACATATTTGGATTGGGTCGGTCCAGCACTTATCCGTCATCAAGAAACAGAAGGGCTTCGTACAGAGGAGATTGGGGATGCGGTATTAAATGAAATACAAGCAGATCCATCGAGATGGGATATATCGATTATCCATGCCAGTGATCTAACCAATCTAGAAGAAACCACACCGGAAACAGACTTATCATTGAAAGAAAAAATAACTAATTGGCAACCGGTAAATGTGGATCATGATTTGCATGAATTTGTTGGTGAACGATTATCCTACCATTATCCATATGAACAAGCAGCAAGTTCACGGGCGAAGCAGACAGTAACAGAGCTGAAACGGCAGCAGGAAATCAAGGATGAGTACAGTGATGACCAACTCGTTCAATCATTTAAAGCACCCATCATAAAGCGTCCGAAATTCATGCAGACCGAAAATAAAGTTACACCAGCTGAAAAAGGTACTGCGATGCATACTGTCATGCAGCACCTGCCAATGAACAAGCCTTTAACTAAAAAGCAAATCGCAGAATATGTGGAGCTTCTCGCAGAAAAAGAGATAATGACGAGAGTGGAAGCGGATATTGTGGACTTGGAACCAATCGAGCAATTTTTCCAAACAGACATTGCTCAGGTTATTATGAATAGTTCTGATATCTATCGTGAAGTACCATTCAATTTGACATTGCCTGCAAGTACCGTATATGCAAATTGGAAAAGCGATACAGATGAACAAGTCCTGATTCAAGGTGTCATTGACTGTCTCATACCAAAAGATGATGGCTGGATTATCCTCGACTATAAGACAGATACAATTGCAAAAGATGTTACTGAAGTTGTGAGGGAGCAATTGGTTAATCGATACGAAACACAGATGTCCCTGTACCGGCGCGCCCTTGAAGAAATTTGGAGGCAACCAGTTAAAGAAACATACTTGTACTTCTTCTCAAAACAATTGTTGGTAGAAGTGCCCAAGCAACAATAAAAGACAACCAGCCTTCTTTAAAACGTGAGAGGGCTGGTTGCTTTTGGATAAAAATCCGGGGAAATGATATCTCCCTTAAAGGAAGGAAATTAAAATGGGAACTAATTTTTCTCCGATAAAAGAGAATAATAGGTTGGTCTGGATCGATGCGGCTAGAGGATTTGCGATCTTTGGGATATTCATTGTTAATATTGGAGCATTTTCAGCACCTTATTTCATGCATGGGGGAGCAGAGCAAATATGGAATTCACCATTAGATCTTATGACTCAAGGGTTTATTGATGTATTTTTCCAAGCAAGTTTTTATACACTATTTTCCATCCTTTTTGGTTTTGGTATTGAGTTGCTAAAAGATAGGCTTGTTGCACGAAATGCAGACGTACAATCTTTCTTATTCAAAAGGCTGATTATCCTCATTGGCTTTGGAATCATTCATGCATTTTTCATCTGGCACGGTGACATTCTACTATCTTATGGTCTTATTGGTCTTCTTTTGTTGTTTTTTCTAAACGTAAGGGATCATTTTCTAATATCTTGGGGTGTATTCCTTCTTGTGGGAAGTGTAGGGTTGTTATCGCTAGCCATGTATGGAGCCCGTAATTATTTAGGTGGGTATAGTGAGACTGTTATCAACCAGGCGTTGACTAACTATCAGAGTAGTAGTCTATTAACGATCTGGTCACAAAATTACGATGACTGGACCTATGCAAATGGAGGAATTGGATTCCTATTCTTGGCAGCAACACTGCTTCCATTATTCTTATTAGGCATGTATATCGCCCGTAAACGCTGGCTTCATGAACCACAGAAACATGCAGTTACACTTAAGAAAATATGGTTAATATCACTCATTGCCTTTGTTTCTATAAAAATGGGACCTTATTTATTTGGAAATCCGATCTGGTTTTCTTATATTCAGGATAATATTGGTGGCACTGCATCTGCAATTTTCTATATTGTCTCGATTACGCTGTTAGTTCGGAATAAGCTTGGGTTAAAATTGGTTCAGCCATTCATCAGTGTTGGAAGAATGGCATTGACAAATTATATACTCCAATCTGTTATTAGCTTTATTCTTTTCTATGGAGTTGGCTTTGGATTATACGGAATGATCCGTCCCGCTGCTGGAATTGCGATTGTACTCATTATCTTTACAATACAAGTATTTTTCAGCAAATGGTGGTTTACGAGATTCCGTTTTGGACCAATGGAATGGATATGGAGGAGTTTAACATATAATAGTCTGCAGCCGTTCCGCAAAACCAGCGGAAAAAGGGGAGAAGACGAATGAATCATCAGAAACTGAAACAGGAAGGGAAAGCATGGGTGGGTTGAAGAAGGTATCATTTCGAAGGAGCAGTATGAAAAGTTCTTACAACGATATACAAAAATAGAACTTAATTTCATGGTCATGTGAACGTTTTGTAGCAAGCTTGTATTTTTTTCTTTACGTGGTTATCTTTAAAATGAATTATTTGGAAGTACATGTTATGATACGTGTAGACATTTTTTCAGAGAGACTCTATGGAATCACTGAAACAAAGGGAGGATACATACATGACACATATGCACATAACGGCTTGGGTGGTAGGAATTATACTGTTTATTTTAGCAATCTCAATGAGGGATCGTGATAATGCAAAAGCTGCAAAAATTCTTCATATGATTTTGCGCCTGGATTACTTGTTTATTCTTTATACTGGTGGCGTTCTAGTTTGGGATTATATCGCAAACAGCGGAATGCCAATCCTGGCTGAAGCCATCACAAAGGGTCTTGCCGGAATCTGGATGATCGCTGCAATGGAAATGATCCTTGTTAAAAAGAGCAAAGGTAAACCTACAAAGAGTTTCTGGATTCAGTTTTGGATTGCGCTGATTATCGTATTGGTTCTTGGATTTGTCCGCTTGCCAATGGGTATACAGTTATAATAAGAATTTGATAGATTGCCTCTTTACGGGGCAGTCTTTTTTTTGAGGCTGATTTACCTCGGTTACGAGTGAATCGCTGATAAAACTAACATATTCGCCGATAAAATGGGAAATCCGCTGATAAATAGCTCCAATTCGCCGATAACCCGTACAAAATCGCCGATAACGTTAAGATTTTGGTCAAAAGACGCTAACGCCAAAGTAACATGTGAAGTCTTTTCAACAATACCGGGTTTGTCATTGACTATTCTCTTAATTGGTTAATAATAAAATAAGAGTTACTATATCTTTGGTGGAGGATCGTTTATGAAAAAGATAGCATTTATGCTTTTAATAGTTAGTATGATGACAACCACGTCATTTATTCCAGTCATTTCTGCAGATGGGGAGCGGGCTGTGGAAGAAGAAATTATATATCATATCATGGTGGACAGGTTCAATAATGGGGACCAGAGTACTGAAGCTCAAGTAGATGTTAATGTAGATGACCCCGCTGCATATCACGGTGGAGACCTTCAAGGTGTTACGTTAAAGCTTGATGCATTGCAGGAGATAGGTGTTACAACCATTTCATTATCACCTTTAATGACTAATGCTGCCAATGGCTACCATGGATATTGGATTGAAGATTTTTATCGTTTGGAAGAGCAGTTTGGGACAATGGAGGATTTGAGCACATTGATCCAAGAAGCGCACAATCGGGATATAAAGGTGGTAATGGAATTTGTAACCAATTACATTGCTGAAACTAGTCCTATTGTTAGTGACCCGGAAAAGGAAGATTGGATTATCGAACAGGAACTAACGGAGCCAACTTGGACAGCAAACACTGTTCAGTTAAATTTAGATCATCCTGAAGTAGAAGCATACTTAATAGATGTCGCTGAACACTGGATGAACGAGACGAACCTGGATGGCTATATGCTTCATGCAGTAGACGAGGCACCTATTGGATTCTTGAGTAATTTTACAAGTCATTTAAAAAGTGTAAATCCGGAATTTTATCTATTGGGAGACATTCTTGTTACCGATGAAGCAAGTGAAGAACTATTAGCTGAAACAGAATTGGATGCTTTTGAAAATAGGACGATGCGAGATTCCATGGCAGAGGTTTTTGCAGCACCCGATAATCCTGTCTCCGATATTTATGATACTTGGTCAACTGCGTCGAATCAAAATGGATTATTATATATGGATGATTTTTATACGGAGCGGTTTACACAAACATACTCCAAAAATCATAGAAACTCACTAACAGCATGGACACTGGCATTGACTTATATGTATACAACACCTGGAACGCCAACCATTCTGCAAGGGACGGAATTACCGATGTATGGTGCAACCGCTGAAGATTCCCAACGACTGGTGCCATTTAATAGTGGCGAACCGGAATTAAAGGAGTTCCATGATCGAATTTCTTCACTCAGGGAGCAATTTCCTGTACTCCAATATGGTGACTTTGAAATTGTAGGATCAGATGGAGCAATGAGTGTATTTAAACGGACATTGGATGATGAGACGATGTATATTGCCATTAATAATGGGAGTGAATCTGCCTATGTTGACATATCCGACATTGAATCCGGGATGCAACTGAATGGCTATCTTGGAGATAACCTTGTGAGGGAAAATGAGATTGGTGATTACCGAATCGGTTTGCCACGTGAATCAACAGAGGTTTATTCCATACAACCTAATGAAGGATTGAATTGGATATTTATCGGATTTGTTCTAGTTGTATTTTCCCTTTTTATAGGTGGAATTATTGCCCTGAGTATAAAACAGAGAAAAAGCAATGCTGCGTAAAAAAAGAAGGCTTCTCCAATGGAGAGCCTTTTTTTTATATAATATGTCGCCGTATTTTACAGAAACTTCGGCGACCGCTCTGGAAAATATACTTCGCTTTCCGCGGGCGGCTGGTGTTAAGCCTACAAAGGATTAACAACTTAGTGATATTAGATAAAATCGTATTACAACTTTACCAGTCCGAGTGAGCGGCGGGCGGTGACTCCTGCGGGAAAAGCACGTGTCCGAAGACCTGAAGAGCGGTTTCCTCTTCGGGGCTGAGGCCGTGCCCTAAGGATGCGCATCCGCCCAGAGCGATCCTGGACGGCAGCAAGACCGCACCTCCTAAATATGATTTCTAACATAAATAGAAGTTAGTTCGCAGTTTATCTCACTATGCTTGATTGAAATGCTAAAAAAGTACGAAAATAGCCTTGTTTTAATTATGGTTAGCAAGGGAATTATCAGAAACATTCTAAGTTTTACCCAGTTAATTGTTCGAACTTACTTTAATAGTGCGAAATTTGAGTTCCTAGCCATTAACGACAGTACCGCCATTAACATGTATCATTTGACCAGTAACATAGCTAGAATCCTCACTGGCAAGATAAACATATGCCGGTCCTAGTTCCTGTGGTTGTCCTGGACGTTTCATTGGAGAATCTCCCCCAAATTGATCGACTTTTTCCTTATCGAAAGAAGCTGGGATTAATGGAGTCCAAATTGGGCCTGGGGCAACCCCATTTACTCGGATTCCTTTTTCAGCAAGTTCGCCGGAAAGGGCTCTCGTAAAGGATGTGATCGCACCTTTTGTTGATGAATAATCAATCAAAGAAGGGTTGCCTTTATATGCAGTAATCGAAGAAGTATTGATAATGCTGCTTCCATCTTTCAGGTTTGGCAACACAGCCTTCGTTAAATAAAACATACTAAAAATATTTGTACGGAACGTTTTTTCCAATTGATCACTTGTAATATCCATGAAGCTGTCCTGTGGATGCTGCTCGCCAGCATTATTTACCAGAATATCGACCTTACCATACGTATCAAGCACTTCCGTAACTGCAGCTTCACAGAAAGATTGATTTCCAATATCTCCATTTATTAAAAGACATTTTCTGTCTTCATTTTCTACAAGTCTTTTGGTATCTTGTGCATCTTCATGTTCATCAAGGTAAATGATCGCAATATCTGCACCTTCTTTGGCAAAGTGAATACTTACCGATCTTCCAATTCCGCTGTCTCCACCGGTGATGATGGCGACTTTATTTTTTAGCTTTTCACTGCCTTTATAGTTTTTACGAATATATTTAGGTTCAGGATTCATTTTTGTTTCTATGCCCGGTTGTTTGTTCTGTACTTGAGCTGGGGGTGTTACTTTACCAT
The DNA here is from genome assembly GCF_042650085.1 of Oceanobacillus longus. NCBI lineage: Bacteria > Bacillati > Bacillota > Bacilli > Caryophanales > Bacillaceae > Oceanobacillus > Oceanobacillus longus. The sequence goes on along the minus strand of NZ_JBHSAO010000008.1, from coordinate 240,864 downwards.
TTGATTTTTCCATTCCCATGAGATGACCTCCTTGAGTAATTGTTTTAATTACAATGTACCCGAAATACAGAAATTCAATCATGGAGAAGATTCAAATAAAAAAAGCCCTTATTCAGGACTTTTAATTTCGTGTGCGGAAACGGCACCTTTTTCATGAAGACAGCTATATATGTCATGATATGTTTTAATATCGATTTCTCCGTTTATATATTTCTTTTGATAGTAATCCAATAAATTGTCAATGGTGTGCGGTGCAAATTTGTGCTCCATTTCAAAGTCATTCAAGAGTTGATTAAGCATAGAAAACCCCCATCTTAAGTTTAGCGTAGCTATATATACAACTATATGAGGTGGGATAATCATTCATGCAATTATTTTTATAATAACGCCACTTTCGCACCAATAAAATAAGTTCAACGAGTAACTCGGTTAAACTTAGAATGTTTCTAATCATTACCTTGCTAACATTTGAGGGAACAAGGATATTTTTCGATGGGGAAGAGTGGCTAACCTTTCGACAGTTTGTTAAACTATGAAAGAATCCTGTCCCGTATGAAAATGGGGACAGGATTAACCTATTTATTTAACTGGTTTATTGGAGAAGAATAATGCAATGGTTCCAGGACCTGCATGAGAACCGACGGCAGCACCAACCATGTCTATGACAATATTATCCTTATCAACGCCAAATTTGTCACTGATCATGGTAGCCAGAAGTTCAGCCTTTTCCAAGTCGTCACCATGACTGATACCAATTGTCTGGTTTTGAAAGTCTGTTCCGCGTTCTTGCATAACTTCCAACATACGATGAAGAACTTTTTTCGAGCCACGAATTTTTTCAAGAGGAATTAGTTTTCCATTATCGACATGCAGTAACGGTTTAATTTTAAGTAAAGTACCGACAAATGCTGCCGTTTTACTAACACGGCCACCGCGGTATAAGTATTCTAAATCATCAACTGTGAATATATGTTCCATATGTTCAGCCTGATATTTAGCAGCATCGATAATTTCATCAAGAGAAGCACCACTTTGTGCAAGTTTTGCTGCATGGATAGCTACTAAACCACAACCGATTGATGCGCATTTTGTATCGATAATATGGATGGGAGCATCAGGATAATCTTCTTTTACTTCTAACTCCATCATTTTAGCGGTCTGATAGGTACCCGATAGCTCGGAGGAAAACGCAATATATACGAGCGGCTCTTTTGCTTTAGCATATTTCGTAAATACTGCTTTAAATATACTCGCTGAGACTTGAGATGTTTTTGGTGATTTACCGTCTCTCATGGAGTTATAAACTGTTTTTGGATTAATTGTTTGGCCATCTTCATATTCTTTACCATCCAGTTGAACAGTTAATGGTATCATTTCAATGTTAAATTCGTTATAATATTTCTTTGACAAATCACTTGCACTATCAGCTAGAATTTTAATAGACATTTTTCCACCTACATTCTGATTTAATTTCATTTACTCTAGTTTAAAGCTATTTAGAATTTTAGTCAAAGAACTAATAATTTGAATTATTAAAATGCAATCTAAAAGGAGGTATCTCCATGTTTATGATGGAAGCAAAACGGGTAATTATAGTTATTTTTGGGGCACTATTAAATGCACTTTCCTTGAACTTTTTCCTTATTGGGGCGAATGTATATGCCAGTGGATTTACTGGAGCTGCACAACTTTTATCCAGTATATTCAATGATTTTATAGGATTTAATGTCAGTACAGGAATTTTACTCTTATTACTCAATGTTCCTGTTTTATTAATAGGTTGGTATAAGGTAGGGAAGGGTTTTACAATTTATAGCATCATTTCCGTATTTTCCACTTCATTATTTCTGCAATTCATTCCTATCATTGACCTCTCTAGTGATATTATGTTGAATGCTGTATTTGGTGGTGTCATCGCTGGGGTCGCAGTTGGAATCACATTAAAAAATGGGGCATCTACTGGCGGTATGGACATTGTCGCGATGATATTATCAAGACTTAATGATAAACCAATAGGAAATTACTTTTTAATTATGAATGCTGGTATTATCTTATTTGCAGGACTCTTGTATGAGCCTGAAAATGCATTATACACCATGTTAACGCTATACGTTTCCACCAGAGTAATTGATGCGCTTCATACTCGTCACGAGAAAGTCACTGCGATGATTGTAACCCTTAAGGCCGATGAATTACAAAAGGCAATTCATGATAATTTGGTTCGTGGAATAACAATTCTTCCAGCAAAGGGAGCTTACACAAAAGCAGATAAAAGTCTAATGTATCTGGTAATCACACGATATGAACTGTATGATCTCGAAAAAATAATTGCCGAAGTAGATCCAAATGCTTTTACTAATATTGTAGAAACTGCAGGCGTATATGGATTCTTTAGACGTGATTGATAAGGAGAGAAAATGATTTGAAATATTTTATGATTTTGGCATCAGTATTCATGCTTGTTGCTTGTGGAAATGAAGATAATTCATCTACTAAGTCAGACAATGTTTTGACAGAAGACGGTGCTTCGGTTAGGTTTCAGAACATAGATGTAAAAGTAGATAGTTATGAATTTGTTTTAACTGGTGAGGCAAGCGGCATTGTGAACGAATTTTTTTACGTTATTGACCAAGGCGAAGAACGTTTGCTTGATGAAAAAAGCATACCGTTGGATGCATCAACAGGGGATTGGGGTGCATTTGAAATTAATGAGACAATTCCGGAATCTGCTGTAGTTAGTGAAGATCCGCCAATCATAACGTTATATGGCAAAGATAATAATAACGAAATGGTAAACCCGAATTATATTCCGGTGGATCTAGGTGATTAACCAAAAAAGACGACAGAATGATTGATAACTCTGTCGTCTTTTTATTTCAGTTAGAATATACAAGGTTTAGGACATTAGTCCATTTTGAACCGAAATGGACTTAATAATTGTGTTTTTCAAATACTTCTAAGACCTTTGGGTTAAGATTGTCCCATTCAGCGTCAAACTGTTTGTTTACCGTAATAAAATTTTGATATCCGAAAACATTATCTACTTCTTCCAGATTCATTAAATCATTTAAAATTTCATAATCACTTGTATTACCTGGCATAACGGAAACACTGTTCGTTCCCTCAAAAATTAATTTATCTGTAGTAAATTTCATTGCATTCGGGTTTGGTGTACCTTCCACGCGAATTCCCATAGCTTTTCCCTCCTAATCATACTTACCTTAATAGTATCAGAAAAGCGTATTTTTAAAAAGCAAAAAAGAACCTCCCCTTTATTTGGGGAGGAATTTTTGCAAACCCTTTTCATTATTTAAATGAATTGGCGATCGCGTTTAAAGCATGGTAGGTTATTTTAATTGATTATGCTGTTTTAACTGCTGTTCAAGTTGTTGTAATTCCTGGCGCTCTTCAGGTGTTGCGTCCTGATAAGCAGCCTGAATTGCATTCTGTGCTGCCTGTTGATCTTGGGGGCTGGCTTGTGCTTGCCCTTGCCCTTGGCCACCGTTTTGCATGTTCATCATATTCGTTACCGCGTTTCTTGCGCGTTGAAATAGATTGTTTTCCAATTAAAATCCTCCTCCAGTAGTATGGTCAGCTTGTTCATTTTTGCGTTCTGCTTCGGATAACGTGGAGCGGTAGGTGAATACTTCTGCGTGTTTTTTAACAGCTTCTGCTCCTTGATAACTAAAACGTTTCGATTTACTTCGCTTGCCCAAGACGAAAACCTCCCTGGAGAATAAGTCTTACATACTTAAACAGGTGCTGAAGTAAAACAAAAAAGTGAACGTGTGTTATACGCTCACTGATAGTATGGTCCATATTCAATTTTATAAAACAGGTAACAACTGGTGATTATACCGTTTTTGTCTTGATCTTTAAATAATTCTCTAAGAAAATACTGATACCGTCTTCTTGATTCGTAAGGGTTTGGTGCTTTGAAATGGACTTTAATTCGCTGATTGCATTTCCCATCGCTACACCAACACCAGCATAATCAATCATTTCCAAATCATTATCTTCATCTCCAAAAGCGATTACTCTCTCCTTGGGAATATTATAATAATCAGCAATTTTTTGAAGGCCTACCGCTTTGTTCATACCCTTTTTTATGATTTCTATGATATTCCACGGTGCGCCCCATTTACGATGTTCAATAATTTCAGCATGATAATCATTTAAATGGCTTCGCAATTGCTGAATATGCTCCTCTTTTGGATGAATGAGCACAGATGTTGGATCCTCGTTTAATTTATCTTTCAGGTTTCCAATAATGTATGGTGAGTCTTTTTGTGTTTCCTGAAATATATCGATAATTTCTTGATTAAAGTTATCGAGGTAAATATCATCCATAACTTCAGCCAATATATTTTTAACATCCAGCTCATAACAGGCATCAATAATGGTATGGGCTGTCTTAATAGGCATTGGAGTATGCATCGCAAAATCCCACGTTCTGTCTTTTGGATGATGAATTAATGCGCCATTGAAGTTGACCATTGGGGTAGTCATTTCAAGCTCGTTATAGTAATTGATACTTGCTCGATGCGGTCTTCCTGTTGCGATGACTACAACATGTCCTTCAGCCATCGCTGTACGAATCGTTTGTTTTGTACGTATACTAATTTCTTTCTTATCTGTTAAAAGCGTGCCGTCAAGATCTAATGCAATTAAATGTTTTTTATTATTCATAAATTCACCTCATATGTGAATAGTTTATTAATTATTACAGGATATGTAAAGTAATTTATTATTTACAATGTTTGCAGGGATACGGGAATACATTTAAAATAGAAGTAACATTTCTACAAAAGGAGAGGAATACTTGAATGATTGGAGTATATAAAGAAACAATAAATTCAATTCCAAGTTTAATTATCGTCGATGCACAAAAAGAGAATGAAGCATTACCAGTTGTTACATATTTCCACGGCTTTACGAGTGCTAAAGAACATAATCTCCCACTGGCATACTTACTTGCTGAAAAAGGTTATCGAGTTATTTTACCGGACAGTAGGTACCATGGAGAAAGAGAGCCTGATGTTTCAGCACTAAAAAAACAAATCTCCTTTTGGGAAATTGTCATGCTAAATGTGGAAGAACTCCAAGTAATAAAAACATATCTCGATGAACGTAATTTACTTCAGGATGGGCGGTTTGGAATAGCAGGGACAAGTATGGGTGGTATTACAACTTCTGCAGCCTTAACACAGTACCCATGGATCAAAACAGCAGCAATCCTGATGGGCTCTCCAAAAATCACAACATTTGCCAAAACACTTGTTGAAAGCTTCAAAAAAGTCGGTAATCTACCTGTTACAGATGAAATGATTGAAAGCATGTACGAGCGACTGGAAAAGATGGATTTGTCCAAGCAACCAGAAAAGCTGAATGATCGACCTTTGTTATTCTGGCATGGAGAAAGCGATTCAGTTGTTCCATTTGATCATTCCTATACATTTTACGATGAAGCAGTCAAACATTATACAAATAAAGAAAATATAGATTTTATCAAAGAAGCAAATACAGACCATAAAGTGAGCCGTTATGCTATACTTGAAACAGTAAAATGGTTTGAAAAGCATTTATAAAAAGTACAGAGTAGTGAATTCTTCTTATATAAGGTATGTAAAATGGATTTAAATTATTTAATAATAGTTAAATTTATGTTTAAATAGAAGTAGGAAATGTATAGGAGGTAAATAATATGGATGAAGCATTAAAAGAAAATTTAATGGGAGCCATTGAAAATGTTATTGACCCTGAATTAGGAATTGATATTGTTAATCTAGGTTTAATATATGACGTAGAACTAAATGATGATGGTGTCTGTGATGTTACAATGACTCTTACAGCAATGGGATGCCCATTATCTGCTCACATTGAAGCGGATATCAAACACGCACTTGCTGATATTCCCGAAGTTAAAGAAACAAACGTAATTATCGTCTGGAGTCCACCATGGGGCAAAGAAATGATGTCCCGCTACGCGAAAATCGCTTTAGGAATCCCGGATTGATGAATGAATGAAGAATTTCCTTGGAAGGTTATAATCCTCCAAGGAAATTTTTTTTTTGTATTGTGTTAAGCAGGGAGGTGAAAAGCTGAAGTTCACGACTTCAGCACCCGCACGCAAACGATAAAAAGAGGCTACGTTCTAAAAGCAGCCTCTATTTTATTTTACAAGAAGAAAATTACTAATAAGCCAACAACAATACAATAATAGGAAAAGTATCTTAGGTTTCCTTTTGCCATAACATTCATGAACCATTTTAGTGCAAAGTAAGATGCGATAAATGCTGTGATGAACGCAACGACGTAAGGAATCCATAACGTACTGAATGTTGGGTCTTGAATAATATTCGGTATTTCAAGAATGGACGTTCCAAGGCTAACTGGAATATAAAGCAGGAAAGAGAAGCGTAATGCTGTTTCCTGTCTCATCCCGACGAGCATAGATGCAACAATCGTTGCACCGGAACGACTAATACCTGGAGTGACAGCAATGGCCTGTGCGAATCCAACAATTATCGCGTCTTTCCTTGTTAGATCGCCGTCATTTTTCTTTCCACGAAGATTACGAATCATCCATACAGCAGCTGCTGTTATTAGTAATGTAACACCAACGACATTCATTGCATTTGCGTTGATTAATTCGGCAATTGCATCTCCAAACAGTACTCCTATAACGCCGACGGGAATGGTTGCAACGACCAAGTATATAATAAAGCGAAAATCACTCTTTGCAGCTTCATCTTTTTTGGTGATGTAGAGCCATCCGTTTTTTATCAATCGGATAATGTCTTCTCTAAAAATAATTAGTATTGCCAATAAGGAAGCAAAATTGACAAAGATTTCAAAAGATAAACCTGGTGTTTCAATCCCGAAAAGCTGTCTGAAAATCATAATATGACCGCTGGAAGAAATTGGTATAGGTTCCGTTACGCCCTGAACTAATCCTAATATAAAGTATTGAATGATTGTCCAAATATTTGTTATAAAATCCATTGTACTCTCTCCTTAATTTCTTCTACCAATCCCATCTTAACGTTGGGATGGAAACCTCTAATTTTTCACTAAATCCAAGTCACGACTCCATAGGCTACTGAATAGGCTGAAGGTGAGGAGGATGATGAAATGAATAATGATACTAAACATATGTATGACCTTTGCAAAAACCATATGCATTCCTATGTTCTTGCACAAACGACAGATGGAACGCAATTTGATGGAATTATAACAGGGTTGGATGATGAATACGTTTATTTTGCTGTACCAATAGAAGATGCTCAACAATCTCACCATCAGGCTGATGATAGCAGAACATTTGGTTATGGATACCCAGGTTATGGTTATCCGGGATACGGTTATCCCGGTTACGGTCGTCCACGAAGAAGGTTCCGGAGATTTATTCTCCCCTTGGCGGCATTAACAGCATTAAGCATATTACCCTGGTATTAAAAATAGAAAACCCTTGCCATCTTTGCTTAAAGGCAAGGGTTTTACTACGATTATTCCTTTTCCACTTTCAATATAACATCGCCTATAATAAATGCAGCTACTGATAAAATAGCAGCAAGTATCAATGCTTCAAACAATACGAAAGGCTCTCCGGCCATACTTGTTAAAACAAAGCTTGATGCTAAGGATATAAAAACTGCCCATACAATTGTCATTATGTAATGCATACCAAACACCTCACCTTTTGATTCTGTTGTAGGTTGTCCAAATCATAAAGAAATGGAACATGTACATTTGAATATAATTATAACATGATTTTTTAGTTAGAATGTAATTCATCTTCATATCTCATATATTTTATCAAATTTTAATTAAAAATAAAAGGATTGTTTTAAAGGAGGAACGGTTAATGCCTGTATTAGTTGTGAACTGTGATGATTGGCTTGGTTACCATATTGTAAACAAGCTACTTGAACAGGGTTATAAGGTAGATGGAATCGTGCATTCGGATAGAAATGATGAGCCAGATGAAGACCTGACGATGTTTTTTGGGAGGAACAGTTCCTTTACAATGATTCCAGCAGACAAGGAAAAGAAATATAATATTGGAATTATCGCAGGAGATTATGATGGAAAAATTAAACAGAAGATAGAGAAATTATTTGTTATTAATCCAGATAAAAAGGAACAGAGATCAGTGAATCATGCGACGAGTTGTACAACAATAAAGGCGCCATTGCTTTTTGGGGAATGGATGCCGATGAATGAAAAAGGGATCTTTCATAAGAATGAGTTCATTCCTTTTACTTCTGAGAAATTTAAAGAAAGTTCCTTATATGTGCAAAACTTTACAAAAGGACTTTTGCAATGGATGAAGGTACCCAATCTACCATCAGAATTGCATATTTATTCTAGCAATCATAAGAGGGAAGTAAACACTAAACTTGATAAAAATATTTATCTCCGTGACAATACACCTAATAGAGATCATGTGAAGACTGTCATTGAACATTATGTTTTGTTTAAAAAACGTTAGAAAAGACATTCCTATTGTGATGTAAATCGTTTACCAAATAAATCATATACAGGTACAATAGATATTGACTATTCGTTTATGCGAAATGGAGTGTTTACCTTGAAAAAGATAACGATCGTTTTAATATCTGTAGCATTAATAACTATTCTTTCTGGTTGCTCTTATTTTGAAACGGGTCAAATTCAAAATGTAGGCTTGCTGGTTGACACTTCCATTGATGACAATGCATGGAATAAAAAAGGATACGATGGCTTGCTTAAAATAGAAAAAGAGTTTGATGTACAAGTTTACTATGAAGAAGATATCGATACGGAAGAAGAGATAAACAATACGGTTGCTGAATTCGTTCAGGATGGCGTTAATCTTATCTTTGGTCACAGCAATATGTATGGCAGCTATTTTATGGAAATCGCTGAATCTTATCCTGACGTTCAATTTGTCTACTTTAATGGCGGAAATGCAGCTGATAATGTAACGAGTTTAAACTTTAATTCACATGCAATGGGATTTTTCGGTGGTATGGTTGCGGGGAAAATGACGGAATCGAATCAAGTTGGCATTATTGGCGCATATTCCTGGCAACCGGAGATTGAAGGATTTTATGAAGGGGTTAAGTATCAAAATCCAACCGCTCAGATTGAGATGAACTTTCTTAGTGCTTGGAACGATACGGAAACAGCACGAACGATGTATGGAAATATGAAACAGGAGGGTGTGGATGTATTCTATCCTATCGGTGACTCCTTCAGTGAAGATATTATTAAGATGGCAGAAGAAGATAGTCTGTATGCTATCGGTTTTGTAGGTGACCAGTTGGAACTAGCGCCTGATACTGTTTTAACAAGTACGATACAACATGTGGACAAGCTGTACGAATATACAGCTACTGAATTTAATAATTTTCATTTAAATGGGGCCGTGTTGTCATTTGATTTTCAGGATGACGTTATTTCACTTGGTGAATTTAATGATCGTGTTCCTGAGGCATTTCAGGAAGAGATGATGGAACATATTGAAGATTATACGGAAACAGGGTTGTTGCCCAATGAAGAGTGAAAAACGGAATGAAAATATCCTATTTATCTTGCTTATTGTGATGATTTCCATTAAAATTAGTACCAAGTCATAATAATTGATAATAATTATTTGTATATAAGGGAGCTGTCAATATGAATGCTGGGATATTAGGTACAGGTCACTACCTTCCGACGAACGTAGTTACAAATAAAGACATGGAAAAAATAGTAGACACGAATGATGAATGGATTAGAACAAGAACAGGTATTGAGGAAAGAAGATTAGCTTCGGATGATATTGATTCATCAGATATGGCATATCATGCAGCTCTCGGTGCACTTGAGGAAGCCGATGTGGATGCTGCCGATATCGATTTAATATTAGTCGCAACCGTAACACCGGATACGCCATTTCCATCCGTAGCGTGTATGATACAGGATCGCCTTGGTGCAACTAAAGCTGCAGCAATGGATATAAGTGCAGCATGTTCAGGATTTATGTATGGACTGATTACTGCCAAACAATTCATCGAAACGAAAGCATATAAAAAAATTCTTGTCGTCGGTACAGAAAAGCTCTCCAAAATAACAAACTGGGAAGATAGAGGTACTTGTGTTCTCCTTGGTGATGGTGCAGGTGCTGCTGTTGTAGGGGAAGTTTCAGAAGGTAAGGGCATCCTATCTTTTGAACTTGGTGCAAACGGTGCTGGAGGCAAGGAGTTATACCAGAATGAAGACGATAAGCTTGTTATGAATGGCCGTGAAGTGTATAAATTTGCGGTTAGACAAATGCCTGAGTCCACGGTGAATGTTGTGGAGGAATTGGGATTAAGTAAAGAAGATGTAGACTATCTTGTTCCACATCAGGCAAATATAAGAATTATGGATGCAGCACGTCAGCGTCTGGGAATCTCAGAAGAAAAAATGGCTACTACGATCAAAAAGTACGGTAACAACTCTTCTGCATCCATTCCGATGGCTTTGTCAGAGTCGGTAAAAGAAGGTAAAATAAAAGATAATGATTTAATCGTATTGGTAGGGTTTGGCGGCGGCTTAACATGGGGCGCAGTTGCAATAAGATGGGGTAGATAAGATAACCACGGAAGGAGGAAGATCAAATGGAACAAAGAAGGGTAGTAATTACAGGGCTAGGTGCAATAACACCATTAGGTAATGATGTAAATACCTTGTGGGAGAATCTCCTGGCTGGAAAATCAGGCATTGATTTTGTGACGAAAGTTAATAAAGATAATTATCCTGCGAAGGTAGCTGCTGAGGTGAAAGATTTTGATCCTACAACCTTTATGGATAAAAAAGATGCACGCAAAATGGATCCCTTTACCCAATATGCGGTAGCAGCATCTAAAATGGCTATAGAAGATGCAAAGCTTACGATTGATGACAGCAATGCACATCGAGTAGGTGTTTGGATTGGCTCAGGAATTGGTGGAATGAAGACATGGGAAGAACAGCATACTAAATTGCTGGAAAAAGGCCCTAAGAGAGTTAGTCCGTTTTTTGTACCAATGATGATACCGGATATGGCAGCTGGGCAAGTTTCCATTCAAACAGGTGCAAAAGGGATTAATTCATGTTCCGTAACAGCCTGCGCATCTGGTGCCAATTCAATTGGAGATGCATACAAAGCAGTCGAGCGCGGTGATGTTGATTATATAATTGCTGGAGGAACCGAAGCACCAATATCCGATATGGCCTTTGCAGGGTTCTCGTCGGCAAAAGCATTGTCAACGAATCAGGATCCAAGTAAAGCAAGCCGGCCATTTGATGAAAACCGTGATGGATTTGTCATGGGTGAAGGTGCAGGAATTCTTATTCTTGAATCATTGGATTCAGCACTGGAACGCGGTGCACATATTTATGGCGAAATAGCTGGTTACGGAGCAACTGGTGATGCTTATCATATTACTGCTCCAGCTGAAAATGGTGAAGGAGCGGCACGCGCGATGCAGCATGCCCTTAGAGATGCAGGAATCGAACCAGAGGAAGTAGACTATATTAATGCACATGGAACAAGTACAGAGCTGAATGATAAATATGAAACAGCGGCAATTAAAACCGTTTTCGGTAATCATGCCAAAAAGCTCGCCGTCTCATCTACAAAATCAATGACAGGACATCTACTTGGAGCAGCAGGCGGTATCGAAGCAGTAATTTCCGTTAAAGCCATTACAGATGGAATTATTCCAGCTACTACAAATTATGAAACTCCTGATCCGAATTGTGATTTGGATTATGTACCAAACGAAGCAAGAAAACAAGAAGTGAACGTTGTCGTAAGTAATTCACTCGGCTTTGGTGGTCATAATGTCGCACTTGTGTTTAAAAAATACAACTAATAGAAGAAGCTGTTTCAGCATAATGCTGGACAGCTTTTTTTCATGTTGCTGTCAAAGTAATAACCATGCACCCACCCAAAATCAGGTCTTCTTTCCAAAAGCACAGCATACTATATAAATAAAATGGACAAGCGGTGAGGGGATTCTAATGGGATATGTATTTTTCTTTTTACTGGGATTTGGACTAGCTGTTACAGGTGGAGTGACGATTATCGCATATATGAATTTCCTACCTGCTGGATTATCGTGGGCGGATTATTTTCTTTTTATAAGTGGAAGAATAGAATGCTATTTTCTTCCTCTAGGGGTTTTGATTATGGGTGTTCTATTGTATCGTTATCCGAATTAATTTTAATGCAACTTCTCGAATATTTTTCTCCGTGATGGCTATAATGTATTCTAAATCGGAAAATGAAAAGTGAGGGTTGTTTATGTTATATTTGCACGATGTTTGGGTGAACTGGTTTGAAGGAGAGGAGAACGGCTATAGTGTCTGTCATTTCCATGAATGGAGGAAAGAGGACAGCATTGAGCTAATGGATCAAGTACCTTTACTATACATAACAGAGACACTGTACAACTACATTGAGAACGATATGCATGATCTACCGAAAGCTTTACTTGATTCGATCTATAAACGGGCCTACACACGTAAGGGACAGAAAAGGTCTGTTGTAGAATATGCATGTATTGTTACGGATGGTAATGATATTCTAGCGATAGACACAATTGGATATTCCATCCCAATTCGCAAAAGCAGATTAATCCCACGCCAAGAACAGCTTGTTTTCGACATGATTGATAACACGAAACCGCAATCTTTTAAATTTGATGACAGTGACTATGAAAAGGAATACCATATGCTATCAATGCCTCCAGAATTTGTCTATGGACTTACAAGAAAGGAAAGGCAGTTGAAGCAATTGCTCATGATTGGGCTTGATCAATTGAAGACTACGAATAACAGAGAAGAATTGCGTTACTGGCTGACTGAATGGGACCCGAAACAGTATCCAGCAATCCGTTACATGGATGAAAATCGGGTATGGGAAACATTGTATAATGGCGTGAAAGAAGGCTGGAGTCCGTCACATGAGGAGCTATGTGCAAAACTCATACGTGGCCAGCAATTCCTGGAAAAAATGTGGGAAGCGGAATTAGGACCGGAGCCCAATACTTCGAATCAGAAATAGCCAGGCAACATTTTATTTCAATAATTGTGCTTGAGATACTGTGGTTTTGGTGGAGAGTGCTGAAGTTCACAAGAAAGATGCTGAAATTCACAGGAAAAGTGCCGAAGTTCACACCAAAAAAGCTGAAGTTCACAAACAAAATGCTGAAGTTCACATGTCCAAGCAAATTCCACAACAAAAAAGTTGCCCGGGCTCTATGCCTGGGCAACTTTTTTACGATTATTTTTTTACTCTTCCAAGTCCCATTGCTTTTTTTGCCTTCGCAACAGTTTTATTCGCTGTAAAGGATGCTTTCTCTGCACCTTGATCTAAAATATCATCCAATTTTACGGAGTTAATTAATTCAGCGTACCTGTCTTGAATTGGTTTCAACGTTTCAATTACAGCATTTGCTACGCCTTGTTTAAAATCGCCGTAACCTTTCCCTTCATATTTAGCTTCCAAGGATTTTATCGACTCCCCGGTGCAGCTAGAATAAATGGTAAGCAGGTTGGAAACACCAGGCTTATTTTCTTTATCATATTTAACAATTCCTTCTGAATCAGTAACTGCGCTTTTGATTTTTTTCTCAATTTTCTTTGGTTCGTCAAGCATGGAAATAAAGCCTTTTTCATTTTCATCGGATTTACTCATCTTCTTCATAGGTTCCTGTAAAGACATGATACGCGCTCCAACTTTTGGAATACGAATATCGGGAATGGTAAAAATATCATTAAAACGGTTATTAAAGCGCCCGGCCAAATCTCTTGTCAGCTCAAGATGTTGTTTTTGATCATCACCAACAGGTACGATATTTGTATTATAAAGTAGGATATCTGCAGCCATGAGAGACGGATAGGTTAATAATGCAGAGGAAATAGCTTCTTTCCCTGCAGATTTATCCTTATACTGTGTCATACGTTCCAATTCACCGATATAGCTGATTGATTGCAACATCCACCCCAGTTGGGTATGTGCAGGTACTTCAGATTGTACAAAAAGCGTTGAGGTTTCAGGATCGATTCCTGAAGCAATATATAATGCTGCAAGGGAACGAATATTACTTCTCAATTTCAATCGTTCCTGTGGTACGGTAATTGCATGTTCATCCACAATACAGAAATAACAGTCATTATCGTTTTGTAATTCCACAAACTGCTGGATTGCTCCAAGGTAATTACCAAGTGTTAAAGTTCCGCTCGGCTGAATTCCTGAGAAAATTGTTTCCATTTTTTATCACTCCATTTTTATTTCTACATTAAAAAAAGCCCACTCTTCTCCCATCGCAAGGGACGAATGAACCGCGGTGCCACCCTAATTATCTTACATAAAATGTAAGATCACTTTATAAATAAGCTCGAAAGTCCAATTCCAATTTACCTTGATGCTTGTTTTCACCAACCACAAGCTCTCTTAAAATCAGTGGGTAATTGTACTCTATCTTTATCATCGCTATAAATATGAATTTAATTTATTATATACAAACTTTAAATCATAAAGCAAGGAATTTCAGTTGCAAGTTTGGATTAAACACGGTTTCTTTTCACCAGCTTTTATTCGAGTGAATGGTTCTTACGTTGGTAAGTGGATAGAATAACGCCTCCCACAATAAAAAAGGACCCGACTATCTCTACACCTGTAATCGGCTTGTACAATAAGATCAATCCCATAATCATTGCAACAAAAGGTTCTAAATTAGATAATATCGATGCATTCGAAGCGTTGACATACCGAATATTCTTATTCCAAATAAGTGTAGCTATACCGTGTACAACAATTGCCGTTGTAATTAGAAAAACCCAATCAGGAATATCCATACTTATCCGTAAAGGATTATCTAATATAAAAACAAAGGGGACTGAAACAATAAACCCTACAATATTCGAATATAAGGTAATAGTAAGTGGATCAACTCTTTGGGAGAGCACTTTTGTCATAATAATCATGATAGCGAAAGTTACCATCGTTACAACAATCCAGAGAAGACCCTTGTCCATGTCTAAAGAAGATAAACTCCCTTTAGCTACTACAAAATAAATACCTAGTATCGCTATAAAAGACCCTAAAACCATGCGAATCGATAATCTCTCTTTTAAGAAAAGGGCCGCTAAGAATCCGGTTAAAATGGGAGTTGTTGCTAGAATTAATGCAGATGTTGTTGGATCTGCTGTTTGTAGTCCTACAAAAAAAGACCATTGATTTATAAATACACCAATAACCCCCAGAATGGAAATAGCAAGTAAATCGGTTTTATTTAACCGTTTAAAATGTTTTTTATAAGTTGATAATCCAAGTAAAAATAACACAATAAAGAAAAGTCTCAGTGATGTTAATAGACTTGGGGAGAAATATTGAACTAAAATCTTTCCAAATACAAAATTACTACCCCATACGATTACACAAAAAGTTAACCAAGCATAAGATTTAAGCATCTATTTATACGCTCCTATAGAAAAATCACAACTTTATAATTATAAGCGTTAACTCAAGTTCCGTATACCTTTTCGCAAATTTAAATTTATTCTACATAAGTGCCACTTTTACCTCGTTAAGTTTTAACATCAATAAAATGAGACGATTAAAAATCCTCTTGCTCAACCATTCTTATTTTCACTCCTTCACACTATTTTTAAAGTTCACCAAACGGATTAAAAAAATTAAATTTAGTTATAGGGATTTTTAATAATTTTTTAAAACATGTGCACTTTAGTAATATGTACTTGAATTTTTTTTAAATTACGTAACGTCGAATTAGGAACTTAGGAGGATTATGGTATGGAAGCAACAAACTATAAAGGTACGGATAAAATGATTTTTGGTATTGTATTTGGTGTTATTACATTTTGGTTATTTGCCCAAGCAATGGTAAATATTGTTCCAGCAGTTCAAGCGGATTTGGGTGTTGAATTAGGAACTTTGAATATTGCAATTAGCTTAACTTCCCTGTTTTCGGGTATGTTTATTGTGGTTGCAGGTGGGATGGCAGACAGGATAGGAAGGAAGAAAATCACCTATGTTGGTTTAGTGTTGAGTGTGATTGGTTCCTTGTTACTAGTGCTGGCACAAGGATCTGTATTATTAATTATTGGACGGGTATTGCAAGGTTTATCTGCTGCATGTATTATGCCCGCTACGATTGCGTTAATGAAAGCTTATTTTGAAGGCCCAGAAAGACAGCGGGCAATTAGTTATTGGTCCATCGGTTCATGGGGCGGTTCAGGGATTACTTCGTTTGCTGGTGGTACTATTGCTACGTATATGGGATGGAGATGGATATTTATTTTTTCCATCATTTTCGCTTTGCTTGCCATGTGGCTCATCAGGGATGTCCCTGAAAGTAAAGCCAAATCAACTGGGAAATTCCGATTTGATTATGGTGGGTTGGGAATCTTTATCGTTACGATGCTTGCAATTAATATTTTTGTTACCCAAGGTTCAGAACTGGGATGGACGAGTTTACCTACGATTATTTTAGCTGTTGTTTCTATCGTTGGTGTCATAGTATTTATTTACTATGAGGGTAGAAAAAGAAATGCGCTCATCGATTTTGAGCTATTTAAAAATAAAGCCTATACAGGTGCGACGGTATCTAATTTCTTATTGAATGCTGTCGCAGGTACGCTAATTGTTGCTAATACGTATGTACAAGTCGGTCGGGGTTTTAGTCCATTTCAATCCGGTTTACTCTCACTTGGTTATTTAGCAGCTGTTCTTTCCATGATTCGTGTTGGTGAAAAGCTCATGCAACGAACCGGTGCAAAAAAACCGATGGTCTGGGGATCATTAATAACGCTAATCGGGGTTGCCATGATGGCGTTAACTTTTTTGCCTGATCTCATTTACACGATTATTGTATTTGTTGGATTTATCTTATTTGGTTTAGGTCTTGGTATGTATGCTACGCCATCGACCGATACAGCTGTCTCTGCAGCTCCTGATGATAAAATCGGGGAAGCTTCTGGAATATATAAAATGGCAAGTTCTTTAGGAAATGCTTTTGGTATTGCCATTTCAGTTTCCGTGTATAGTACAGTCACAACAATAAGTTCTGTTCATATTTCTGCGGTAGCTGGGATTACTACAAATGTTATATTTGCTGCTCTTTCCCTGATTTCTATCCTTGTACTTGTTCCAAATACAGTGGATGAAAAATAATAAGTGAGTAAGTAGGCAGGTTCACCCGGGTATCGTGCCTACTCAGTTTTGAAAGGAGATTTACTATGATGATAGATAAATTAATGAATATGCTTGAAGAACGAGAAGATGAAATGATTGAGATTCGCCGTTACTTACATGAGAATCCGGAGCTTTCTTTTAAAGAAGAAAAAACAGCAAACTATATCGCCGATTTTTATAAAGATAAAGATGTCGAAATTGTAACGAACGCAGGAAATGGATACGGAATTGTTGTAACTATAAAAGGGGGGAATCAAGGTAAAACGGTTGCTCTTCGGGCTGACTTTGATGCGCTTCCTATAAAAGAGGAGGCAGAGGTACCGTTTAAGTCAAAAAATGAAGGTATTATGCATGCTTGTGGTCATGATGCTCATACAGCTTATCTTCTAGTTTTAGCTGATTGTCTTATCCAATTAAAAGATAACATTCATGGTGCGGTTAAAATTATCCACCAACATGCAGAAGAAGTACCACCTGGTGGAGCGAAGAGTATTGTAGAAGAAGGATTTCTGGATGATGTAAATGCCATCTTTGGTATTCATGTTTTACCATTGGCTCCTGCTGGTACTGTTGGTTATCATAGTGGATATTCGTTTAATGGTCGAGCATATTTTAAACTTCGATTACAAGCAAGTGGAGGACATGGTTCCTCTCCGCACAAAGCAAACGATGCGATTGTTGCAGGAGCCTATTTTGTGACAAATGTACAAACTATTGTTAGTCGCAGAGTGGATCCGTTTAATGCAGGTGTAGTGACTATTGGTTCATTTGATGGTAAAGGAACGTTTAATGTTATTAAAGATAGTATCGAGCTCGAAGGGGATATACGCTATTCAAATGAGGAAACAAAGGATGTTATTGACAAAGAAATTCATCGGATTGTTAAGGGAACCGAAGAATTATTCGGTGTCACTTGTGAACTTACGTATGAACCTGACTATCCACCATTGTATAATGATCCTGAATTAACTTCATTTGTGGCGGATACCTTGAACGCAATTGAGGATAAAGATATTAAAGAAGTAACAGAATTTCCTAAAATGGCACCATCTGATGATTTTGCCTACTACCTGGAGAAAGTTCCTGGTTCTTATTTTTATATTGGTTGTACGCCAGAGGGAGTAGAAGAACCTTATTTCAATCATCACCCTAAATTTGATATTGATGAAGATGCGATTCTTGTTGCGGCTAAATCAGTGGGTCATGTTGTTTGCAGTTATTTAGATATGGATAAATAACATAATAGGAAGGCACATTTAGAAATCATGGTTCCAGGTAGTATCAATAGCCTTTTTCATTGCTAGTAATAGTGAGTTTTTATTATTTTATATAAATTTTTTTGAAATGCAAACATCAAACTCCATAAACTGAGTTTGATGTTTGCTTATCTTTTTTAATAATTTTATCCGCTTCAGGAGTTTTAATCCCTATTTAAATCACCAGATAATCTAGATAATCGTGGCACCACATTAAGTCGTTGTTGAATGCCTGGGCAATCTCCATTTATAGCGTACCGATAACATCCTTAATGTAACAATTGAAATGAAAAGAACACCGATCGCCCAAGCTCCGTTGATTAAACCGAGACCAATCGCTAATCCACCCAGTGCGGCCCATAGCGCATAAATCTCTGCACGGAAAATCATGGGCTTTCTTCCCGCGAAAACATCCCGTAAGATTCCTCCACCTGAACCAGTCAGAGTAGCTGCGGCAATTACCCCACTTAACGGAACACCAGCTTGAACAGCATATAAAGCACCTTGAATGGCAAAGGCAGCTAAGCCAATCGCATCAAAAAAGATTCCCCATTTATTCCAATAACTTAACAAGCGACCAGGTATTAAAAAGATTAGAGTAATTGTTAAAAAGGCAACAACGAATAAATAATTCTGGGTCCAAATATCTTCTACTGGAATGCCAATTAATAGATTACGAAACGTGCCGCCACCAAATGCCGTAGTAAACCCCAGCACATAAAAACCTAATATGTCATAATCCTCCTCCATCGCAATAATAGCACCACTTATCGCAAATGCAATGGTACCGATAAAGTTAAGTACATCCCATATCAACACGTTTCATCCTTTTTAGAATTTATTGGTTTACATTCAAAAAGGTCCCTTTTCTTATTTTAAACACGATGTAAAGTATGCTGATTGTTAATCAAATTACAATGTATCTTGGTTTGAAAAGAATGTACCCTTTTGATAATAACTCACTTTATTGTAATTCTATACGATCGTTTATACAAATAATGCGGATTCGCTTCCGAACAAACTATAACCCTTCTTGTGAATGATGATTTGCCCTCGCTTGTTCTATCTTCTTCATTCTAAATGGTGCAATAATTAATACGCCAATTAGAACAAGACCAAGATATCCGATAAGTGGATAAAAATAGCTGACAAGATCCGTGAATCCAGCAAAGCTTGCTGCAAATCCCACAATCATTGTAATAAAGAAAAACATTTTAAATTTGGGTGTATCTACAACTGTAAAACGTGCTGCAAATGAGAAAAACATGCTTATTGCTGTATTGAAAATCATGCCGAAAAGAACTATTGACATCAGTATACCCAATATAGGGGAGATATTATTAACGATAGCGAGCATCGGCATGTCCATACCTTCAATTGCATCGATCTTAGAAAAAATGGCAAGGTGACTGACTAAAATAAGAATACCAATACATAGGCCTCCAGCCAATCCTCCTAATGCCGCTGTTTTTCTATTGGTTTCGGCACCACCCATAACCAGTGCCATGGATGCCCCAACTGCTGTATTAAAGGAAACATAGTTAACACTTGAAATAAACCAATTCGGTAAAGTGGTTGGCTGCTCTTTTGCTAAGCTATCTAAAGCTGTAATTGATCCATCAACGGTCAGAAAACTATAGACAGATAGAATAATTACAAATATTATAAGAAAAGGTGTAATGCTTCCAATAATCGATACGACGCGATTCACATTTAGCATACCAATCACAAGAACTAAAATCGTCATCATACTTGATCCAACAATGTATGGTATACCAAATTGTTGGTTGAGGTTTGAACCTGCCCCGGCTATCATTACAACCCCAACTCCAAACAAGGTAAAGATAAGAATATAATCAATAATCTTCCCAAGAAAAGGACCACTAATATCGTAAATAACATCTTTATGGGATGTCGTTTGTGTACGGCTTCCTAGCCATACCAGTATCATTCCAATATATGCAAATAGGGCGGTTGCAAGAATAGCACCTACCGTCCCCATTAAGCCGAAGCTTGTAAAATATTGTAGCACTTCCTGTCCGGAAGCGAATCCTGCACCTACAATCACACCTGTAAAAGCGCTTCCAATTCTTATTACTTTTCCCATCATACTTCCCCCTAGGTTTTTATAATTTCTAAGTTTAACAGGTTATACGTGAAATTTATTTGTGTATATAATAAAATAGAAAGTAGAATGTTTGTTTATTTGCTCAAATGTTCCCGTTTTTTGGAGAAATTTGTATGAAACATCTAAATAGATATTGCCATAATTGGAGGAAGAGCTTGCATGAATAATGTACCAAACGATCCAGAATTATTAAAACATCTAAATGAAGTATTTAAATCTACAGATCAATTAGCAGATCGAATTGGTGAAATTTTCGAATGTCCAATTACAATAGAAGATTCCAATCATCATATTGTATCATACAGCAAACATAAGGAAAATATTGATGAAGCCAGAATAGCTACCATCATGAATCGGAAAGTACCGGATAAAGTTATAAACGGTCTTTGGAAAAAAGGCGTCATGCCGAAACTAATTGATAGTGATGAACCTGTCATTATCCCGCAAATTGCAGAAATCGGGCTTGGGAATCGTGTGGCCGTATCGATTAGGGAAAAAAATGAAATATATGGGTTTATATGGGCTCATACCGGGGATAAAACATTAAGTGATGAGGAACTGCAATTTCTAAAGGAAGTAGCTAAGCAGGTTAAGAAACTTTTCATGAAGCGTCATAATCGCAATAGAAAATCAAAGGAGCAATATAACGATTTTTTCTGGAAGTTATTAACTGGAGACATTCATGATACGAACGAAATAAATCGTCAATCCAAACAATTTAACATTCAGCTGGAGGGGAAACTTGCCATTGTTGTAATAAGATTTGCCGATGAGGTAACAGAGCAACTGGAAAAGCATGCCTTCTATTTAGCGGAAACCCAAATGCAAGTTCAAGTCGTTTCTCGTATATTTGATGACAAGGAATTTATTATGCTTGTCCGTCATGTTAAAGAGGAGGACCCCTCCTATATGTTAGTTGATTTTATCAATCAATTTATTCATAGAATCAGTAAACAACTAAAGCTTCAAACTGTTAATGGTTCAGCTGGATCAATCTATGAAACAACGCGTAATATTAAAGATAGCTATAAACAGGCTTTACAGGTTCTGGATTTAAAAGAAAGGTTTTCAAAAGAGCTAGAAGAAACTTTTCTATATGAAGATCTTGGTGTTTATCAATTTATTGATGAATTGGTTGAGATTCGGAAGACGAATCATTATCAGAATAAATATGTAGAAAAATTAAGGACTTATGACAAGAATAATCAGACATCCCTTGTACATACACTAAACTTGTACTTACAATGTGATTGTAATGTTTATAAAGCTGCAAAAGAGATAATAATTCATCCTAATACGATGAATTATCGTTTGAAACGAATCAGAGAAGTTTCAGATCTTGATTTAAAAGATCCGAATCAAAAAATAAACATCTACCTGGATTTTATGATTGAAAACATGCAGGAAAGGTGATTTGTGTAAAAACACAAATCATCTTTCTTATTTTCATTTTTTTTAATAAAGTAATCTTCCTTGTAAGGGGTTACAATTGCCAATACAAAGAATTTTATAAATAAGGAGAGAGTAAACATGATTATTGGGGTACCTAAAGAAATTAAAAATAATGAAAATCGTGTTGCAATGACACCTGCTGGGGTTATTAATTTAATAAATGCAGGACAAACGGTCATTATTGAAAAAGATGCAGGGCTAGGAAGCAACTTTACAAATGAAGAATATAAAGAAGCTGGTGCTAAAATTTTTGAGAGCGCTTCAGACATATGGTCAAAAGCGGAAATGATTATGAAGGTGAAAGAGCCACTTCCATCCGAATATAAATATTTCCGTGAGGGATTAATCTTATTTACGTATCTTCACTTGGCTGCAGAGCCTGAATTGGCAAAAGAGTTAGTAGATCATAACGTAACGGCAATCGCCTATGAAACAATAACTGTAAATAGTACATTGCCGTTGCTTACTCCAATGAGTGAAGTAGCAGGTCGTATGGCAACACAACTTGGTGCGCAATATCTCGAAAAATCACAAGGTGGAAAAGGAATTGTTCTTAGTGGTATCCCTGGGGTTAAACGAGGAAAAGTAACAATCATTGGTGGTGGAGTAGTAGGGACGAACGCTGCACGAATTGCATTGGGTCTTGGGGCTGAAGTAACCATTATCGACTTAAACCCAGCGCGTTTACGTGAATTGGATGATATCTTTGGATCAAGTATCCAAACATTAATGTCCAATTCTTACAATATCGCTGATGCAGTAAAGGATTCTGATCTGGTTATCGGTTCTGTATTGATCCCAGGCAGAAAAGCGCCAAAACTTGTGACGGAAGAAATGGTCCAATCCATGCAACCTGGATCTGTTATTGTAGACGTTGCAATTGACCAAGGCGGTAACTTTGAAACTGTTGACCATCCAACAACGCATGATGACCCAATCTATGTAAAACATGATGTGCTTCATTATGCGGTTGCGAACATTCCGGGTGCGGTGCCACGAACGGCGACTGTTGGGTTAACGAATGTAACGGTTCCATATGCTGCACAAATTGGTTCAAAAGGAATTACAAAAGCAGTAATGGAAAACCCGGCAATTCTTAGCGGAGTAAATGTCATCAATGGAAAAGTGACGTATGAAGCTGTTGCAGATGATTTAGGATACAATTATGTTGCCTTGGAAGATGCAATCAAGGAAACTGCAATTCTATAATTTTTAAAAAATACCCTTCTCACATACAAAGAAGGGTATTTTTTAATTATCATTAAGTTACTCAAGTGTTTCATTTTTGATGAATGAGGGTAGATAAATAAAGTAAATATGCTTTCCTTATCGGATGAGGAATATTTATTTGGAATACTATCTAAAATTATTTTACTTCTGGTTACTTTTTACCATTTAAATAAGGCTGCTTTTCCTATATACTAATAATATAAAACGTACAGGAGATTGATTATATGCAGAATTGGCAACAAACAATGATCGTACTCATAGGAATTCTCCTACTCCATACAGCTAATCCTGTATACGCAAGCGGGGAAGAAACGAAAGAAGTGAGCTTACATAAAGAAAGACAAACGAATATCGAAATGATTGATACATCAAAAAACATGAAACGTTTTACATATGATTCAGATTACAACTTCGAATATCCGGATGCGGTGAGAGGAATTTATGTTACTGGAAATTCAGCTGGATCAAGTCGTTTTGACACGCTTCTTGATCTTGTAGAAACAACCGATTTAAATGCAATGGTTATTGATGTTAAAGAAGACAATGGTAATTTAACATTTAAGCCAGAAGAAGGGTCACCTTATGAAGAAATCGCTACTAATTTTATTGCTGATCCAAAAGGGATGATGGAAACGCTTGAGGAAAAGCAAATTTATCCAATTGCTAGAATAGTAGTGTTTAAGGATTCGGTACTCGCTCAGAAACGTCCTGATTTATCTTTCACTCAAAATGGTGAAGTATGGGTGAACAATAAAGGCGAGGCTTTTGTGAATCCTTTTGAAAAGGAAGTTTGGGAGTACAACGTGGAAATAGCTAAGATGGCAGCTGAAATGGGATTCCAGGAAGTTCAATTCGATTATGTTCGTTTTCCTGAAGGATTTGAAACAAAAGATGAAGAACTTGAATACAAACAAGGTGACTATGCTGATATGGATTTAAATAATATAAAAAAACGTGTCGAAGCTGTCACAGACTTTGTTGAGTATGCCAGAGAGGAAATGTCGTCTTATGATGTCGATGTTTCGGTAGATATCTTTGGCTACGCGGCAACAATTGAGGAGACCCCTGGAATTGGCCAAAACTTTTCCAGAATATCTAACAACGTTGACGTTATATCATCCATGATTTATCCAAGTCATTGGACATCGTATTTTGGCATTGAAAAGCCTGATGAACAGCCATATGAATTGGTTACTGAATATGCCAAAGTTGAAAATGAAGTTTTGGGGGCACTCGAAAACCCACCAGTATCCAGACCTTGGATACAGGATTTCGAAGCGCCATGGCTGTACAGTGGGCCAACGAAGCAATATGGCAAAGCAGAAGTGGAAGCACAAATAAAAGCTTTGTATGAAAATGGAATCGATGAATTTTTACTTTGGAATGCGGGTAATACTTATACAGAAGATGTAGATTATATGATTGGAAAATAAGAAAACAGGCCTCGTTACCAGGCCTGTTTTTTGAACTCTGACATTCCTCGATTTAACAAATGACCGCTTATTCGTTATAATTAATAAAAATAGGTGTAAAAGGAGTAGGTCCATGAATTGGTATGGAAAATTGAATAAGTATTTCCCAGTTGAAGAAATGAAATCTAAAAAGCATATGGAAATGCTGTTGGAGGAAAAAGGGGACGTCTATTTTAAAGATGAGAGCTCCACACATGTTTTAATGTTCGCTGAGTTTGAAACGTTTATTTTTATAGATTATCTTTGGGTTTCATCAGAAACAAGAGGGCAGGGAATCGGGCATAAGTTAATTGAAAAATTGAAGGCAAGGAAGAAACCAATAATTTTGGAAGTAGAACCAGTCGATTATGACGATACAGATACTGAAAAAAGACTACATTTTTATCATCGGGAAGGATTTACTCACGCACAATCCATTGGATATAATCGTCGCTCTTTGGCAACAAATCAAGAGACCCCTATGGAAATTTTATATTGGTCGCCAAATGATGATTCAGAAGAAGTAATATTTGATCAAATGAAACAAATGTATGTAGATATCCACACTTACAGAGATGAAGAAATATATGGAAAGTCCTACCAATTAGCTGAGGAAGTATTAAGCTATGATGAAAAGCGTAATTCAAAAGATATCCTTGAAGGCTTAAAAAAATCAAAGAAGGAAAAATCATAAAAAAATTCCTGCCGGATGATGTTGGCAGGAATTTTTTTATCTGTAACGCAACTTTCGCAGAGTGAAATGAACAAATGAGCCTTAATAGAACTAGGAGGGCTAGAGATACACTGCTTCAGTTGACTTTGGATTAACTGTTTGCGCTGAGCAATCTGAATAAACGAGATCCCAAGGCTCTTTTCGTTAATTTTGTTGCTTTTTATTATCGCCTTTTATATAAACTGTGAAGTAAGATAAGCAGCTTCGGCGACCGCTCTGGGAAATACACTGCGCTTTCCACGGGCGGCTGGTGAGCCTCTTCATGCTAACGCATTTCAGAGTCTCACCTATGCCTTTCCTCCCGCTGGAGTCTTCGTATATTTCCCAGAGCTGGTTAGAAGATTACTGACAATTACTTTACTTGCACTAGCTAAAATAACATCATACAGCTTCACTAGTCCGGGTGAGCGGAGGGCGGTGACTCCAGCGGGAACAGCACGTGTCCGAAGACCCCGCAGAGTGCTTTTCTCGAGGAGGCTGAGGCCGTGCCCGCGGAAAGCATCCGCCCAGAGCGATCCCAGACGGCGGGAAAAGCACAATCTTATAGATATCGATCAGTAGATACGTCGCATTTTATCTCAACTCTGCGATACTTAAAAAGCAATAAACATTATGAAAACAGCCTTATTTCTACCCAGGTTAGCAAAGGGATTATTAGAAACATTCTTAGGTTAACCCATTTAATGTTTGAACTTATTTTATTGATGCGAAAGTTGAGTCTCTAATTTTCAACTTATTTTAAGAAGTTTTCTTAGCATTAACCAATGGAATGTCACTATTTAATCGATCAGCTAACGGAATACTTCTTGAAGTTGTCATGTCGTCGCTATCCAATAGGCTATCTTTGAAGTTGTATGCATTTGAACCATGCTCTGCAAAGTCCAAACCTGAAATTTCTTCTTCTTCAGAAACACGTATCGGAGAAACCTTATTAAGTAGGTAAGTGAAACTTCCGATCGTAAGAGAAACCCACGCAATTATTGCAATTACCCCAGTAGCCTGTATGCCTAATTGGGGTAAACCATTACCATAAAACAATCCTGTTGAAGTAGAGAATAATCCAACCGCTAATGTTCCCCAAATACCACAAATCCCGTGAACTGCTATAGCACCTACTGGATCATCAATTCTTAATTTTGTGTCTAAGAAACGAATACCTTCAACTAACACTAAACCAGAAATAATTCCGACTATAATTGAGCCCCCAAGTGAGATTTCTGCACATCCTGCGGTAATACCGACGAGTCCACCTAAAACACCGTTCATGGATAAAGAAGCATCCACTTTTTTAAAACGCAGCTTTGTATACAAGGCTGAAGAAATTAGTGCAGCTGACGTGGAAAGTAAAGTTGTTCCGATAACCATCGGTACAAGTGAAGGATCAGCAGCAAGTGTACTACCACCATTAAACCCGAACCAACCTAACCATAGAATAAATACGCCAAGTGCACCTAGTGGAATGTTATGCCCCTGGATAACATTAACTTTTTTGCCGTTGTACTTACCAAGGCGAGGTCCAAGAATTAGAACGACCAAGACTGCTCCAACAGCACCAGTTAAATGCACTACAGTTGATCCTGCAAAATCACTGAAACCGATAGCAGTTAACCAACCATCGCCTTGCCAAATCCAATGTCCAACGAATGGATAAATAACAGCAGTCATTGCTGCAACAATTAGTACGTAACTGCCTAATTTAATTCTCTCTGCAACAGCACCAGAGATAATTGTCGCACAAGTAGCTACAAACATTGCTTGGAAGACGAAGAACCCGATGTCCTCCACCCCGCTAAGAAGGAAACCATCAACACCCACAAATGAACCAGCAGAAGTTCCGAACATAATTCCATACCCAACAATAAAGAAGAGCAAGGCTGCCAGACTAATTGTTATAAAATTTTTCATTAAAATATTAAGTGTATTTTTCGACCTTGTGAAACCTGATTCTACCATAGCAAATCCAGCATGCATAAAGAATACGAGCACTGCTCCAAGCATCACCCATACCATATTAATGGATAGTTCCAACGATTTTACTGTCGGTGCAGCAGCATAAACAGGTGTCGCAATTAGGAATATAACGAAGAATATCAATAAACTTTTCTTTAACATAGGAATTTCCCCCTCAATTTGTTATAAAACTGCTTGCATTCCACGTTCTCCAGTTCGAATACGAATGGTTTCTTCAATAGGATACACAAATATTTTTCCATCCCCGATATTACCTGTTTTGCAACTTTCGATGACGATATCGATAATTTCATCTAACCTCGAATCCTCTACGACCATCTCTACTTTTAGCTTGGGAAGTAGTTGGATATGGAATTCGGTGGATCGGTAAACACCAGTTTGTCCTTTTTGCTTTCCTGTACCAGCTACTTCAGTTACTGTTAGACCGCCAATTCCAATTGCAGAAAGATTATTTCTTAATTTCTGGAATTTCTCCGGCCGGATAATTGCCTCAATCTTTTTCATCAATATTCCACCCCTTCTCTCATGTTAGTTTTCCTAACATCTTTGGTTATGTTAATTATCATAATAGTTAATTTAGTTATTTGCAAGCATTTTTTGCATATTTTTAGAAAATTTAGAAGTAAACGGTTACAAAGATGAACGGTTTTTTCTTTGGATTTTTTTCATTTAGAAGGTTTAATTGAAATTAAAGTGGGGTATCTTACATAGTAAATGGTGATAAGAGTTATAAAAATTATTAAATTACCTTATTATTCTAGAATATCCTCTACCTTTTGATTGACAAATGTAGTATAATTATACATATGGGTAATTTAAACTTATTTTAATTTAATAAGCTAAATAAGGTGCTCTAAAATCAACATAACACACTTAAAAAATGAGGAGTGAAGTTCCATGGTAACACTTTATACCTCACCTAGTTGTACTTCTTGCAGGAAGGCAAAAGCATGGTTGGAAGAACATGACATTCCGTTTACAGAGCGTAATATTTTCTCGGAACCATTGACACTTGACGAAATTAAAGAAATATTGCGTATGACTGAAGATGGTACGGATGAGATCATTTCAACAAGATCAAAGGTTTTTCAAAAACTGGATGTTAATATTGAACAATTACCGATGAAAAATTTGTTCAGTCTGATTCAAAAGAATCCAGGGTTACTTAGACGTCCAATTATTTTGGATGAAAAACGTCTGCAAGTTGGTTATAACGAAGATGAGATTCGCAGATTTCTACCTAGAACTGTACGTACTTTTCAGTTGCGCGAAGCTCAAAGGATGGTTAACTAACCGTTTCTTTGAAAACGTATCTAAAATTAACATAATAAGACGCATGTTCCTAATGGAACTGCGTCTTTTCTTTTTTTGTGAATAGATTTACTCTTATTATATTAGATTTTTAGGGTGACAAATCCGTAGTAATGGTTTACAATATCTTACTAACTCTTCCTATATATTCTTAAGTTAAAACAGGTGATTTTTTAATCCGTTTTATAGGCATATTAATTTCCAAGATGCAGTACACTATCATACAATAGTGGTAAGAAGATAAGTAGAGATGGTTAGAGTTATATTATTAAGGGTAAGAAATAACTATATAGAGATACTGTTTTTAACAGATAATAATGGTGATGTTGTCTCTTCCATCTAAACTGTTTTTCCTTAAAAATTAACGTCAAAAGATGCTTGGAAGGACGAAACAGCTATTTTTTTATTTGAAGGGAGAGAATTAAAAATGGAAATAGAAAGAATTAATGAAAATACAATAAAATTTTATATTTCGTATATGGATATAGAAGATCTTGGTTTTGAACGTGAAGAGATCTGGTATAATCGTGAACGCAGTGAACAACTTTTCTGGCAAATGATGGACGAAGTTAATTATAAAGAAGATTTTAATCCGGATGGCCCTTTATGGATTCAGGTTCAGGCAATGGAAAAGGGGTTGGAAATAGTAGTTACAAAAGCGAAGGTATCGAAAAACGGAGAAAATCTTGAACTGGATACAGAAGACGGTAATAGTCTTGAACTCCCAGTTGATGAGAAAATTGAAAGTTTACTCGAAGACAAATTTGGTAAAAATGTTGCTGCTGAGAGTGATGATAATGAAATGTTAGATGATGATAACCTGTGGATTATTGTTGAATTCCAAGACTTTGAAGATGTGATTCAACTGAGTCACT
Organism: Oceanobacillus longus; assembly: GCF_042650085.1. NCBI lineage: Bacteria > Bacillati > Bacillota > Bacilli > Caryophanales > Bacillaceae > Oceanobacillus > Oceanobacillus longus. The sequence goes on along the minus strand of NZ_JBHSAO010000008.1, from coordinate 211,242 downwards.
ATTTCCACGAACTATCTGATTTTGGAGAAGAGACGCTCTACCATTATAAGGAAACGTATTATTTGTATATGGAATTTTCTCACGATGTGCTTGATGATCATAAGCAGGAAGATGTAATCAGCCAGGTGCTCGAATTTGCTAATGATTCTGATGTATCGGTTCATCTGTTAGAAGAATACGGCAAGAAAATCTTCGAAACAGATACATTTTCACAAGTGAGAACCTATTTTCCGGTTGAAGTGTAGACATTCTAGAAAAGGATGTCTATTTTTTTGCAGGATTTTATATATTTCTGTCGAATAACTTATGTAGACGGAGGTGGTTATTATGCTGCAAGCAGTAAATAAAAATGGAAGGTATATCACGCTTGCCACAATGAAGCGTGAAGTTGTTCAGAATCTTAGAAAGGGAGGAGAAAGATTTTATTGTCCTGTATGTAAAAGCCCTGTAATTATAAAGGCAGGAAATCAAATGATTGCGCATTTTGCTCATCAATCAAACCTCGATTGCCTCTCGCGTGAAGGAGGAGAAGGCATGGAACATGAGCATGGGAAATTGCAGCTATATGAATGGCTCAGAAGATATAACATGGACGTCAGACTGGAAGCATATTTACGGGAAATTCAGCAACGGCCAGATATCCTGTTATCTGTAAATAACAAGCAAATTGCTATCGAATATCAATGTGCGCGAATAGCGACAGATGAAATACAAAAACGGAACAGAGGGTATAAAGCTGCCGGAATTTTTCCAATTTGGATTATCGGTGCCAATCATTTTAGACGTTACAATGCAAATAGCTTTAAATTGGATCAATTCACAAGGCAATTCATCCACCAGTACACTTCGGAAACTCCATCGGTATTATATTACTTTCACCCCTACACTTCTCAGTTTTCAACAATTCAAGATATTTTTATAGTCAAAAATACGACGGCTGTTGGCAAAATAAATGTCACAGCACTTCATAAAATGAAATTTCCTGATTTATTTCACTTGAATATATTCTCGGCTAAGGAAAAATTAAAGTTGTGGTTGAATGAGAAGCGACAATTCAGGTTGAGACCAAGAAATAAGTTATATGGTGATGAACTTACCTGGAGTAAATGGTTATATTATAAAGGGCTCCATCCTCAGATTATACCATCTGCAATTCATCTTCCAGTTCTCTCGCAGCATCTAATGAAATCCCCATTATGGAATTGGCAGAGTAAAATCGTTCTAGAAATCATTCTTCCTTTACCTATTGATGCAATATTTAGTATCGATCTATGCATACATTTATTAAAAAATCGCATCATTAGCGATGCTGCATTCCCACTAATTGCTCCCAGTATAAACCCCATAGAACAGTATTTGAATGTATTAGAACAACTAAATTACGTACAAAGAGTTTCTACTGGCATCTATCAAAAAAAACTACAATTCCAATTTTATAAAAATGTTGAAGATGCAATAGAAGGTGATGATATGCTTCTGAGAAAATTAACTTTCCAAAACTTGGGCAAAATACAAGCATGAATCCAAAGTATTTCGTTATACTAAATATATACGATGTATTTTAAAGGAATTTTAGCAGAAATCTAGAAATAATAGTATATAGAGACAAAGGAGGAATTTTTCATGACAAAATCAACAAAGGAATTACCTAAACGAAGTGAGGTACCATTGTATTCCACTTGGAGATTGGAAGATATCTTCACAACAGATGAAGCATGGGTAGATGAATTAAAGAAATTAAAACAGGATATTCCAAAAATAGAACAATACAAAGGGAAGTTATCCGAATCCGCCGATAGCTTATATGAATTGCTAAAGCTTCAGGATGAGCTTTCGGAACGACTCGGTAGATTATATACCTATTCACATATGCGATATGATCAGGATACAACGAATTCCCATTACCAAGGGTTAAACTCACAGGCTGAAATGGTTCTAACATTGGCGGGTAGTTCAATGAGCTATATTGTGCCGGAAGTGCTTCGCATGGATGAAGACAAAATCAATAGCTTTTTAAATGAAAAAGAAGCGTTGCAAATGTACAAAAAAGTTTTGGATGAAATCAATCGTCAACGTCCCCATGTGCTCAGCGAAAAAGAAGAATCCCTACTTGCTGAAGCTTCTGAACCAATGGGAAGTTCTGCACAAACATTCGGTATGCTGAATAATGCAGACTTGACTTTCCCGTCCATTAAGAATGAAGATGGAGAAGAAGTGGATTTGACACATGGAAGATACTCCACGTTCCTAGAATCAAAAGACCGTCGTGTTAGGAAAGATGCTTTCAAAGCCATGTATGAAACATATGGTAAATTTAAAAATACATTCGCTTCAACATTGACAGGTAATGTAAAAGCACATAATTTCGATGCAAAAATCCGCAATTATGAATCTGCCCGTCAATCTGCATTGGATAATAATAATATTCCTGAACAGGTTTACGATAACCTGGTAGAAGCAGTAAATGAAAAATTACCATTACTTCACAGATACACAGAGTTGCGCAAAAAAGTGTTGGGTGTTGATGAACTTCATATGTATGATCTTTACACGCCGCTTGTAAAAGACGTTGAAATGAAGGTAACCTATGAAGAAGCTAAAGAACATGTTACAAAAGGATTAGCACCATTGGGAAGAGACTATGCAGAAATTCTTCAAGAAGGCTTTGATAACCGCTGGATTGATGTGGAAGAAAACAAAGGAAAACGCAGTGGTGCATACTCATCCGGTGCATATGGTACAAACCCATATATCCTTATGAACTGGCAAGATAATGTTAATAATACATTTACATTGGCACATGAATTAGGGCACTCTGTACACAGTTATTATACAAGAAAACATCAGCCTTACCGATATGGGAATTACTCGATCTTTGTAGCAGAAGTTGCATCTACTACAAATGAAGCATTGTTAAATGATTACCTGCTGAAAAACCTAGATGATGAGAAACAGAAGCTTTATATCTTGAATCATTTTCTGGAAGGATTCCGTGGAACGGTCTTCCGTCAAACAATGTTTGCTGAATTTGAACATGATATCCATGTTAGAGCTCAAAATGGCGAAGCATTGACAGCAGATAAGCTGACAGAAGTTTATTACGAGCTGAACAAAAAATATTTCGGAGATGCTGTTGTTTCGGATGAAGAGATTGGTCTGGAGTGGGCAAGAATCCCGCATTTCTACTACAATTACTATGTGTATCAGTATGCAACCGGATATTCCGCTGCAACTGCACTAGCAAATAACATTCTCGAAGACAATGAGGGATCGATAGACCGTTATCTCGACTTCCTGAAAGCTGGAAGCAGTGACTATCCAATAGAAGTCCTGAAAAAAGCTGGCGTTGACATGACATCCAAACAACCGATACTAGATGCACTCGATGTATTTGAAGAAAAGTTAAATGAAATGGAAAAATTGTTATTGGGATAATTAACATGATTTAATTATAAATAGTGCTAATAAAAAATAGGGGAGCCGGAGTAATCCGGTTCCCCTATCTTGATCTTCTGTAGACCTTTCGGTGTGTCATGGAATATAAGGTTAGATAGATGGATACAAAGAACAACGGCAACGTAAAATAAAGCGGAATGAGTTTCATTAATCCAAGAATATTTAGAAAAAATGCAACAAAAGTCAGTATCAGAAAGAATACAGGGTAAAAATCACGCATTGAAATCACTCCAGTATAAGATAATAAATTCTAGAATCACGGTGATACATGATGCGGGATAAAATGCACCTATTTACGGTTAAGAAAGCCATTCGCGAAAATATAGAAATATCCGCGGAAAAACAACCTGGATCTGCGGAATCTCAATCCCTAATCAGTTGCCATTTATCCGAGCAGCAACGAATCAATCGCCAGACCTCAATCCACCACCCAACTTCAACCTCTAGACTATTACTATCGCTATTAATAGCTAATATATGTTAATAAACTATGTATTAGAAGTGAACTTTTTGTGAATGTATGCACATAACTGTTGAAATGATAAGATTTTCTTGATATTATAATAATGTAAGTTAAATACAAACAAAAACCCCTTTTGTTTGATCATGAAACTTTCTCCCATCCCCCTTTGTATATATACAAAGACGGAATAAGGATATACGCTGCCCCGTATATCCTTTCTTTTTGTCTTTTTTTAGACTCTTTGATACGTATTCTTACTTGTAATCACCCAACGAATCTTTAGAAAACCGGCTTTTTTAAAACGATTCTCATCACATAGTGAAATGAACACAAAAAAATAAGCCCTCCTGAAGGCTTTAATTAACTTATATATTTCCAGAATGATCCATATTTTGCTGGGATTCTTTCGACGATTTGCTGGAATTGAAGTTTTTTCATCTCTTTTTCTGTTTTTGTAAGTGACCAGTCATATACGACTGAAATTTCCTTCGTCCCCACAATTTCATAATGCTCCAGGAATTGTTCTAATGGTGGTTTTACAGAAGGGATTGGTGTGCGCTGCAACATCTCTTTTAAAACAAGTTCATATATATCGTACGGATAAAGTCCAGAAATCTTAATTCCTTCTTCTTCAATAATTTGATTAAAGAAGACAATCGTTGGGATATAGTCAACATCCATTTCTCTGGTCAATTTTAAATCACATTGGAAAGCCTTTTGGGCAGATGGTGAGAAAAGATCTTTTTCAAATTCTTCAATATCCAGTTTTGCTTCTTGTGCACATTGAGTGAGTACCTCTTCTGTAGATATATCCTGTTTTTTCAGGAATAAATTTTCCTGCAGTTTACGATAAAATAATTTTCCAGCTTTTTTACCTTGCAGTTCCGCAGCTTTGATTGCCAGTGATGCAATCCATGGATATGTGACAGGATTATCTACCCATAAATCTCCGTCACAGCTCATTCCTGTGCGTTTTGCTGTCTTTTCCCAAATCTCTTTCAATTTCTTTGGTTTATCAAATGTATCTGTATTTAATGAAGTTAAGTGTCCGCTGACAATTTGACGTATGGTGAAAAATCGCCCATATTCAACAGACAGCTTTTTCAAATAAGGTTCAAGTGACCAGCACTCTGCGCAAAGTGGGTCAATAAATACATAAATTTCTATCGGTTTTTGTACATAATCAATATAGCTATAAGTGGCCGATGTGTTTGTGTGATTTGAGCTTGTCAGCCCAGTTTGGTTCCAACTCACATCGAATTCTCCTTTCTCTTATTCTGGCGTGTTCATCATGTGGTTTGCAGTAAGGGTCAATTTTTCAAATATAGCTGTGCGATAGGGTTCTTCAATTTCTGCTTCAATCAATGCTTCTGCCATACATGCAAGCCAGGCATCTCTTCTTGATGGCGTAATTTCAAACGGCAAATGCCGCCTTCTCATCATAGGGTGACCACGCTCTTCTTCATAGAGTCTTGGACCACCAAAAAATTGGGTTAGAAACAGGCTTTGTTTACGAGCCGTTTCCGAAAGATCATCGGGAAAAATAGGGATTAATTTTGGATGATTTCCAACTCGTTTATAAAATGCATGTACGAGTTTGTTTATTGTATCGAATCCGCCAATGGCTTCGTAAATTGTTCCATGAGTAATCTGTTCCATAACAACTCTCCTTATTTATATTGTAGCAACGGATTGATGCTAGAGCAACAAATCTGATTTAGGGAGGTATAGTTAATTATACCTAATCTTTCATGGAATAGAAAAATCTCTCAATTTTGTTTGGTGTTTCTCTATGTTGTATATGATGTTCTGATAATATATGTTGAAACATTTGGAGTCCGGTTTCTCTAGTCTTGGCTTCCAGTTCAAATTCAAAATCTTCCTGATCGTGATATGTGCTGTTGTCCAACACAAGTAATACATCTTGGTACGGTATTTCTCTGCGTACGGTAGTTAGCTGTCCACAATAAAGAAGTTTTTCTATGGCAATGCCTTGTTCCAGCAACTGTTTTTCTGTATTTTTTTTGGGGATAATATGACCGTCGAGCCAGCTGTTTGCCTCATGATTTGTTAGCCAATCATGTGTTTCCAACAGCCCCTCCGGGTGTGGTTCTTTTAAAGTTAATTGATATCTACCTTCCTTTTCCCTTATTCTCAGTGCACAGCCATTTTCTTTGAGTAAGAAATCTTTCGTTTCAAAGTAATGGTTTGTCTGTTTTTTTCCGGAAAGTGGAAAGGGAAGACCATAAAGCAATCGGTCAAATTCAGCTTTCGTTAATAAGTTCTTATATTCAATTTCTATTTCTTGTGTCATTTTTTATGTCCCCCAAGTTGAAAAAATAGGTTATTATTTATTATGGCTAAATAATAACGTCAATGCAAAGATTAGCCATTTTCATCCTATATGGTAAAATAGGGATGGTTACTATTTGAAAAATATAAGGATGATTTAAATGAATTGGGAAGCTATCCTTGCACCTTATAAACAAGCTGTTGAGGAATTAAAAGTAAAGCTTAGGGGAATGCGATTGCAATTTGAATTCGAGTCCAGTCATTCGCCAATTGAATTTGTTACTGGACGTGTAAAGCCAATTCAAAGCATCGTTGAAAAAGCAGAATTAAGAAATATTGAAAAGGATGTAATTGAGACGGAAATTCAAGATCTTGCAGGGGTTCGTGTTGTTTGTCAATTCGTTGATGATATCTACACCATCGTGGACATGTTGCATAGCCGCAGTGATTTTTCCATTATTGAAGAGAAAGACTATATTTTAAATAAAAAAGACAGTGGATACCGTTCTTATCATATGATAATAGAATACCCGGTAGAAACGATACACGGTAAGAAGATTATTTTGGCAGAGATACAGATACGTACATTGGCCATGAACTTCTGGGCAACGAATGAGCACTCATTAAATTATAAATACGAAGGCAAATTGCCAGTAGAAGTTCAATCTAGACTTCAGCGAGCATCGGAAGCGGCTTTTAAGCTGGACGAGGAGATGTCCAAAATTAGAAGTGAAATACAGGAAGCACAACGAATTTTTCATCGGAAATAGAATTGTATTGTTAGGAGAGATTATAGATGAAGTTTAAAATAGTTTCAAAAGGTGATGAACGTTCAAATAAGATTAAAGCAACGATGAAGCAGTATTTATCCGACTTCGATCTAATATATGATCGAGATGAACCCGATCTTGTTATTTCTGTAGGCGGTGACGGGACTTTTCTCGAAGCATTCCACCGATATGTCCATCGCTTGGAATCAACTGCCTTTATTGGTGTACATACAGGGCATTTAGGATTCTATACGGATTGGACACCGGATGAAGTAGAGAAATTAATTATTGAAATCGCAAAAACACCTTTCCAAACGGTGGAATATCCTTTGCTAGAAGTTATTATTCGCGCAAAAACAGGCGGAAAAGAAGATCGTTATCTTGCTTTGAATGAAGCGATGATAAAGACTGCTGATGGGTCTTCTGTGGTTTTTGATGTAGAGATCAAGGGAGAACATTTTGAAACGTTCCGTGGAGATGGTATTTGTATCTCGACACCGTCTGGTAGTACAGCGTATAACAAAGCTTTAGGTGGGGCGATTCTCCATCCATCACTGGAAGCAATCCAAATAACGGAAAATGCATCGATTAATAATCGAGTTTTCCGTACGATTGGTTCCCCATTGATTTTGCCAAAGCATCATACGTGTTTTCTTAAGCCAATGGTGGATAGTAGTTTTCTAATTCAAATTGATCATTTTACGAAAAATTATCAAAATGTAAAATCAATCCAATGCCGTGTGGCACAAGAGAGGGTTCGTTTTGCCCGATTCCGCCAGTTTCCTTTCTGGAACAGGGTACGTGATTCTTTCGTAGCAGAAGAAGACAGGTAGAATGTGAGGAGTTATCATTATGAAATGGGTAATCGATAAGCAGCATACAGGAATGATTATCCGGGAATATCTGCAACATGTTCATGGTTTTTCGAGACGAATCATTATCGCAGTAAAACATGATGGTGGAAGTATTCAAGTGAATGGGATCAAACAGAATGTCAGATATAAATTAGTGGAGGGTGATGTACTAGAGATTGAGTTCCCGAAAGAGAAGGTTAGTCGGGCGCTAAATCCTGAGAAAATGAATTTGAATATTGTATATGAAGATGATGCCGTTATTGTTCTGGATAAACCTGCAGGAATGGCTACGATGCCTTCTCCAAATCATTTATCCGGCACAATGGCCAATGGGTTGCTTGCTCATTATGAGCATCATCATAACGAATCTAATACCGTCCATGTAGTTACGAGACTAGATGCGGATACTTCCGGATTAGTTTTAATTGCTAAAGACAGATACAGTCATTCACTACTTGCGGTTTCTCAGAAATCTGGGAAAATAAAACGTACGTATACGGCGATTGTTGAAGGTATGTTGAATTCTGGATCCGGAACAATCAATGAGCCCATCGCCCGGAAAACAGGTTCGATAATTGAACGGGAAGTAAATGAAACGGGTAAACAAGCTGAAACCCATTACTTTAAACAAAAAAGTATTGGCGACCATACCCTAGTGGCTATTGAATTGGAAACAGGCAGAACCCATCAGATTCGGGTGCATTTTTCCTATTTGGGGCATCCATTGGCAGGGGACGATCTGTATGGAGGTTCCTTAACGTTAATGACAAGACAAGCCTTGCATTGCTGTGAGCTCAGCTTCGAGCATCCGATAACAAAGCAAAGAATCCAACTCCAAACAGATCTGCCAAAAGATATGCAAGAAGTGATATCGCGTGTTAATTTTAGGGGAAATCATTAAATTTTTCATCCAGAAGTGGCTGTTTCGATGAAACGGTCACTGTTTTCTCCTCTGGTAGACGGAATGCCGTCAGCTTGTTTCCAAATACACAACCTGTATCAATATTAATCGTTTTATTTACCATTCTTGGCTCTTTTACTGGGGTATGTCCATATACAATCCAAGTGTCTCCATGATAGTGCTTTGCCCAGTCTCCCCGAATAGGTCGCCCCTCAGTATCAAACTCTCCTGAAATATCTCCATACAATACAAACGTTTTTACTTTTTTGTCCGTACGTCCAATCAGATTTTCTTTAATTCCAGCATGTGCTACAATAACATTCAGTTCAGGAACGTGCAGGTAAAGGGGAGCCTGTTCGTACAAAGTGATAAATTGTTTACTAATAAACTTCTGATCCCGCGTATTCAATGCACGGTATTCAGCAGCGGTTGTTTCTAGCCCGTGTTTCTCCTGAACCTTATTACCAAGGAAAAAGCGATATAATTTATTACAGTGATTACCAGGTACATAATAAGCCTTTTGCTGGTTTACGACCATCTTATATACAAGCCTGATAACAGCCAATGAGTCAGGGCCGCGGTCTGTGATATCGCCAACGAAAGCAGGAATTCTTCCATTTGGATGAATATAAATATCATTTTCAAACATGTATCCCAATTTCAAAAAGAGTTCATGAAGTTCATCCACACAACCATGAATATCCCCAATTACATCCATTTTCATACAATAACCCCCTTTCGCTCAGTTGCATTCTGATTCGATTTTATTTATTATAGTTCCGGTAGAAGCGCAAACAATCTCTACATAATATATATCAATATTGTTATCCATTTTACAGGAAATTATTTTATTTTTACAATTAGAGAAGATGATATCGTTTGAAATAGCGACATGCAGGGAAAATATGTAGGAGCATTGTTGTAAATGCCAAGGAAGAAAGTAGGGGAAAGAGGATGAAGCAAGACAGCTATGATGAACAATACGAAGAGAAATATAAAGAACTTTTTCAAATTGTCCAAACATCTTTAGACGAAGAAAACATTGAAGATTTCAGGATAGATTTTCTGGAAATGCATCCATATGATCAAGCAATGTTTTTCAAAGAACAGGAAAATTCAAAAAGAGAAAATATATATAGTTATTTAGCACCCGAAGAAATGTCTGAAGTGATGATCAATATTGAATTGGAAGATGTAGCGTATTATTTTACCGAAATGGATCCACGATATGCAGCAATGGTCTTTTCGGAAATGCCTGCCGATGATGCGGTGGATATTTTAAATGAATTGGATAAAGAACAAGTTGCCAGTTTCCTAACTATTATGGATAAAGAAGCGGCTGATGAAATAAAACAATTGCTTCATTATGAAGAGAAAACAGCTGGTAGTATTATGACTACCGAGTATGTTGCGATTTTTAAAGATCAGACAGTAAGAAAAACGATGCAGCTGCTCAAAAAAGAAGCGCCGGACGCTGAAACGATTTATTACTTATTCGTACTTGATGAGGATAAACGTCTTGTTGGGGTAGTATCGATCAGGGACTTAATTGTTGCCGATGATGACGTCATTATCGATGAAATCATGAGTTCCCAAGTCGTCGCAGTTTCTGTTGCCAAAAATCAGGAAGATGTCGCTCAAATGTTCAGAGATTATGATTTCCTTGCATTACCTGTTGTGGATTTTCAAGATCATCTATTGGGGATTATTACTGTCGATGATATTTTGGATGTTATGGAAGAAGAGGCAAGTGAGGATTACACGAGATTAGCTGCGATGTCCGACACAGACAGAAAAGATGACTCGGCATTTACATCAGCGAAGAAAAGACTTCCATGGCTTATTATATTATTATTCCTAGGACTTTTCACTGCGAGTTTGATTGGAAGGTTTGAAGCTACATTGAACCAGGTCGCAGTACTTGCTATCTTCATTCCTTTAATCGCAGGGATGGCAGGAAATACGGGTACTCAGGCGTTGGCGGTTGCAGTTAGAGGGCTTGCAACTGGGGAATACTCGAATCAGGGGAAAATGAAGTTAATGATGCGTGAAGCAGCTACCGGACTAATCACTGGCAGTATATGTGGTGTACTGATTGCCATTGTTATTTATGTATGGCAGGGGAATCTCTTTCTCGGCTTGCTAGTCGGGTTTTCGATCATGGCTTCGTTGATCGTAGCCACCCTTGCAGGAGCATTAATACCTATGATTATGCATCGACTCCATATTGACCCGGCAGTAGCATCCGGACCATTTATTACAACGATCAATGATATTATCTCCATCCTCATTTATTTTGGATTGGCAACAACGTTTATGGGATATTTAGTATAATTTTGACGAAAGGGGCATCTTTCCTGGTTGGGGAAGATGCTTTTTTGCTACCAGATAAGTGAAGTAATCATAACATTTTAATTAATGGGTTCATATAATGGGTTGAGGAAAGAAGGAAGGAGAGATTTATACATGCGTGAGAAAAAAAAATACGCCAATGATCCGCTGCTCTATATTCATCAACCGAATATTGGGAATGCACAGGCTCCGATGCAACATAGTTATCTGAGCAGCAGGAAAAAGGCTAAGCAAGAAAGTTCAACTGTAGATGAAGTGGTGAGTGTACCAAAAAAATTGAACAGAAGGCAAAATTCTTTTCAACAGGAATTTAAAACGGAAGAACCTCATCAGGTGAAAGGTAAAGAAGAAGCACCTAAAAGAAAGAACTTTAAGGAAATGGATATTCCAGAAAAAATAAATTATTTTTTAAACCGTCCGGATTTTGCACCACAGGTAAGATGTGAAATAAAGACGAATGGGAAAAACTATAGGGGAATTGTAACAGGCTTTGAGGAGAATAATGTATTCATAAAACCAGCGAATCGAAAAACAGCTATCCAAATTGCAATCGATGAAATAAGTGATGTGCAACTCCTTGGATTTTAAGTTAGGTTTACAGATTTTGTGGTAACAGTATTAATCTTCTAGAAATAGCCTAAAGAAAAGCACCATTGAGGAGTATTTCTCCTTCAATGGTGTTTTTAATTTGCTTATTAGTTGTTGAATGCACTAATTGCTGGAAGACATGTTACATGACAGAAGCAATCAAGATCAACAGTTAGGCAGATTCCAGTAGCTTCCAAGTTATGCGTGTCTTGGTCTGTAGGATCTTTAAGATGATCATGACCACAAGTTTCGCCGTCTTTCAACAGTAATTCAAGAACCGCACAGTTGTCGTCGTCTACTTTTTTAACTCTGAATATAAAGCTTGCAACGATATCACCAATACCACCGTTGTGTCTTGGAGCACCGAACCCTTTAAACGGTTTACAGTCCTTGCAATATAGAATTACCGGTACTGTATCTAAACCATTGCCGTTATCAGACTCACCTAATAAGTCACTGATTGACTGGTCACAACTCGTGTCACAGCAATTTTCCACGATATCATTTTGTGCTTCTACGATGTCTTTTAAAATATCTGCTACACAGTTACCTGTATCGAATTTTTTTCCACAACCCATGAAAAATAACTCCTTTCAAAAAATGATTTTACTTTCCTTATAGGATATGTGTCATGTCTTGGATGGTGTGGGCATATGTATATTTTTAATCCTAATCAAGGGTAAGGAGATTCGAAAAGACAGTCACATATAATATGTAGAAGCTCAAAAATAGTTGAAATAAGGGTTATTTTAATAAAAAAAGGGGTATAGAAATAGATAATGCACAAAACAACAGCCATAAAATTATATATTTATACGTATTATATTTCGAATAATCTGATAAAGGGTGAGGGAAATGGGGTATATATTGCCAGTAGACCATTACCAATATAATGATTATCAAAAACGAGTTGTACAACAACAGAAAAATAAGCACTTTATTGAAGGGCCGTTTAAAGTGGTTCTGGATAGACAGCATCAGGATATCTCAAGCAAATATGATGCATTAAATAGAAGCTCTGACCAAAAATTAAAATCTCAGAATGCATCAGAAGAAATAATCGGAATGTTGACCGGTAAGGGGAGGCATTTTAGTGACTTTGTTTAATCAAAACTAAAAAACACTCATGTTAAGTAATGAGTGTTTTTTTCATGCCAACATGTATTAATCCAAGTCCCATCTTTGATGATTTCTATTTAGGATTGGGTGGACCAATAGATCAGTGTTCTTTACGTATTCCACATAAAAAATTTCCTCAAGATGGTCGTAGCCTTGTTCCTTTAATTTTTCGATCAACCATTCCTCTGTAAGATTTTTCTCTTTTAGATTATCGTATATAATCTCACCATCATTGACTAATGTTGTCGGTAAACTAACATCATGTGGAGAGAGCTTCATATCTTTTCTGCTCGGCGTTTGATAATCAGATTTTTTTAACACAGAAATGGTTCCATTTGCTTCTAAAATTCCAAATTCGACCTCCTGTAAAGAGAATATATCTTTTGCCCGGAGTAAATGTTGAAGTTGATTGACATCGAGTTTGTTTTTTTTCATCGTATCACGAATAAGCTTCCCGTTATAAATAACAATTGCTGGGCTACCTTCAATTAAATGTCGTGTACCTTTAAATTTCTGAGTTATAATTTCCGTACTGTATAATAATATTCCATACACAGTAACTACGAAGGCAATTTCAGGAATACCAGCTTTCTCATCGAATAATGCATTCCCTACGAGTTCTCCCAATAATAAGGCGGAAATAAAATCAAAAGGAGTAATCTGATTGATTTGGGATTTCCCCAAAATTTTTGTGATTAAAAATAAAGCAAAAAAGCCAAAAATTGTTTCAAAAAACATTGATATATATCCAGACATACAATCCAGTCCCCTTACACTTTGCATTCAGTTTTTAGGTTAACCGAGATTTCTGGAAACATGCATCAAGATTGTTTTAATTTGATTGAATTGAAATGAAGTTAAAGGGCAAGAAAAAAGTGCACCACACAACGTATGGCACACATTTTTTTGTTATAGTTTTTTAATCATTGTAACATGTGGTATACCTGCATCGAGAAACTCGCCTGACACTGTTTCATACCCTAGTTTCTTGTAAAATTCTTCTGCATGTGTTTGTGCATTTAGCTTTGCGTTTTTATACCCTTTTTCTGTAATGACTTTCTCCATTTCAATAATGATTTGTTTGCCGTAGGACTTTCCACGATAATCTTTGATCACACAAATTCGCTCAAGCTTTCCGTATTCGTCTACAAAACGGAGACGGCTTGCAGCAATCGGATTATTATTATCATAAGTAACGAAATGTGTTGCCGATGCATCATGCTCATCCAGCTCTTCTTCAGGTGGGACGTTTTGTTCCTCGACGAATACTTTCATCCTTACTTTATACGCGTGTTCAAGTTCTTCTCTCGTGTTTACTTTCTTCGTGTTCATACGTTATTTATTCCTTTCCAAATACAAATGTTTCATAAACGGTCCAAGAACCGTTGTCAAGCTGATATAGCAATTGGAAGCGGTCTACTTGATCTTCAAGATGAAATTCTTCCATTTCCAATCTGCCGTAAACATCTGAATACTCATCATCCAAAAGATCCTGTGCAATTGTTATATGTGGAACAAATGGATGCTTGTTTGTGTCCTTAAATTTACCTGTGTTCATTTTTTCCTGTAAGTCCAACAAAACCTGAATTGGTTCCACTTTGAAATAGATTGTATTCGTGATCGGCGCAAATGATCTTACTTTATCAATATTGATCGTGAATGGTTCTGTAGCATTTGCAATTGTTTTGAGTTCAGAAATTAATTCATTAAGTTTATTATCGTCTGCCTCAAATTTCTCCTTCAGTGTAATATGGGGCGGGATCCATGAGTAGTGTGGGTCATAACGTTTTCTTAATGCATTTGCCTGATCCTGAATTGGTTTCGATGGAAAAATAGCAATACCATAATTCATGAGAAAACCTCCTGTAAAATTAGGATATGATTTTTAATCAGTATAGCAAAAATTGTGTTAGAAAAAAATTAATTAAACATCGTTGTTAATACACGGGGCATATCTTTTTGCCAATATTTCCACGTATGTTCTCCGGATTCTATTTCATAATAATGATACGTAGAACCTTTTGCATTCAAAAGGTCATTTAACTCACGGTTGGGCTTGAGAAAATCAGCTGTATTTCCATCTGTCATATTAACTTTGGTTTCCTGTTCGCCAATGGTGTGATAAATATCAATGGAGTTCAGAGTGTCCGTGTTTTTGACCAAATTTAATACTTTCTCATCAACGTAAGGGGATTGCATAATGACTTTACCAAACGTGTTTGGGTATTTAATTGCAGTCATCAGTGCTAATGTACCTGCTAGGGAGTCTCCCATTAACGCTCTTGATTGTCCCATATGATAGGTTGGAATGAGTTCATCCAATAAAGGTACGACTTCATTAACTAGAAATTTCGTATAGGCTTCGTTTTGCTCACCACTCGGATGATACTTTTTTCGCCGATCATGTTTATCCTTGTAATGAATACCAGCAAATACTGTATTCGTTATTTCATGACTTTCATGAAGTTTGTCACTTAATGTAGCAACCCTTCCCATTTGAAAGTAGTCATTTCCATCTTGCATCATACAGATATTATATTTATACAGAGGGGAGAATGCCTCTGGCTGATAAATCTTTAAAGTCATTGTTTCCTGTAAGTATTTACTTTCAATTTCTTTCTCTACCATCGTACCTTTTCTGCCCAACGTATTCACCTCAATTTAATTATCTGTGTACATACTTACCCTTAGTCTATCATTAAAAAGTTATGCCTGTCACCCTCGACAAGAAGGGGGAAGGGTAGTAATAGCTCGACAAAATATGACAAAATCCGGGAAGTGACAGGCACCATAGTGGTAGCTTAATTCAGTTGGCCTTTATAGAGTTGGTAGTAGTGGCCTTTTTGTTTAATTAGTTGTTCATGGTCGCCTTTTTCTATGATTTCTCCATGTTCGAGCATAATGATTGTATTTGCTTCTTGGATGGTATTTAACCGGTGAGCAATGACAAAACTGGTTCTACCAGCCATCAGTCGTTCTAATGCATCCTGGATTTTCAATTCGGTAATCGTATCAATATTACTTGTTGCTTCATCCAGAATGAGAATGGATGGCTCTGCTAGTAGCGCTCTGGCAATGGTAAGCAATTGTTTCTGCCCCTGACTGATACCACTGCCATCCTGATCAAGGATTGTGTCATAACCATTAGGCAGCTTCACAATGAAGTCATGTGCATTGGCATCCTTTGCGGCATTTTCAACTTCTTTATCCGTCGCTTCCAATCGACCATACCGGATATTATCCCGAATCGTACCGTGAAAAAGGAAGGAATCCTGTAATACAAAGGCCATTTGCTCACGGAGACTGCTTCGCTTTATATTTTTTATATCAACTCCATCTAAGGTGATTTTTCCCTCATCGTAATTATAAAAGCGGGAGATCAAGTTGATGATCGTTGTTTTCCCTGCTCCCGTATGACCAACGAAGGCAACCGTCTCACCGGTTTGCGCTTCAAAACTGATATTATTTAGTATTTTCGTTTCCTCGTAACCGAATGAAACATGTTCAAATTTAATATTCCCATTTGTACTGGAAATCTCAATTGCTTTTGTTTCGTCCATTTCTTCCTGTGTTTCATCCATGACATTAAATACGCGCTCCGCACCAGCAATTGCTGACAAGAGGACATTAAACTGATTGGATAATTCATTAAGCGGACGAGTGAACTGACGGGCATATTCGGTGAAAATAACGATCGTACCAACAGTGACCAGTTGCTGATCGTAGACAATGACGAGAATACCACCAATTAATGCAATCAATCCAAAGCTAAGGAAGTTTAACATATTCATGACCTTTGGAATTAAGCCGGAAATGGCGAGTGCCCAGAAACCGGTATTTTTCAATTCGTTATTTCGTTGTTCAAACTGTCCAATAACCATATCTTCCTGTGAATAGGTTTTAACTACATGCTGACCTGAAACGATTTCTTCCACATAACCGTTAACTTCCCCTAACTTCCTTTGCTGCAATTTATATAATGGACCCGTACGTTTTGTAATCCACTTCATCGCAAAGAACATAACCGGGACGACGGACATTGTTACTACAGTCAGTATAGGGCTTAAATAAAGCATGACAGCAATTGTGCCAACCAAGGTGAGAATACTGGAAAAAATCTGAATAACGGATTGGTTCAATGTATTATTTACATTATCGATATCATTGGTTAATCGGCTCATCAATTCACCATGCTGCCGCTTATCAAAATAGGAAATTGGCAAACGATGGAATTGCTTAAACAGATCCTTACGTAACGTGTATACCGTATTTTGGGCAATGCCAATCATCCAAAAGTTCTGCAAGAAAATCGATAAAGAATGAAATAAATAGACAACGATTAAACTGATTAATAGCATGCCAAGGCCAGCGGTTTGCTGCATTACGATAAAATCATCAATGGCCATACCTACTAAGAAAGGACCGAGAAGAGCTAAACCGGAGCTAGCCATTACCATTAGGATGACAAGCGTGAGCTTTGCTTTTTCCACTGCTAAATAATTCCAAATCCGTTTTAGTGTCGCACCCATATTTTTGGCTTTTTTCTTATTATCTGTTGTTATATTCTCAATTGGAATTCTTTCATATTGAAAAGGAGCTTTTAAGGAACTATTTGACATGTTCATACTCCTTTCCAAATTGGGATTCAACAATCGTTTTATAGAGTTGTGACGTTTTCAGTAATTCATCATGTGTACCAATATTGAGAATTTCACCTTCATTAAGAAGTAAAATTCGATTGGCACTACTTGCTGTGGAAACTTTTTGCGTAATAATTAAAATGGTACAGTTGTATTTTTCAAGCGCATCGAGTAATCGTGATTCTGTAGCTAAATCAAGTGCACTTGTACTATCGTCCAACATTAAAATTTTTGGTTTTCTGATTAATGCACGGGCGATGGATATACGCTGTTTCTGCCCACCAGATAAGTTAACACCCTTTTGACCAACTCTTGTTTCATACTGATTGGGAAGCTCCATAATGGTTTCGTGAATTTGGGCATCTTTTGCAGCCTGAATAATCTCTTCGGTCATCGCATCTTTTTTACCCCATGCAATATTATCTGTTATCGTACCGGAGAATAGGAGAGGGCTTTGTGGAACATAGCCAATACTTCCTCGAATCTGTTCAAATGAATAGGAAGTAATTGGTTGGTCGTCTACGAATATTTCCCCGTTATTGACATCATACAAACGTGGCATAAGCTGGAACATCGACGTTTTACCAGAACCTGTCGCACCGATAACTGCAAGCTTTTCTCCACCGTTAACAGTGAATGTAATATCCTTTAATGTCGGTTTGTCAGTTCCTGGATAATGGAAGGATACATTTTTGTATAAAACTTTACCATCTGTAACTGCCATTTCCTGATCTGCTTCCAGGTTATCCAATAGGTCTACTTCGAGTGACAGCACTTCATCAATACGATACGCCGATGCCTTTGTTCTGGAAAGGGCCATTATAATAAAGGAAAACATGGAAATTGCCATGGCTACACGAAGCGCATAATTCACCATCGTAACAACTTCACCAACATTTGCTTGACCGGCAATGGACTGGGTGTTTCCAAACCAGATAATGAAAATGATACTCATATTCATCACAAAGAGTAGTACAGGTGTAGAGGATTCGACAAAACGGAAAGTTTTACGAGTTGTGTCTGCCAAGCCGGCATTTGCTTCCGTAAAACGTGTCTCTTCATAATCCCGTCTTGTAAACGCTTTAATCAAGCGCATCCCTGCAAGATTCTCCTGCATGACTCTGTTCACATCATCAACTTTCCCCTGGACCTTGGTAAAAAGTTTACTCGCAATTTTAAGAACCCATAATAGAAATAAGATGAGCAGTGGAACCGTTACTAGAAAGACTACTGCCAATCTGGCGTTCACCACAAACGCCATGATGACACCACCAACTACTGTCAGTGGTGATTTTGCCATAATACGTAAAGCCATAAATACCGTATTTTGAATTTGTCTAATATCATTGGTAAATCTAGTTACGAGTCCTGAAGTTGGATACTGATTCAGGTTGGCAAAGGAAAATCCTTGAATCTTTTCAAATAACTTTTGACGAATATCGTAACCGAACGCGAAACTTACATGCGAAGAGAAAAATGAATTTAATACACCAGCAATTAAGGAAATAAATGCGAGGCCAATCATGATGCTTCCCCACATAACAATATTATTAATATCCTGGTTCATTACTCCCTGGTCGATCATCAACCCGAGAAACAAAGGAAGAAGTAATTCCACCGACAGTTCTACAAGCATCAGCAAAAAGGCTAAAACAGCCTGGAGTTTATAGGGTTTTAAAAAGGAAAAGACATTTCTCAAAAACGATCGACCCCCATTCTCAGATAAAGACAATTTTCTACTATTATAAGGGCATCCAGGGATTTTATCCAGTATTCTATTTCGTGTATCGAAGTGTATTTGGGCGTAGGTAGTGAGATTTTTCCCATTCAAAAAATAAACCTGAAAC
The DNA here is from genome assembly GCF_042650085.1 of Oceanobacillus longus. NCBI lineage: Bacteria > Bacillati > Bacillota > Bacilli > Caryophanales > Bacillaceae > Oceanobacillus > Oceanobacillus longus. The sequence goes on along the minus strand of NZ_JBHSAO010000008.1, from coordinate 191,960 downwards.
TCATCCTTTGAATAGGTGAGTTTCAGGTTTATTTAATAATCTGCACTTTCCGAATAGTTCTACCTTCTAGTTCCATTATTTTAAAAGTCAAATTCTCTCTCTCAATCGTTTCTTCCTTTTCAGGGAAATCATTAAATTCCTTTAATAAATATCCTGCGAGCACATCTTCTTCTTCGGGCAAATCTATATGGAAAATAGTATTTAAACGGTGCAATGTCATTTTACCGTCACATATAATTTCTGTTTCCGTTAGCTTTTCAACCATCTGATCAATCTCAATATCTATTTCATCTTCAATTTCCAGTCCAATCATTGCTTCAATGACATTTTCATGAGTTAATATACCTTCTGTTCCACCGTATTCATCCAACACGATAGCCATATGCTTTTTGTCAATCGTCATTTTCTTTAATACCCATTCCATGGAATGAAACTCATAAACAAGAAGTGGATCGGTATCACTGAAAGTTTTAAGTGATTTTTCGGGTTCAGTGGACCATTGTATTAAATACTTGGAATGAAATACAGCAATGATGTTATCGATATTCTCTCTGTGAACAGGATATCTTGTGAACGGATGATGCATGACAATATCCCTGACTTCTTCATATACAGCTGTACTTGGCAGAGAAACAATTTCTCTCCTTGGTGTTTGCAGAACATCTTTTACATTTAGATTCTGAAAGTCAAGTACGCCTTTAATACGAAAGGTTTCATCTTTTCGGAAAGTTCCTTCTGAGCCGGCGATGTCAATCATTGCATGAAAATCTTCTTTCGAAATGGATTCCGTGCGCGTTTGTCCCTTTGAAAGCGTCTTGGTAATCGTTCCAGTTAACCAATTCAAAACAATCGTTATCGGTTTCAAAATAAAGATAACAATTCGTATAATTGGATAAACAAGATAAGCAATCTTATTAGGAAAAGCTGCAGCAATCGATTTCGGAATTACTTCAGAAAAGATAATGATGATGACAGTCAAAACAGCGGTGGCCAGAGCTACATCGATCCCATGTTGAAAAGCTAGCGTGGTAACGAGGGTCGGTAATACAATGTTTGCTATATTATTTCCGATTAAAATAGATGTAATAAATTCACTCGGCTTCGATACCAATTCTAACAACTTTGCAGATTTTTTATCACCATTGTTAGCCTTAGTTTGTAACCTCATTTTATTTGTTGCAGTTAGTGCGGTTTCACTTCCTGAAAAGAAAAATGAAACAAATAATAATAGGATGATCGCGATGATCACAGATGTTTCCTCCTTGATTTAACTTCAATTAATTATACACATTTTCTTGTATCTTAGATAGAAGAATGATGATAGCAATTGAAGTACCATAACTGCGAGTTAAAATTTCTATAGCATCATATACAATCTGCTCATATTATTTATCCTTCATTATTCACAAAATATCCATTCACGTCCAAATTATTGCAGATTTTATATTGACAGTTTGAGTGAAGGAAGTTATAGTTTTAATTATCCATTATATTCGATTCCGTAGCTCAGCTGGGAGAGCGCATGCTTGACAGGCATGAGGTCGTTGGTTCGAGCCCAATCGGAATCATTATAGAACAGAGGCCTGTATCCCTTATATATTAAGGGGAACAGGCTTTTTTTATGTTTGGCGATATAAATAATGGCTAGGCGTATTTGCCTAGCCATTATTAGTTAGCTACATGATCTAAAATAGGAAATAAATTTTGAATTGTGGTTTGGTCACAAAATCTTTTGCACCAAATCAGCACTAATATAGATATAAAATTCGACAAAATTTTATTTCTTTACCCTATATTTTTGCTCATCCTTTTCTACAATGTCTTTTTTTACTAAAGTACTAACATGTTTCATGACTTGCCAATATACTTTTTCATCGGTTGTCAGTTCCTCCATGGAAACTGCTGTTGGGTATCTTTTTTCAAGTTGAACAAGTATGCTTACTTCAATAAGATTAAGTTTATGTTCTTGTGCGATTTCTAAGTAGTTCATTTATTTGTCTCCTTAATCTATGTACGTGATAACTCTAGTGATAATTGTAGCAAATAAAAAAGACGTTCGAAAATGTAAATATTACCATTTTATCGTTTTTGTATGTAACGATTTCCCTATACAATTCAATATATAGGAAGCAAGAGAACCGTCCCCGTGCTTCCTTTTTGGGTGTGATTTGTGGTATGATTAGTGTTATATTATACGTTTGCGGAAGAGGTTCATAGCTGATACCCTCTATAAAAAACTATGGATACGTGACTATAATGCCATGTCCATATTGGATGTGGCTTTTTATAATTCATCCGTTGTTTGTTTAGAGGAGGGGGAGATTAATCCCCGTAAAACGTGAGAAAACAATTTAGATTAGGGGGATTTTTATATGTCTGGCCGTATTGATAAAGAAGGATTGAAGGATTTAACTTTGCTTGGAAATCAGGAAGTAGATTACTCATTTGATTATGCACCCGAAGTTTTGGAGTCAGTTGATAATCTGCATTCAAATCGCGACTATTTTGTGAAATTCAATTGTCCGGAGTTCACCAGTCTTTGTCCGATAACAAAGCAGCCGGACTTTGCGACGATGTATATCTCCTATATACCAAATGAAAAAATTGTGGAGAGCAAATCATTGAAATTATATTTATTCAGCTTCCGTAATCATGGGGATTTTCATGAAGACTGTGTCAATATTATTATGAATGATTTAATTAAATTATTGGATCCAAGGTATATAGAGGTTTGGGGGAAATTTACTCCACGTGGAGGAATTTCAATTGACCCGTGGTGTAACTATGGGAAACCCGAAACTAAATACGAAGAAATGGCAAATCATCGTTTAATGAACCATGATATGTATCCGGAGAAAATTGATAATCGGTAAGAGAATTTAGACATATGCAGGGTCAGTTTCCACTATTTTAGCATACTAAAATAGCGGGAAACTGGCCCTTTTTGTCAGTTCACAGATGTATAGCTTTTATATTTTTTGATTATAACTAATATATAGCGTTGCAATACGTGAATTGAAAGTAGGTGGGAAGCAATAATGAATATTAAAAAGCCCAGGACGGGATTATTGTACACCCAGAGAACAATTCAACCAGTAGAAAATATAGTTAATATAGAGGATAGAATTGAAAGATTCCTCAAAATAAGCAACATCAAACGGTTAAAAACCTTTAGTGATATTGGTTATTCCAACTTAATGAGACCAGGATTGAATGAACTTTTGAAATACCTTGCCAACACAGAAGAAAACATTGATATTGTTGTAGTCTATTCTTTTGATCGATTAGAAAGAGAGAAGAGAAGAATTAATTTTGTTATGCCTAGATTGAAGAAATCTGTAGAAGACGTAATCTATATCAAAAATTTCCCTGATAGGTCGGAAATATATGAAGAAATACGAGAGGGAAGTGAAATAAGTTATTTTTTGTGATCTGACAATACTGCAACCAATAATGTTCCAAATGAAATCATGAGGACCAGCGATTCGAATACTGTCATTTGTCGTCCCCCCCTTTCCTTCAAAGTCGGAGACAAATTATTCCTATTTGAATTGAAAAGCTAGCCATAATGTTTTTGATATGTTTATGGAGATTTAATTATGTTTAATGATATGTGACGGTGTGCATGTCCTATTCCATTTAATTACAAAAACAAAGAAGATTAAGATACTAAACTTAATCTTCTTCTAAATAAATGCATTGATGTAATGGTGGACATCCAAGGACAAACCAAATTTTGATAAATAGTTCGAGGCGGGGTTGAGACACATTATTGAATATTTTACTAATATTTGGCGGCTGCATGTTCAACTGATCAGCAATATCTTTAATATAAATCTTCTTTTGTTTTGCTATTTCTTTAAATCGATTTTTTATGCAAGGTTGTCGTTGATTTTCACTAAATGGATTGATTAAATCAAAATGTTTAATTTGTTCCATTTTATCAATGATACTACCGACAATAAATTCCTCGATTTTATAATTGTCATTTCGATTTTTATCACGGTGGCGGTTGATTAAATTTTCCAGTTCCGTTATTTCTCTTATCTGTTCGTATGTCTCGTCTTTTAGCTTGATTGTTATTTCCTTCACGTATAAATCACCTCAGAATTGGAAATTGTATAACTGAAAGGATGATAAAAATGACAAATGATAAACATAATGATAAAGATGAAGTTATCGAAATTATCCATGATACCTTTGACAAAGGAAGAAATGGTTTTTTATAGTAAATTCTTTAGGACAAGCCTAAAAATTTGATCCAGCATATAGATGCATGATTCCAGGGGGGGAGAACATACTCCTCTTAGTTACATATTCGTTGCCTTGTCCAAAAATTCCATTTAGGTAAATTTTCTTACGGGACTCAAGCCTGTTTCCGCTTTTTGCGGTAAAAATAAGGCCTCCTGAACGAAGAAACCCAACAAGGATTAGATTGGTGGGTTTCTTCTGGTGCTTTTTATTCAATAGGATTATTTGTTTTTGTTATCAAACGAGGATACAAAGTCTTCCAGTACGTTTTGATATTCTCTTACTGAGTCTACATAAACCATTTCATGATCACCATGCCAGTCATGTCCAACTGGTCCAAATTCTACGGCAGATCCTCCATACTCGGTAAAAAATTGTCCATCGTTGGAACCGTGCTGGCCAAATATATTTACATTCTCGAGCTGAGTTTGGTTCTTTATCGAATTAGCGAGTGCCTCGACGTAAGGATTATCTTCCTTCGTCTTGACTGGGCGGTTGCAAATATGCGTTTTTACGGTTCCTTCTGTGATTTTTTCGATTTGCTTAAAGATCTCATCAGGTGATTGTTCTGGTAAATATCTAATATCAAGTGACATCTCGCATACCTCAGGCACCTTATTATATACGGTTCCACCCTTTATTTTAGCAAGGTTTACAGATGGTTTGTCGTACATTGGTGGGGCAGTCTCTTCTGCAAATGGAAGCTTGAGAATGTCTTCATAAAGATTATAGGCATTCGTAATTGCATTATTACCTTCCCATGGGCGACTTCCATGAGCCGGTTTTCCACGAACAACAAAATCAAGCTGCAGTACACCTTTCGACTGGATGGCAATACCCATATTTGTCGGTTCACCACAAATAATAAAATCTCCCAGATAACCTTTTTCAGTTAAATACTTTGTACCGTGGAGTCCACCTGTTTCCTCATCAGGTACGATTTGAAGCATGACTCTGGATGTTAGGTTGCTGTCTTTTAACTGTGCAACCGTCTCCATCGAAGCCGCCACTCCTGCTTTCATATCCACAGAACCACGACCGTACATTTTTCCGTCATTTATATAAGGTTGAAATTGTTCATCTTCACCTTCAATGACATCGATATGACCATTTAATACAATCGTGTTATCCCCTTGGCCAATTTCACACACTAACATATGGAAATCATTATTTTTAATTCTTTCCACGGAGAGTCCTTGGTTTTCCAACCATTTTCCGCAATAATCCACAGCCACGTTTGCTCCTGATTTATCAGAACTATCTATTTCTATTAGTTTTTCTAGTAATGGGATAGGATCACCCATTATATCCCTCCTACATGTCATTTTTTAATCAATAATTTTCTTTACCTTTTCCTTATCAATTTGAACAACAGTGTCATGGCGGGCTAGCTCAATACCAGAATCTTGACTCAACCAATCATCGTTTAGCTGATTGCCGGCAGTTAGCGCTATGATTGCGGCCGGAACATCTGCACCTGCCTTATGGGTGAATGCATAGCCTCCACCAAAACGAGGATTGATATCAATGACATAATAATTTGTGCCATCGTAATATACATCAGCATTCATATAACCTGCATGACCCAAGTTTTCCCCTGTTTTTTTAGCGATGCTTTGTAACTCAGGGGAGTTTACTGTAATACACCGATCAATATCTCCACCCCTCATATCCAATTGCTTTCGAATAAAGGAAGCGAGAAAGCGGCCGTCTAGATCGTTGAACATATCCACACTAAATTTTTCCCCTTCAATTACTTCCTGGATAATGACATTATCTTCGGGTCTTTTGTAAGTGGCATCATCCAATGGAGTTTCCTTTATTTGTTGAACGGAGTGCTGGTAAGCGAATTTTAAATCTTCCGGATTATGGACAATTTCAATCCCTATCGAGGCAGAACCGTTACGGGGCTTCACGATAAGTGGGAATGAAACCTCGTTATTTTCCAATGCCTTCAGAGCATCTTCTATATTTAGATAGGATAGAGGTGCCATCACTTCAAATGATTGCAGCAGTTCCCTATATTTTCCTTTGTCTCGTACTTGCTCGACAATAGCTTTATCTGGTGTAAAGACAGATACACCCATTTCTTCAAGCTCTTTTTTATGCGCAGATAGTTTAGGCACTTCCCAATCATTTAACGGGACAAGGCATTCCACTTCATGTTTCTTGCATATTTCAATTATTGCTTCGATGTACCGTGTATCTGTTTGATGAGGAATCACATAGTTTTCATCACCAACTTGAAGCGAAGGTGCGTTATGCTCCGGATCGGCTACAATAATCTTTCCATTAATTCCTGCGTTTCTTAACGCATCCTGAAAAAAGCCTACAAAGTCTATACGTCTAGCACTCGATGTTAGTAGAATATTCAAAGTTGATACACTCCCCATTTTTTAATCAGTTCAAGACATTATTCTTTATACCCGTCATCAAATATCTTAATCTTAATGACTAAACTTTAAACAGAATGAAATGGACGAATAAGCCTTGGTAACTCCATATAGAAAAGGTCATATGAATATTGCAAGTGTGGATAAAAAAGAAAACAAGCACAATGCTTCCATAACAGAAATTGTGCTTGTTTTTTTCCTTATAAGCAGGGCTAGAAAGAAACATCTACTGTGGTGCCACTTCCAACTTCCAAACCTGTATTTTTGTCTATTGGATTAGCTGTAATATTGATCGTCAAGTTCTTTAGTTCATCTGAAGTCTTATGATCCTCATTTAGCATATAGACTAATGTCGCGTTCCTTGGTGTCTGAGTGCCATAATTTCCATCCGTAATCCCACTAAACATACTGTGGGCAGTAAGTTGTTGTCCATTTAAATCAAGTGTTGTTGTAGCAAAGAAGAATTGAATTGGATCATCGCTTGTGTTCTGCAGTATTGCATCAATTTGGAGGAACCTCACGTGTTTACCTGAGATTCCTGCGATTGATTTCTCGGTTACTTCACCGCTGACAAGCTTGATATTTTCAACATGAATGTTCATAGGACCAATATTTACAGGACTAACAGCTGCTGATCTCTCAATTGTAAATTCACCAGTACTATTGTTTACAGTCTGTCCTGGACTTCCATCCACCGCAAATTGTCCTTTTGGGTATTGGTCAAAATCGGTTGGTGTTTCGTTTTTTTTCTCTTCTAACGAGGTTTCTGGTGCTGGATCAACCTCCGGGCTGTTATTTTCTTCTGGTTTATTTTCCCTTTCTATCTCTTCGACCGGATCTTTTTGGTCAGGGACTTCTTCTGTATTTTCGGGCTCTTCTTTTGGGTCATTTATAGGATTTTGCTCGCGTTCCTCAGACTTTCCCTCAGGGACAACCGATTCTTTATCTGATGACTTTGTCTCTTCTAAAGCTTCATCTTTTTCCGCTGATTCCAGGGTGATTTCTTCTTTAACTTTTCGATCGATTACCTGTTTCTCCGTTACCTCGGAACCTGAACCACTTTTATATTCTAGCTGACTCGTGCCACAAGCCGAAAGTGCTATCAGTGACATGAATGCAGTCGTAATTAACCATCTATTCAAAGTTGTACCTCCTTATTATTACCTCACTAAAAGAATATCAACAATAATTAGAAGATACAAGGGTACTATCATCCTTTTCAATCCAAAACGAGTGATGAAAATAAATTACATATTTTATCCGAAAAGCCGAGAGAATTTTCACTAGCGGGTCATAATAAAGGTACAGACAATAGAAAGGTGGGAATTTGTATGCACTTAGAATGGTTTGACAGAGTTTGTGGTGAGCTGCAGGATAGTCTTAATTCAATTTGTGAGAAATATGATGAAAATGGCAGGATGTCAATTGAGCGTGGGGCAAGACATCCGAGGATTGACTTTTTCGTGGAAACGGATGAGGTTGATAGAGATTATTTCTGCTCACTTTTCTTTGATCCACATAATGAAGAATTCTATATTCAATCTTATGAACCGGAACTTGGGCATGTTAGTAAAGTAGTACTGGCTGATATAGAGGATATCATTGATGCCGTGCATGAAAGTTTCCATAATTATATGGATGAAGATCTCACCGAAGATGAATGGATTGATGATAAAACTACTATTGGTAATTCAGACGAAATAGTCGTAGGTGAATTCGATGTGGAATGGGAAACTCCAGAGGTGACTGCTTATATCGAGGAAGATGAAGAAGTGGAAGTATCTTATCAGTTCGGAATTGTTCAAGAAACGGGTGATGGTGTCTTAAAAAGAACGAACCGTATTTGGACAGAGGACGAGGATTTAATAAAAGATGAACAACACTTTATTTTCAGCAGGGATGAAGCAAGTACCATAATAGCGATGATTGCCAGTCATATGGATGCTTTGAGTCCGATGGATTATCAGGAATAGATGATGAAAGGATGAGCTCGTATGCATTTGGAGTGGTTTGACAGAGTCTGTGGGGAGCTACAGGATAGTCTAAATTCAATTTGTGAAAAATATGATGAAAATGGCAGGATGATAATTGAGCGTGGGGCAAGACATCCGAGAATTGACTTTTTTACCGATAGTGGGGAAGAGGACAGGGATTATTTTTGTACGCTATTTTTTGATGCACCAAATGAAGAGTTTTATATTCAGTCTATTGACCCCTATTATGGTCATGTCAGTAAGGTAGTTCTTAAGGATATAGAGGACATTATTGATGTAGTTCATGAAAGTTTCCATCAATATATCGATGATGATAACCTTTCTGAAGAAGAAATTATGGATGATGAGACAAATTTTGATGATTCATATGAGTCACATGAATCAGATGAGATGGAAGATGAATTATTTTTAGAAGAAATAGATGTAGATTGGGAAACTCCAGAGGTAACTGCTTATTACAAAGAAGATGAAGCGGATATATCTTATCAGTTTGGGATTGCGCAGGATACTGGCGAGGGTGTTATAAAGCGAACCAACCGTATATCTACAGGTAATGAAGATATGGTAGAGGATGAAACAATTCTTACATTTAGTAAAGAAGAAGCAAGCACATTGATTGCCATGATTGCAAGTCATATGGGTTCACTAGATACGATGGATGAACATGTATAGTTGGGAAAGAGCTGCCTGAAGTTAAGGTGGCTTTTTCTAATTTGTAGCCAAAAGTGAATAAGGTACTAAGTAAGCAACACCCTTAGTACCTGTATCCTCCTCTTCATTGTTTATAAGATTAATAATAATTATGGCGCTTGCCAGATTAAGGTACCATTTTGCCCACCAAAACCAAATGAATTACTGAGTACGGTTCGAATGTTCTGGTTATGACGGCTGACATTTGGGACCACATCAATTGGTGCCTGCTTGTCTCGCACATTACAATGTAATGTGGCAGGTAAAATACCGGTTTCAATTGCTTTAATGCTAGCGACGCTTTCAATTGCCCCAGCGGCACCAAGAAGATGGCCGATGGCACCCTTAATCGAACTGACAGGAATTGTATCCAATCGCTCACCGAATATCGTACGGAGCGCTTTAGTCTCTGCAATGTCACCTGCCTTGGTTGATGTTGCATGTGCATTGATATAATCGATATCCGATGCTTCGAAATTAGCGGAGCGTAGGGCACGTTTAATTGCTAATGCAGCACCTGTTCCTTCAGGATGTGGAGCTGTATCATGATACGCATCATTGGAAGCACCATATCCAGCCAACACAGCATGTATATGTGCTCCCCGTTTTTTGGCTTTTTCTAATGGCTCCAGAACAAACAATGCGGAACCTTCTCCCATAAGCATACCATTCCGATTTTCATCGAAAGGACGGGACCAGGTCGTATCGTCTTCTGGTCCCGTTGTCGCAAGTGCTCCCATATCACGTAAACCGGATAAGAAGGCAGGGGACCATAAACTGTCTACACCACCTGCAAGAACAAAGTCTACATCGTCACGCCAAAACCAGAAGGTGGATTCTCCAATTGAATTTGCAGATGCTGCACAAGCTGTAACATGTGTGACGGAAGGACCTTGGAGTCCATATTGCATAGCAATCGTTGCGGCTGCAGAATTCGGGATACATTTCGAAATCATACGTGGTCCAACACGTTTTGATGCGCCCGTAGCTAATTTTCCGGATCCTTCTTCAAGAGACTGAATACCTCCAAAGGCAGAGCCAAGCGATGTTCCAATCCGCTCCGGGTCAATGCCTGGTGCGAGTGTTACTCCATCTTTTTGGAGAATACCTGCATTTGTGAGTGCTTCAGCCGCTGCGATAAGTGCAAGCTGTGTAAATCGATCTGTATTTTTAATAAGTTTCTTTGGTAAGAAATCGGTAGGCGTGAAATTGGGCACACGTGCTCCCACAGGTGACCATTGTCGAAGATGCTCATCTTCAACTGTCCCCACTGCTGAACGGTTGGCTATCAAATTATCCCAAAATGTCGAAAGTCCAACACCATATGGGGTGACAGTCCCCATTCCAGTGACTGCTATTTTCATTGGTTCATTCATAATAAAATCCCCTTTAAATTAACTTATTTTAAAAACTCTTCCGATTGAAGCAACGCATACACTTCAGGAGCTACCCTATCAATCCGCACCGGCTTCCATTCAAGATTGACCCACGTATGCAGCGTCGTTCCACTAGCAAGAAGTTCGCCATGTGGTGTGTCGATTTGGCCGGACGGAGGCAATTGAGTAGAGAAAGACGACGCATCGCCAATCCTTCTAGCCTCATAGTCAAACTGCAAACGCACTTTGGAAAATTGGCTTACTTTTGTAAAAATAGCAATTACATCATCATAGCGACCAGGTTTGAGATAATTAAGATTCAGGTCAACGACAGGCAACAAAAGTCCCATGCTTTCCATCTTGCTGTAGGCAAACCCAGCATTACGCATCCATTCGGTACGCCCAACTTCAAATAAGCTTACATAATTGGCATGATGAACGACACCCATCTGGTCAGTATCTTTATATTGGACACGCATTATTTGTTGATGCCATGTATTATTCATTTTTTAACGCTCCTCCTGTGTTAACTACTTATTCCTTGTTGAAAGTCTTTCCTCTGCTATTTCCCTTAAACGAAATTTCTGTACCTTGCCAGTACTCGTCATCGGCCAGTCAGTTGGCTCCACAAACCAGACATGGCGCGGAGTTTTAAAACGAGCAATGCGGGTAGAACACCAATTAACAATATCTTTCCGTGAGCAGGACTCCCCTGTTCTTAACTCTATAAATGCAGCACCAGCTTCAGTTGTAACGGTATCTGGGACCCCGACAATAGAGACTTGGTTAACTGCAGGATGTTTTGAGATAACTTCTTCGACTTCGTTAGGCGAGACTAATTCTCCCGAAACCTTATATAAATCTTTACTTCTGCCAAGAAGTTCGATGTAACCATTTTCATCAATTCTTCCAACGTCACCTGTACGTAACCATCCGTCTTTATCAATCACTTCAGCAGTTTCTTCTCGTTTCTTATAATATCCATGTGTTACCGTTGTTCCTCTGACTGCAAGTTCACCAACTGAGCCATATGGTAATGCCTCACCTGTGTCCCGGTTAATTGTTTTGTATTGTACGGTACTGCCATTAAACTCTGGCACTGCACTTACACCACCGAGTTTGGGACGTCCAACCCTTGATGAAACAAGTTCAATTGGATCACCGATCTCAGTTGTAACTCCGGAAGAGGCCACTTCTGTTTGACCATAACCGGTAATAACTTCTGTCAAGCCAAGCAAATCTACTGCTTTTTTCCATATAGGAACAGGAGTGGGTGCTGCACCACACCACATTGCAAACAGGTTTGACAAGTCAAACTCGGATACACGTGGATGGTTCAGTAATGGAACGAGCATTGACGAGACACAAAGAAAATCATTCGCCTTGAATTTCTCCATCATTTCCAAGGAAGCAAGTGGGGAGAAATTCGGAGGCGATACGAGTGACCCACCGACAAAGGACATCGCCAAAATGCCCTCAATAAGATTGAAGCAATGATGATAGGGCAAAGGCGCATATGTTACACGTCCATCCTCAATTGCTCTACTTATACAGGTGCTGTAAGCTGAACGCAACAGCATTTCACTTGTGAGCATAACGCCTTTCGATTTTCCGGTAGACCCGGATGTGTAGATAATCGCTGCAACCTCATCCGGATAATAAGTTTCACTCCGTCTTTTCTCGAGCTCCTCGTCCGGAACAGATTCTGCCCCTTTACAAAATCCATCCCACGTTTGAAAGCGCTCATCCAGTGGTTCTTTTTCATCCGGAATGCAGATCACCTGTTGTAATTGGCTCTCTTCACGAAAGTCAGGATCATCCAGTAATTTTGCTATGGACTCACCGTGTTTATTTCCCTTAATGGATTGTTGCGTAATCAAAAAGCGAGAGTCAGATTGACTAATTATGTAGGCCAGTTCATCTTTACTAAGCATTGTATTAATGGGAATGAAAACAGCACCAATAAGGGAAGAAGCAATCATGAGGGATGGGTATACTGGTTGATTCTCCATTAATATGGCGATGTGATCTCGTCTTTTCACTCCAAGATTTAAAAATGCTTGCGCATATTGATAAGCATTTTTCCAAATCTCTCCATATGTAGCTGTTTCATCTGGCATGTGTATGAAAGGTCTTTCGTTATATTTTTCACAAGCCCTTGAGAAATGAGTAGCGAATGTGTCCCTTGGCCAGACTGGAAACTGCTCTTCAAGTGCATCCCGTCTTTCATTAACACTTTGAAGTCTTGCGCTATTTGAATTTATTTTCGTACTTATTGGCATGTAATAGGACCTCCTCTTGATTAAGTGGAATAAATTGAACATTTAAAGTTCATTATATAGCTTTAATGGTGTACCTACAAAAAATTCTACTTGCACACCATATTTTGGTATGTTTTAGTTAGTGTTAAATCGTTAACGATGGAATGATATAATAAAGGTTAATAGTTAGATAGAGAATTGGAACGATTAGGCTGGGAGGAGTAGTAATGGCAAAGGTAACTCAACTGGATATTCCGGAACTAAAAAGCAAGTTAAAGGACTACGATCAAAAAGAGCTTATTCGTCTTATCGCAGAATTATATGAACAATACGATGATGTACAGCATCATCTGTCTGATAAATTAAGTAGGAATGAGACGATTTCGGAATTGTATGAGGAAACAAAGGAAGAGATAGAAGGTGAGTTCCATACGGATAATGGGTTTGGAAAGTTGCGCTCTGCAAAAGTGAAAAAGGCAATTAATAACTTTAAAAAGGCCGCCAAAGATCATAAAAAAACGCTTGACTTAATGTTGTATTATGTTGAAATTGGAACAACATTCACAAATACATATGGGGATATCGATGGAAAATTTTATGGGGATATGGAGTCCATGTACGAAAAAGTAGTAACAGCGTGTGAAAAGGATGAAGATCTATTTAATGACCTCCAGGAACGATTATATGCTGTTGTCATTAATTCAGAAAATATTGGATGGGGATATCATGATTCGATAAAGGAACTCTATTATTCTATTAGGGTGGGAAGATGATAGGGGAAGAGGGTGGTGACACATTATGGGATTTCAGGAATTTATCTTTAGAAATTCCAGACAGTCAGTTGCTATCGCATTATAACTGTAATAAAATTGATATTCGATAACTAATACAGCAAAATAAAAAGGAGTGCAAAAAAATGCACAAATTACCTGATTGCCCGAAATGCCAATCTGAATATACATACGAAGATGGGGCACTATATATCTGTCCCGAATGTGGACATGAGTGGACGGCTGAAGCTGAAGTTGAAAATGAGGAAAGCAAGTCTATAAGAGATGCCAACGGAAATATGCTTGCAGATGGCGACACCATTACGATTATCAAGGATCTGAAAGTAAAGGGCAGTTCGAATCCTCTTAAAATGGGAACGAAAGTAAAAAATATCCGAATTATTGATGAAGTAGACGGAGGGCATGACCTGGAAGGTAAGGTGGACGGTTTTGGAGTGCTTTATATCAAATCAAAATTTGTGAAGAAGCTGTAGTTTGGATTATCTAGGAGGATTTAAACATGGATATGAATAATAATGATATTTTAATTAGATTAAGATATGCTTTAGATATAAAAAATACGGATATGGTAAAGATATTTAAACTTGGTGGCATCGAAGTAACAAAAGAAGATGTACTAAAGATTCTTACAAAATCAAAGGACAGTTACGATGAAGAAGATGGCAATGAGGTGGTTATTGATGAAGAGCACATCCCATGCGATAATTTCATGTTGGAGTCATTTTTAAACGGTCTAATTATATTTAAACGAGGAAAACAAGATCCAAAACCCGGGCAATCTGAAAATCCTCCAATGACAATCAAAAATAATGCCAGTGTGAATAATGTATTGCTGAAAAAATTGAAAATAGCACTCACATTAACAAGTGAGGATATGCTTGATATATTGGAAAAAGCGGGAGTTGTTATTGCAAAAGGGGAACTAAGCGCCATACTTAGAAAAGAAGGCCATAATAATTATAGAAAATGTGGAGACAGATACGCCAGAAATTTCCTAAAAGGACTAGCAATAAAATATAGGGACTAGGGACAGCGGGGACAGGAACCCTGTCCCCGGCCGGGACGCAGGGTCAGGAAACTTGTCCCAATGTCTATTCATTGATGGGTTAGGGAATTTTTTCCTAACTTTTTTAAATTCCCTTAAATAAACTTTTTCATTCCTTTTAAACTGCGGATTTTCAATAGTAACCTGAAATAATTCAAAAGAAATTTTATTTTTAGTGTCAAAAGGATACAGAAATAGCTTTTTAGTGCGAACGAGTGTTCTTGACTTTGTGTTCTTAATAGCTTATCTTGTTGTTATATAAAGTTATTTGAAGTCTTGAAGGTGATAATATATGCCAAGAAAACCAAGAAGGAAAAGTCGTAATGGAATCTATCATGTTATGTTACGAGGAATAAATAGGCAAACTATATTTGAAGATGATAATGACAGGATTAGATTACTAGAAACGATAAAAAGATTTAAAGATATAAGTAAATTTAGGATTTTTTGTTACTGCTTAATGGATAATCATATCCACTTATTGTTGAAGGAGACCGAGGAACCAGTTTCGAAAGCAATTCAAAGGATTAGCGCAAGTTATGTGTATTGGTACAATGATAAATACGAACGTTCTGGACATTTATTTCAGGAAAGATTCAAAAGTGAAAATGTAGAAACGATCACTTATTTCTTAACTGTTCTCCGATACATACACCAAAACCCCGTAAAGCCAGAATAGCGACTAACGTGTTTGAATGTAAATGGACAAGTATAAATGAGTACCTTGGCCATACAGACATCGTTGATATTGATTTCCCGCTCACATTGTTTTCCACTGAAAGAAGTAAAGCCATCCAATTGTTTACCCAATATATGCAAGAATCCAATGATGATCTTTGTTTAGATGATCACGATAAAGTGAGAATACCTGATAGCGAAGTAAGAAGTCATTTGACTAGATTAGGAATACCTAATAGCAGCGCATTGCAACAGCTTTAAAAGGAAAAAAGAGATGCAATAATTCTGAAGGTAAAAGGGATGAATGGCGTAACAGTTCGCCAATTAGCAAGAATCACAGGTATATCTAAAAGCGTTATTGACCGCGTGCACTAAATCCAAAGTTGATGGAAGGAGGATCTGTCCTCTGTTCTGCTAAAATAAAAAAAGGAGATGGGTTTATGCCAAACCATAGACAGTATAATTTCGACAGTGAACAGAAAGAAGGAAACAACCGTCAGAAGCAAATCGAAGTGAAAACTTGGGTACATACGTTTTCACATCCTGATGAACATAAGGAATTTATGGAAGAATTTAAAATTGCTTCTCAATTTGAGATGCGTTACCGTGGTCTACTTGAATTTTATGGAGCTGATTTAATTGCGTATAAACGGAATAATATGGCAAGTCAACACGTAAATGAGTTTCTCCATATTCTCTCAAAATTTTTTACTGATCATCTTGAAAATAATTGTCCCTCTTCATGGAAAGAATGTCAGTCTACATTTTGGGAAGAATTTATTTCCACTTGTTACCCGCAATATATGAAACTATCCACCAAACATAACGAATCCGAAATTTTTCTCACGCAGCTCATGAAATTTGTAAAATGGCTTGATAAACGTATCGGAACAACATGCTATAAAGCCGTAAAGGAGTACGCGGAAAACATTGCTTCAGAACTTCGTAGTTGCGAACAGTTATTAAATGAACTGCATTTACATTCATTTCCTCGATTACATGCAGGAGATTGGAACCCAATGGAAGACATATCCAGAATTGAAAATGAATTACAGGATTGTGATGACACTATAAACAGCATTTTTGAAGTAGAAAGTATAGCTGGGAATCTAGTTACTCTCTGTGACATTGATTCAACAAAAACTTATCAAGTTACAGATTTCCCTGCAGAAAATGTCCGTCCAGGAATCTTACTTGAAGGTACAATTGGCAGGAAGAATTATGCCTTTTATTGGCTGTGGTATCATATCGAGGGGGTTTATCCTCAAATCGCTCAAAAATATATAAGCTTTGAAAATTAGGGAGAGCTAGAGGAACCTTCTGGTGCGAGGTTCCTCTGTAACTCAGTCCCTTACTCAGCTTCTCCAACCACTGTAAATCTTTCATTTAGATGTTTTGGATTTTCAATTTCATCCAAAACGGCGATTGCATAGTCAGCGTAGCTAATATAACTTTCGCCCTTTGAGTTAACAAGTAGATTATCTTTTCCTGACTGATAAGACCCGGTACGCTTTCCTTCCGCATCAAAGATGGCAGAAGGGCTAATGAATGTCCATCTTAGATTTGTTGTTGCCTGTAGTTCCTCCAGATTGCGTCCTTGTCCTTTGGCAGTTGGTTTAACTACATCTGGAAAATCGGGAGTATCGATAACCTTAACGTTTTTAGCTTCATCGACATAAAGGCCACCCGCACCTCCGACAACGATTACTCTTGTGTCTGTTCCTTTTGCAGCCTCGATTAAAGCATGCCCGGCATCCACATGTGCCTGCTCTTCCCCAAGAGGAGCACCAAAGGCATTTACGATTACTTCAAATTGTTCTACATCCTCTGTTGTAAGATCAAGGATATTTTTTTCAATGACTGCAACATTTTTATCGATAAGTTTTGAGGCATCTCTTACGATAGCTGTTACCTGATGTCCCCGATTAACCGCCTCTTTCAAAATAAGATTACCTGCTTTTCCACTTGCTCCAATAACTGCAATATCCATCATTATTTCCTCCAATAGCTATTTTTTTACTTTTGAAAATCCCTAATATCCACAAATGTTAAATAGCTAAAACAATACGATTCCCAGAAGGGTCGTGAGTAATAAAAGTATCATTTTCTTCTGCAACAGATGCACCAATACTTATTAAGTGGCCCACCACTTGATTCCTTGCTTCCACATTCGGCAAAATAAGTGTAAATGATTCCAGGCCAGGACTATTAGCAGGAGGGGTTGGTGCACCTACGCCATTCCATGTATTTAATCCAATATGATGGTGATAGTTACCAGTAGAGATAAATAGTGCTTGTCCTCCATAGCGGTTTACAACATCAAATCCAAGGCCCTCTCGATAAAACTGTTCTGTCTTTTCCAATTCGGATACATGTAAATGGATATGACCCATGACCGTCTCAGCTGGTAGACCACTCCAGGATTGCCCTGGAATCAAGCTCGTAGAAAGATCTTCAAAATCTAATTGATCCACTGTCATGGCTACTTCTCCATTGTTCCAGCTCCAGGAAGAAGGCTCACGATCTATATAAATTTCGATGCCATTTCCATCTGGGTCTTTTAAATAAAGTGCTTCACTGACAAGATGATCGGATGACCCGAATCGAATACCTTTTTCATTCAAGTGATTGACAATATTCGCTAGATCTGACCGCTGAGGTAAGAGAATGGCGAAATGATAGAGGCCTGTCGACTTTCCTTGCTTTGATATACCGTTTTCCGGTTGTTCCAATGACAAGATGCTTGTTTTTCCATCTGTCGTTAATTTTGCTGATGTTTGATTTTGTTCTAAAATTTGAAAACCGATAATCTCTTGATAATATTCAAGAGACTTCTCTATGTTTTCAACTTTAATTCGTACATGGCCCACAAAAGTATGTGCTTTGCTGTGAAAATTCATTATTTAGTCTCCTTAACCTCTTGAGTTATATTATGCCGCTTGTAGTAGCTATTATTTGTTACTTTATGTAAGTAAGTATATTTGTGTAATAGTATTTCGTCAAGTAGCTTGTTTAAAGGTTAAAAGTGAGACGAGGGGACTAGGCCTTGTATCATAAGGATTGTCTTACATTTCAATCGACACATTAGAAACTAGATTAGTAGGGATATAGGGTCACCTCAAACCTGTCCCTCTGTATCTGCATTAATCTGTTTCTTCTTCATCTGATAGTTGATAGGATCCATAATCTTCACCATAGTATTTATTGTAGCGCTGTTTAAACTTGCTGAATAAGTAGGTTACGATTACTTTTAACATGGCATACCCAGGAATACCAAGTATTACCCCAATAATTCCAATTAAATTTCCTGCAATAAGTAAAACAATAATAATGGTGAGAGGATGTATTTTCATTGTTCTCCCCATAATATTTGGTGAAACAAAATTTCCTTCCAAAAATTGTACTGCTGCCCATACGATTGCTAGTTTTAATAACATAAATGGCGAATCAACCAAGGCAATAATAATCGCCGGAATAATTGCAATGGTTGGTCCTAGATAGGGAACGACACTCGTTATAGCAGCAATGATTGCAAGCGTGATCGCATAATCCAATCCAATGATTAGATAACCAATAAATAGTAAAATACCGATACAAGAAGCAACAATGATTTGTCCTTGAATATACGAACCAACTTGAGTATCCATATTATGTAAGATATGGTTTACATCTTTTCTATATTTTGGAGGCAATAATTTTAAAGAAAAACGTTTGAATCTATCTCCATCTTTTAATAGGAAAAAGAGAATAAATGGAAATGTAATGATAGTAACAACAACGGTCGTAAGTGTATTTGCTACATTCCGAACACTTTGAAAGGCATCAACTAAATAGCCGCCGATCATTTCGGGTATGTCACTGAAATTAGTTATAAACCAGTTATACCCTTCATCATAATAAGGACCTAAAAATGAGTTTTGCAACCAGGTTGTGATGCCTTCACCCATTTGGTTTAAATAGGTTGGGAAATTTTCAGCTAGATCTGTCACCTGACTTTGAATCGCAGGGGCTGAAAGCAGGATGATCCCGGTTAATAGACCACTAATACCCAAAATAATAATCAGAATTCCCCAAATACGTTTAATTCGCATTCGCTCCAACAGGTTTACGATTGGATTTAATAAATAATAGACAATAAATGCCAGGATAACTGGGGGTGCAATCGTTGAAAGAATGACATTCAACGGATAAAAGATAAATGAAATTTGATTGTAAATAAAGATAGTTATACCTATTAGTAATAATAGGGCCAACATATAAAATAAATCACGACCACCTAGAAAACGCATAAATCTACTCGTCTGCTTCATCTTTAGTCTCCTTTTTTAATGTAATTATAGATGAATTAGCGGGAATATTCTATTAGAAAAGAGCTTAAACCAAATAGGCGATTACCCGTCATACTTTAGTAATCGCCAATATTGGTATAAGTTGTACCCCTTAATGTAAGAACGGTGCAAGTTCCTTAAGCTTGTCTTCAGGTAGTGCTTTTTCTATCATTGGAAAAATCACACGTTCTTCTTTTCGAATATGTGTTTCCAACAGGCTGCCCAACTCGTGCATCAGGTCTAAGTTAATCGTTTCGGAACGTATAAGTTCATTGATCCTGGCCCGTATTTTAACATGTTCTAAAAGCATTTCCACTATTTCTGGTTGATCAATAGCTGCATATTGGTCGTATGCGGGGAGAAGAATTTCCTCTTCTTCTCGGAAATGTTGTTGCCCATTCGGATTCCAGAAATCTGTGGCTTCTTGTTTTATTTCATCTACCGTTAATCGACTTTCTTCTTTTCCAGCTCTTTTTAATTTTAATGCTAAGTGCAGACCAATCATATGGTGACGTGACAAAGGTTTCAGTGATTCATGACGTTTGATACCCTTATGTTTTGTCATTAAAGTGCCTCCTCTTAAGGAATGTGTGGAGAAAGGGTAGGGGTTATTGAGAAGGTTTAGGAGCTTTAGCATTGTTAAGAAGAGTATATCCTTATTTGGTAAGTAAAATCAAACAGTAGAGGAATGGAATCTTTTTATAAATAATCATGCACACTTTGAAACTTCTTGCATATATTAACTTCTGTGTGAGAAATTTATTAGGAAGGAAGTAGACTTATGGATACCAATGGGATGATAAGCTCAAATATCAACGAGATAAATGGTGGGGGATATAGAATTATTGAAGTAAATCTGTCTGACTCATCGGATAATTTATATGCAGTATGCACGCCAGTTAGAAAGTAGCAAGATTGCTTTTGGAAAGAGCATCTCTTTTGTATGTTTACATAGGAGAGATGCTTTTTTTATTTCCTTGTATTATAAGATATAGAATAGAAAAAGATAATATTTTTAAAAAATTGTCTAATCAGTTATGATGCGAAGAGTATTTTTCTGGATTCGTATCTCCGACATTTACAAGAAGAGGTAACAACTTGAAAAAGAAAGTGTATTTAAATTATGATGGCGGAGTAGATGATTCAGTTTCGTTATTTTTATTACTGCAAATGGAAGATATTGATTTAACTGGTGTAAGTGTAATTCCTGCCGACTGCTATTTGGAGCCCGCCGTATTTGCCAGCAGAAAAATAATCGACCGTTTTGGGCAAGGAAAAGAACTTTTCAATCAAAAAATGTAAATAGTCAAGGCTGGCCGATGATTAATTGAAATGAGGATGAAAGCAATGTGCCTTCATCCTCATGCATTCGTTGAAAGTTCTTCCTTAAATTGGATTAATTGTTCCTCTCATTTATCTAACGTTTCTGTATCCGTACTTTTTCGAGAATCATTAATTGAATGGTGATAAGTATTTAATAATTCTTCGCACCATTGTTTTACTGAAGCAATGTACTCTGACAATTAAAGCCCTCCCAATAGTAGTCGTTATCAATATATGCTAGGAAAATTTTAAACGATATACCAGCCTTTCCTATTCATAGTTGTCCTCTCTTCACCAGTAAAAAGGGGACTGTGTAAGAGATAGAACTGGCAACATTGTAACTAGTCTGTAACTTCAACCTCTTACCATTTCATATAACAATAGAAAGGGGTTGTTTTTTTGTTAACTGCAAAAAGAAATTGGCTCATTGGTTTATGTTTAACATTAGTAGTTTCTTTGTTTGGTTTACCTTCTGTCACCAAAGCAGAAGTGGATACCATTTCTGGATCTTATGGTGGAAAGACCTTTGATTTATATATTCCAAGTGACTATGATCAAAGTCAAGATTATCCATTATATGTGATGCTTCATGGCTGTACTCAGGATGCTAGTCAGTTTGCTGCAGGAACAAAAATGAATGCGCTCGCAGAGGAAGAGGGATTTCTCGTTCTTTATCCTGAGCAAAGTTCCGGTGCAAACGCAAGTAAATGTTGGAATTGGTTTGAAACATCTCATCAGTCCCGTGGAACTGGAGAGCCGAGTGTAATTGCTGGTATGGTTCAATTAGTAAAATCAGATTACTCTATTGAGGAAGATCAAGTATTTGTTGCAGGTCTCTCTTCCGGAGGAGCCATGAGCGTTATTATGGGTGCAACCTATCCGGATATTTTTTCAGGTGTCGGAGTTGGAGCGGGACTTGAATACAAAGCAGCAACGAATATGATTGATGCATTCCCTGCCATGTCGAGTGGTGGTCCCAACCCGTTACAGCAGGGAAGATTAGCTTACCAGGCAATGGGAAGTCAGGCTGATGTTTTGCCGGTGATTGTTGTTCATGGAACTTCTGACTATACAGTTAACAGGGTTAATGGAGATCAGGTCATTTCACAATGGGCGTTGACAAATGATTTGGCTGCAACAGGTTCTGAGGATGACTGGATTGATGATCAGCCTGATTATATAGAGAGTTTCCAAGTGCCGTCAGGAAAAAGTTATACCGTAAATGATTATACAGGTCAGGATGGTAAGGTTTGGATGAAGAAAGTAATTGTACAAAACATGGGGCATGCGTGGTCTGGGGGGAGTTCTGAAGGGAGCTATACAGATTCAAAGGGTCCTGATGCAAGTCAAATGATGTGGAAATTCTTTGAATCCTTTTCTAATGAAGATGATCCAGAACCAGACATACCTGAAACAACAGCAAGCCCGAATGGTGGAACATTTTATGATTCTGTTCGTGTTGAACTTAATACGAATGAACCAGCAACAATTTATTATACCGTAGATGGCACGAAGCCAAATGTTAACTCTACAATATATATGGAGCCGATTACGATTACAGAGGACACAACATTAAAATTTTTTAGCCAGGATAGTGATGGAAATACAGAATCAATAAAACAAGAAGCGTATATTATTGAAATGGTTACGCCAGGGGAACAGACAATCATATCCTCTATTGGTAGTGAAGATGGGTTTGTAGGGCGTTATACCGCCGACGGAAAAAGTAATCTGGCTATTAAGGTCGGGGATAAAGGAATGTATAATACTGATACGTATCGAGGTGTTTTATCTTTTGATACTAGTACACTAATAGAACCAATTCAATCTGCAAAGCTGCGTTTATACACCAAAGTAATTCAAGGATCGGTTTCATCACTTCAATTAGACATTAAAGCAGGTGTATATGGAAGTAGTTCCATGATTGAGCAGACGGATTATTCAAATGCGTCAACTGTATCCAATGTAGTAAGTTTTTCCAGTTCTGATGCTGCGTATATAGACGTTGAAATTCCGGTAAGTAGCTTGTCCAATTTAAACCTGAATGGAATGACACAATTTAGATTAAAGGCTGAAACGACAGCAGGATTCAACTCGAGCTTCATAGAGTTTTATGGAGGAGAAACGGCTAATTATGAACCGAAACTGATTTTTAATAGTGATAATTAAGCTGAGTTGTAGTAGGTAACTATAACGGTTATAATTTTATTTCCATGAAATTTTGTAGAATGTATCAGTACTTCATTGCTTAATGATTATAAAGTGGTCGACTGACATTTTTACTAATCTTCTTTGAATAGTATTGCGTAAGTTTTGCTTCGTATTACTTTCATTTTATAGGAAAAATCATAAAATAAATAAAAACCAAAAAGCACTTTAAAAATTCATTTCGGATTTTTAAAGTGTTTTTACTTCCAGGTAAGTGGTATTACTTTCTCAAGGCTATCATTACTTATTCCATAGTTTCATAGGATTTACTTGATCTTCACCTAATGACATTTGTATCATCGAAAGTGTACGTTCTGTTTTTGGTCTTTTTAAATAGTCATATATAGCTTTCGATTTTCCTAATCCCGCTTCGACCGCATCCTCAACCGAGGCACAATAGAACACCTTATCAATTCCCGCAAAGTACATAGCTGTGAGACACATTGGGCAAGGCTCTCCACTTGCATACATTATATAATTTGATAGATTGTTGGTTTGTAATTGCTCTTGGGATCGACGAATAGTTAATAATTCCGCATGACCACTAACATCAAAAGTTTTATGCAGTTCATTGACACCTTCAGCTACGATATTGTTATCTTTTACAAGTACTGCACCAAATGGTTGCCCACCATCATGCACGTTTTCTATAGCTAGTTCAATTGCTCGTTCCATGAATTTATCCATTCTAAACCTCCATAAATGTACTGTTTCCCTTACTGTACTTATATTAATTGGAATCTTCAATAGTTAGATTGTACAAAGGCAATAATAAATTCACTTCATCCCCAGTGGTTCCTTGTATTGGCGTTATCTTTTATTTTTGTCAATGTAAAACTAATGAAGAAAAAGACAGATATATATATAAGAGAGGTGAGGATGTGAGTCCAATAAATGTTACAAATTTATGACACATGATCCTAGCAAATTATGACATGTTTTGTCGAGTATATTGTAATTTTTATAATAGGTCGTGATAATAGTAATAGCTTATGTTGGGTTATAGAACTAATGACCTAAAAAACATTCAGATTAAATTCATGAAGGGAAGAAAATAAATGAAACAAGTAACAGAACCGGTTCCATCCAATTTACTAAAAGCAATTTTAAAAAAGAAGGAAGAAATGATTCAACTTGGAATGAAGTACGGATTGGTAAATCACAGAACAATAGAATGCAGTCAGCAACTAGATGGCCTTCTAAACCAATATAAAAATGATAGGCTCTTTTAACGTATCCAAAAAATCTAGACAGATAAGGAGATATTTTGTCATTACAATCAACAATGCGAACAGTAAATAATATTGTATCAGTACGTACTGTTAATTCAATGGTGCTATTTTTATGCGTTTTTTCATAAGATGGTAGAGAAAGTTGATATAATAAACACATATGAAATAGTTTACGATTGAGAAAAAATTAGCAACATAAGTAACATCCTTCTCCTAGGTGAATATCATGTATTTAAAAGGAGATGAGGTAAAAAGTGAATACAGAAAATAACGTTGAATATCATAATGACTTAAGGAATTTACATGATGAGTGTCAAAGGCTCATGAATCATCATGTGACTTTATCAATGGCAGATGGAAGTGCGATGGAGGGAATTATTGAGAATGTAGATAGGGATCATATCGATGTTTTAGTCGGTGAAGAGGTGATGGAGCGAGATAGCGAGAATGAATCTGATAATCGACAGTTTTATGGCGGTGGGTATGGACGTCCTAGGAGAAGTTTCCGACGTTTTAGACGTCGACGTTTTCCACTAGCGTCCTTAGCTGCTTTAGCACTTTTACCTTATATTGTTCCAACTCCATATCCTTATTACCCTTATCCGTACTATTGAAGAATATCAATTCGTTTTAAAGGGTGCGTAAGTTAAAATAGAATTATTACAAATGAAGATGTTTAACAAACAGTACCGTTGTTTAAACGGTACTGTTTTTAGTGCTCATTAAAAAAAGGTGATCAAAAGAGGTGATCAAAAGTGCTTATAACAATCTACTTAAAATAAGAGAATTTTTTTAAAGCAACGCAAATTGGAACAGCAATCATAATTCCTAATACATTTTGAAGCAGGTCTCCAGGTATCGAAGCTAAGGGTGTAATCCAATTAGCGAATAAAATGCTTTCACCAATGTAATAAACAGCTATCATAAATGGAATGGAAACGATTGTAGCAGTTAAGTTTAGAGCGATGCTATTACCTTTATGCCCATTTACCCAAGCAATTCTTCCAACTATGTATCCTTGCAAACCACGCGCTACAATCGTGATAGGCGCCCACAGCACCCAACCTCCAAGTATATCAAATAACCCCATTCCGATTGCACCTGCAAGAGCTCCTTTTTTTGGACCAAATAAAATTGATGCAATAAAAAGCATAGCTGTTCCTAGATGAACTAAACCACCACCATTTACACTAATAGGTAGTCTAATATTCAAAAAGACGGTTGAAACGAAAACAAGTGCTACTAACATTGATGTTAAAATTAAATCTAACGTTTTTTGACGTGACTTTGAATAACTTTGTGTATTTTGCATATCGATAAACCTTCCTAACTAGAATTTTTATCTAACTTTAGCAAAAGATTGGTATTTGCAAAAGTATCAATTTAATAAAAAACGTTAGGGTCAGTTTGTGAAAGTGCAACTAAGATTGTCACCGAAAAGCTTCGTGACAACCAAGTTTTCTAATGGTAATATGGATGAAGTTTAATGAATAGGCATTAAGGAGGTTATTATGAAAAAAGTTGCTGTATTACAGGATTTATCATCTTTTGGAAAATGTTCATTAACAGCTGCAATTCCAGTTCTTTCAGTAATGGGCGTGCAGGCATGTCCTTTACCAACGGCTGTACTCTCTGCGCAAACCGGCTATCCAAGTTTTTATTGCGAAGATTTTACGTCTAAAATGAAATATTTCATAGAGGAATGGAGTAAGCTTCATGTAACCTTTGATGGAATCTATACCGGTTTTGTTACAGGTAGTGATCAAATCAATAATATTTATCAATTTTTAGATGAATTTTATACAAAAGAAACGACCTTACTTGTTGATCCGGTAATGGGGGATACAGGAGAAGTCTATAAACATTTTACCGATGAATTGCTGTTGCAAATGAGAGAATTTGTGATGCATGCAGATGTGATTACACCAAATGTTACGGAAAGCTGTTTGTTATCTGGATTGTCTTATGAAAAACTACATAGCTATTCAAATGAAAAGGACTATATGGAGGCAATAGAAGAAGCTGGGAATATATTGCAGCAAGAAACTGGAGCTGAAGTTATTATCACTGGAGTAAATCCACCTTCGAAAGATTCAGATAGAATGGTTATCGGAAATATGTATTTAGATGGAAATAAAACTTTCTATCGTGCGATGCCGTATAATGGCAAAAGCTATTCTGGCACTGGTGATTTATTTGCATCTGTGATTATGGGAAGTATGATGCACGGAGAGAACCTGGAAAAATCTGTACAGCTTGCAGTGGCATTCCTGACAGAGGCCATCAATGATTCCTCCTTGGAACAAATTCCTGAAATAGAAGGAGTTAACTTTGAGAAATTTTTGCGAATGTTATTATAAAAAGGTTAACTCCATCCCCTGGAAGTTGAATTATTTATATGCTTTAATTTTAACCTATAATCAATTTAGCACCAATTGACAATTAGTAGGGTAAGCATGGTTACCCTTAATTGTTGTTATTCTGTGATTACCCAATTTGGCTAACTATTTATTTTCCATCATTGATTCCACGCAGTATCACTTTTCCATTTATCAAATCCCTTTCTGACAGAATACATGGGATTTCATACTCAATAAGTTTCCCTTCATTATCAAAAAACAAATAGCCTTCTTTTTCGTCATATATAAAGGAATTGATTTTCATATTTGGCGTAATTAACAAGGTCATCTTCTCGGTGTCATTCCACATTACCTTTACCATTGTTTTTTTATTTATTTTCTTTTCTACCAACGCTTTCATAGCGCTTAATGAAATGCCTTCTTCCATAGTGATTCCTCCAAGCTTTTTTCCAGCATACTGCCAGTTACTTATTTTTATTATTTGTCGAATCTAAGCACGGTATGTTCCTTATCTCTAACATACTTATAAGAAATAATCCAATAAAGTCTTCTGTGATTCCATATTGTTGCTTATATGGGAGGAAATGGAAGATAAAAAAATAATCCTATTACCTACTAGATGGTAAAACCTTATTTATTCTATCATTATAACAAGAAAAATAGAGATGGTAATGATTGAGATTACTGTGGTTGCAAGTATGTATAAAGGAACTTGTTTAACTAATGTATTATATTTTTCAGCAAAAACGTAAACAATTGCTCCCGTTGGTAATGCTGATAAAATGACAACAGAAACTGCCCATAGATGATCTTCCACTGGGAAAATATAATATACGAATAAAATAGCTAGTAATGGCAGGATAATTAATTTTAAGCTCAATAGCACAATAAATTCAGAAAGGTGATACTGTTTATTTCTTAAGACATTTCGTTCACTCGATAAGCCTAATCCTAGAGCAAATAAAGCAGTAGGGCCAGCGGCTGGGCCAAGAACTTCCGTAAATACATAAACAGATTGAGGAATCGGGATTTGTGAAATAGCCACGATAATTCCTAATAATAACGAAGCATTAATCGGGTTTAACACAACTGATTTTACAATCAATCCAAACAGAGGTAATATTTTTTCTTGTTCGTCGTGTTTTTTATTCATTACCTTTGCTACTTCAAAAGACACAATAACCAGTGTCACGATGCTTAGATCGTAAATAAATGTTACGATTGCGGCTGGTACTGCAGCTTCGTGTCCAAATGCTGCGATTAATAGCGGAATACCAAGAAATCCAGTATTTCCATATGTCGTAATCATCCCATACATGCTTAACTCAGGAAACTTCTTTTTAAATATGAATTTAAATAGGATAATAGTCAAAACAAAGCAACTTAAAATAATGCATAGATTAGTGAGAATAAAGTTCCAATTTGTAATTTGATCCACAGGTGCTGTAGATAGAGAAGAGAATAGTAATGCTGGAAGGGCAAAATAATAGACAAAATAGTTTAACGACTGTACCCCATTCAATGGTAATAATGAAAGCCTTCCAGCTAAAAACCCACATAAAATGATAGCAAAAATCGGAATAACCACCTGAAACAATACGAACATTGATACACCCCCTTTATATATTAAATCAAGAGACTAAAAGGGATTTTTATCATTTTCAGGATACACGGAAAATCCCCTAAGTTCCCTCACCGCTCGAGAAATCGGCAACCCAACCACATTATAATAATCTCCACTAATCTGCTTTACAAATATAGCCCCAACACTTTGAATCCCGTAAGCTCCCGCTTTATCATAAGGTTCCTTCGTAGCTATATACTGAACAGTTTCTTCCTCTGATAATGGCCAAAATTCTACTTCTGTTCGTTCAACAAATATAATTTCCTGATTTAACGAACGAATCAGTACACCGGTAAATACCTCGTGAACATCCCCGCTTAAAGCTGAAATCATTTGGTAAGCATCTTCCTTATTCTTAGGCTTTTCAAATATATTTTGATTGTAAGAAACCACCGTATCAGCAGACAAAATGACTTCATCGTTATGTTTAATAGTGACGCTTCGACCTTTTAGAATTGCTAACTGTCTAACTTTTTTTACTGGATCACGGGTAATGATTTGTGATTCATCTATGTTTGGTTTACGAATAGTAAAGGGAATTCGGACTTGGTTTAAGAGTTCCTGCCTTCTTGGTGAAGATGATGCAAGGATTAGTTTTTTTGTCATCTGTTATTTCTCCTTAAGTGTGCACTTATATGTCATATAAGTGCAGTATAGCAATATTTATTACCTGTCTCAATGTGGATCGTTACGTGTGCTTTATAGTAACAGATATCTATAATGAGAATAGTTAATAGAATACAGTAAATAAGAAGTGTATAATTCAGAATAGTAAACGATGTGAAGGAAGGGTTTAAGATGACATTACAACAGTTGAAATATGTGATTGAAGTGGCAAGAAGTCGTTCGATCAGCAAAGCGGCACAGAATTTGTTTATTAGTCAGCCAAGTCTTTCTAACGCACTAAAAGAGCTGGAGAAGGAAATGAGGATTACAATTTTTTCGCGGACCAATAAGGGAATTATGATTACTTCTGAAGGTACGGAGTTTTTAGGTTACGCTAGGCAGGTGGTTGAACAGTCAGAGCTTCTTGAAAATCGCTATTCCAATACACAATCGCCTCAGCAACATTTCTCTGTATCAGCCCAGCACTATGCATTTGCGGTGAGCGCCTTTGTACGACTGTTAAAAGAGTACAATCGGGAGGAATATGAGTTTACGTTACGGGAAACAAGAACATACGAAATCATTGATGATGTGAAAAACCTGCGTAGTGAAATTGGTATTTTGTATGTAAATGAGTTTAATAGTAAGGTTATCCATAAGT
Source organism: Oceanobacillus longus (assembly GCF_042650085.1). Classification (NCBI taxonomy): domain Bacteria; kingdom Bacillati; phylum Bacillota; class Bacilli; order Caryophanales; family Bacillaceae; genus Oceanobacillus; species Oceanobacillus longus. The sequence continues at coordinate 162,139 of NZ_JBHSAO010000008.1, read as the reverse complement.
TTCTTAGAGAAGGAGATTTAAAGTTTTATGAGTTATTTGAAGCAAAACCACATGTGTTCATCAGTTCAAGTAACCCACTTGTGAAGCGGGATTATGTGACATTGAATGATTTACTTCCCTATCCATATCTCTCTTATGAACAAGGGGATTATAATTCTTTTTATTTTTCGGAGGAGATTTTGAGCACGCTTTCCAGGCCAAAAAATATTCGGGTTAGTGACCGGGCCACGTTATTTAATTTACTCATTGGCTTGAATGGCTATACAATTTCGACAGGGGTCATAAGTCAAGAATTAAACCATGACATTATCGCGGTTCCTTTGAAGGTGGATGAGCGGATAACTGTTGGCTATATTACCCATAAAAATGTAACGAATAGTACACTGGCCAATATATATATTGATTATTTAAAAGAAACGATTGCACAAGAAAAATCAAAGCTATAGTTGAAAGCTATAGCAATTCTCTGTGACAAAGAAGGGGCAATATTCCCTTGCATTAACACGAAATAGAGGGCTAGGATCTTAAGAATTGATGCTAATAAAAAACCCCTCTACTGCAGCTGCAATAGAGGGTTAAAAGGATTATGCAATATGATCCCGTCTGTCTATTTCTTTGTTTTCTCTCTTAATATAATATTTGCCTTTTGTAGCAAATGCTATAACCACGGTTAGTATAGATGCAAGTATGGCTGCAAAGAATGCGGCAGTGCTCTGTAGAAAGGTACCTAAGAACCCTAATGCAGCAATGGTTCCTAAGCCGCTTGATATAATCAAAGATCCTACACCAACCGGATTCCATTTATGCAGGTTTAGTTGTCTTGATTCATAATAGCCTGGACCAATTTTCAATATTCGCTTGACAACAACAGCATCGGTAACTAGAATTGCTGCCCAGGTCAAGAGGAAGACACCTTGAAAGGTCATCACCGCTTGAAGGTGATTTACAATTCCTCCAAGCATCAAGATAATTGCGGATACACCTGTAACAACAACCCAGAATCGTCGGCCAGGTGTAAATTTGAAAATATTTTCAAAGAAACTGGCTAGGGACAGTGAACCACTATAAATATTCGTAACATTGATTCGTACTTGCGTTAACAAGGTGAACAATACTCCCCAAACACCAAGCAATAGTACAATGTATACTCCAGGATTTGGCTCTCCTAGACGAACACCGAACCAGATGCCAAGACCACCCATAACACCAAAACAGAAAATTTGAGGAATAAATCCAATGGCAAATATTCCGATTTTCATATCCTTAGGCTTAAGGAAACGTGCATAGTCGGAAGCGAGTAGCGGAGTCAACCCCATGATTCCGTGCTGCATTCCAATACAAAGTAGTAATGCTGTTCCCCCGACTTGAACGCCCTCAGGCATATAAGACCAGAAGTTACCCTCATATAAAGAAGGCGTGCGTGTAGCCATAAAAATTGCTGCAATAAGGAAAATGAAGAATAGTGGTAATGACCACTTTTGCAGTTTATCCAATTGTTTGATTCCAAACCAATTTAATGGAATGACAATGGAACCGAAGAAAATAATTAATACCCATTCAGGGATAGTGGGTATAAATGCGTGAACGGCAGTCACTAAAATCATGCCTTCAAGCGCACAGTACATAATAAAATTAGTGGCGTAAATAAATGAGGTTAAAGATGCACCAATATAGCCAAACCCACCACCTCTGGATAATAAATTAACATTCATTCCCGATTTAGCAGATAAATAAGCAATGAACGTTCCCAAAATACCAGCAACAATGATGGCATATACGGCAGATATAATTGCATTAATCGCACCAAATTGAAGTGCCATTACACTTCCCATCTGAAAGTAAAATATGGCTGTTGCAATACCAAAGGTGATATTCGTAATACTTAACCACCCCATGTTCCTTTTACTACGAGGTACTCGATCTAATGAGTAATCATCACTTTTATTATCCTCGACTTTGTGATCTGTAGACGTAACAGATCTCATACATATCATCTCCTCATTCTCCTTGTGAATATAATCACAAGATTGTTTTATTAGATTTGTGACTGTGTCCCAAATTTTACAACCGTTTTTAAGTATAGCATTATTCATGAATTGAAGCAAAAATGCCTTAGAGCAAGGTTGAGTAAAGCACTTGTGGGAGACATAGGGACAGCTTTACTGTCCCTATGAAGTTTTCTTTAAATGACTTTCATTCATAAACGGGGACAAGGTTCCTGGCCCCTTGTCCTCTAAGGGATGGTTTCCTATTCTATTTAAACAAGTCTATTAAACGATCCCAGAAGCTTTTTTCTTCTTTCTGTACTTCTTCGGTTGTTTCCGTTTCTTCAATATCGATACCTTCTGTTTGTAGCACGAATTGCACAGTATTTACTTTTTCGTTTTTACTAGATACGAATGAAACTGGCTCAAAGTCTGATGTATCATAGTCTTCCAACAGTGCATCGGCTTCTGCTTCGATTTGTCCTGGTAAATCACTTGTGGATTCCTGTAATTCCGTTGTGCCACTATGAAGTTCACTTGCACCACTATGAAGCGATACGGTGCCATCTGATAGCTCTTGAATTCCGGAATCAAGCTCGCTATACGATCCTGCCAGTTCGCTTACACCATCTGTATAGCTCACTAAGCCACTATGGAAGGATTGATATTGCGATGATAGTGATGATAGGCCATCCTGTAATTCTGCAAGACCTTCCATGGCATCCATGCTTTCGATGGAAGTGGAGAGTCCTGTTGCCATGGTTTCTAAATTGCCCGCCATTTCTCTAATTGAACCTGCAACTTGTTCTAAAGTTCCATCGACGGCACCGAATGCCTCTTGTACAGCAGAATAAGTTTCTTTTGCTATACGTGCTGCGGAATACGTTTCAACTAATTGATCAACAACATCAGCATTTTCACTAGTTTCATATAATGCTTGAATATCAGCGTCACTAATATTATAAGTTGGGATGGCTGTCATTGCGTCATTTAATGTGCTATAAGCTGCCCCATAGTTTTCTTTCAATGTATCCAGACCACTGGCAGATTCTTGTAAGCCACCTGCAATTTGTTGAAGTCCCTCAGGCAATGTTTCTAGTTCGCTCATATCCATGCTGTCAGAGCTTCCTTGCATCGACTCACTCATTGTTTGAAGTGCATTTTGAATGGATGTTGAACCATTTATCAATTCAGAAGAAGATTGGTTTAGTTCAGCGATTCCATTTCGATACGCAGAGGACCCATTACTTAAATCCGCTGCGCCATTATTTAAATCAGAAATTCCTTGATTTAATTGGCCGACGCCATCATTTACGTCCGTAATAGCTGTAGAGAGAGACTGCATGTCACCAGTCATATCACCTAAATCCAGACCATCCATGGACATGGAAGAGGGTGTAGCAACCATTTCAATTGGCTCCATTTCAAAGTTTACGACATCCGCTTCGACAACAAGCTCCTCTTCTTTTTCGGGCATAACGGTAAATGTAATCTGCTTGTTTTTCCCTGCATTTGCTTCGGTCCCATCTGCTGCTTGAATGTTGTCAAAGACGGATGGATCGAGAGTGAGCGATAGTTGCATGAGATAGTTTTCAAAGAATACGGGATCAACATCATTATTCGCTGTGGTTGTAATTATAATTTCCAATTGGCCACTTTTACCTGCTACATCGGATGGAGAGATTTCCTCCCCGTCTAATAGATAAGTAATCACAATATTCCATGGAAGTGATTGATTCTCCATATTTCCTTGGTAATAGAATTCTTCTTCAGTTGCTTTAAATTGAAGCGTGTTGTCTTCTGTTTCTTCAATCTCAGTTAAGTTCGTTAAATTCCTTACGCTTGCATAATCACCATAGTCGGTGATTTTTCCAGGTTCGGTTACATGAAATGTGTTGACGACATAGATTTGTTGTTGTAAGCCGTTTGCATCCAGGTTTCCGTAAATGACTTCATCTTTTGTAGAAAATGCTCCATTCTCTGTTGCTCCCTCATTCTCCTCGTTCGTACCCTCATTTGACAGAGCGGAGATTGGGAAAAAGGGAAATACAAACAAGATTGTCATAAACATAAGTCCAATTTTTTTGAATCGCATTCAGATCATTTCTCCTTATAAAAGTTTGCTTTCCATGTTGTTTTTTCAATCAGTCGATCAAATACGAGTAGTAATGCAGGTAGGAAGAGAATGACCATCACAAATGCGAGTAGTGCTCCTCTGCCAAGTAATAGACCGATTGACGACACGATTGGGTTGGTGGAAGTAATCCAAAGTATAAATCCAACACTCGATAAGATTGAAGCAGATATCGCTATGGAAAATATTTTCTCATTAACGGTTTTCTTAATCGCGGCTAATGCGGTCATCTCTTTCCGGTTTTCCTTATATGCTTCCGTTAATAAGATGGCATAATCGACGGTTGCTGCGAGCTGTACTGTACTAATAATTAGATATCCCACATAAACGAGGGGGGTGTTTGTGAAATATGGGATGGATAAATTGATCCAAACTGCAGACTGAATGGTTAGTAACAATACGATTGGAATCGAAATCGATTTAAATGTAATAAGTAGCACGAGCGCAATCGTAATAATTGTCAGCAGGTTGACAACAGTGTTATCTTTTTGAACGACATTCTTAATATCGTAAAGTGTTACACCTTCCCCAAGCAGATGAAATTCGTCCCCGTAATAATCTGCTGTCGTAGCTTTCACTGAGTCAATTAGCGCAAATGCTTTGTCACCTTCTGCACCTGTATTTGTATTTAAAATGATTCGGCTATAATTTTCTGAATAAAATTGCTCTGTCACAGATTGATCCAAATACTCTGGTGGAATAACAGTGCCAACTGTATTCACATAGGACACGATACTTGTCACTCCATCCATATCTTGGAAGTCTTCAACGAGTTCTTCTTCTCTGGCGATATCATCGTTTGGTACAAGTACGACGATTGGTGTGAATTTACCAAACACTTCTTCAATATGTGCTAAGTCACTTCCGGTACGTAATTCTTCTGATTGTTCGCCAATCCCATAAATGAAATTCGTTTGACTTTGTCCTAAAAAGGTAGGAACAATCAGTACGAGTACAACGATTAGAGCAGGAATTCGAAGTTTTACGACAAAACTGCCAATCTTAGGCATACTGGGGAGTAGTTGCTTATGCTGCGTTTTATCAATCCACTTATAAAAGGTTAATGTTAGTGCTGGCAAGAAAATCATCACACTGAGGAAGCTCAGTAAAATGCCTTTTACAAGGTTTACACCTAAATCAGCACCAATTTCAAAGTTCATAAATGTCAATGCGATAAATCCGAAGAAGGTGGTGGAAGCACTCGCTGCGATTGCAGGGAAGGATCGCTTCATCGCAAGTAGCATTGCTTCTTCAGGATCTGCTACTTTCTTACGGTAGTCGGAAAAACTATGTAGTAAGAAAATCGCATAATCGAGTGATACGGCAAGCTGTAAAATTGGCGCAACCGACTGGGTTACAAAGGATATTTCCCCGACAAAAACGTTGGTACCTAAGTTAATAAGTACTGAAACACCAATCGCGGTTAGGAAAAATACTGGTTCTATCCATGATCTGGTCGACAGAATTAAAATGAGAATAATGATTGGTATTAATAATGCAGCTGCATACATGGATTCCGTCCCAGCCATTTTTTGAGATGTCGCTGTATCAAGTGCTTCCCCAGCCAACGCATTTTCTTCACCGATTAATTCATAGACTGCATCGGTCGTTGTCACTTCCTGGCCTTCTTCAATGTGAAAAGATATAAGTGCTTTTTCATCTTTATAGTAAGACTCCACTGTCTCACTATCCGCCATCTCGAGTGGTGTTTTAATATCGATTATATCATCGAGCCAAGTGACATTATTGACGCCATCCATATTTTCAAGTTTTTCTTTATAGGAAAGGGCCTCTTGGATTGAAGCGCCATGAATCATGACCCGACTATTTTCAATGGCTCCATCAAATTCTGTTTCCATCACATCCATCGCTTCGGTGGATGGTGCATCTTCTGGTAAGTAATCGACCATATTGTAATTCACGGAAACAGTAAATTGCGCGAATACGCTGATAACAGCGATCATCAGGAATGTGATGACAATTGGTTTTTTACGTTTTATTATTCGTGATGTTATGTCAATCGGGATTCATCCTCTCTTGAATATTCTTTTCGAACACTATAATATTATAAGCGACACTATGTTGGATTTACAACAAACAGTTTTATAGTTAACGTATTAAGGACAACATATTTGAAGTAAGTGTTGGATAATTGATAAAAGAAAGAGTGAATAGATATGGTGAATGAAAAATTGGATCGAAGGAAGAAATATACGCGAATGGTATTAAAGGATGGTTTGATTGCTTTACTGAAAACGAAGCCGATCTCTGCCGTTACGGTAAAAGAAATATGTGAGCTTGCAGACATTAATCGCTCGACATTTTATTCCCATTATAAAGACCCATTTGACTTACTGGATCAAATGGAAGAAGAAATCATTGAAGATATGAACACCTATCTTAATCAATATAATTTCACAAAAGAAGAGGAATCTTTAAAGATGACAGAGCGGTTGTTGGAGTATATTTTCTCAAAGCGGGAGATTTGCCATACACTTCTGAACGAAAATGGGGATTCATCATTTGAAACACGGGTCATGACAGTGGCGCAGAAGTTTCTCATTCAAAACTGGATGGACATCAATGCGTTCCAAACGAATCGTTACGAATATGTGAGCGTATTTGTTATCAGTGGAAGTATCCATATCATCAAACACTGGCTTGCCAACAACATGGACCAAACTCCAAAAGAAATAGCCCTGATTATCAACCATATTGCTAATAACGGCTTGAAGGGGTAAGGCGGTCAAAAAGCGGGACGGGGTGACAGGTTTACTGTCACAATGAAGTTTTCTAATTAAATGACTTTCATTCATAAACTGGGACAAGGTTCCTGTGAACCCCAACCCCAACCAATCCCCATCACAGTAAAGAGGACCCAAACTTGTTATAATTAATTAATAATCAGAAAGAAGGGGACATCAACATGTTACAAAAACTTTCAGCTGGAAATCATGCACAACCATTTAGAGGGCCTTTTTCCATTACACGCATTCAGCCAAGTGATATTTTGAAAGAAGAAACGGATGATTCAGCATTTGGCCCCTTAAGCAATATTGATTATGCGGTGATGAAAAAGGGCCTAACAGTTAAAATGCATGAGCATGTGAATGATGAAATTTTGAGCTATGTATGGAAAGGAACTTCTTACCATAAAGACTCAGCAGGGTTTGAAGCCCCGATTGCACCAGGTAAACTAATGATGATGAATGCAGGATTTAGCTTTTGGCATGAGGAAAAAGTAAAAAAAGATTCTGTAGAAATGCTACAAATTTTTATTCGACCTCATAAAACAGATCTTAAACCAGCTATTCAATTTCACGACAAACCAACAGATAATCGAAATTGGTATTTGATGGTAGGTCCGGAAGATAGTCAAGCTCCTTTATATATTCGACAAAACACCTACATATTGGATGCCCATCCGAAAGCTGGAGACAAATTAGAAATACCTCATTATAAAGGACTTAAGCCCTTTTTATATGTATTAGATGGAAAAATCACAATGAATGACATGGAGATTACTAATCAGGAAGCCATTACCGATTTAGAAGATCCACTACCATTTTTAACTGCCAATGAAGATACCACGATGGTATTATTTTTCGTTGATATGCATGCACCGATGTCGATGGAAGGAACGATTAGTGGATTGGGACTTAGACGGGAGTAGGACACTATCCTCGGACAAGGACCCCACGTTCCCTGTACGGCTTCTCATTTTCAAGGTATGATATAGGTTGAGGAGGTTGGTAGAATGGATACGATCATCTTTGATGTGGATGACACATTGTACGATCAAGCATTATCATTTAAACGGACATGCACGAAAATGATTCAGGAAACATTTACAGATGCGGAATTAGATAAACTTTACATAACGAGCCGGAAGTATAGTGATGCGTTATTTGATAAGAGTGTTGCAGGAGAGATATCAATAAAGGACATGCACATTCTTCGTATTAAAGCTGCATTAGAAGAGTTTGGAATAACGATTAGCGATGAAAAGGCAATGGATTTCCAGGAAGCTTATGTAGCTGAGCAACAAAAAATTGCCTTATTTGACGAAGTAGAAGAACTGTTGGAATTGCTATATCAAGAAAATAAACAACTCGCCATCTTAACAAATGGATCTAAGGGCCACCAATCGATGAAAATAAAACAACTTAAATTGGATCGATGGATACCTGAAGAACACATATTTATTTCTGGGGCCATTGGACATGCTAAACCAACACGAGAAGTTTTTCATATTATCGAAAATAAACTAAAGTTGGACAAGAAAAAAACCGTCTATATTGGTGATTCATTTGATAATGATATTGTTGGTGCAAAACAAGCAGGGTGGCATGCGATATGGATGAACCATCGCAAAAGAAATAACCGTGAAGATATTTTCAAGCCGGAAAAGATCGTGTATAGTGCGAGCGAGCTTTTAGATATATTTAGAAATGATTATTCACCGAATAAATAGATGAAGCAAGAGGTATTGATGATTTAGACAATGCCTCTTGCTTTTTGAATTTTTGAGAGCAGAAAAACCAATAAATTCGGTATTTGACATCATAATTGTATCAAGATGATTTCCTCCAGAGACGAAGAACCTGCCACTTTAAAATGAGTGGTCGTCTGTAGGAAATACACCTTGTTTTACTTCTGAGATGTATGTTTTAATGGCTTCTATTCCTTGCGTATTAAAGTCCCCATAGGTTTTTACAAATTTAGGAAGACGATCAACACCATAGTTAACAATGTCATGATAAACCAGTACTTGACCATCACAATGGATACCGGCACCAATCCCGATAGTTGGGATGTCTATTGCTTCTGTTATCATGTGAGCTAGCTCCTTTGGAATACATTCCAAGACGAGTGCAATTGCCCCTTGTTTCTCCACCTTTTTTGCATCTTCAAGCAGTTTTTCTGCTGTGTTTTTATCTTTACCTTGGACTTTAAAACCACCAAGTACGTTTACAGATTGTGGAGTTAACCCTAAATGGGATATAACAGGTATACCTGCTTCTGTTAGTCTTTTAGTCAAATGTAAAGTTTCTTCTGTTGCACCTTCAATCTTTATGCTTTGGGCATTAGTTTCCTGGAAAATTGCCCTTGCGTTTCTTAATGATTCCTCAAGTGATACGTGATAGGACATGAATGGCATATCTACGACGATAAATGTATTTGGTGCTCCACGCTTTACTGCTTTTCCATGATGAATCATATCTTCTGGTTTAACTTCTACAGTTGATTGGTATCCAAGTACAACCATTCCTAACGAATCACCAACAAGAATCATATCGATAGCTGCCTCTTCTGCATGCTTTGATGATGGATAGTCATATGCAGTAACCATTGTTATCTTCTGCCCATTCTGTTTCATTTTTTTTAAATCCAAAGTACTTAACATGTTATCTCCTCTCAGAATATTGGCAGCGAAAACACTACCGTTATTCTATATGAACTGTTATTAAAAATTTCAAATCTAATGACTATGTTGATTATACAATAAGAAGATAGAAAATTGTATCTTTTATAAATGATATAAAAATAATTAAAATCCATCCACCATATTCTCCATATTGTTTAGTTTCATTTGTAGAGGGAAAAATCTGGTTGTTTTTAATTTTTGCGTGCAATGGGATATACCTAATCTGTGATGATGGACCTGACCCGTATCCCTCTTTGAAACAGGTGAAAATCTATGTGGTTATTGTTATTATTAAGTCATACAGTGTGTTATTTCTTGTTGATTAATCTTGAAAGAACATCCGTACAAGGAGGATATAGTAATGACTAATTACGGAACTTTGCATGAAACGAATGGGAAATATACGTTGAAGTTTCAACGACTATTCACTCAGCAACCTGAGCAGGTGTACAATACAATGATTCAACCAGATTACTTTACGCAATGGTATCCATTTGCGACGGGTGAGATGGAACATAAAGAGGGCGGAAGAATTTCCTTTGACGATGAGGAAGGGTCAATATATGAGGGAATTATTACGAAGTTTAATCCTCCACATGTGTTTGCATTTCAGGAAGTGGATGATTTGCTTTCTATAGAGTTACAACCGGAAGGCAAGGGATGTCGCTTGGTTTTCAAGCATACTTTTGCTGATCAATCTATGGCAGTTATGACTGCTGCAGGGTGGCATCGTTGTCTTGACGCACTAGGCATGTTAGTTAACGGTAAGGCAGTAACCTGGCCTGACAATGGTACAAAGCTGCGTGAAATATACGCGGAAACTATTGGTGTTTAATTTTTGAGGAAGCCTTATGGGGATCGGGACAAAAACCTGTCCCTCCGTCCCTATTTCCTGAACTCATTCAACCTTTTATAGGTCTCGAGTAGGAAGTCGTAAAACAATTCTTCTGTTGGGAGCAGTTTGCGTTGTGTCGGGTAGATGACACCAACAGTACGCATCAGTCTGGCGTCTGTTAATGGAATGACTACAGTGGAACGCGGTGTATTATCCACTAATGTCATTTCCGGCATTAATGCCACTCCTAACCCAGCAGAGACTAATCCTTTTAAAGCATCGATATCTTTCCCTTCAAAAGCAATTTGTGGTGTAAATCCTGCTTGTTTACAAGCATCGACAACCTGTTCACGAAATATAAATCCTTCCGGTAGCACAACAAAGGAGTCGTGGTTCAAGTCTTGTAACATGATGGAAGCCTTATTTGCTAATGGATGGTGGAGGGGAAGGAGTGCAACGATATTTTCCGAAAATAATGTTGTTCCCTTTATTTTTTTCTCTTTATCTTTATTTGGCATTGGGGCAATCATAGCCAGATTGAATTCACCTTTTACCACACCATCAATTAAATCATCGTAGAGAGCATTGCTCATCTGGAATTTCGCTTCTGGATATCTTGTTCGAAAGGCATAAATAATCGAAGGCAAGGTATGGGCGGCCATACTAATTGGAAAAGCGATTCGAACGGTTCCTTTTTCAGGGTTCAAATATTCTTTTACTTCGCGCTTTGCTTGTTCCATTAGGTTTGTCACTTGTTTCATGCGTTCAAAAAATATTCTGCCAATCGGAGTTAATTTCACACTTCTCCCTTCCCGTATGAAAAGCGCAACACCCAATTCATCTTCTAAATTGAAAATTTGTCTGCTGACAGAAGATTGCGCAACATGCATGGCATCAGCAGCCTCTGTCACGTGCTCTCTTTTGGCAACTTCCATAAAATATTGAATTTGTCTCGTTTCCATATTTTATCACTCCATCATATCATGCATTAAAAGCATTGATTTCATCGTTTATTCATATTGAAACTATCATTTATTATACTATAAAATAAATATATGACAAAAAATAAAAATTAATTGAAATAAATTAGGGGCTGAATTGTATGAAAGTACTAGAAGAAGTACAAATGACACAAACGCAACACGCCAAAGAATATGTGAATCAATTATTAAAAACGGTGGAAGATCGTAATCCGAATGAATTGGAATTTCAACAAGCTGTGAAAGAAGTGCTTGATTCTTTAATACCTGTACTTGTGAAAAATCCAACATATATACAACAAGGTGTTTTAGAAAGAATGATCGAACCGGAGCGTTTGATTACGTTTCGAGTACCGTGGGTAGATGACAATGGAAAAGTAAACGTAAATCGTGGATTTCGTGTTCAGTTTAATAGTGCACTTGGCCCCTATAAGGGTGGACTCCGCTTTCATCCTTCCGTAAACGCGAGTATTGTTAAATTTTTAGGGTTTGAACAAATCCTTAAAAACTCTTTAACAGGGCAACCAATTGGTGGGGGTAAAGGTGGTTCAGATTTCGATCCAAAAGGGAAATCTGATATGGAAATAATGCGCTTTTGTCAGAGCTTTATGACAGAACTCAGCAAGCATATCGGACCAGATATTGATGTTCCAGCTGGTGATATTGGGGTTGGAGCAAAAGAAATTGGTTATATGTTTGGGCAATATAAGAAATTAAAAGGTGCATACGAAGCAGGTGTGTTAACAGGAAAAGGCATTGGTTACGGCGGGAGCTTAGGCCGAAAAGAAGCGACAGGGTATGGTACAGTTTACTTTGTCGAAGAGATGATGAAGGATCAAGGATCTAGCTTTGATCAAAGTACTGTGGTCGTATCCGGTTCCGGAAATGTTTCTATCTATGCGATGGAAAAAGCCATACAGTTGGGAGCAAAAGTAGTAGCGTGTAGTGATTCAAGCGGCTATATTTATGATCCTAATGGCATTAATTTGGATACGGTGAAACAATTAAAAGAAGTAGATGACAAACGGATTCATGAATATGTGAAAGAACATCCGGATGCTTCTTTTGAAATCGGTTGTTCCGGCATCTGGTCTGTAGCTTGCGATATTGCTTTACCATGCGCAACCCAAAATGAGCTGGATAAAGAGGCAGCAGAGATGTTGGTTTCAAACGGTGTAAAAGCTGTTGGGGAAGGAGCAAATATGCCTTCTACACAAGAAGCCATCGATATTTTCTTGGATAATGAAGTTCTATTCGCTCCGGCTAAAGCAGCTAATGCAGGTGGGGTTGCCGTCTCAGCACTAGAAATGGCTCAAAATAGTACTAGGCTTGCATGGACCGAAGAAGAAGTGGATGGAAGATTACATGATATCATGAAAAATATTTACCGTAATAGTTTAGAGCAATCCAAAGCATATGATGCGCCAGGCAATTTCGTTGTAGGTGCCAATATAGCTGGGTTCGTAAGAGTAGCGGATGCCATGATTGAGCAAGGGATTATTTAAACGGAAATTCTAATTCGTGTGGAGTTCAACTGTATGGTAGTTGAACTCCACACTTTTGCGTTTCAGAAGTGGATAATTTGTGGGATATGATTGGAAGGTAACGTGGAGACTGGTTTTACCTTTTCAGAATTTGACACCTCTCACATCTAAAAGATTCAATTCACTACTTACCCTTTATTTTAGCACTTTATTTGCTAAATAGCTCATTGTTAAATAATTTAATTTCCCCGTATAACTCTGTTTCAATAGTTAATTGCTTCTAATTTTATTTTCTAATAGCCAAGCATAATATACAAATTTAATATAAAATATTAGAAAATTTGATATACTTATATGTGATGAAGTAAATGATATAAGAGAGAGGGTCTGTCTATGACTGAGATTGGGTTAATTCGTCACGGCACTACTGCATGGAATAAAGAGCTAAGAGCCCAGGGGAGTTCTGATATTCCACTGGATGAAGAAGGTTTAATGCAGGCGAAGCAGGTTGCTGAGCGATTAAATTCAGAAAAATGGAATGTTATCTATTCCAGTGACTTATCAAGAGCACGGCAGACTGCAGAAGCAATAGCGATTAAAATTGGAATACCGGTACAGGTGGATTCCAGGCTTCGTGAACTTGGTGGTGGGTTGATCGAAGGAACGACGGAGGAAGAACGACTCCGCAAATGGGGTAGGGAATGGCGGAGCCTGGATTTGGATATGGAATCATCGGAAAGCTTAATTGCTAGAGGTACTTCATTTATGGAAGACATCATGGGAAAACATGAGAATCAAAGAATTTTAATCGTCAGCCATGGAGCTTTTTTAAGACGGCTATTAAAGAATATCGTTCCTCATTTTAACTTTGAAGAATCATTGAAAAATACGTCGGTTACTTCTTTGGTAAGATCCGATAAACAATGGGATTGCAACTTATATAATTGTACGAAACATATTGTCGAAAGCTAAGTGTGATGTTGGTTCGTGTCCTGAAAGTGATTCATTACGAAGCATTTAAAAGTTATTAAAAATTATAGGGTGTCTGATTCTCGCCGTTAATGTATTAAACGGTTGGAATCAGGCACTTTTAGTAGATAAGAAAGCAGATACATTTGACAGCAATTAATTCAGACACTAAATAGCCATACTTTAGACACACGACTTATCGATGGTTTTTGATACTGCATTTTGATGGTATATTAATTTAAACAACATATACAATCCTTGCCATTCAGTAGAACGAAGCAAAAGGAGGAGAATCCCTTGCCGAAAAACATTAAAGGAATACTATTGTTATTAATCTTATTTATTATTCTTGTTCTCCTATTTTCAAAACCACTTTATACGACATTTATAAATGTCTCAACGGGAGAGATCCCACTGTCCCTACTTGAAGCTGATCCGAAAACACCACCAACAGATGATTATTACGAGGCAGCATCCGGCAAAAGTGGCGAAGAGTTAAAAGCAGCACTACATAATATTATTGATGATCATACTGAAATTTCCTATTCAAATGTTTGGGAAGCACTTCGTGAAACAGATGAAGATCCAAGTAATTCATCTAATGTTATTCTTCTTTATACAGGCAGGTCCCAAGGAGAATATGAAAATGGCGGAAATACGGATAACTGGAACAGGGAACATGTTTGGGCAAAATCGCATGGAGATTTTGGAACTGCAACGGGTGCTGGTACAGACCTTCACCATTTGCGACCAACAGATGTTTCCATAAACAGTGCAAGAAGTAATTTTGACTTTGATGAGGGTGGCAGGGAACATATAGAAGCAGATGGAAACTATTATGACTCAGATTCTTGGGAACCAAGGGATAATGTAAAAGGTGACGTTGCGCGAATGCTATTCTATATGGACGTGCGATATGAAGGAGATAGTGGAGAACTGAATTTAGAATTAAACGATCAGGTTAACAACGGTTCTGAACCATATCATGGCAGGCTCTCTGTATTGCTGGAATGGCATGAAGCGGACCCGGTTGACGATTTTGAAAGAAGAAGAAATGAAATTATATACAACGATTACCAACATAACCGTAATCCATTTATTGATCATCCGGAGTGGGCAGTGGAGATTTGGGAATGATGTTCAAAACTGAATTACAACAAGGGAATAGTTCTTTGTCCCGTTGCTATAAAGTAAAGCGTCAGCACCCACTTTTTGTGAGCTGGCGTTTCGCTTTTGAATTTTAAGTGGGGTGATAAAGCCTTGTTCCTAATGGATTTCTATTAAAGCTTCGTGCTTTCCTTTACTTGTAGGAAATGGTAGGATTTTAACAGTCTTCGTTTTGTATTTAATTTAATGTATTGTGAATTCGTTAGTAAAGGAGGATACGATGATTTACGAATATATATTAGTTTTTATAGGAGCTGCTATTCCTTGGCTGGAAATTGCAGTCGTCATCCCATTGGGAATAATAAGAGATTTATCGCCATTTTGGGTAATGTTTTTAGCATTTATTGGTAATTTACTTACGGTTATCCCGGTTATTTATGGATTTGAAAAAGTGAAGGTTTGGTACGAAAAGCGACAACAGAAAAATGGAAAAGAGCCTTCGAAACGTTCAGATCGTGGTAAAAGGATTTGGAACAAGTATGGACTCCCTGGACTTGCTATGTTAGGTCCAATATTAACGGGGACGCATATTGCTGCATTTATTGGGATGTCCCTTGGCGCTGAAAAAAAGTGGGTTACACTCTGGTTGACGATTAGTATCGGTGTTTGGACATTAATTATTGGACTAGCTACGATACTAGGCTTAGATATTTTCCTATAAATAGATAAGACATGGGGTATTCTAAGTGGGACGATAAACTATCCCTTTGTTCCGAATTATGATATTCTATACATTAATGTAGATAGAGGAAGTGAAGCTTAAGTGATAGATATAACCATTCCGAAACCAGATGTTACCATTATGAAACAGAATAATCCAGAGTTAAGTAATATTTATGGATTTACCGATTTTCACTTGATCACAAGAGAAAAGGGCGGTATTTTCATGTTTTATAACGACAATGATGAGTTATTATTTGTCGGAAAAGCTAGAAAGTTAAGACCAAGAATTAAAAAACATTTTCAGGATACTGTATCGCCAATGAAAATGCATCGCGATGAAGTTACGAAAATTGAGATTTGTTTGGTTGAAGAACCAGCCGATAGAGAGATCTATGAAACGTATATCATTAATAAACTTCAGGCAAAATACAATGTAGATAAAGTATTCTATAAGCAAACCTGATGAATAAAAGCAATACGGACAGTCATGTTAGACGATGCCTATTGCTTTTTTAATTCCCCAAAAATGTATAAGGGCTTATGAGAGGCTTAAGAATACTGGATAAAAGGATGAAAACGAACTTGGAATTTACAAATCAAGATTTATCGACCTATGTATATATGTACTCCTACCCTGAGGAAGAGCGCTCTTTATGTGCTCTGGAAATGCGTTCCTTTTTTGGAAAGGATACGGACAATAAAGTACTAGAAAGCTTTGTGGAAGTTGATCCTTCAAGAAGTCCATTTATGAAAGAAAGAATCCGTGTGATTTTTGAAGAGGAGAACTTTCAGGACCTTCTCAAGCAAACAGAAACGTTGGATTTAGAAGGAGCAACATTCAAAGTAAATTATGTGAAAAATAGGGCTCTTGCAAAAGCAGAGAAGGAAGGCTTCAAGAGACGGCGTATAGTTGAGAAAGAAATCGGCTTACATGTTTATGGGGAAGCGGATTTAGATCATGCCGATCGACTTTTTGGCGTAACGAACGTGAACGGGAGATGGGTATTCGGCGACTATACGAAAAGCGAGCCTGTCTGGTTGCAACATCAGAAGAAGCCACATGAATATTCGACTGCGCTGGGTACACGTGTGGCAAGGGCGGTTGCAAATATTGCTATTCCAATTCCACACGACATCAAAGCAATTGATCCCTGTTGTGGAATTGGGACAGTACTAGTAGAAGCTCTATCGATGGGTATTGATATCGTAGGAAGCGACAGAAATCGTCTAATCATCAATGGCGTAAGAGAAAACATCGAACATTTTAATCTTGAGGGAGAAGTAAACTTAGCTGATATTCGGGATATCACGAACCACTATGATGTCGCAATTATTGATTTGCCTTATAATTTATGTTCGGTTATCTCAGATGAAGAGCAACTAGAAATGCTCCAAAGTGCTCGGAGATTTGCAGATAAACTAGTCGTCGTAACGGTTGAGCCGATCGATGAAGTTATTGAAGCAGCGGGATTTTCAATTACGGATAGGGCGGTTGCTAAAAAAGACCTATCAGGATTATTTACTCGTGAAGTAATCGTATGTGAGTGATAGTAACTAGCTTAACAGAGGGGACACCACTTGTCTTCTCTGTTATTATTTGCAAAGGATTGATTTTTATTTTAACCATCTATCATTGTGTAGATGATTCATTTTCATCAGACCGGGTATGCAAGAAGTATAGACAAAATTAAAGGAGCTGATGTTAAAATGGATAAAAAATTAATCGGTGGCGTTTTCTCTAATGTTAAGAATGCAGAGAAAGCTATTAAAGAGTTGCAAGCACAAGGATATGGAAAAGAAGACATATCCGTTTTTGCTAAAGACAAGGATAAAGTAAAAGATATTGAAGAGGAAACAAACACAGACGTATCATCAAATAAAGGTGGAAGAGGCAAAAACGCAGGAAAAGGTGTTGGAATTGGTGCTGTTTCGGGCGGTGTACTAGGCGGTATTAGTGGCTTGATTGTTGAAGCTGGATTATTAACAATCCCTGGTGTAGGTCCACTACTAGCAGCAGGCCCGTTGGCAACAACACTTGCGGGTCTTGGTATTGGTGCCAGTGGTGGAGGACTTGTCGGTGCGCTGGTTGGAGCCGGTATACCGGAAGAGCAAGCGAAACAGTATGAACAGTATCTGAAGGACGGAAAACTCATTGTAATGGTAGAAGCAAACGAGAATAATGAAAACTTTGTCTACCGCACCTTCTTAACAAATGATACGGTTAACACGACGATGTATCCTGAAGCAGTAATCATTGAAGGAAATGGCTCAAATAAACTATAAAATATTTTTCAGGAACGAAGGAGAGAAGAACTTTACAAGAGTTCTCCTCTCCCTTTTTACCGTGTAGATGATTAATGCTATACTTACATAACATATTTTATATGGAAGGGAGTTTTAGAATCGATGAAGTACATGAAATCTCAAATGAAAAAATTGGTTAGCAACAACGAGGAATTACAAAAGCGATTAAAACAAATGATGGAGGAACACGATCTGGAGAAAAGCTTCGCCCTTAAGGCTTTGTACCATTCTGAAGTTGCTGCTGGTGGAAAATATCAGAAAGCATATCAAGAGCTTGAGTAGGGATGAGGGGGTTCCTTTTCTCCGTTGGTCGGTAAAACTGAGATGATAAACCTGTCCCTAGTCCCGTGTATCAGACAAAATTGATAAAAAGAATAGCGGTTATAAGTATAACAGTGATTGTTAAAATAAATAGAAGAGAACGTTTCCGGGATATATTTGCCTTTTGCAGATCCTGCCAATTGTTTGGTTTAATACCACTTAACCAGAAAACAATTACAGCCGATAAAAGTATTGAGTAAATGTTGACCATTAATAGAATAAACGGGACAAGAGCTTCAGTCCAATTCCCCGTTCCGAGAATCATACCGAATACAACAGCAGGCGGGAGCAAGGCTACTGAAACCATAACACCTACAAGAGCACCTGTATTTCTTTTGACAAAAGAAAGTGCACCTGCAGCACCAGATACGAGCGCCGCAATTACATCAATAATTTGAATGTCTGTCCGCGAAAGAAACTCATCACTGTAAATTGGTGGATCGAAGAAAAAACTAAATATAGCGGCAATTACTACTGGAATTCCTATTCCAACTAGAGATGTAATAATGGACTGACGTATTAATTTAAAATCACCGAGAACGGAAGCAAATGAAATAGCTGTTACGGGACCAATAAGTGGGGCAATTACCATCGCACCGATGACGATTGCTGGACTGCTTTTTATAATGCCAACCGTAGCTACGATAGCGGAGAAAATAATAAACCAAATATAACTGACGCTTATACGGCTTGACCCCTGAACTGCCGTATATAATTCGTGCCGACTCGCCCGCTGCAGGTCCTTTTTTTCATCCCCTTCTTCTTTCTCTTTTTTCCTTGGAAGATATGTTTGTACCGGCAGCAACATAACTTGATAAACGTCTTCACCACCGGGCAACCTTTCCAAATAATCAAGCATTGATTCTACGTCATTGGTTTCTAATAGAATCCGTGTTAAATGCTTTTTTTTCTCTTCTTCGGAATACCAATAGGAAATAACAGAAAAATGATCTTTTATTTCTTCTATATTTAAAAAGTCCTTAGGGGCATAAATTTCAAGCAACTGTAATGGCATAATGTTCGTCTCCCATATACAAAGAAAATATTACGCCTTATTGTTGCCTATATTTCTCTTTTAATAATGAATAATGATGCTAATTCACTTTTTTAAAACTGGAAACTTCTGCCGTTTAAACATATCCTCAATTCCATGGATACTTATGAAACTTCTGTATCGTAACATTTGGATATTGGATCTCTTCGTAAGTATTGTTGCTTTTCAATCTTCGCAGTAGAGATAAATTGCGACATAAGATGGGAGCTTCGGCGGCCGCTCTGGGAAATATACTTCGCTTTCCGTGGACGGCGGGATCGCAGTTACTTCGTAGTTTTTACAAATTATGTCAATAACAACAGTTTTTTTTCGGTGGGGCGCGTAACCAGTTCCAATCTTTTAGTAAACAGAGTTAATATTTAAGAGAAAACATTTTAATAACCTTCAAAAAATCCGGAATGTCGATAAGCTCTGATAATTTGGTATCACTGTTAATCCTTCTTATTCGATGAATCCAGAGCTTTCATGAAGTAAGCTGTTGGCAGGAGAACACCGATTGCAGATTCAATAATTGCAAAGAAACGTACTGATCCTACTGGAAGCATGTCACCATACCCTACTGAGAAAAGGGTCTCTCCACTAAAATAAAGGAGATTCAAGAAGGTAGGTTCAACTGGTTCCCGATTGGTAAGACTTTCAACTAAAATAACGTCCTCTAAAGATAGAAGGTAGTACAGTAGGGCGAAACCAACTAAAACGCCACATAAAACGAAAAACAGTTTTAGAAAAAGAGCTGTACTGAAATAACTTTTTCGATAGGTTTTATTTGCAAAAAAATAATAAAGATTAATTGCTATAAATACAATCGTTGCTCCGATTAAAAAATTATACATGTCAATACCCTTTCATCTCTATATGGTTTAAGAAACCATTCCCAAAACCGTATGGGAATAAACTATGGAAGATATTGACAATGAAGTAAATAGGGCTAATCGTGCTGTCATAGAAGCAAATCAAAGTTATTGTTATATATAGTGTTTATAATTGATTTTTAGAGCTTTTTAAAGATATATGTGGCACAACAAATAATCCGTCATTCTCCAACCACTCAGCAAAAAGGACATCTTCCATTTTATTAATGCCCTTTGCTAATAATTCGTGTTTTAACCAGGCAATATCTTTATTTATTTCATTTAAATTTTCAATGATTAACTCCCGATCTTTGATAAGTGTTATAGGTAGGTATACAGTTTGATAAGGCATATTAAAGTCTTTTAAGGTTGTCTTTTGATAGGTTGATTTTTTTAATACGCTAATAGAGCCATTCGATTCGATAAATGCAAATGCAACTTCACGAATGGAAAAAATTTCGCTTTGACGCAATAAACTTTGCAATTGATTCATGTTAATACGACTTTTTTTCATCTCTTCAAAGTCAACCTTTCCGTTTCGAATCACCATGGATGGCTTCCCCTCGAACAATTGTCTTAAGAATAAAGATTTTTGACCGATATATTCGACTGTAAATAATAAAATTCCCCATATAAGTATCGTGTAGATGATATAAATGATAGAGATACTATTTTCATAGACGGCATTTCCTAACAACTCGCTTAAAACAATTGCTGAAATAAAATGAAATGGCGTAAATTTATCTATTAGTTTCTTCCCGATAATTCTGATTAGTAAAAACAACAAAAAAAATCCTATAATTAGCTTCATAGACATTTGTATGAGCTCCATCGCTTACTCCCCCGATAAACTAGAATAATCGTATACTATTATTCTTACCAATATCTACTTTAAAAATACATTTTAGGTATTGCTTGAAGAATTTTAAGGAAATTCATTTTATAGGTTGTAATTTAGTGAAAAATTTGGTAGGATTATAACAAATTAAAGGTCATATGCAACTGGCGAAACGCGGATAACCGCGAGGGAGCATATGATATCGAATTGTCGTTCGCCTGGGCAGAGGTAAGGGGAGAATTTCCCCTTGCCTCTTTGTGCTATTAGGAGGCGAGGATATTCTTATATAATTGAATAGTTTAAAAAGCTATGATTGTTGTGGGTCAGACTATAACAGGAGCAGCTTCTGGAGAGGATGCAAGAATAATTGCAACGCCGAAGGGTTCAAGATCTCAGGCAAAAGGACAGAAGAATAACACTTACTTTTATGTTATTTGATGTTTAATGAGATTGGGAGACCAGTCTCTTTTTTATATCTCTTGATGAAAGAATAATAAGGATGAGGTGTTAACATGAAACGAGTATATAATTTTTCAGCAGGTCCTTCTATGCTCCCGCTGCAAGTATTGGAGAAAGCTCAAGAAGAAGTAGTCAATTATAGAAATTCAGGTATGTCTGTGATGGAATTAAGTCATCGTTCCGGACTATTTACGGATATTATTACAGAAGCTGAAAAACTGCTGAGAGAATTAATGGCTATTCCTGAAGGGTACAAAGTGCTTTTTATTCAAGGAGGAGCTTCACAGCAATTTGCAACAGTCCCAATGAACCTGCTCGGTAAAAATGGAAAAGCAGACTACGTTAATACGGGATCATGGTCAAAGAAAGCAATCAAAGAAGCTAAGAAATTTGGAACTATTCGTGTCATCGCCTCATCAGAGGATGATAACTTTACATATATACCTGCTGTTGACCGGAGTATGATTGATCCAGAAGCAGATTATGTGCATATTACAACAAATAATACAATAGAAGGAACTGCTTATTTAGAGATTCCAGATACAGGGGACGTTCCACTTGTAGCGGATATGTCATCCAATATCTTATCAGAAGAAATCGATGTATCGAAATTTGGTTTAATTTATGCAGGAGCACAGAAGAACATCGGCCCTGCTGGATTGACTGTTGTTATTATTCGGGAAGATTTAATTGGTCGCGCACCGGAAAATTGCCCGGCTATGCTTGATTATAAAACACATAGTGAGAGTGGTTCATTGTATAATACACCACCCACATACGGGATATATATGGCCAAGCTTGTTTTTGAATGGCTAAAAAGTCTTGGCGGTATAAAGGAAATGGAAAAAATAAACCGAAAGAAAGCACAAATTCTATATCATGCCCTTGAGGAATCTTCTATATTTAAATCACCGGTACGTAAGGATAGTCGTTCGCTAATGAACATTCCTTTTGTTTCCGATTCTACTGAATTGGATGCTGCCTTTGTAAAGGAAGCACAATCGAAGGGGCTTGAGACGTTAAAAGGACATCGTTCTGTTGGAGGCATGCGAGCCAGCATATATAATGCAATGCCTATAGAAGGAGTTCAAGCATTGGTTACATTTATGAACGATTTTGAAACTAACTACGAACAGAAAGAGGAGAGAAAATGAGCACACTAACATTAGATAAAGTGAAAACAATAAAGACATTAAATAATATTGCAGACACCGGGCTAAATGTTTTCAATAACGGTGATTATGCAATCGATAATGAATCTGAAAATCCGGACGCGATTGTTGTTCGTAGTTTTAATATGCATTCGATGGAATTCGACCCTAATTTGAAGGCAATTGCACGCGCTGGAGCAGGTGTTAATAATATTCCAGTCGACAAGTGTACGGAAGACGGGATTGTTGTTTTCAACACGCCAGGAGCCAATGCAAATGCTGTAAAGGAAATCGTACTAACTACATTAATGGCTTCATCACGTAATTTATTTGCTGGAATTGAATGGGCAAAAACGCTACAAGGTAAAGGTGATGAAGTTCCAAGTCTTGTTGAAGCAGGGAAAAAACAGTTTGTCGGTAATGAAATTAAAGGAAAGAAATTAGGGGTTATTGGTCTGGGTGCGATTGGTGCACTTGTAGCAAACGATGCATTGGACTTGGATATGGATGTTATTGGTTTTGACCCGTTCATTTCTATCAATACAGCTTGGGAGCTGTCTCGTAACGTAGAGAGAGCGATGACGATGGAACAATTATTTGCAGAAGCAGATTATATTACAGTACACGTTCCTTTGACGGAAGATACAAGTGAAATGTTTAATGAAAAAGCATTTAATCTAATGAAACCTGGAGTACATATTTTAAACTTCTCCAGAGGTGGGCTTGCGAATGAAAACGATATGGCCGAAGCGCTTGAAAGTGGAAAAGTAGGTAAATATATTACGGATTTCCCTAATGAAAACATATTAAATATGAAAAATGCCGTACCAGTTCCACATCTTGGTGCTTCTACAAGAGAATCAGAAGAGAACTGTGCAATTATGGCTACCCGACAGGTAAAGGAATATCTTGAAACTGGAAATATTAAGAACGCAGTAAATTTTCCTAACGCATCAATTCCTTATACAGGAAAAAGTCGTGTAACAGCCTTCCATCGTAATGTTCCAAACATGGTTGGTCAAATCAGTTCAGCATTCTCTAACAATAATTTGAACATTGCTGATATGATTAATAGAAGCCGTGGAGATTATGCTTACACAATGATTGATATTGACAATGAAGTAAATGGTGATGTTATTCCTGGCTTAGAGGAAGAAATTAAACAGATCGAAGGCATGATTACCATACGTGTGATATAAATCTTATAAAAGAGAATAAAATGTCTGTGCCAGTCTCCCGCTATTTACTAATAGTGAGGGACTGGTATTTTTCTTGTTTGTTGCTTTATAATCCTCGCAGTTGAGATAAACTACGAAGTAACTTTTATCCAATTTAGATCTGTAGCAATAAGAAATGAAAAAAAGTTACTCAGGCAACCCGCAGCCCGTATACACTCCGCTTTCCGTGGGCGGCTGGTGAGCCCTCCTCGTGCTTTGCACTACGGGGGTCTCACCGATGCCTTTCCTCCCACAGGAGTTTCCGTGTATTTCCCAGAGCTGGTTTTAAGTTTACAAACTGCTAACTACATTAGTTATTTATAAAAACAATAACACCCAGCTTCACCAGTCCGGGTGAGCGGCGGGCGGTGACTCCTGCGGGAAAAGCACGTGTCCGAAGACCAGAAGAGCGGTTTTCTCTTCGGGGCTGAGGCCGTGCCCGCGGAAAGCATCCGCCCAGAGCGATCCCGGACGGAGGGGAAAGCAGTTACTTATAGAAACCAATTCAACCAGCAGTTACTTCGGAGTTTATATATTTTTTGGCAAAGACAACAATCTTCTAGAAAAGAGCAGTAATCAATTATGAATAAAAAAAGGTTTTATAACTGCTCCTATCGGAAATAGGTATCATATAACCAACTAGAAAGGATTGATAGTATGAATAAAGGTATTAAATGGGTAGCGCCGATGTTATTTGCATCAGTAGTTCTAGCGGCTTGCGGTGGTGATGGTGGTGACGTTGATGTAGAAGATCCAGTAGAAACGCCAGTAGAAGAACCGAGTGATGGAACGGACGACGGTACAGAAACAGAAGTAGAAACAGAAACGGATACGGAAACAGATACAAATGGTGAAACAGATACAAATACAGAAACAGATATGGATGAAGAAACAGAAACAGACCCAGAATCAGATACCGAAACGGATACTGACGATGAAGAAGACGATGAAATGTAATTGGTCCATACAAACAGGTCTCCTGATTGAGGCCTGTTTTTTATTCTATTATTAGTAAGTGATTTTTTTAATTTAGATCCTTTTACATATGTTTAATATGTTTTTGGATATATTAAGAACGGGTGATCAATGATGAAAGCAACGGAATTGGAAAGTAAACGATTCGATAAGGCACTGGATGAAATTTTGGATCTGTTTAATAATCTTGAAAGTGATACGCAAATTATTGACTTTAGTGAGGAAGTTTTTACGAACATAGAACGCGCCAAGAAAAAATATGGTACAAAAATGGTTGATGAAAAAATTAATACGGTTGTAGGTGAAATGCTTTCCTGGCTTGAACTTGAAGATGTTGACATGGATGAAGAAGAGGAAAGACAATAGGAATTAGTAAATTTTTACTGTATACATAACTCTCTTTTATGATAAAATAGGAACATGTGTTCAGAACAATTGTTCTTAGATGGAGGGTTCAGCATGAAAGGGTTACTTATACGTTCGATGGAGAATAAAGAGAAGATAGTTATTTTCTATATAGATCAGGAAAATATGGTGACACAGCGATTTATACGAATAATATGTATTCACGATAATTCGGTTCTGGCCTATTGTTATTACCGAAAAAAAGTGCGATCGTTTCGATTAGACAATATCCTTTCATGTGGTCCGGTGAAAATAAGGGTAGGGGCTTAAAATGAACGATCGCGGAAGTATAAAGTGGACTGCTATGATGCTGCCTGAGCATATTCAACTTCTAAAGGATATGTGGGAACAGAAGGAATATAAAGAAAAGCCTATTCTGGATGAGCAGCAGCTGGAAGAAATAAATATGAAGTTGCATTTGGCAATTCACAATAATTTAACAGCAGAGATTACATATTATGCTGAACACGACTTTAAAATTATGAACGGGAAGCTATTTAAGATCGATACAATGCAAGGTTTTATAAAAATTGATAATGATGAACGGACCAAAATTAACTTGCATGATATCTTGGATATTAAAATTAACTAAACGAAATACGTATAAGAATATACTTTAATTAGCTATACAATATACAAAGCTTAGACAATTCGACCTAATAACTCGAATTGTCTTTTTTGTTAGTTTCCCTGTTATATCAATCTATTTTTTATTGTGCGTTCAAAGGAGATGAAAGAGCACATTTATAGAAAGTAGATGCTTCTGTCTATTCATTGTTTTTTTACTAACATATGGTGTAGTAAAGGCAAGAAGGGAGGGAAATTAAATGTCAGTATATCAAAGCAGAAGAAACCGTCGAGATGATGATAGATTCGATGTAGATGAAGTTCTTATTCGCACAGACAGAGTAAACGTTATAGATGTGGATGACAGACGTAGACGTGATGATGATAGAAGACGGAAAAATCGATTTGATGATGATCGAAGAAGATGTGATGATCATCGTAACAGAAGATTAGTAATCAATGCAGATGAAGTGACTATTCTTGCAGACGATGTATTTATAAGAGACGACCATGACCGTGACCGTGACCGCCGTCATGATTGTTGCTGTGGTTGGTAACCTACTAATCAGCTTTTCGTGTGCCTCAAGAATTTAGTAAAGAAGGGAGGAGAATTGTGTCATCTCTACTAGAAATTCTTATTAAAAATAAACTGGAAAATAAAATAAAATTAGAAGATAGTCTAAACACAACATTATCTATCTTAAAAGATATTCAACTTCAACTTCAACTTCAACAACAAAACCAAGACCAGAAGCAAGACCAAGACCAGGAACAGGCGCAGAAGCAAACTCAAAAAACAAAACAGGATTCAGAACAATCTCAAAGTGATTTAGATATCATTACGGATGTAGGTAAAGCAAAAATTGAAGATGCTAATAAAATTAAAAATAGCGGTAATTCGACTGTCTATGTAATCAATCATGCAAGTGATAGTAAAACCGATAAAGAGAAAAAAGGAAAGAAAGAGAAAAAATGTGTTAGTACTCAACTTGTAACCAATGGTAGTTTTGAAACAGGAGATTTAGCAGGATATATGGTTAATGGTACTGCACTGGTAATACCGTTTAACACTAATATTCCATTTGATATCAACCCGCATGAAGGGGAGAATTTAGCTTATCTCTTTCCAGGTTCAAGCATCACGCAAAATATAACTTCAGGCTTTTGTGATGATAAAGTATACCGTCTTAATGTAACTTTATCATCTCTTAATCCATTTTCATCTTTCCCAACAAATTCAAGAACAGAAGTAAGCGTTCAATTTCTTGATTCTAATGAAAATCCTATTGGCACAGCACAAAGTTTTACAGCAGAAAGGTTCACGCAGCCAGTCAACGGAGAAGGAAGCTGGAATTACCACCAATTATTAACTGACAAAGCACCAGATGAAACAAAAGGAGCACAAATTATGATAGCAACAGATGATGATGGTGCTTTCGGTATTTTTGTAGACAGTCTTTCACTTGTATTGGAAAATTAATAGCAGACAAAATTGGGCTTCCAGATGGAGGCCTTTTTTTGGGTGTGAAATTTGGAGAATCATGACAAAGAATATTCCTCTAGTGTTATCTGTCTAGAGTGCAGAACACAAAACAAAGGAGCATGGATAATTACTTTCCAGGCTCCATTCACCTTTAATTGAGTTCTTTTATATCGAAAGAAATTATTCGGTCGGTATTAGGATTGTAGATCACATTTCCTTGTACTTTAATTGTTTCTTGGTGAGATTGCAGGATAAAATCATACGATTCTTTTGTTTGCGTAGAGGAAAGTACTGATTTTCCTGATGATCTGTAGTCCGTGATATCATATTCCGGATATGCCGTTTGTGTCACTGCTAATAAATATTTTCCCCACTTTTCCAGCTCTAACTCCGGTGAGGGAATGATTTCAATATTAA
Source organism: Oceanobacillus longus (assembly GCF_042650085.1). NCBI lineage: Bacteria > Bacillati > Bacillota > Bacilli > Caryophanales > Bacillaceae > Oceanobacillus > Oceanobacillus longus. Next base: position 134,452 of record NZ_JBHSAO010000008.1, on the reverse strand, counting down.
TAACACCAACATTCGGGCTTACGCCAAGTGCTTGAAAAGCTCTTCGATGCAAGTTGATTTTGTTAGGTGGGTAGCCTTCCACTTGATCAACTACTTTGACAATAATTTCTCTTCCGACAGGTGCAGAGACATTTCTGATTTTCAGCGTATCTCCGCACTGGTAAGGTGAAGTATCACCAACAGCGGTTGTCATAAATTCATCCTCGGACCAAGGAATTTCACATTTTGTTACTTGTCCACCATCTGTCCAAGTAGCCTGACCTCTAATGGATTGTTGACGATCATACGGGTAGGGTGGATAACCATTATTATAGTTGTAATCAGGATGTACAGAAGGGGGTGCTGGATAATAATGTTGTGGGTGATACCGGTAATTCGGATACATATCTCTTCCTCCTTAAAAACTAAAAATATTCCTGATACTATATGATGTTTAAAGGTTGGCTTGTGACAGAAACCTGGAATTAGAGTTAACATGACAGATCTACATAAAAAAATAAAACTATTATTTTCTGGTAAAATGTCTAGCAATCACCTGGCATGTATGTTTTTTAGCAAGCCTTTATACAATTTTTTATTATAGAAATTAATGTTAGATTCCCTAACAATATCTTAATTCTGAAAAAACTGGAAAATCGCTTTACATCAAGGGTTAAGTAATGTTCTACTTTACTAAATTTTTTAAATTTTGGATTATACCTTACTATTTGGTAGCATTTTATAGGCAATGGCATCTATTTCCACTTAAGCACGAGTAGTCATGATTAAACACGCTATATCAAGTTTAATTCATTTTGACGAAATGAAGTATTCCTTATAGGCTATTAAAGGTAATTGATTATACGAAAAAAACAAATCAGGAGGTGAAATCATCAATATTTCGGAAGTAGCAGAAAAGTTGAATATAAGTAAAACGGAATATCTTTTCCGCAAGCCAACTAAAGATGACGGAGCTGCAGTTTACAAACTTGTTAAACATATAGGCAATCTGGATCTTAATTCGTCTTATAGCTATTTGATGTGGTGTGAAATTTTTGCAGATACATCGATTGTCGTTATTAGTAAGGAGACGCAAAAGGTTGTCGGTTTCATATCTGGATTTATTCATCCAGAAAAAACAGATACATTATTTATTTGGCAGGTAGCTGTTCATGAGTCTGAGAGAGGCAATGGATTGGCAACGAGAATGTTGCTTCAGTTACTGGAACGTACTACATGTGAAGAAGTTCACTATGTGGAAGCGACTGTGTCACCGTCAAATGAACCCTCAAAACGTCTATTCTTTGGACTTGCAAGGAAATTTAATACAAATTGGAAAGTTAGCGATTATTTTACAGCGGAGGATTTTCCTGAAACAGGTCATGAAAATGAGTTGTTATTTAAAATTGGACCGCTTCGAAAATAAATTAAATTAAAGGATGAGTCGATGACAACTGCAGTAATTAACAATGACAAAATGAAAACGTTTGAAGAAGTGGAATCTGCAGTAAGAAGTTATAGCCGTAGTTGGCCTACTGTTTTTGAAAGGGCTAAAGGATATAAACTATGGGATGTAGATGGTAAGGAATATATTGATTTCTTTGCTGGAGCAGGTGCATTAAATTATGGTCATAACAATACTGCGATGCAAGAAAAAATGATTGAATATATTAAAGAAGATGGGATTTTGCACAGCCTCGACATGGGAACAACACCAAGAAAAGCTTTTCTTGAGAAGTTCCGAGATACTATTCTAACACCTCGAAACCTCGATTATAAAATTATGTTTCCCGGACCAACAGGAACGAATACTGTTGAAAGTGCATTGAAAATTGCCAGAAAGGTAACAGGTCGAGATACCGTAATTAACTTTACAAATGCGTTCCATGGTATGACAATCGGGTCGTTATCTGTGACAGGTAATTCATTTAAACGTCATGGAGCAGGAATTCCGCTTCATCATACATCAACAATGCCTTTTGATGAATATGTAGAAGACCAGGATTCCATCGCATATATTGAAAAATTCCTTGAAGATAATGGAAGCGGTGTTGCACTACCAGCGGCAATTATCCTAGAAACGGTACAAGGTGAAGGTGGCATTAATGCTGCTCGTATGGATTGGTTGAAGAAAATTGAAAGTATTTGCAGACGCTGGGATATTTTATTGATTATTGATGATGTGCAAGCAGGTTGTGGAAGAACAGGTACCTTCTTTAGCTTTGAACCTGCTGGCATAAAGCCGGATGTTGTTTGTCTCTCAAAATCTATTGGTGGTGCAGGTTTACCAATGGCAATTACGCTTATTAAACCTGAGTATGATCAATGGGGACCTGGTGAACATAATGGCACGTTCCGTGGAAATAATTTAGCATTTCTTGCTGCCACAGAAGCGTTAAGCTTTTGGGAAACGGATGAATTTGAAAAGGAAATCAATAAGAATGCGAGTCTATTAAGAAATACGATCGACATGATTATAAAGAAATATCCGGAATTAAAAGGAGAAGCCCGTGGGCGAGGCCTTATGCAGGGGATTGGCGTACATGTTGAGGACCTAGCAAATGAGATATGTGCAGAAGCATTTAAACGTGGACTAATTGTAGAAACGTCAGGAGCAAAAGATGAAGTAGTTAAATTCCTGCCACCACTTATTATCGATGAAGAAGGATTAAACAAAGGGCTTGGAATTTTAGTTGATAGTATTGAACACGTTCTATCAAAATAACAATAATAGAAAAACTTACTTGAAAAGGGGAAACGAAAATGATCGTAAAATCACTTGATGAAATTATTGGAACAGAAGACCACACAAAAGGAAACACATGGGAGAGCAGAAGATTTATCTTAAATAAAGATAAAGTTGGTTTTAGCTTAAATGATACAATTATTAAAGCGGGAACAGAAAGTTATTTCTGGTACAAAAACCATATTGAAGCTGTATATTGTATTGAAGGTGAAGGTGAAATTGAAAGCGTAGAAACTGGTGAAGTTTGGTCGCTTAAACCAGGATCCATGTATCTATTAGACAACCATGATAAACATAAACTACGTGCGGAATCTCAAATGCGCATGGTATGTGTATTTAATCCACCACTAGTAGGGACAGAAACACATAACGAAGAAGGATATTATCCTTTATTAACAGAATAGAAGATATAAAGAATCCCAGGGGAAATTTCACCTGGGATTCTTTTATGGAGCGTATGCTTTCTAAGATTATTTAAACAGATAAGGAACCAATGATATCCTCTTTATCTTTGTAAAGCTTTTCTTTTTCCAGTATAGTCAATGGTTCTTTCATATACAAATCCCCTTCATGCCAGTCGGCGGACTCAATCTTATTCGTGCTGTAAGCATAGTATTTTGGATTTAAAGTACTATCTCTGCTTTCAACGACAATATATAGGATTTCCCAATGTTTATCATCATAGATAAAATCAGCAACTTGCCCAAGCTTTCCATCATTTGCATGAACTCTGAATCCGACTACCTCATCTTCACTTCTTAAGTCTTGTTCTGTTTCATCTGGATCTGGAATTGGTGTGGTTGTATAAGATTCTGGTGGTTGAATTAGATTTATGGTTGCGATTTGTCCACCACCAAACATAACTGGATCTGATAGATTTGGGCCCCAACCGTAGTACTCATCCAATCGTTGCTTGGTCTCCCTTGACAGTTGCGAATTCTCAGAAACGTCGGGACTATTACGGACAGTTTGCTTATCATATTTTACTTCTAGAGTTTGCTCTTTTTTGTTAGTCCTATCGAAAGAAGAAGGGGATAAAAGCACCCTTTTACCTGGAAGCCATTTTCTAGTGTCTAAACTTACATAACGTATAGACCAATTTTGTTCGTCAACGTATAGGTCTTTAATCTTTCCTAGTTCGCCATCGGTGGCAGCAATATTGAAGTCTTTTAATTGAGACGTGTAGAATAACATCATATCTCTCCTTTGGCTGTTTATATATCTATACCCTGTTTCGATAATGGATTAAACAAGAAATACTTGATAGCCTATACAACAATCCTCTGTTGAATAGAACCAGGACTTCACGCTTATAAATGTAATTTTTCTGAGTATTCTTTCTTATTTTTAAAAATTTTGCAGGAATTATCTATATAAAAACCGAAGATGTATACATACACTTTTATGAAATGGAGGGATTTTTTGAAGAAAAAATTATTCTCATTAACTGTTGTAGGAACACTGGTCTTAGGAGGGATTTCTGTTGGCTCTCCTACCGTAAGTGCTGTTGGAAACGGCCCTGAGTATGGGGGAAATGAAACCGTTAATACATCCATTCTTACCACCTATGATGAAATGGTGGACTTCCTTGAAAAACAGGAGGTAAAACAGGAGCAGATGGAACTTGAAGTCATTGGACAAACAGTAAAAGGAAGGGATATACATCTGGTGAAATATATAACAAATCCAGATAATCCAACCATTCTCTATTTGACACAGCAACATGGTAATGAACAGTTAACGACTGAAGGAACTCTGGAATTTATTAAACATCTTGGTACCGGCAAAACAAAAGGGATATTGGATGGTGTAAATATTCTAATTGTACCAATGCTTAATGCAGACGGAGCTATGGGAGATGTTAATTTTTCCTTGGATGATTATGTTGCAAGTGGAGACCGTAATTTGACTCGCTATAATGCGGATGAAGTCGATTTAAATCGTGATCATGTTGATCGAATACAGCCGGAAACACAGGCCCTGCATAATAATGTTTTAAGTCTGTATGATATTGATTATATGATCGACTTACATCATCAGGGAGCACAGAGCGAGCGTGACGGGGAGCTTGTATCCGGATCTATTCTTTATCCAACTACAGAAAATGCTGATCCAGAGGTTGTAGAAAAATCCAAACAATTAGGTGCAGTTGTATTTAACGAGATTGACCCAACAGGCTGGGGGCATTTAGGTAAATATAATGGTGGTTCTGCAGAAACAATCAGTAGAAACGGCATTGCAGTAGAGTACGGGATTTCCACACTACTGTTTGAGATGCGTGGTATGTCTGATCACTATTATGAGTCCTATGTGTTAGGACAGAAAAGTAATGGATACTTAATCAAACAAACTGTGAACACATTGACTGCATCAGCTGAGGCAATTTCTGATGGATCTATCGAAGAGCAAGATATTTCTTTTTGGGATACACTTGCTTATCAAAATACACGAGCTTCAGAATAAATCATAAAACACCGCTCGGACATAGTCGAAGCGGTGTTTTTATAACTCTTAAACTCTTACAGCTAGCCAACCTTAATAGTAAAGTATATTATTTCCGAGAAAATAATTACGAATGCCCCTTAGGGAAGCAAGAGAACCGTCCCCATGCTTCCTTCTATTTGTCTGTTAGTTTCAAGATCCAATCTTTTATATCGATAGCTCTTTCGTATTTTGGTGTGGAGTCTGTGCTGGTTATAATCATTGGAGTAAGTGAATCATCTTTATGAAGAGACCCGTGTCCGCCTCCGCCAAGGTGGGTGGGAGAATGTTCTCCAATGAATTCGTAACCGGGTTTTGCATCAACAATAATATAACGACCTTGATGTGAATGTAGTGCACCATAAAGTCGTGCCAGTGCATCTGGATAGTCCCAGTAAGTAATCTTGTTTTCTTCATCCACAAAAAGGTCTAAGATGGAGATATCCCCATCCAAGTTCCAATCCTGTTCATATTGATCGGTATATTTTCCATTCGGTTTAAACGTAAGTACGTCACCGGATTCTTCGGATACTACGTGATTTCCATTATCGTCTTTCCATGCTATAAAGCCAATTCTCGGGTCTTTAACAAGATGGGAAATCATTTCTTTGTAAGTAACGTTCTCATCAAGTAAATTGATATAGGCCATACGGGAATTGACAGCCAAAACAATCTGGTCTTCCTTTCGAATCGGTTCTCCAAGTTTTGAAAGTCTGTATGTTTCAGAAAGTACTTTTAAATCAATGAGAGCTGTCTCTTTATCTTCGCCAATCACCGCTTGACCACTGTCACCATACACAATCACTGACATCGCTTCCGTTGCTTTCTCCCACGATGGAAATTCATTTAAAATAGATTGCAACACCTGATCAACATCTTCAATCCCGTCAATTGTCATGGGGCCATTTTTATGAACTTGCTTATCCAGCCTTGGGAAATAAGCTAGCGTAAAAGTAGGAAGCTTATCGTCTTGGATAAGCTTTTTAAGTTCATTACTAGTAAATTGATCGTTCATTCCAAGTCTTTGCCAAATATTATTATGGTTATTATTTTTCGAGCTGAACTGTGACAAACTTCCTAAAGATAATAGGGTTGGTCCATTTATTTGAGCTGTATCAGGTAATAGGTTAAACATAGAAATGAGTTTTGGTATATGGAGATCATGTTGATCATTTCCACGATAGAGCATCCCATTAATCGAGGCAGAATCATCTTTCCGGTTAGCAAGGTCCTCAAAAATGGTACTTGTTTGTTTGCTTAAATGCTTCTGATTTAATTGATAAATATTATCATGAAGAACTTGTTTTATCCCGAGTTGATAAATTTCCATGGCACTACTTCCATAGTTAACCAATCGATTTTCTTTATTGTTGAACCAGGCAAGTGCTGGAATTCGGTGCTGATCAGCATAGGTTCCTGTTAAAAGGGTGCTGTCAATGGTAACGGACATGGTCGGATAAGAACTTACAATTTGAGAAAAATACTGTCCATTGTCAGCTAAAAAAGCTAAAGCAGGAGCTCGACCTTCTTCAATAGCTTGTTGTAATGGTTCATGCATAAGAGAATCAATAAGTAAAAAAACGACTGGCTTGGAAGTGGAAGTAATCTCTATATCAGTTACATCTTTTGTCGGTGTAGAAAATCCATACCAAATGATTATGGTTAAAATTAGAGCAAGACCGATCAGAACGAATAGTAATTTTTTTATCATATTTATCATCCTTTTAGATGTACGTTCAATTTTTTATTGCAGTACAGTACTAGTTTGGTTCAAAATAGCTTTTTTATTTATTAGTCTATTTTCGAAGTATTTGCTTTATAATCCTAAGGTGTGTATCCGCCCAGAGCGATCCCGGACTAGTGATGATATGCATATCAAGCATAACGAGGCGAAAAAATAGGTGAAATGCTGAAGTTCACAGAGGAATGGCTGAAGTTCAAGACAAAAATGGCTGAAGTTCACAAATAAAAAGCTAAGTTCACAATTCAGGGGTGGAATCAAGAGCGAGCTGCGATCAGTGAGGGTAGGTGCAGTCTCCTCTAGTCAAAATAAAAAGACGAGCGAATACATATGTATCTCGCTCATCTTGATCGTACAATTTATAAACCTTAATAAACCTTATCACCATTAAAAATGGAATTCTTAACGACAACATAATCTACATTGCGGATTGCCTCCAGTTTATCTCCACCAGCATAGGAAATAGAGGATTGAAGGTCTTGCTCCATTTCAGTCAATGTATCTTTTAGTGCACCTTTATGCTCTACGTACATTTTCTTGCCTTCTACGTTTTTCTTCTCGCCTTTTTGGAACTCGGATGCTGAACCAAAGTATTCTTTAAGGAGCTTACCGTCTTTTTCAAAGGTTTCCCCAGGTGATTCTTCATGACCCGCGAAAAGGGAACCAATCATCACCATGGAAGCACCGAAACGAACGGACTTAGCTATATCTCCATGGGTACGAATCCCACCGTCAGCAATGATTGGCTTGCTTGCTGCTTTTGCACACCAACGAAGCGCGGCCAATTGCCAGCCACCAGTACCGAATCCGGTTTTAATTTTTGTTATACATACTTTCCCGGGTCCAATGCCGACCTTCGTTGCATCTGCACCGGCATGTTCCAATTCTCTTACTGCTTCAGGAGTTCCGACATTTCCTGCAATTACAAAGCTCTCTGGGAGTTGTTTTTTTATATGCTTTATCATTTCAATCACCGCATTGGAATGACCATGCGCGATATCAATGGTAATGTATTCAGGTGTGAGATTTTCTTGAGCTAATTGATTTACAAAATCATACTCTTCTTCTTTAACACCAACACTAATAGAAGCAAATAATCCACGTGACTGCATCTCTTGAACGAAAGATAAACGTTTCTCTGGATTAAATCGGTGCATGATATAGAAATAATCATTTTCTGCTAAATAGGTTGCAATTTTTTCATCTATAATTGTCTGCATGTTTGCAGGTACTACAGGCAATTTGAATGTTCGCCCCCCAAAGGTAACCGTAGTATCACATTCTGAACGGCTGTTTACTACGCATTTTGCTGGAATTAATTGAATATCTTCATAATCAAATACATTTTCCATGTTATACACTCCTAAAAACGAATATTAAATAAAATTTGCGGTAAATCGTTCGCCTTTAGTAATTTAACTTATTTTTAAGTGGAAGTCAATGTTTTTGCAGATTTAGACGTAATCATAAATCTTGCAACCTCTTAGATAATAATCGCCTATTATCTATCGTAACGTCCCGAATAAAGAACAGAAGTTCATTTTTCTAAAAATTTAGTTGTAGTAAACCCATTTTCGTCATTATATAGGTATACTATAACTAAATAATAATAATTAAAATGGAATTTATGGGGGATTTCTTGTGAAATATTTTAAGTATGTATTACTATTTATATCCATACTTGTGTTAGGGGGTTGTCAAATGAGCAATGAGGAAACAAATCAGAAACCGTCTGAGATGAATCCGGAAGATCTACCGGAGGTGAGGGCGTTTCAAGATGAATTTACACGTAGTTTTCTTCAATCAATAGAAGAAACAGAGGCGGGGTATTATCCGTTTTTGTCAGGGACTGGTGCTTATCAAATGGATTTTCCGGCGGGTGGAATTGTCGGGGAAAGAGGATATGCTCTAAAAGAAAGTGAATATGAAGGTTACTTGATTGGTGTAGATAATAACAATGGAACTGAATCATCTATTAATTTTATCTACGATGATTATAAAAAATCGAGCAATAAAGAAAACTATTTGGATAATTTAGAAAAGAGATTAGGGCTAAATGTGAAATTTGAAAAGATAATTAATGATAATCAATCTTTATATGTCACTTACTTTGAGAGAAGTGAAGATACATTTACTTTTGCAGGGTATGTCCAGAATGAGTTAAGTCCTGGAGGAATCCAAGTTATACATGAAACTGGATGTTTAAATTCTATTGAAAATTGTATTGACGTTAAAGAATCAAGTAAAAAAGAAATAATTAATTGGATGCAATCTATTCAGTACGTCGAAAAAGAAGATGAAAGTGAATGTTATGTCATGAGCGGAAGAATTTTAAACACTAATGAGATGCGATTAAGATTAATAGATTTGGAGTATGAAAATCTATCAGAAGAACAGCTTATTGAGCAAATTAAGATTATATACATAGAAGAATATGGGGAGGAACTAACTGCTAATATAGATGTATTTCACTCTTCGGAATCTACTCTTGTTGCTAATAATAATTCTGGATATGATGGAACAGCATTATATTTTTATTCAGAAGAAAATTATATTAATGAAGTATATGTTATATCACAAGGAACTCAAGATATGGTAGATTGGGAGTATAACTTAGAAGCAATGTTTGCAGGACTTAATTATTCTCAGGCTGAAAAAACAAGAGATTTTGTTACTGATTTTAAGAAAGAGTTTAATATTGATGAAATATCAGTCCCAGTTATAGGTCTGTCACACTCTTTAGCACATAATAATAATACAACTGCACATTTAGCCTTCGATATATTTGACAAAGTATACAGTATAAATGGTGCTCAAACAAATTATTATCAGCTCTATTATACAGATGATGATTTTGCATTTAAAGTAAGATCAAATTTTTCTATTTCTCGTATTGACCCTTACGCCATCTACAACATAGATCCCCAACAACTAAGAACCTTCGCAGAAAATTACTACGCCGACAAAGCAGAGAACATTCATCAACTAATTTCAGAGGACGACCCACTCTATGCAATTAGTGGAGTTCGTGGCTTTTTTACACTTGGAGAAGTGGACTACTACGATACAAATCCTGATTTTCCTGGACTTCGCACATTAATGGAGGATATTCCAGATCCTGTCATCAAGGACTTTCAAGAGTTGGCTGTCCAGTATACGGTATCCTCTCAAAGAGGTGGCATGCAGGCTGCAATACAGGATATCCTTGGTGTGAATCTGAAAGTGTTTGATGAAGTCGATATGCTGAACGTATACCCCCCAACGTGTTCTTCTGAAAAAATCGAAAAACAGTTGTGAACCATTAATTTTCCTCTTCATATTTACCAATGCCAGACTATAGAACCACACAAAACCTGTACCAAAAGAATCATTTTTCTGAAAGTATATGATTGAATATACCTTTTTAGTCATTACATAGATATACTATAACTGAATAATAATTAAAATGGAATTTATGGGGGATTTCTTGTGAAATATTTTAAGTATGTATTATTATTTCTATCCATACTTGTGTTAGGGGGTTGTCAATTGAGCAATGAGGAAACAAATCAGAAACCGTCTGAGATGAATCCGGAAGATCTACCGGATGTGAGGGCGTTTCAAGATGAATTTACACGTGGTTTTCTTCAATCATCGGTAGAAACAGAGCCTGGGTATTATCCGTTTTTGTCAGGGACAGGTGCTTATCAAATGGGTTTTCCTGCAGGGGGGATTATAGGTGAACAAGGATATGCAAGAGAGAATAAGAACTTCGAAAGTTTCTTAATCGGAGATTTAAATAGTAATGGATTGGAAACATCGATTGATATTAAGTATTTCTTGAATAATAAAGAGGGAGACGAAATCTATAATTTAGAGATACTCAACAGCCAATTTAATGATGAACTTGCATTTGAGGAAATAAACTTAGAAAATAGAAAGTTATTTATTGCTCCTTTTGAAGGAAACTATGAAAATTATGGATATGCGAGCTATTTGCAAAATACAGAGAGTTCAGGTGGAGTACAGATTATATATGATACTTTATGCACGTTGGAAACCGATAAATGTATGGAGTTAAAAGATATTCAACAAGATGAGATTGTTAACTGGATGAAGTCGGTTGAGTTTGTCAATGAAAAAAATGAAAGGGAAAATTAGGCAATGGGTGAAAAAGTAGCGATAACTCCAGAATTCCGGTTAAGACTTATTGACTTAGAGTATAAAGACTTACCCGATGAACAAATGATTAAAGAAATATACAAAATTTATATAGAGGAGTATGGCAAAGAATTAAAAATAGATATAGACATCTTTCATTCTTCCCAATCTAGTATTCTCAAAGATGGTATCACTGGTTATAATGGCACTGCTATCCATTTTTTTTCAGATGAGCTGGAAATAAATGAAGTATACATCATTTCTCAAGGGACTCAGGATATAACAGATTGGGAATATAATGTAAAAGCAATGTTTGCGGGTATAGATTATTCCCAAGCTCAAGATACCCAGAAGTTTACTGAAGAAGCAATAGGAAAATTTGATATCAAAGGTAATGAAGATTTCCCGGTTGTTATAGGATTATCCCATTCATTAGCTCATAATAATAATACCACTGCTCATTTAGCTTACAATACTTTTGATAAAATTTACAGCGTGAATGGTGCCCAGACCAATTACTATCAATTATTTAGAGCAGATTTTAACTTTCAAGAGGAGGTAAGACAAAACTTTTCTATTCCAAGGACAGATCCTAATGCCATCTACAACATAGACCCCCAACAACTAAGAACCTTCGCAGAAAATTACTACGCTGACAAAGCAAAGAACATTCATCAACTAATTTCAGAGGACGACCCACTGTATGCAGTTAGTGGAGTACGTGGCTTTTTTACACTTGGGGAAGTGGATTACTACGATACAAATCCTGATTTTCCTGGACTTCGCACATTAATGGATGATATTCCAGATCCTGTCATTAAGGACTTTCAGGAGTTGGCTGTCCAGTATACGGTATCCTCTCAAAGAGGTGGCATGCAGGCTGCAATACAAGATATCCTTGGTGTGGATCTGAAAGTGTTTGATGGAGTCGATTCGATAGGCAGTGCACTGAATGTATATATGACGAAGCCAACTGAAATAAATACGATGGTACGGAACTTAAATGACCAGCTACCAGGATTAATGTCACAAGTAAAATCCGTAACGAGTAATTCAGAAGTGATCTTTAATCGATTTAAGGAAGCTGGATATATTTCGAATGACCAAAAGCAGGAAATTGTGGCCGTAATCCAAGCCATTGAACAAGAATTACAAGGAATCCAGGAAACCGTAGCGAGCATGGTGGTTGTTCGGGATACAGGTAATTTCTTGGGGCAATTGGGAGGCGATGTGGCTGCCTACTTTAAAATTACTAACCACATAGAATCTCTTCAATCAAATCTTGAGATTCTTAATAAAGATGAATATAAAGAAATTCTGCATACAATTGGCGCTAGTCATGGAATCACCGAAATGTTGCAGGTGCTTGATCTGGGAAATAAATCTTATTTGGGTACGGATATGGTGCTTGCGACAAACAGTGGTGGAAAGGAAATTCAGGTAAATCTTTCTGCTTCACTTCGTATGTACAGGGAGGGAAAGCAGATTTTGGAAGAGAAACTGACTGAAATCGAACGGCTACGAATGGCTGTGGAAATGGAACTTTTTGATTGTTATGAGGACGAAAAGCAAAAATTGATTAACAAAATAAATGATATGGAGCAAAATCCGGGTATGTACCGGAATCTGCTGCGGAAACATATCTATTTTCCAAGGCTGAATAAAATAGTCCGAAGAATTAGTGTGCATGAAGTATTTTATCCGCTGCGTAATGCGGATTTTGATGTGGAGATTACTAGTCTTATAGAAAGCGTGGAAGTAGGCCATCTCTATATTGAAAATTACCGTAAGGCAATTGAACAATTGTTTGATGAAGATGAACGCATAGCGGCACGTTTTAATCTGATTGGAGGGATATAAATTGGGAGAGCATCATTCAATAACCATTACGGAACAATTGCTGGAAAGTGAAGATTTTATGTATAAAAGAGGAGTACTTCAGCAATACCATCACTCGTTAGGTTCGCTCGATGCTGCCCTTCATGCCCTCGTTCATAATATTATTGTTGGTGAAAATCAAAAAGGGGAGGTCGTAGAAGCAATGCAGCAGGAAACTCGCAGCTACATGATGCGTAATCAATTGCTCCTGAATCAGTTGGGGAATCGGGTGACTCGATCGGTCGCTGCTTTAGATGACCAGATAGATGATAGAAAGTCGCAACAGCTAACTTTAACATATGAAAACACACCTTCTGGGTAACTATTTACCGAGTTTAATAGAAATGATTATTCGAGACTTATAGTAGTATTATTGAAATTATCTAGTACTTTTATAACAGTAAAATCGATTTAATATGGGAAAATTGATAGGTTTAAAGACTCATTTATTGAATATTCTGTTTCAGTGGTAGTTATTACTAATTTTTTTCATTATAATGTCACTTAAGAAGGATAAAATTATTAGGAGGTAATTAAAATGGCAGGTATGATTCGTTTAAACCCAGAAGAGCTAGAAGATTTCGCGAGAAGGTATGGTATTGAAAGTGGCAATGTAAATGCTGTATTAAAAACCTTGGATGATCTTATTGGTCAACTTGGCGATGCTTGGGAAGGAGATGCTTCACGAGCTTTTACAGACCAATATGTTGAATTACGCCCATCCTTTGTAAACATGGTGAATTTACTTGAAGACATTCAGCGTCAGCTAGCTTCAAGTGCGGATGCTCTAAGACAGACAGATACGAATATTGCAGGTCAAATTCGCGGATAAATTATAAGGATAAGGTAGAAAAGTGCCGCAGTTGTTACAACATGACGGCACTTTTTTTATTCATAATCCGTAAGCATATTCTACCATGAAAATTGACAGGTATAAATTAGAATTCCCCATAAAGAGAGGCTAAAAAAGTATGTATATACACGTGACAGTTGATATGCAGAATTATGATCATGCACCAATAGAATTAAGATTATCAGATCAGCATTCCGTTAAGAAACTAGTTAATATTACATGGCAAGCTTTAAATTTAACTGTTAAGCCACGAGAAGGTAACTGGATTAGAGTTAAAAATAAAGAACGCGTTTATGCAGGGTTACACTCATTGGAGGAATGTGGAATAACGACAGGAGACTGTGTAGAGATTTTGTGAAGAGCTAAATCTCCAACTGTAACAATGACTTGTTTAGAGGAGGTAAATTGATGTCGCAGCAAACTACTACATACTTAGAAAGTAAAATAGATGCAACAATAGCATATCAAGATAAAGAGATTGAAATAGCCTTCCATCGTGCAAAGCTGAAATTGGATAATGAATTAGAGATAAATTTATTAAAATCTATTAATTCTGAGTTTAAAAAGGAATTTACATTGACAGATGATCAGTTAACGATACATATTTTTCCACCAGATTCCTATGAACGTTTTCATAGAATCCATGAAAAGAGTAATCAGGCCAAGTGGCAGTTTGCTTATAACTTAATCCAATGTATAAAGAAGCATGCATTTCATAGATTGAATCTTATTATATGTCCTGAAAACATAATGATTGATCAGGGACTTATGCCACATTTTTTACATTACGGTGTTAGCGAAAGTCTGCCACCATATGAAGCTGATGATGAGCGATTATGGATGGAGACGAAAGCAATTATAAGTGCTTTTGCTGACAATAAATATGACTTTGAGAAATATTTATCACATCATGAAACAATTGATCTTTCATATATAACGAAAGAAATCATGAAATCAACTTCTTATGACCAATTACTGGAACAAATAGAGGGAAATTTAAAGAAAAACAATGAATACGAAAAAACGGTCATTCATGTACCAACAAAAAAATGGAGAGCACAGCGCTACAGTATTTTAGCACTTATCCTATTCTTAATTCCTGCGCTTACCTATTCTATGTATGCACTATTCTTTAAAATTCCTGAAACCGAAGCATATGTCGAAAGTAACAGGTCGTTTTTACAAAATGAATATAGTGATGTCGTTACGAAACTTAATCATTATGATGATGAGAACATGCCATATATTGTTCAGTACCAATTGGCTTCTTCTTATATCGCAAACGAATCGCTAACCGAAGAGCAAAAAGGAAATGTTCAAAATACAGTCACATTACAATCAGATCATCGATATTTTTTATATTGGATTGATATCGGTCGTGGCAATTACCAGGAAGCGATTGATACTGCAAGACTTTTGGAGGATCGTGATTTAATTGTTTATGGCTTATTGAAGCAACGTGAAGGCATTAAAGCAGATCAAAGCTTAAGTGGTACCGAGAGAGAAGAAAAACTGGATAACATCGAAAGAGAAATAGATGAATATGAGGAAGAGATGGAACAAGAAGCAGTAGAAACTGAACAAGAAAGTAATGAAAGTTAGATGAAAGGGTCGAATGAGTTGAATCAACAAATGCAGGAGGTGGGATCATGGGGCAACTTTGGCTTTTCTATAATCAAACATATCAACACGTTTCGATTACCGATATGGATGAGGTAACAGTGGGAAATTTATTACAAAACACCATTACGATTCAGGACTTTCCCATCACGAAGGAAGTTACCATTACCTATTCGAATAATGGACAAAAGCTCAACGTGTATTGTGAAACTGAACTGATTGGAGAGGTCGAAAATGGCAAGCCTTTAACAGTTACGTTAGATAACGATGAGTTACAAATTCTATTTGATGCTCAGGATTATCAAACAAAAATGTATTATATCGGAGATCAAGCAGAAATCACTTTTCCAACTGACTCCTTTTCGTTGGTACACCACATGCGAAAATGGTTTATACAGCCTCGTGAAGAAAAGGTATATGTAAACGGAGAAAAAGTAACAGCTGTCACTGAGTTACGTCAAGGTGATATCGTATTTTACTCCAGTATATTTATTTCATTAATAGAGGAAGATGCAATATCTGTTACATCAAGAGAAGACTTGGCATTGAACTTATATGAAACGAAGCAACCGACTTCGATAATGAAACAAAAATATCCAAAATACAGACGAACACCTCGAATGATTTATGAGCTTCCAGAGGATAAAGTTGACTTTTCCTTTCCATCTGAAGAAAGTGAGGATAATAACCGTGGATTATGGTTAATTATTATGCCCCCACTTATGATGCTTATCGTTATGGGGGTGGTCGCTTTAGTGCGTCCAAGAGGGATCTTTATCCTCATTTCTGTCGTTATGTTCGGTACCACAATCATTACATCAACCGTGCAGTATTTTAGAGAAAAGAAGAAACAGCGCGAAAGAAAGGCGAAGCGTAAACGTCTCTACACTCGCTATTTGGAAAAAAAGCGACAAGATTTGCAGTCGGTGGCAGAGAAACAACGCGAAGTTCTCTACTACCATTTTCCATCCTTTGAGAGGGTCAAATATTTAACAAATGAAATAAGTGAGCGAATTTGGGAACGTACCATGGTGAGTAATGACTTCCTGCATTTTAGGGTTGGAAGAGCTACTGTTCCTTCCAGTTATCAAGTATCTGCACAACGAACAGATATGTCTAATCAGGAAATTGACGATCTGCTAGAAAAGTCGCAAGAACTCGTTGCATATTATAACCATGTAAAAAATGTACCACTCGTTATCGATTTAGCAGAAGGTTCGATGGGAATGGTCGGTAAAGACTCTATCGTCAAAAAAGAAATACAACAAATTGTTGGTCAGCTCAGCTTTTCGCAAAGCTATCATGATATTCGTTTTGTGGCCATATTCGATGAAGCTGAATATAAATCATGGGAATGGATGAAATGGCTACCTCAATTTCAATTGCCTCATGCATATGCAAAGGGGTTTATTTATAATGAGCAAACACGCGATCAACTACTTACATCTATATATGAACTGTTAAAACAACGTGATCTCGACGAGGAAAAGGAAAAAAAATTATTCATACCTCATTTTGTTTTTATCATTACAAATCGTCAGCTTATATCGGAGCATGCCATTTTGGAATATCTGGAAGGGGAACATTCCAACATCGGAATCTCTACCATATTTGCTGCGGATGCGAAGGAAAGTCTTTCAGAAAACATTCATACACTTGTACGTTACATCGACGAAACTCAAGGTGATATTTTAATACAAAAGCAAAAGGCTGTACATATTCCATTTTCACTTGATGAGCATAAGCACACAAATAATGAGAGGTTTGCGCGAACACTGCGCTCACTG
This sequence comes from Oceanobacillus longus, assembly GCF_042650085.1. NCBI lineage: Bacteria > Bacillati > Bacillota > Bacilli > Caryophanales > Bacillaceae > Oceanobacillus > Oceanobacillus longus. The sequence continues at coordinate 117,227 of NZ_JBHSAO010000008.1, read as the reverse complement.
GACCATCAGCTTGGTATGAGCAATTCCATTCCGGAAAAAGTTACATTTTTAGAACTCTTTCATACGGATGATGCTGCTGAAATAGGTATTCAGGAGAAATGGATTGAAAATCAATCATCCAAGTCACTCGCAGTTCCGGTAGGTTTAAAAGGAAAAGACGATTATGTTTACCTGAACTTACATGAAAAGGCACACGGACCACATGGACTACTTGCAGGTACCACAGGGTCGGGTAAAAGTGAATTTCTGCAATCTTATATTTTATCACTTGCTGTTCATTTTCATCCACATGAGGTCGCATTTTTATTAATTGATTATAAGGGTGGAGGAATGGCACAACCGTTTAAGAACATTCCACATCTGCTTGGAACCATTACGAATATTGAAGGAAGTAAGAACTTCAGTAAACGGGCACTTGCTTCCATAAAAAGTGAGTTAAAACGCAGGCAGCGACTATTTGATGTGTTTGAAGTAAATCATATTAATGATTACACCGACCTGTATAAAGAAGGAGAAGCAAAAGAGCCATTGCCACACTTATTCCTAATTTCAGATGAATTTGCAGAGCTGAAAAGTGAAGAACCAGAATTTATCCGCGAACTTGTTAGTGCAGCACGAATCGGACGAAGCCTTGGTGTTCATTTAATCTTAGCAACACAAAAGCCAGGCGGAATTATTGATGACCAAATTTGGAGTAATGCTCGCTTTAAAGTTGCACTTAAGGTTCAAGACGAAAGTGATAGTAAAGAAATACTGAAAAACGGGGATGCATCTAAAATAACTGTAACTGGTAGAGGATATTTACAAGTCGGTAATAATGAAGTGTATGAATTATTTCAATCTGCCTGGAGCGGAGCACCTTATACAAAAGAAGCAATTGGAGCTGAGGATGAGGTGGCTCTCGTAACTGATTTGGGATTAATTCCATTATCAGAAGTTTCCACAGAGGAAAATGGCAAAAAAGATAAGAAAACAGAAATTGATGCAGTTGTAGAAGAGATTATAGAAGTACAAGACCGCCTGCATATTGAAAAACTGCAAAGTCCATGGCTGCCACCATTACCACAGCGTGCAAGTAGAGAAGTATCAGATGGCATGGAACCAAATCACTATAATATTGGAATAATTGATGAACCGGAGCAGCAACGGCAAACTCCATACAGCTACCAGGTTATGGAGGATGGTAACATTGGAATTTTCGGATCATCCGGGTACGGAAAATCAACAACATTATTAACATTATTATTGCAAATCTCCTCTGAAAATAGTCCAGAGGAAATTCAATATTACATTTTTGATTTTGGAAATGGAGCATTACTACCACTGCAGCAACTTCCACATACAGGTGATTATTTCCGTTCGGATGATCAGCGGAAAATAGAGAAGTTCCTGGCGTTTGTCAGTGAGGAAATGGAAAAAAGGAAGCAGTTATTCAGAGATTATGAAGTAAGCAACATTAAAATGTATAACATGATTGTATCAGAGAAACTACCATTCATTTTCTTAACGATTGATAATTATGATCTTGTTAAAGAAGAAATGATAGATTTAGAGAATCGCTTTACACAGATAGCTCGTGACGGCCAGTCGTTAGGCATCTATACCATCTTAACCGCGACCCGTTCCAATGCGGTAAAGCACGCACTGATGAGTAACTTGAAAACAAAAATCGCGCATTATTTAATGGATACCGCGGAAAAATATGCGATTCTTGGAAAAACACAATATGAAACAGAAGCGATACCAGGAAGGGTTTATGTTAAGAAAGAAGATGCTTTTCTTGCACAAATCTACTTACCAGCAGATGGCGGAAATGATGTAGAAGTATTGGATAATGTGAAAAAGGAAGTACAAATTCTGAGACATAAATATCAGGATTACAATAGACCACATGCTATACCGATGTTGCCAAGTAAGCTGGAATTTATGACCTTCTATAAAAATTATGATGTGAGCCCTTCGAAAACCAAATTGGCAATTGGATTGGACGAAGATAGTGTGCAGCCTATTTATATCGATTGGCAGAAGAATAGACATTGGCTCATTGTTGGGGATGCGCAAAAAGGAAAATCTAATATGTTAAAGGTTATGATCCATCGTATGAAGAATCAATCAAAAGCTAGCATTGGATTATTCGATTCCGTAGATCGATCATTGTCTGAATATGCCGATGATGATGAAGTGGTTTATATGGAAACAAAAGAACATATTAATACGTGGCTTCAATTGGCAGAAAAGGAATTCGCCATAAGAGAGGAAACGTACCGAGGTGCAATGCGGGAAAGAAAAACAGCAACTTTAGTATTCTCTCCCTATATGCTGATGATTGATGGTATGGCAAACTTCCAGCAAAGTATTGATGCGGTGTTACAAACCAAGCTGACTGATCTAGTAAAAAGCTATAGCCATCTGGGATTCAGTATGGTTATCACAGGGAATGCGAGTGAATTTTCCAAAGGATTTGATGCTTTTACAAACGAAGTGAAACAAATAAAACAAGTAATTCTTCTAATGAAGAAATCAGATCAAAGCTTAGTTACTTTACCATACACCCGAAATGAACCTGAATTGAAGGCAGGTTATGGATATTACGTGGTAAATGGGAAAGTAAAAAAAATACAAATTCCTCACTATGATGTGGAAAGGGTGGAAAGTAGATGAAAGAAGAGCATAAATCATCAATAGGACTTATTGTCAAAGTCCTTGTTATTCTGTTGCTCCCACTTCTTCTTTTTCGTTATGTAGACAGCCAACCAACAGCAGTTGTTTCTGATGCCAATGATGAACAGATAAGAAGTGTAGCAATTGTTAATGAAGATATAGGATTGGATACGGGTACAGAATCAATAACACTCGGTCAGGAAATTCCTGCTTTGTTAAATGAGCAGATAGAATACAATTGGACAGTCGTAAATCGAAGCGCCGCTGAACAGGGATTCAGCAATCAAAGTTATGATGCTATTATCTATATTCCATCAGGTTTCTCACAAAATATTATGACATTTAAAGAAGATACACCAACGAAAGCATCAATTAATTATGTAATCCAGCCAAACTTGGAGGCTAAGGAACGCCAACGTATCCATAGAGAGATGGCGAATGCAAAGAACAGAATCAACCAGGAAATGTCAACGATCTATTGGAGCTATGTATCGCAGGAAGTAAATAATATTCAAGAACAATTCGATGCGATTGTAGAAAAGGAAATTGCATTCCAGGATGCGATGTACGCTTTCTATACACCGTCATCACAAACATTGTCACATGAGATTGATCAACATAAACGTAATTTGGAAAATATTTTAGATCAAACGAACCAGGTGAATGACTTTTCAAGTGATAGCACCAATGCAGCGGAAGAGGCAGAAACACAAATGTCTCAATTTACTGATGCATTAGAAGCCTATAAGGATAGTCAGCAAGAACAGCAGCGCTTGTTGGAATTAGCCCAAGTTGAGAATCAGGAAACGATTCAGACTGGCGTGGAAAGTTATAATCAAGCGTTGGAAGAAAGTATCGCAAGTATAGAAGAAAAATTTAGGCAACAATCGGTTGTTTTCAACAATAATCAGAAAAAAATAGTTGGTAGTTTTAATAATATGCAGGCAAATATTAGTAGAGGCAACGGTATCTTACAGGAGTGGAGATTGTATAGTGATTTAAGAAAAGAGAAGCAAGAGCAAGCGTTTTTAGAAGTTAATACAGCAATTGTTGAATTATATAATGATAGGTTGTCAGATGAGAAAATGGTGAATGCTAATTCTCGATTGGAGGAAGGGATTGTGGCATTTAAAAATGCACCGATTACAGCCTCTCTTATAGAACCAATAGCACCGGAAATAGGTGAAATAGAAGGTGTCAATCTTGCTTCCCTGCAGGAGCATCTAGAGGGACTTGGAAATGCTATTACAATGGTGAAGGAATTGATCCCTTCAGGAAGAAATTCAAATCCTGATCCTGTAGAAAGTGAACCAGTTGAAGAGCCAATGGTAAGTGAAGAAAAAACAGAGAGTGAGGAATCATTAGGTGAAGAGGTGTCAGAGCCAGTTGATGATTCCAATCCAGAGCCTGAACCTGAGTTAGATCCGTCTATTGATTGGTCTATGATAGATGGCACCTACCAAGCTTTAAGTGATGAATTGCAAGGGCTCCAAGAACAATATGAAGATCCAAATCAAATTATCTCTGCATGGAAGGATTATGCAACGGATTGGAATACGAGTTTTGAATTAATTAATGAGGAGATAATGAAAGCCACTGATGTAATTGTAAATAATATCGAAGCCAAACAGGTTATTATTTTACAACTACTGAAAGATAAGGGAGAAGATAGTGCAAAAAGCAGCCTGGAAGAACAGTTTCAAGGTATAGGCGATCGAGCAAATAAAACCTTACTTTCGTTAGTGCAATACAGTGAAGATCTATCTGTCTATCAAGCATTTCTTGAGCAAGATAAGATGACAGATGAGCAGTTAATTAAAAGCGTATTAGATGATGAATTTATCCAACAAAGCATGGAGGAAATCTTTAAGGTCAACACGTATTATACTGATCAGTTAAGTGCTGTATTAGGAAATTCTTCTGATCAATTAAGTACAGCGAGCAGTAGCAACGGTCAGGTAAGTTTTGAAGACCTCGTTAATGAAACAAATCAATTATTTGAAAATTATAACAACCAAATACAGGAAGAACAAACAAACACAATAAGTTTATTGGAAAATATGGAACTGCAGACAGATGAAATTACAAAGCAACTGCAAACAGCCAATGCTGAAACATTTGAATGGGAGGAGTCACCTGCAGTAGAGTATCTAGATGGACAGATGATATTCGATATTCAGCAAGGAACGTCATCCAATTTAGAGCAGTTATCAGAATTAACTGCTTCCCTCGAAGAAAATCAGGGGAATATTACAAGCTCTACAGAAGAGTTACAAGAGCAAGTAGGTATGGTACAACAACAATCCGATGAACTTAATAATAACTGGTCTGTTAACGTTGCTTCGACACAGTTAATTCGGGATGATGTCTATGACATTCTTGGAAATACGGTTGTAGATGGACAAGAGAATCCAATTGCCTATAATCACCTTGCAAATCCGGTAAATGTAGAAGGAAAGGTTAATGGACAAGTATTAACTGAAACTGAAGATCGAATGCCGCCTGTAATGATGTTTGTCATTATATTAATCAGTGGTTTATTAATTGGTTTCCTGAGCCATTATTATTCCAGTGCCTCTTATCTTGTACAAGGTGGTTTATTTTTACTGCTGAATCTTGCTGTAGGTCTAATCATTAGTATTTATGGGTTAAATATTTATTCACTGGATAATGCTCAAGCTGTACAGTGGACCATATTTACAATTCTCTTATTGGTGGCATGTTCCAATATTGTCCGAGGTGGATTATTCGTCGGTCCATTTATAGGTTGGATCGCAAGTATCGCCATGATTGTATTTTTCATCTCTCCATTAATAAATATAGTTGTACCGGAATTCAGCTTTAATAATCCAATTACAAATGTATATATGTCACTGCAGTACGGTACAGAAGGTTCCCCATATTGGACAATGGCAGTTCTCTTATTAATTACATTGTTAGTTTCTGCATTTATTTACACATTACAGGTACTTAGAAATAGACCTGGGGTGGAACAAAATGAAGAAAAAGCTTCTTAGTTTGTTCGTATTGTTTGGAATAACTTTACCTGTTCCTCTCTATGCGGAAGAGGAGAGAAATCCAGTTGAACCGAATATTTACGAAAAAGAGGAAATTAATATTTATAATAACTTTCAAGATAATCTAATTCAGCGGGAAGAATTACCTGCAGAACAACAATATTTAACATTCGAGAAGCCTAAGGATACAGAAAGCAATGTATTGAAAGATCAATTATTTGAATCAACTGTTACCGAAAAAAATACAATTACAACGAAAGCTGATCATTTAAATTTATTTTCTGAAGCGGATAATCAAACGAAACAACGAAGCGAGAGCGAACAAACAAGTCAAAGCTCATCAAGTATTATTACTGTAATGGTAGCGGTAGTAGTTATTGTAATTGCAGCCATGTTTTTCCTGATAATTCCAAGACTTAAGAACACCTCCAGTTAATATGGGGTTTCTCGCTTGGGAAATGAGGCAAACGAACAAAGAGCAGCAAAATGAGAAACCTAGATTCAAAAAGAAATGGAAGAGTTGGAAAACAGGGCTTGGTATGAAAAAATGGGATACGGTTAGCACCTTTAGGAGTGCTTTTTATGAATAATTTAGAAGAATTAATAAAGCAATATAATATTGAAGTTATTACTTAAATATGGTGATTCTTCAAATATGTCGCAAATAAATGAAATAAATTCAATACTGAATCTTTTAGAAGCGAAAGATTCGGAAAAAAGGGGTGAGGTCAATTGAAGGAACATGAAAGCTATGAAATTATTCCTGTTATTGTTAATGTGTTATCGAATTTAAAAACAATTAATTTCTATTTAATCAAAATGGAGAATTCTTTAATCTTGATTGATGCTGGGCTGGACAATGCTGATTGTTGGACAGCGTTCCAAAATACATTAAGTGAAAATGATTTTACAATTCAAGATATAACAGAAATCGTCTTAACTCACAACCATGGTGACCATGTCGGGTTAGTAAATCGTATCACTGCAATGCATCCCATACCCGTCTATGCACATGAGGCTGCAATTCCTCGTTTGAAGAGAGACCATGATTTCTTTGGGATGAGGGTTGCATTTTTTGCTGAAATTTATAAGCAAATGGGTTGTGGAGAAGCAGGTCACAAGCAAGTGGAATATTTGCAGCAGGCAATGTTAAAAGGAAGTAATAGTGCAATACATACAGACATTTCTCCAATTGGTAGCAATCATTTAGGCTTTAAGGTTATTCATGTGCCTGGACATGCTGAGGATCAAATTGCCTTATATGATGAAGCAGACCAGATTCTTCTATCGGGTGACTTACTGATTCAACATATTTCAAGCAATGCGTTAATCGAACCTAATATTACAGGGCAGCGCCTGCCAACATTAATACAGCATAAGCATTCATTGGAAAAAATATATGCTTTGTCGGTAGACTTGGTTTTCCCGGGGCACGGGATTTTAATTGATGAACCTAATGCTTTAATCAAGACTAGATTAGCGGGAATCGAGAGAAAGGCAGAGCGTTTGAAAAGTCTTATTCAAGGCGGCATTACAACAGGTGGTGAGCTTGCCAAGAGCTATTATAAAAAACTGTATTCTACCCAATTTTTGCTCGTAATGTCTGAAGTTATCGGGCATCTCGATTATTTGGAGGATGTTGGTCAAATAAAAAAGGAAATGCTAAATGGCGTATGGCACTATTCAGTTGTTGACTAAAGGCTACGAGTCATCTGCATGGAGTTGATTCCTCTACATCTTTCTTCCTTTTGTTGATTAAGTGTCGGTATAATTGAAAATGATTATCATTGACTAATGTCTTAAAAGCAAATAGACTATAGATAGGTTTTTGGAAAAGAGTTCATACATTAAATTATCGTTTTATGTATGTTGTAGGGAGTGAATTCCATGCAAGAATTAACTGCAAATGATTTAACGCTAAGTTATGGGGAAGATATTATTATAGATAATCTTAATATAACGGTTCCAAAGGGCGAAATTACTGTTTTAATTGGAGCGAATGGTTGTGGGAAATCTACATTATTACGATCGATGGCACGTTTGTTGAAACCAAAGACTGGTCATGTCGTTCTAGATGGTCATGATATTGCGAAAATTCAAACAAAAGAAGTCGCTAAAAGGTTGTCCATCTTACCACAAAGTCCTGTGACTCCTGAAGGTCTAACAGTTTATGAACTTGTGAAACAAGGTAGAAATCCGTATCGCGGCTTTCTAAAACAATGGTCTACAGATGATGAGAATGCTGTTAATCATGCACTTGAGCTAACACATGTGACCAACTTAAAAGATAGATCCGTTGATTCACTATCAGGTGGTCAACGACAACGTGCATGGATTGCCATGACATTAGCACAACAAACAGACCTCATTTTGCTCGATGAACCAACAACCTATTTAGATATGACTCACCAAATCGAGGTTCTTGATTTATTATTTGAGTTGAACGAGAAGGAAGGGCGTACAGTTGTGATGGTTCTGCATGATATAAACCTGGCATGTCGTTACGCTCACCATATTATTTCCATCAAAGATAAAAAGGTTTTTCAACAAGGTAAACCAGAAGAAATTATCACATGTAACCTCGTTGAGGAAGTGTTCCAAATGAAGTGTGACATCTACTTTGATCCTAACTATGGAACACCTATGTGTATACCTCATGGAAAAGGACGTAGTGTGTTTGCGGAACAACAATCCGAATTATTCAAACTTAATTGATTTAATATACTATATAAGAACATAATAGAAAACAGACGGATTTGCACCGTCTGTTTTTCTTACTTTATTTGCTTAGTAGTATTGACAGTATAAAAATAATCATATAAAATTCATGATAATGATAATCATTTTCAGTTAGAGATGGGGAGATACTATCGAATTAATAACGGCGATACGGGGTCGACGAACGATTCTTGATTTTAAATCAGAAAAGGTCAATAAAGCTTTGCTGCTGAAATTGTTTAATAACGCAGCGTACGCCCCCAATCATCATATGAAGGAACCGTGGAAGATAAAAATATATGAGGATGATGCAAGATCCGTGTTTGGGGAAAAGATTGTAGATAGTTACATAAGACTTGGTTTATTAAAAACTTCTAATGAAGAGAAATTAATGAGAGCGCGTCAATCCTATGACCGTTTCTTTACTTCTATCCCACATCATGTGCTTTTTTATATAGATAAAGAGGATGATGGCGGTTATGTGGACGAAGAGAATTTTGCGGCTGTCTGTGCATTTATTCAAAACTTCCAGCTGTTAGCTTGGGAAAAAGGAATAGGAACGATGTGGACTGCAAAGAAAACACTATTGGATGAAGTGTTTATTCGTGATATTGGACTTTTACCTGAGAAACATAAATTAATAGCAGTTGTCCAGGTTGGCTATCCTAATAAGGTACCAAAAGCAAAGGAACGTACACCGGTAGAGGGGAAAATTGATTGGATCAATACTGAAGAAATTAGATAGGGGATGGACTTATGAAGAAACTAGGATTACTTTTAGCATTATTTATTGTATTAATACTAACCGCTTGTGGGGGCTCAGATGAACCAGCTAATGAATCAGAAACAAATACGGATGAACGAACGATTACAATTGAAGATGCAATGGGTGAACAAACAATTGAAGGGATACCTGAAAATATCGTCGTATTGGAATGGTCCTATGCAGAAGATTTACTTGCATTAGGAATTCAACCTGCAGGTGTTGCAGATTTAGATGGGTTTAATCAATGGGTTAATATTGATGCAGCGTTTGATGAAAGTGTAGAAGACGTAGGTACCAGACAGGAACCTAATCTTGAGGCAATCGCCCGCTTGAATCCAGATTTAATCATCGGTGTGGACTTTAGACATGAACAACATTTAAATAGCTTAAAGGATATTGCTCCAGTTGTTACATTCGCACCTTATGGGGATGAAGCAATTGAGGATCATTATCAAAATATGATTAATGAGTTCCGAACGGTTGCAAAAATAGTTGATAAAGAAGCGGAAGCAGAACAAGTATTATCAGACTTATCAGATTTTACAGAAGAGCAAGTAGCACGTGTGTCGGATGCGGGGCTTGAGGGGTCAACCTATATTGCAACCCAGGCTTTTACCGCTCAAAACACGCCTGTACTTAGATTGTTTACAGATAACTCCATTGTTTCCCAAGTGATGAGTAACTTAGGTTTTGTAAATGCATATGAGGCTGACACAGTTGAAACGTATGGATATACTGAAGTAACGATCGAAGCGCTGCAAAACTTCCAGGACGAGAATCTTGAATTCTTATATATTGTTCAGGAAGACGATAATGTGTTTGCTAATCAGTTAAAAGGTAATCCTGTCTGGGAAAATTTGAGCTTTGTTCAGGAAGGGAATACACATGCATTACCAGGTGATACGTGGACTTTTGGTGGGGTATTATCAGCGGAAGTACTAACAGAACAATTAGTTAATGCTATGGTAAATGAGTGATTCGGGTGGACATAATGCTTCGAAAATCAATAAAAGCGGTTCTGACCTTTGGGGGTGGGACCGCCCTTTTATGCATTTTAATTTTTATACATATTAATCAGGGGAGTGTAGCGATTCCACTTGGTACTGTTATCGATGCAATTTTTGCACCTCAGGATTTGTTGGAACATCATACTGTTCGATATCTTCGTATGCCAAGGGCTATTATGGGCATTATTGCAGGTGGAGCATTAGCTGTTTCTGGAGTTATCTTACAAACCGTTACTAAAAACCCGCTTGCGTCTGCCAGTACATTAGGAATCCATTCAGGAACCTATTTTGCAGTGGTACTCAGTACGGTATTATTCCCGGCAGCTCTAGTTGGGAATGGAATTATGGTTGCATTCTTTGGTGGTATTCTAACATTTTTAACCGTATTTTTATTGTCAGGTGGTAATAAAGCAACACCAGTAAGAATGGTCTTAGCAGGAATGATTGTAACGCTTTTATTTTCCTCGCTGACAAGTGTTCTTCAAATTTTTTATGAAAATGAAGTAGCTGGATTATTTTTATGGGGTTCTGGTACACTCGTTCAAAATGATTGGAGTGGCGTACAATTTTCCTTACCAATTATAATTGCTGGATTAATCGTTATCTTGATCATGACTCATAAGTTGGACACGTTAACATTGGGCGATGATATAGCGATTGCCCTTGGGCAAAATGTATCGAGTGTTAAGTTAATTGCGATTCTTGTTGCTGTTTTATTGACATCTGTGACGGTTAGCATAGTGGGGCCGATCGGCTTTGTTGGATTAATTGCACCCCATATTATCAAGTTAATTGGTTACCGCAAGCATTTTCCTTTAATTATTGCCTCTTTTATATGGGGTGCAAATGTATTAGTTTTTGCCGATATTTTAGCGAGGATGATTGATCCATCATTCTCAGAGCTTCCTGTTGGTTCGATTACTGCTTTAATTGGTGCTCCTTGGTTAATCTATTTAGTATTACGCATGAAAAAAAGGAAGTATGGAGAAGAAAATACTTCTGTTTTAGCAGGTAAGGTAACAATTGGAATGCCGTTAAAAGTAGTTGTTCCGGTCTTAATTGCTGCAACTTTAATTACATTACTAATCAGTCTAGCCTCAGGAAATTATGGTTTCGAACCGCTTGCGGCATATCAGGTGTTTTTCGGTAATGGAAATGAATTTATGAAAAATCTTATTTTGGATCTTCGTTTGCCTCGTTCCCTTGTAGCCTTATTAAGTGGGGTGCTGCTGGCAGTATGTGGCTTAATTTTTCAAGGTGTCCTGCGAAATCCGTTGGCAGATCCATCCGTTATTGGAATCACTTCCGGTGCAGGGGTTGGTGCTCTTTTAATGATGTATGTATTCGGTGTATCTGCAGTGTGGATTCCAATTGGTGCAATGATAGGTTCATTTGTATTTTTTGTTATTGTAATGGCATTGGCAGTTCGGGCACAGTTTCAGCCAACTATTTTAGCGCTTCTTGGAATTGGTGTATCTGCTTTTGGCTCAGCAATCATTCAAATATTAGTCGTACAAGCTGATCTTGGAGTTTCATCTGCATTAACCTGGCTCTCAGGTACAACCTATGCAAGAGGGTGGGCGGAGCTATTTAATTATTTAATATGGCCGGCATTCATACTACTCCCCATCCTGTTTTTTAAAATGAAAGATATGGATACGTTGGCATTAGGTGATGATACAGCAAAAGGGTTGGGGCTTAAAGTGATGTCTACTCGATTCCAATTAGCGCTTTTGGCAACCGTCTTGGCAGCGTTCAGTGTAGCTGCAGTTGGAGCAATTGGTTTTATTGGATTAATCGCGCCACATTTCTCCAGATTACTTGTCGGCCCGTCGAATCAGCGTCTTTTTCCCGTTACAGCCTTAATAGGTGGACTACTATTAGTAATTGCTGATTTGCTAAGCAGGACATTGTTAGCACCAAATGAAATTCCATCAGGTATTTTAGTAGCAATAATTGGTGCACCATACTTCCTGTGGTTAATGCGGAAGCGAGCATAAAAATTTTGTTTTCTCATAAAAAAGCAGATATACCATGCCCCAGGTATATCTGCTTTTTAACTATATTATTTTTTCTCCGACAATTATGTTTCCTTCTCCTCATAAAATAAAACAATCTCTCGGTCTATTTCACCATTATCTAAATATCTTGATTTATCGTCCTTTCAGCAAAACGAAGAACTGCTCACTTAGGACTAGAATAAAAAAGAAGTAGTGCTCAGTTGTTTTGGTATTTGATGTCACCACCAATGATTGTCATTTCAATAGATGTGGTTAATAATTCGTCAGCATCTTCCATTTCAAATGGATTCTTGGAATAAACGGTCATATCAGCCAATTTACCTGTGTCAATGGTTCCTTTGATTGCTTCTTCATTTGTTGGATATGCTCCCATTTCAGTGAATAACCTAAATGCTTCATGCATCGTTAATTTTTGATCAGGGTACCAACCATCATGCGTTTGCCCTGGTGACCTTCTTGTTACAGCAGCATGAATTCCCATTAATGGATTGACTGGTTCGACAGGTGAATCCGATCCTCCAGCACATATTACTCCGGCCTCCTGCAGCGTTTTCCAAGCATAGGAAAGCTTCATTCGTTTTTCCCCAAGCCTCTCCTCAACCCATGGGTAATCACTCGCTAAAAATCGTGGTTGAATATCTGCAATTCTGCTTGGTTGTGCAAGACGCTCAATTAAATCTTCACGCAGCACCTGTACATGTATCAGCCGGTCGCGGTGTTTAACGGTAGGGAACTGATCCAGTAAATCCAATACATTTACCAGTGCTTGGTCACCTATTGTATGAACAGCTATCGGCATGGATAATTCACGTGCACGTTTGATGATGTCATATATTGCATGCTGATCAAACATAGCTTTACCATAGTTTCCCGGGTCATCATTGTAAGGCTCTGATAATAAAGCAGTCCTTCTTCCAAATGCACCGTCTGCAAATAGTTTTACTGCACCAATTTGTAGTGTTTCATTTCCGTATCCGGCATACATTCCCATATCTCTTAAGTCATCGAGAAATTCATGATTGATTAAAAGATTGGAACGTAATCCAAGATGCTCGTGGTTCAGTAATTCATCATAAATCTGATAGGTTTGACGTAAACCGCCTAAGTAAAGGGGATCGTTTGAATGAACACTTGTTAGACCTTTTTCCATAGCGAAGTTGATTGCTTTTCTCATAGCATTTTTCAACGTTTCATAAGATTTTTCAGGAATATACTGCGTTATTAGATGGGAAGCAGATTCCAATAGTAATCCTGTTGGCATATTTGTCGATTCATCCAATACGATTTTTCCACCTACGGGTACTGCCATGGTAGGATGGTAATTAGTTATTTCTAATGCTTTGCGATTAACTATAGCGGCATGTTCACAGATTCGCGTTAAATATAATGGGTTGTGTGGAGCTACATGATCAAGTTCATGAATTAAAGGAATTCCTCCATCGGTAAAGAGGTTCTCATCCCATCCTCCCCCCAGTAGCCATTCACCTGGTTGAAGTGTTTTTGCATAATTTTGGATGTGATTCAGTGCTTCGTGTTTCGTCGTAATTCCTGTTAAATCCAAATCGATAAATTTCGTGGCAATCATGGACATATGAAGGTGGCTGTCTACCAATCCAGGTGTCACCGTATTCCCTTCCAGATTAATAACTTCAAAATCGGAGGTTCCCCACTGGATGAGCATATCCTCGGTTGTCCCCATATCTATAAAGCGGCCATTTTCCACGACAGCAGATTGTACTGTTGGCCTTTCTGGATTAAATGTATAAAATTGTCCATTGGTAAAGATTTTTTTCATGATGTAACTATCTCCTCTGTAAATAATTTAGGGGAAAATAAACAATGGGATAGTTAAAGGGAATGATCTGGTTATGGATTTGGATCCTTACTGTCTCATGCATGTAGTAGTGAAGTAAATTTACATAGCGTTTTCCTACGTAAATATTTTAGGAAAAAAAGTGATAAATGAAGGGAAGATGTGTACACAAGGTCTAACCACCTTATTACGCACACAAAAAAACAACGATAGAAAATAACCTACCATTGTTTTTACAGTATACGTTATTCTCCATTTCGATCAGTAGTTCTCCATGAACAGTTACATTGCATGACAGTAAATTTCCTATTCAGAAACATACCAGCCATCATAAGATTGACCCTTACCACGCTTCGGCAAATAATCCTTTCATCAATCATCATAGATGTCATCCTCCGATTGATTACTCCCATTAATTGCGCCTCTACCTCACCGACCAGATAAGGTTTGTTTATTCAAGTTAGAGTAATATTACCAAATTTCTGATTAACTTACAAGCGTTGGTTTTTAAAATATGCTGCGTTACGGAGTGTATTCGACAAAATTCGGGGAGTGACAGGCACCTTTATCTTTTGAAAAGCCTGATGAAGAAACCCTGTTTTTGTTGTTCTTCCGCTTCTGCTTCTTTTGCTGCTGCAATTTGTTTCTGTGTTTCGAGTCGATCATTTATCGTTTGCATTAACATCTTGTCACGTTCCTTCAGTCTTATTTCTATATAATCCTGTTGCTGATTCAGTCGCTGTACCAATTCTTTGATCAATTCATTTTGCGTGTGCTGCTGTTTATTGTAGTTTTCCAATAATTTATTTTGATGATGGACCATGTCTATTAATTCAGTTAAATCGTTGTTATAGCGTTTTGTGTCGTTATCTATAACAGTTAATTCCTGTGTTACATCATCACCTTTAACCCATAAATATACAGCTTCTGCACACTCTTTAAGACTCATATCGCCGCTATTTTTAAGCGTTACAAGTTTCTGCAAAGCAATAACGTCATACTCATTGTACCATCGTTGATTTTGATTATTCCTATTAAATTTATAACCTGCATTTTCTAATAGAATACTATACTTCCTTAGTGTTGATTCCTTTACCCCTAATAAGTTAGCTATATCTGCAGGGTTATATATTTTCATGTATTCTTTCCCCCTTTTCGTTAATTATAGCGTTATAACATAATTATACCAGAGTAATATTTAAAATTGTATGAAAATTTAATTAACAAATTGGTATAAAAGGATAAATTTACTAAGTATATGCAACCTTTAATCTACCAGATATTACCTGGAATGTTAGGTGTTTATTACAAGTTTTCAATCGTATTTACATATTTATTCCGTACCTTTACCCTAAAATAGAACGTACTTTAAAAATCTTAGATGGAGTAGTTACAATGAAAAAAATCTTTCTATTAATCACAGTTATACTAGCAGTTAATATGATAAACGCTTTGAAAGTCCATGGTGAATCGCCAGAATCTCCGACAATACATAGTGAGGCTGCTATTCTACTAGAGGCAAATTCGGGCCAAATACTTTTTGAAAAAAATGCAAATGAACTTATGTATCCAGCAAGTGTAACTAAAATAGCTACAGCCATATTTGCAATTGAGAACGGAAACCTGGAAGATATTGTAACGGTTAGTAGCAATGCCAGTGCCCGAAATGTGGAAGGGACTACTGTCTTCTTGGAAGAAGGAGAGCAAGTTACATTAAAGAAGTTGATTCAGGGATTAGTAATTAATTCCGGCAATGACGCAGGAATTGCGATTGCCGAACATTTGAGTGGAAGTGTGGAACAGTTTTCTGATGATTTAAATTTATACTTAACAAATGTAATTGGTACGGAACAAACTAATTTTGAGAATCCACATGGGTTATTTGACGAAGAACATGTTACTACAGCTGAAGATATGGCAAAAATAACTCAACATGCAATGAAAAACGATGAATTTATGATAATATTTGGTACTAAGGAAATGGAATGGGATGGAAAAACCTGGGATACTACTCTCAGAACACATCATAAATTAGTGAAAGATGAAATTCCATATGATGGTATAACTGGCGGGAAAAACGGATTTGTATCTCTTTCGGGCTACACACTTGTTACAACAGCAGAAAAAGATGATTTAAATTTAGTTGCTGTAACCTTAAAGAGCAGTTATGATGAGGAGGCTTATAAAGATACGGTCGAACTATTAGATTACGGTTTTGAAAATTTCAGCACATCGAGTATCGAAAAGGGCTCCGTTTTCACTGTTGATGAACAGGAATACGAAGCGCCTAAGAAAATGTCATATACGCATTCGACGGATGACAAGATTCGTGAAACAGTTGATGAGAGTGGAACATTAAAGATTGTAAGCCAGAATGATACAATAGCATCTTTTCAATTAGAAGAAATAAATAAGGAAAGTGTTGAGGTTGAAACTCAATTAGCCTCCGATCAAACAGAGACAAGCCTACTTGGTAAGTTATTCTCTGTTCTGCCATATATTATAATTATCTTTGGTGTCGGTATGATTGTGGTTTTCTTCACCACAATTCGAAAAAAATCCAGAAAAAAATATGTGGTTAGAAATAATAAAAGATATTATTTCTAACTATTACGTAGAATACCACAATTCAATATTGCCATACACAGGTTAACCTTCTTGATACATATACTATCAGGAAGGTTTTTTAGTGGGGAGATTACGGTTAACATCATTGACATTGTTTGAATATTTATTATATACTTAATTCAACAAAGTTGAATTATAATAAACACAATTGAATACAATAGAATATACAGTAAAACCTAGCACTTATGAAACGTAAATTGCTGAAGCTCAACGATAAGAAATCTTGTGTAAGCGCATTTATTAACGTAATTAGAAACTGCAACACTGGTTAGAATATTTTCTATATTGAACGGAGGGTTTAAAGTGGCGCGATTACCTGAATATGTTCAAATTAAAGAAGTTGGAGCACGTGACGGATTACAAAATGAAAAAAAGTGGATCTCCTCAGCTGATAAAGTTGCTTGGATTAATATGCTTTCAGAGTCTGGTTTAAGTGAGATCGAATATACATCTTTTGTTAATCCGAAAATGATCCCGGCTTTATCGGATGCTAGAGAAGTAGGAAAAAAAATAAGACGTAATCCTAAAGTACTTTATTCAGCGCTTGTTCCAAATATGAAAGGGCTGGAATATGCGTTGGAAGCAGGTATTGATGGTGCATCGGTTTTTATGTCGGCCAGTGAAATGCATAACCAAAAAAACATAAATAAAACAATAAATGAAACGTTCCCTGTTCTCGATGAAGTAGTTAAAGAAGCAAAAGATACCGGGAAAAGAGTAACGGGTTATATTTCAACGGTGTTTGATTGCCCATATGAAGGAAGAATTTCGCCGGAACAAGTTCTTCGAGTTTGTGAAAAATTACTTGAATCAGGGGTGGATGACCTTTCACTCGGAGATACAATTGGGAGTGCTGTACCGACACAAGTAGAACAATTGCTGGAAGTATTAATGAAACACTATCCAAAAGAAAAGTTAATCCTTCATTTTCATGATACAAGAGGGATGGCAATTGCTAATATCATGACATCCATGCATTATGGTATAAATCGTTTTGACAGTACTGTCGGCGGGTTAGGAGGCTGTCCATATGCACCTGGAGCAGCAGGGAATGTGGCAACAAATGATGTGCTTTACCTTCTGCATGGACTGGGAATTGAAACAGGTATCAATGAGAAAAAGATTCAGGATGCAGGGATATATATACAAAACAAACTGGGGAAAATTCTACCTAGTAGGTCGCTCGCTTATTTTGCAAACGCACAGTAAAATCATTTAAAAATGTTTGATTGGCTTATAGGTCTTTTCGTTAATGATAGGTTTGGGATAAATCCAGATTAGAGAGCAATTCTACATATAGGATTGTTCTCTTTCTATTTTTCCAAGTATTGTTTAAAAACCTTCTCTTGACTACATTCAGCGCCTAATCTATGATTAAAAAATATACATATGATTTTTAGATGGAAGGACTGAGTTCCAATCGATCTTCATTATATCGGAAAAAAGATAAAGCAAATCCGTTTACGAAACAAAAAAACGCAGCAGCAAGTTGCTGATGAATGTGGTATTTCCAAAAGTTTATTATCAAAAATTGAAAATGGACAAACGGCATCTGCCATTGCGACGTTATCAAAAATTAGTGAAGCTTTGGGGGTACAGCTGTCCTGGGTTCTTGATGACAATCCAGAACAAGATCTGGTGCTACAGCAAGGTTCAAACCGGCAATCCAAAATCGGGGATGAAAGTATGGGGTATTCCTATGAGCTGTTGGCTAACCGTTCGAAGTATAGTGGCATTGAACCTACCATTGTCCATGTAACACCAAAAACGATTAACCAACGGCAAGAGAAAACCTATACACATTCACAAGATGAATTTATCTACATACTCGAAGGCACGATTCACTTGCTCTATGATGGAGAAAAGCACTTTATGGAAAAAGGAGATAGCGCCTATTTTCAAGGTTCCAAACCTCATCTTTTTATCCCAATAAATGATGAAGAAGCACAGGTATTAACATGTTTTATCGACCGGGTTTAAATTAAATAGGTAGGAAAGACAGCATGCATAATTTATGTATGTTGTCTTTTTGTGTTCGACAAATAATGACAAAAACCGGGGAGTGACAGGCATTGTTCGGTACTGTTCACTTTTTTGTCATATGTGTTTGGTTTTGTGTTGAAGGTCACAGGCTTGATGTGATTTACATCACTAGGAGAAAGCGAATTCAGGAATAGAATAAGAGTAAGAAATAACATAAAGGAGTGATGATCAAATGGAGACAACAAAAAAATTAATCCAAGAAGAAAATGTAGATAAAGATGATGTAAATTCACTAAAAGGGGCACTATTTTCTTCCATTGTTTTTGTTGGAGGCGGAATTGTAGGTTTTATTTTATTACTATTCATTACGTATATGGTAAGAGTCTAAGGGAGGTAATTATATGAAAATGCATCGTTTCGAAGAGATTTGGCTAATTCTTGGTGTCGGAATCCTTGTTCTCTCCATGGTAGTTACTGGATATCAAACATTTGCTATGGAAATGGGGCCACCAAGTAATACGGAAACAATTGATCCACAGAAAGTAGATGAAACAGCACCATTTGATAATCCAGGTGTTTTCAAGACAGGAGAAAATGAATATGAAGTTGTGATGACACTACAAATATTCAGTTTTACACCTGATAAAATCGAAGTACCTACTGGATCTGAGGTAACGTTCACCATGACTTCTAAAGATGTTATTCATGGTTTTCAAATTGCAGGAACAAATGTAAATGCAATGGTAGTACCAGGCCATATTCAAAAAATCACGGAAACTTTTGATGAACCGGGTGAATATTTAGTTTTATGTAATGAGTATTGTGGTGCAGGACATCAAATGATGGCAACTACAGTAACCGTTAAATAAAGGAAGGAGGCAATAATATGGAAGCAATAAAGAACACATTTATAGAGAAAACAAATAAATCCTTAGGCGTAAACACAGAAGATTCACGTCTTTCTTTAACTTATTTTTCGTTGGCATTCATCGTATTATTTATTGGCGGAACGCTTGGATTGCTTCAAGGACTTAACAGAGCTGGGCTTTTAGAATTACCTGCATGGCTTAATTATTATCAAATTTTAACTGCCCATGGAGTGCTGTTGGTACTTGTATTTACAACACTGTTTATGATTGGTTATTTCTATGCGGCGCTATCACATAACCTTGGAGGACTCTTGCCTAAGGTAAGAAAAATGGGTTGGGTTTCATTTGGTCTACTCGTATCAGGTACTGTATTCGTCGTGACAACAATTGTAATGGGTGAAGCGTCCGTTATGTATACCTTTTATCCACCAATGCAAGCATCTCCCTGGTTTTATATCGGATTGGTATTTCTTGTAGCGGGAATTTGGGTTGCCGGAATAGGCGTATTTATGAATGCAGCTAACTGGAAAAAAAGAAACCGCGGACAGCATTTGCCCTTATTAACGTACTTTGCTGTTGGTGCCTTCGTTCTTACACTTTTAGGAAGCCTTGGTGTAACTGCTGAGGTGCTTATGTTAATCCCTTGGGCTTTCGGCTGGACAGAGACAATAAATGTTATGCTAAGCAGGACTTTGTTCTGGAGCTTTGGACACACAATCGTTAACGTGTGGTACTTGATCGCTGTTTCAGCATGGTATGTCACTGTACCAAAGATAATCGGTGGAAGATTGTTCAGTGATACATTAGCTCGTCTCGTAGTTATTTTATCTGTAGTATTGAATGTTCCTGGTGGATTCCATCACCAAATCGTAGATCCCGGATTTACGGAAGGGTTAAAATTCATGCACGTATTTATGAGTTTATCTATCTCACTACCATCCCTTATGACAGCATTTTTCATGTTTGCCGTATTTGAACGTACTGGAAGGAAAAAAGGTGCAAAAGGTTTGTTAGGATGGGTTAAAAAATTACCATGGAAAGATGTAAGATTCCTTGCGCCAATGATTGCGATGATCGCATTTATTCCAGCAGGAGCAGGTGGAATTGCACAAACAAACAACCAATTAAACCAGGTTGTCCACAATTCATTATGGGTTGTAGGTCACTTCCATTTAACTGTCGGAACTACAGTTGCAGTAACCTTCTTTGGAGTAATGTACTGGTTAATTCCATATTTAACAAAACGTGAGTTAACACCAAAAATGAATCGATTAGGTATTATCCAGACGATTGTCTGGACAGTAGGTATGCTGTTTATGTCTGGATCAATGCATTGGGTTGGAGTTTTGGGCTCTCCACGAAGAACTTCCTATACAACCTATGGAGATAATGCAACAGCACTCGGTTGGGATCCATACCTGTTCTTCCTGGCAATAGGAGGTTCGTTATTATTCTTAGGAGTTATCCTCATGGTATATATTGTTTTCAATCTCATGTTCTTCGCACCGAAAGGGAATACGGAATTTACGATAGCTGAACCAGAGGATAACGCTTCCGTAACACCAAAATGGACGGAACGTTGGGGACTTTGGGTAATCGTAGCAATAGCAGTTATCTCAATGGGCTATGTAATACCTTTAGTAGATTTAATTTTGAATGCACCTCCTGGTTCGCCACCATTTAGAACTTGGTAAGAAGGAAAGTGTACGGATGTAAACACCCATAGTCAGAGATAGTCTCACCCATAGTGATCTGACTATCTCTTTCTGTTTAAAAGATTAGCAAATCATATCTAGGACGTGATCACAATGATTAAAAATAATCCAAATAGCTTAGCAATTAGTATCGTTATTATATTTGGTGTTGCTTTATTTTTCATTGGTACGGACGGATTTCAAGCCTACACCGTAGAAACAGCCAGGGTTAATAAATTAATGGAAGAAAATCCAGTCTTCCCTGAAGTAACCTTGGAAGATAGTAAAGAGAGGGTATATCCATTTAAAGAGTTCGAAGGGAAATATGTCATGTTAACCTTTATTTACACAGCATGTACGGATGTATGTCCGGAACTTGAATTAAATATGGCACAGGTTTATAACAATATTCCAGAACAATATATTGGTGAAGATATTGTATTTCTTAGTATCAGCTTCGATCCAGAAAGAGATGATCCAGCTACATTGGAAAAGTACCGTTCGTACTTTAATAGTGATGGGGAGATATGGAGGATGGCCAGAATCGAAGACCAGAGCGAACTCGATGATTTACTGGACGAATTTGGTGTAATCGTTATTCCTGACAAAAACGGAAATTTCCAGCATAACTCCGCATTTTATTTAGTAGATCCCAATGGTATTTTAGTTGAGGTAATGGATTATACAGAAATTGAAGGTGCGACAGAAAAAATTATATCAATATTGGAAACAGAATTGGAGGAATAGATGATGAAACAGGCAGTTTATGGTCTAGTATTATATATCTTTCTAATGCTCCCCCCAGTTACTGCACTGGCAGAGTCTATTATGGCCATTCACATGCATATGCAGATGCCTTTGTTTGTTATAGCAGGTATGCTCATGACACCATTGTTCCAAAAGAAGTTTCCAAACCTCTTTACAAAATGGAACAGTAATGGAGTTCCTGGAATTCTATTATTCATGATTATCGTACTATACTGGATGATGCCTAGAACAATGGATGAAGCACTGACGATACCAGCAGTAGAAATCTTTAAGTTTATAAGCCTGCCATTTCTTGCGGGAGTACCGTTAAGGGATAGTTGGAAGAAACTCGGATCCCGAGGTAAAAATAGTATCTATGTTAGCTTAAGCATTATTTTTGGCTTTATGGCTTGGTTATATATATTTTCACCAAATCAATTATGCAATAACTACCTGATCATTGAGCAAAAAACACTAGGTTGGGGATTTGTATTCCTTGCAGCATGTATCCTTATCTACTTTATCCAAACGCTATTTATTGATGAAACAGAATACGAATAGGAGATTCCTTAATACTTTTTTAAAAAATAATCCTAAGTTTTTTGGCTTCAGAGTTATAATGATTCATGCGTTATCGTATGTTACCGTATCCAATGGAATCTCCTTCTTAATACGTTTCTTTCTAATTTCCTCCATACGTATTTACCTCAATCGAATTATAAAGGTCAATTAAAAATTGTATATGTTAAAACAATTCTTCTTGTAATTCCTTCATATTCACAATGATATTTCCGCCTTTATCATTTTTAATTAAGTTGTTCTTTTTCAACTGTGTCAGTGTTCTGCTGACCGTTTCACGACTAGAACCTATCATATTTGCTAAATCTTTATTGGTAAACTGTGATGTTATAGAGATTTGATTGCTGGTAATTTCCTTTCCATTGGACTTTGCCAGACGGAGTAAAAGCAATATGATTTGTTCGTACGTATTATGCAGAATCTTTTCTTCCAGTCGGTTTTGCAAGTCTACAATTCTATCTCCCAGAACTTTAAATAATTTAATACAGATTTCTGGATTTGTTATAAGGAAGTTTTCAAACAAATGGATAGGAATATATATTAAAATAGCATCTTCCAAGACTTCAGCATGTGCAGGATAATTATCTTTGCGGAAAAAACCTTGATGTGGAAACATTTCTCCTACATTAAGGATATTGACGATCTGTTCTTTCCCATGCATATCTGATCGATATATTTTTACTTTACCTTGATGGATAAAGTATACATTTGTTAATGGATCTCCTTGCATAAAAATATGTGTACCCTGACGAAACATTCGATTTTTTGCTAAGTCTATAATAGGTTCCATTTCATAGTCTG
This sequence comes from Oceanobacillus longus, assembly GCF_042650085.1. Classification (NCBI taxonomy): domain Bacteria; kingdom Bacillati; phylum Bacillota; class Bacilli; order Caryophanales; family Bacillaceae; genus Oceanobacillus; species Oceanobacillus longus. The sequence continues at coordinate 93,923 of NZ_JBHSAO010000008.1, read as the reverse complement.
TTAAATTTTTAAACAAAGTAAAGCGCTGTAGAAGCTCCTTTATTGACATGGAGAACACTCCTTTTAATTATGTATATGTTCTATAATGCAATACTATCATTTCTAATAAGTAGGTAGTGTGACGAAAATCACAGCTATCTATGCTCACGCTCACATACACAGCTTTATAATAGCATTATGATATATGTGTTAGCAAAAAAAGAAACCAGGAGGGTACTTATTATGAAAAAAAATTTATTGTTTAGTATTTTAGTAGGTTTTATGCTACTGCTCGCAGCTTGTGGTGGAGAGGACAATAGCACGGAAAATGATGCGACAGATAATACAGATACAGAAACTACAGAACAGACGGAAGCTTCTGGGGAAAGCACTGAAGCAGAAATCAATAATGATGTCGTTATGACATTAACTAATTTTGATTTTGACAAGGAAGAATATGTTGTACAGTCTGGTGAGGAAGTTACAATAACACTTGTGAATGAAGAAGGAAACCATGGTATTTCCATTGATGAATTGGATGTAAATATTCAAGGTGAGGGAGAGGCAGTCTTTGTGCCGGAAGAACCCGGGGAATATGTTATATACTGCAATGTTTTCTGTGGCGATGGCCATGAAGAAATGACTGCAACAATCGTAGTTCTATAATCAATAGACGATCACGACTATATTATATTTTATAAATAGAAATCTAGAACAAATATCAAAAATACAGGGGGTTAACATAATGAACGATATTGAGTTCGCCACAAAATTACATGCACCAGATATAGAACCAAGAATCCGTCATCCGCGAATTTTCGAAGTTTTTGATGGGTTAAATCCTGGAGAATATATGCAGCTATCCAATGACCATGATCCAAAACCATTGCAATATCAGTTTATGATAGAAAGAGAGAGTACATTTTCCTGGGAATATCTTGAGGAAGGCCCTGAACTTTGGCGTGTTGCAATAGGTAAAATGTGATACGAAGGAAAATCCTTAAATTCAATGTTTAAGGATTTTTTTTATCCTTTCATTAGTTAAAAATACCCAACATCTAGTTTCACGGAAAGAAAGTTAAAATGTGAAGTAGATGTAGAGATGGAGGAATTATATGTTGCATCGAGATTATAATGAAAATCCATTTATCGTTATTTGGGAATTAACCCGTGCATGTCAATTACAATGCCTGCATTGCAGGGCTGAGGCACAGCACCATCGTCACCCATTGGAGTTAACTTTTGAAGAAGGAAAAAAGTTAATCGATGATATATATGAAATGGATAATCCAATGCTTGTTTTTACAGGTGGAGATCCACTGGAGCGTCCAGATGTATTTGAAATTGCGGAGTATGCTGTTAAAAAAGGTGTCCGTGTTTCCATGACCCCTTCTGCTACTCCGAATGTGACGAAAGATGCGATGAAGAAGGCAAAGGATATTGGGCTTTCCAGATGGGCATTTAGTATTGATGGCCATTGCAAAGAGATACATGATCACTTCCGTGGTACAGGAGGTTCCTTTGATTTAACGATGAATGCCATTCATTACTTACATGAATTAGAGATGCCATTACAAATCAATACCGTAATTTCAAGATATAATTATGAATACTTAGATGAAATGGCTGAAATGGTGGAAAAGCTTAATTGTGTATTGTGGAGTGTATTTTTTCTCGTACCAACAGGAAGAGGAAAAGAAACGGATATGATATCAGCCGTCGAGCATGAACGTGTTTTCAGATGGTTATATCAATTATCCAAAAGGGTACCCTTTGATATTAAAACTACTGCTGGACAACATTACCGCCGAGTTGTCATTCAGAATAAAATGCGCGAACATAAGGGAATGAGTGATAAAGAACATATCTTTTACCAAGATGCCTTGGATAATGGGAAAACCGGTCAGATTGATGGACTCGGACGAGCACCAAAAGGAGTAAACGATGGCAATGGGTTTGTGTTTATTTCTCATACTGGTGATGTGTTTCCGAGTGGGTTATTACCAATCAATGCGGGAAACGTCCGTCAAACACCATTAGCAACTATTTACCGTGAATCTGAAATATTTAAGAATTTACGAGATCCTGATAAATATAAAGGAAAATGTGGAATATGTGAATTCCGAAATGTATGTGGAGGTTCAAGATCAAGAGCCTATAATGTTACAGGAGATTACATGGAAAGTGAACCGTATTGTGTGTATATTCCTAGAGCAATGCGTGGGAAAAAGCAAACCATATAAATCGTAATATAATACGAAAAGCCAGGCATCTGTTGCTTGGCTTTTCTTCATATACATAATCGGTGATCTGAATGTATAAATAAAAACCCAAAATAACTGGAATGAAAAAAATTAGCTATTTTTGTCTGTCAAAGTTGAGTTATTATTAAAGAAATTAAATACGTATTGTGTTAGAGTATAGAGGAAATTAGAGGACTTTTTGATGAATAGTAAATCATCTCGAATGAATAGTGATAAAGGGTGGTAAGGATTGAAATTTAAAGAAATAGCTCCTTCACAGAAGCTACTAAAAAATAATACTCCCAAACAGAGTTCAACGCTAATCTCGGATGTGATAGCCCTTATCAAACTCCGTGTTTTAATTGCAAATGTTCTTCCGGTGTTTGTTGGTTTCTGGCTTGCGCTTTATTTCAATAATCGTTCTTTTGCTGAACATTGGGGACTTTTCCTCCTTACCATGGCAGGAGGAACTTTTATTATGGCTGGAGCACTGATTCTCAATAATTGGTATGATGCAGATATTGATAAAGTGATGGATCGTACAAAGGGAAGGCCTACTGTAACTGGAAACTTTTCGCTTAAAGCTGTTTTAAATGCGGGAATCGCAACTTCTGTAATTGGGTTCATTTTATTACTTTTTACAACATTGGAAGCTTCATTATATGGTGTAATTGGTTGGTTTACGTATGTCGTTCTATACTCCATGTGGTCAAAAAGGAGATATACATTGAATACTGTGATTGGAAGTGTCTCTGGTGCCGTAACCCCCATGATTGGCTGGGCAGCAATAGATACAGCAATCCATCCGGTTCCAATTGTTTTATTCTTGTTGTTATTTATTTGGCAGATTCCACATACCTTCGCAATTGCCATAAAAAAATACGATGAATATAAAGCAGCGGGAGTGGCGATGTTGCCTGTCGTACACGGTATGGCAATCACGAAACGGCAGATGCTGATTTATATTACATGCCTTCTACCATTGCCGTTTCTTCTTTATCCGCTTGGTATTGTTTTTATCGTAATTAGCTCATTATTAACTATCGGTTGGATCGTATTATGTGTGAGAGGATTTTTTATAGAAGATAATTGGAAATGGGCACATATGAACTTTCTTTATTCGGTTAATTATTTAAATATACTATTTATCCTGATGGTAATATTGACATTACCATTATTTGGAAATTAATGAAAAGAAACAATTACCAGAATGACTTAAATTATTGTCTGGGAAATATTGTTGCATAAGAGTTTATAAACCAGCTTAAATTTAAAAAATATCGTGAGGTTGTTTAAAAGCAACTATAAACTTTCCAGGGAAGGGGATACGTATATGTTTAAGGGAATAGAACGGTTTAATTACAAATGAGAAATCGATTCTTAGGATGTGTAACGTGAAACGAAGTAGAAAGAAAATGTATTTATTTGTATTCTTGTTTATTATTTTGTTATTAAGGTTTTTGTATAATCAAAATAACGCTATAACGGTGACGGATTTTACTGTCAGTTCCAATAAAATTCCACAAAGCTTCAATGGCTATAAAATCGTTCAGTTATCAGATTTACATAATAAGTCTTTTGGTAAAAATCAAGGTAGGTTGACTCAAAAGGTAAAAGCATTACATCCAGATATAATCCTAGTAACGGGGGATTTGATAGATCGGCGAAAATACAATGAAAAGCCAAGTCTTGATTTAATGAAGGAAATGGTAGAAATCGCACCTGTATATTATGTGACTGGGAATCATGAATGGGGATCAGGAAAGTTTATCAGCTCATTGGAGGATAAATTAATTGATATGGGCGTAAATGTAATGAGAAACTCACATATTGCAATTCAAAAGGGTGGGGATGAGATCTATCTTATTGGTATTGATGATCCATCCACTGGTGCTGATGAATCGTATGCAGAATATAGTATTGCAGAAGCGGCTATTGAGGATTCGTTAGAAGGATTGGTGAATAAAGATAGTTTTAAAATCCTTTTGTCACATCGGCCAGAGTTGTTTTCGCTATATAAGGAGTTTGATATTGACTTAATATTCTCGGGTCATGCACATGGTGGTCAATTTAGGATTCCATTTATCGGTGGAATGATTGCTCCAGGTCAAGGACTGCTTCCAGAGTATACATCGGGAAGACATGATGAAGATAATTCTACATTGATTGTAAATAGAGGGCTGGGAAACAGTCTCTTTCCTCAAAGATTATTGAATCAGCCAGAAGTTATTTCAGTTACATTATCAACTGAAAATTCGACAAAAATCGGGGAGTGACAATATCCAAAAGTGGAGGCGACCGGTTAGGAGCTAACAGACTGGACTGCGCCGAAGGAGATAAAGGAAACACCAAGAGCTGAAAGCGATTGTATGTTGACTTATCGAACGGAGGTGTCAGGAAGTCTGGTAAGCTCCTGGTTGCCGGAACTAGCCGCAACTCGTATGGTTGCCACTACTCTAAACAGAATTCGACAAAAATCGGGGAGTGACAGGCACTAAAAAGGAACAATCCACATTAAGTGGGTTGTTCCTTCATTTTTAAATGCTTATTTGCTTTCCACTTCTGTATTTTTTTCCGTTTCATACTTTATACGGTTAGAGTCAAAATCGTTAGGTAGTTGATCTTTACCTGTTATGTTTTTAAGTAATTCTTTTACATCAATCCCTGAGGAAGCTTTTAATGATTCCTGCAAGGTGGACATAAGATTGGTTGCGTAGCCGGTCACTTTGTTGGCTCCACCATCTGTACCACTGCTTCCGGTATCAACAACAGTAATTTTGTCGATATTTGCCAGTGGACTTGCCACTTCTTTCGCATATTCAGGAAGCATCTTCATGACCATGTCCAGAATTGCTGCTTGCCCAAATTGGTCAAATGCCTCAGCAATTTTTTCTTTTGCTTCTGCTTCGGCAAGACCCGTCAGGCGAATAATTTCTGCTTCGGATTCACCTTGAGCTCTTGTAGAATCTGCCTTGGCAAGACCAGCAGCGCGTACTTGTTCCGCTTCTGCTCTTGCTTCTGCTTCAATTCTGTATTGGTTCGCGTCAGCAGCAGCAAATTGTTTCGCTTTATCAGCAACAGCGGCCTGTTCCACCGCATAACGATCGGCATCTGCTTTCTTTTTAACTTCTGAGTCATATTGTTTCTCACGGCGAAGAATCTCTTTTTCTTCCAATTCAATTTGTTTTTGACGTTCAATGATTTTAATTTGCATTTCCTGTTCTGTAACTTGTTGCTTGGCACGAGCGGTTTCATAGTCGTATGCCTGATCGGCACGGGCCTTTGCGATATCCTGTTCACGACGATATTCTGCTGTTTTTAGTTGATTTTCTTTTTCAGCTTCTGCAATTTCAGTTGCGCGTTCCAGTTCTGACTTTTGTGCCTCTTTTGCCGCTTGAGCGCGTTTAATTCGTGTTTCTTTATCAGCTTCAGCGGTAGCGATGTCAGCATCTCGTTTTACTTGGGCAATTCTTGGTTTACCTAAGGAATCCAGATAACCGTTCTTATCCTTTACGTCCTTAATGGTGAAGGATACGATGATAAGTCCCATTTTAGCTAAATCCTGGGAAGCAACACGTTGTACTTCCTGAGAAAATTTGTCGCGATTCTTATAAATTTCTTCAACAGTCATTGAACCAAGAATGGAACGAAGATGACCTTCGAGTACTTCTTTTGCTTCATTTTCACGATCTGCTTTTGATTTTCCTAAAAATTGTTCCGCAGCAGTTGCAATTTCACTAATAGAACCACCAATTTTAATGATTGCAGTTCCATCGGCCATCACTGGAACACCTTGCTCCGTATAGACTTCAGGTGTGGTTACCTCTAACTTGCTAGATAGTAAACTTAATGGTTCTGCCTGCTGGAAAACCGGTAGGACGAATGTACCTCCACCCCGAATTATTTTAATTTTATTTCCAGATTCATCCACATGGACATTTTTCCCACCGAGATAGCTCCCAGTAACAATTAATGCTTCGTCAGGACCTGCAGTACGATATTTTGTAACAAAAACACCAATAAGTGCAATTAATAAAAATACTGCAATCCCAATAACAATCCATATTGCTGTCATTTTGTTTCCCCCTTATTCACTTTTTTATTAAAATACTCATTATTTGATAAGTGTTTAACCAGAGTATTTATAATCCAAATCATTTTCATAAGCGACGACGTATAATACACCATTCTCTACCTCTATCACCAAAACTTGTTGACCCTCTTCGATTATTTGATTTTCATAGCTTGCAGCAGTTTTTGAAATCCTACCGCTTTTACTTTCAATTACGATTTCTCCAAAACCGTTTTTGGGGACAGGAATAATAATTTTTCCTACTCGACCTTTTAATGACTCCTCTGTATAGCTAAGCGATTGCTCGGCAGAAGACATCGGAATGAGGACAAATACATTCAAAAGAGCATCCAAAATAAAGGAGATCAAGATTGAAATAAAGATAATCGTAACACTGGAAAAGGAAGTAATGAATTCCAGCACATAACCGGATGCGGAGAAAATTGTAATAAATGCTAGAATAAGAGCAGGATTCAGAAAGCTAAAAACTCCGCCAATTCCTTCAGCGATATCACCAAAAAAAATATACAGAACAGTTAATAGTCCAGAGATAACAAGCATAATTAAATAAAGGCTCTCCACTGGATATCCGAAAATTGTCATATGCATCCATCCTTTACATGTTTTTGAAGGGCCTTATAACTTATATACGAGGGACCTATGTAAAAAGTTTCATAAAATGATGGTAATTCAAATTATTAGTGAATTATTTTGTCGAAGTGTTCATGATTGGTATGAAACATCTGAAAGTAATTAAGTGTTGCAAATAGGTAAAAAATCATACATATTAAATATATTCGAAATTTTCCCTGATATCAACTACTTTTAAAATATTATGTTTGAAATAGGGTGTGTTTATGGAATTTATTTACAGAAAATTGATTTCTACAGTTGTTTCAACATTAGTTATTTCCTTCATTTTAAGCTTTATTGGTGTGACACGGTTTGAGCAAAGTTATCATATGGGAAATGAGTTGCTGGGGTGGTCTGTCGTATACATAATGTATTCCGGTGTGATCATTCTTATATATGGTGGATTCATTTCAGGTGTCTTGGAATATGTTCACTTAAAATGGTTTAAACAGTCAACAAGTCTCTACATCGGTATACATGGCTTTTTTGGTATGCTGTTTGGATTATTTACGTTAAGTTGGATGATGGGGCTCGTGGGTGCTTTTGCAGCATTATTGTATGGAGCAGTAGACAGGATATTATATAAGAATCAATTTAAAGAGAAGTCAATTGTTACGGTTACTGTTTCGCTTGTTCTATTATATGTGATCCCTTGGATGTTCTTAGAAACAATTTCGCCACAAGAATCACCATTTACTGCCCGAGATGCGGTTGAATTTGCTACAGAGGGGGAAGGGACTGCAACCGATTCCTTTCCAAAAGAGATTGGAAAATGGCAGGGCGTTGTCAACGGTTATCAAGTGATAAGAGAAACGAGTGCAGAAGAAATTGCAAAAGAAAAGTATCTAATCGTTTTTACGGAAAGCTGGGAAAAAGGAGAAGAGACAGGAACCTGGTATCTTTCGTACGAAGTGGAACGAGGGAGCTTGTCAGCGGCTGGGAATGGAGGGGATGTACCACCTTATCCAAAATAATAATTAAATAAAAAGAGCTTCATTCAGCTCTCTTTATTCTCAAATTCCGTATTTCTTCATTTTATTGTAAAGCGTCACCCTGGATATTCCCAATCTTTTAGCGGCGTCCGACTTATTCCCGTTTGTTTCTTGCAAAGTTTTCTCAATTAGCTGTATTTCTAAATTTTTCTTTTCCTGAGGAATGGTATTGCTTTCTTCGGTTTCTGAATTTTTCCAGATGGAAGAAGTACTAGGTAGATAACTTAATAGATCATCTTTCGTAATCTTCGCCTCTTCGGTGAGGATGATGATGCGCTCCATTAGATTGCGCAGTTCCCGAATATTTCCTGGCCAATTATATTGGAGAAGCATGTTAAATGCATCCGATTCAATTTCTGGAATAGGAACTTGGTACTTGGAAGCAAACTGCTTTAGAAACATTTCTGATAGTTCATTTATATCGTCAATTCTGTCTCGGAGAGGTGGCATTGTCAGTTGTATTACATTTAACCGATAAAATAAATCCGATCTGAATCTCTTTTCTTCCATAAGTTGTTCAAGGTTTTGGTTAGTAGCTGCGATAAAACGCACATTGATGGTCTTTCCTTTGGAGTCACCAATTCGGTAAACACTATTTTCCTGAAGTACACGCAGTAACTTCACCTGCATCTCCAGTGGTAGTTCGCCAACTTCGTCCAAAAAAAGGGTGCCGCCATCGGCCATTTCAATTTTCCCAGCTTTTCCTTTCCTCTCTGCACCGGTGAATGACCCACCTTCATAGCCAAAAAGCTCACTTTCAAATAAGGCACTCGGTATAGCTCCACAGTTAACTGGTATAAATGGCCCGGTACTACGGTCGCTCGTTTCATGAATGGCCCGAGCACATACTTCCTTTCCTGTGCCGCTTTCGCCAAGTATTAAGGTTGTGGCATCTGATTTTGCAGCTTTACGTGCAATTCGGACCGTTTGGTTTAACGGAAGACTATTTCCAACTAATTTGGAAAAAGGGGTCTCATCTGTATTTGTGTAGACTTTTTGTCTTAACTCATCTAACTCAGCGGATGTAGTTTCCAGATTATCGTTTAGTTTTACAATTTGTGTAATATCACGTTCTACAGATAAGGCACCAATTAACTGACCTTCATGATCCATAATTGGAACTGCGTTAACTACAACATGCTTGTCTTTACGAGGGCGGTGATAAGCGTTTTTAACAGACTGTCTTGTATCGAGAACCTTGAAAACCATTAAATCATCGTTATGAAAAAATTCATTGATTGGTTTATGAATAATAGCTGATCGGTCGATATTATACGTCTGAACTGCTGCATCATTCCAAAAGACAACTTCCATATTACTATCTACTATCGTAATTGCATCATCTTCTGCATCTAGTAGAGCTTCTAAATAATAAAGGCTATTAAGCATTCGATTCACCTCACAAAGTGTAAAACTCTTGCTTATCTAATTGTATAGTTTTTTTACAATATTGTAAATAAAGCTTACATATATTATCAGATTGTTCACTCCATTTTTTCTACGATGATTTTGGTTAAAATTTATTTTACAGGGTAGATAATCCTTATAGACTACTTCTCTATAATTATCCAGAAAGTTGGCATGATTTTTGCTTATATTATAGTGAAGGGTTTATAAAAATAGTAAACGCTTTATCACAAACTACGAAAATCAAGGAGGTTTTTATATTGGTATTGCCATTTAAGCATGAACCATTTACAGATTTTAATGATGATAGGAACCGTAAAGAATTTGAAGCAGCATTGGAACTCGTTAAGGGAGATCTAGGCAAGGAATATCCATTGGTGATCAATGGGGAGAAAATTTTTACTGATGATAAACTTATTTCTGTAAGCCCTTCCAATAAAGAGCAAGTTGTTGGGAAAGTTTCTAAAGCAACGAAGGAACACGTTGATCAAGCATTTGAATCAGCAATTGAGGCTTTTAAAACATGGAAAAAATGGACTCCGAAAGAACGTGCGGATGTTTTGTATCGTGCAGCAGGTATGATTCGTCGTCGTAAACATGAATTTTCCGCATGGCTTGTTTATGACGCTGGAAAACCTTGGAACCAGGCTGATGGTGACACAGCAGAAGGTATTGATTTTCTTGAATATTATGCACGCCAAATGATTGAACTTGGACAGGGGAAAAAATTGGTTGACCATGAAGCTGAACATAATGACTATTTTTATCAACCTATGGGGCCTGGTGTAACCATTCCACCATGGAACTTTGCATTTGCAATCGTAGCTGGTACGGTAGCTGCACCAATCGTAGCTGGTAATCCAGTACTATTGAAGCCATCTGAAAATACACCGGTGATTGCATATAAATTGGTTGAGGTACTGGAGGAAGCAGGTTTACCAAAAGGTGTCCTTAACTTTGTCCCTGGTGACCCAGCAGAAATTGGAGATTATCTTGTTGATCATAAGGAAACACATTTCATCAATTTTACTGGTTCACGTGCAACAGGTACACGGATTATTGAAAGAGCTGCAAAAGTCCAAGAAGGTCAGCAGTTCCTGAAGCGCGTTGTTGCTGAAATGGGTGGAAAAGATACCATTATTGTGGATCGGGATGCAGATCTTGATTTGGCAGCAGATGCAATTGTAAATTCTGCGTTTGGCTTCTCCGGTCAGAAATGTTCTGCCTGCTCTAGAGCCGTTATTCATAAAGATGTATATGATGAAGTACTTGAAAAATCAATTGAACTGACAAAAGAGTTAACTGTTGGTAACCCATCAGAAGAAAATTTCTATATGGGTGCAGTAGTAAATCAAAAACAATTTGAAAAAATTAAAGATTATATAGAGATTGGTAAAAAAGAAGGAGAGCTTGTATATGGTGGGGAAGCCGATGATTCAAAAGGTTTCTTTATTTCTCCTACAATTTTCAAAGATCTCGATCCGAAAGCTAGAATTATGCAGGAAGAAATATTTGGACCAGTTGTTGGGTTTACGAAAGCGGAGGACTTTGATGAGCTATTGGAAATTGCCAACAATACAGAATATGGTCTTACAGGTGCCGTTATTTCCAATAATCGTGAACATTTAAATCGTGCCCGTCATGAATTCCATGTAGGGAATCTATATTTCAACCGTGGGTGTACAGCGGCTATTGTTGGTTACCAGCCTTTTGGAGGTTTCAAAATGTCTGGTACAGATTCAAAAGCTGGAGGACCGGATTATTTGCAACATTTTCTGGAAGCTAAAGTTGTATCTGAAACATTCTAATTTTATTTGATTTTATGCGGCGAGTATAGATTGCTTGCCGCATAAAGTTCATTGCTATTCATTTAAGAAATGTGATTAATAACGCGTAAGATAAGTCGCATTTTAAAGGAGAAACTGACATGACTAGTCTAACAAAAGATTTCTTTATCGGTTTATCAAATAATAGATTACTAAATGCAAATGCAAAAAAATGGGGATTCCGTCTTGGTGCTGAAAAGTTCGTTGCCGGTACAACTATGGAAAGTGTGATTGATACGCTCAAAGAGCTTAACAGCAGGGGAATTAGTGGGACACTCGATAATCTTGGGGAATTCGTATCCGATAAATCGGAAGCAAGCTTGGCAAAAACAGAGATCATTCGAATTTTAGAAAAAATTAACGAATATAATTTGGATTGTCATGTATCCGTGAAGTTGACGCAGCTTGGTTTGGATATTGATCAGGAGTTTTGTATTGGTAATATGAAAGAGATTTTGGATACTGCGGATGCTTATAATATATTTATCAATATTGACATGGAAAAATATATTCATTATTCGAAGACGCTAGAAATTTTAAAAAATCTACGTAATGAATACAAAAATGTGGGAACCGTAATCCAGTCCTACCTTTATCGAGCTGAAAAGGATCTTAAACAACTTAGAGATGTCAGACTGCGTCTCGTAAAAGGTGCATATAAAGAAAGTGATGAGGTGGCTTTCTATTCCAAAGAAGAGATTGATCGGAATTTTATCAAACTAGCTAAAAATCGATTGCTTGGAGATGCTTTCACTTCCATTGCTACTCATGATCACAATATCATTGAGGAACTAAAAGGCTTTGTAAAGAAGAATAATATCAGCAAAGATAAGTTTGAATTCCAAATGCTCTATGGTTTTCGGACAGAAATGCACGATGAACTGGCAGAAGAAGGCTATAACTTCTGTACCTATATCCCTTTTGGTGACGACTGGTTCGGTTACTTCATGCGCCGGCTAGCAGAACGTCCGCAAAATATGAATCTCGTTGTTAAAGATATTATCTATGGTAAAAATAACAAAATTAAAAAGGAACCGATTATTCTGGGAACACTTGCAGTTACTTCTGTATTAGTATGGAAGAAAAAGCGTAATAAAAAGGACAAAGTAATAAGCTGACCAGTGTGATTGTTCACTTGACAAAAAAATAAAGCGACACCTGTGGAAGCAGAAGTCGCTTTTAAATTTATAATGAGAGATTTTATTGGCCCGCTACGTCTCTCTTTGTAAAAAATAACCAGGAAAGCAGTAAAAATACAGCATAGTAAACAATTAAAACGGTAACGGAAAAGCCCAATGTCATTTCTTCAATTAATGGTGTATTTCCACTTGTATATTGGTTCAAATTTGTGTTTGCAAAAAGGATATATTTTGCCCATGACCGCTCCATGAAAAAGAAAACGATTTGATTTCCGACCAACATTAGGAAAATAGCTGTTCCGATTGCGAGTGCACTGTTTCGGAATACAGAGGAGATCATAAATGCGAATGTAGCCATCATGACAAGGGTAACGAGCTGAAATCCATATCCAGAAACAATTTCACCAATTACCGATACGTATTCCAAACCAGTACTCTTTTCCAGTACGATATACGGATTTAAACCTTCGACACCAAAGAAAATGGCACCAACAATCCATGAAAAGAGCAATACGAATAAAAGGGTAAATAAAGAGAAACATAGAACTGCTACATACTTTGAAGCTAATATTTTTGTCCGGGAAATGGGACGAATAAGTAAAAGTTTGATGGTTCCCCATCTAAATTCGTTTGCTACAATACCAGCAGCGACAATAATCGTAAGTAGACTAACGATGGATAATAGCATCTCATTTTCCATTACATACTGCCATGCACCATAGCCTGCAGGTTGAATATCATTTTCCAAGTAATAATTATTAGTTTCAATGAAACTGGAGTTAATACCTTGCAGAAATTCTTCTTCTTCCATTTCTTTTGTTAATACTTCATTTTCTTCTTGTAATGCTTCCCGCCAATTTTCCTGTTCATATGCTTCTTCGAATTCTCCATAGATGTTAGCTATGATACCAAGTCCTAAAATGATTATAGCAAGGATAATGTACATGAACCATGTTGATTTTTGAATATAAATTTTAGTCAGTTCATTATAAACAAGGTTAAAAAAATTACTCAATCGTATTCTCTCCAATCAAATCAAAAAATTTATCTTCCAGTGTAGACTTGGTTACCCCTACTTGGTATACTGCAACATCATTTTTTACTAACGTTTGGATCAGTTCAGGAATTTTCTCTTTTTCACTTTGGAAGGTCAACTGTTTATCATCCTGGACTGCATCAATTTCATGGTGTGTCTTTAATAGTGCAATAGCTTGATCAACTGGCGTTACTTCGATTTGTACCTGCTTTAAGTTATCTTTCTCAGACTTATCATTAACTTGCTGAATCGCAACTAGCTCGCCGTTTTTAATAACTCCAATTCGGTCACACATCAGTTCTATTTCAGATAATAAATGGCTGGATATGATAATCGCCACATTTTCTTCTATTGCCAGCCTGCGAATGTACATTCGGATTTCTCTGATACCTGCTGGGTCAAGTCCGTTTGTTGGTTCATCCAAAATTAATACAGATGGATTATGTAATAAGGCCTGGGCAATGCCAAGACGCTGGCGCATTCCTAAAGAATATCTGCCAACCTTTTCCTTCATTGCTTTTTCAAGACCTACAATGGCAACTACTTCGTTGATACGTTCCTTTGTTATTCCTGGTATCATGCGTACATAATGAGCTAAATTCTGTGCTCCTGTCATGAACGGGTACATTTCGGGATTCTCAACAATTGCACCGACTTCCCGAACTGCTTCTTTATAGTTCGTTTTAATACTTTTACCAAGTATTTGAACATCGCCATCAGAGAGTTGCATCAATCCAACCATCATCCTTATTGTGGTTGTTTTACCTGCACCATTTGGACCGATTAAACCAAATACTTCTCCTTTGTTGATGGTGAAAGACAGCCCTTTGATAATTTCCTTTTTGCCAATCTTTTTTTTTACATCCATCAATTCCATTGCTATTTCTGACATGTAAATTACCTCCATTCTTAAGACTCTGTCCGTTCATACGGACTTGAACTACAAAATGTTTCATATTTTTAAATTAATTACTCAAACTTTTGCAGAGTAAAGTGGACAAATAAGTCTTGGTTGAATAAGGAGGGCTGGAGACACACTGCTCAAGTTGCCGCTGGATAACTATTTACACTAAGCATTCCATTCAAGGCTCTTTTCATTAATGTAGTTACTTTTCTTATGTCGGAATTTCTATAAACTCCGAAGTAACTGCTGGTTTTCTATCAGTATGTAGAAACTTCGGCGACCGCTCTGGGAAATATACTTCGCTTTCCGCGGGCGGCTGGTGAGCCTCTTCATGCTAACGCATTTCAGAGTCTCACCTATGCCTTTCCTCCCGCTGGAGTCTTCGTATATTTCCCAGAGCTGGAAGGTTGCTGACAATGACTACACTTGCTAATAGATAAAATAACCTCCTACAGCTTCACCAGTCCGGATGAGCGAAGGGCGGTGACTCCTGCGGGAACAAATGTTTTCGGTGGGGCGAGTAATCGCAGTCCCAGCACGTGTCCGAAGACCAGAAGAGCGGTTTTCTCTTCGGGGCTGAGGCCGTGCCCTAAGGATGCGCATCCGCCCGTAGCGATTCCGGACGACAGCAATAGCACACATCTTAGAATACCACCCAGAAGTTACGTCGCTTTGTGGATAGGATCTAATAAAGGTAGAGGTTAGTTCGCATTTTATCTCAACTCCGCTATGATTAAAAAGCAATAAATATTACGTAAATATCCTTGTTTTACCAAGGTTAACAAGGATATTAGTAGAGACATTCTAGGTGTGAGTAGCATATTTTCTTTTTACAGGTATTACATAAGTAGCCTGCTCAAATAGTGGTTCCAGAACATATGATGTAATGTACGCAGTCAAGAGCTGCTGTGTGGGGAATTAAATAGTTGTTATGTGAGCTGATAGGAATACGTCAGCTCTTTTTAATTTTATGTTTATTTTACTTCATAACGGGAAATTAAACATTAACAAACAAAACAATTATATTATTGAGAGGAGTTTTTTCATTGAATACAACAGTAGAAAAACAAAAGAAAGCCAAAACAGGATTAATCGTTGCAGGAGTGGTTGCAGGAGCTTCTTCACTCGTTCTTCTTAATAGCAATGCGCGTACGAAAGTAAAGGATACTTCCAAAACAATGAAAGATTCCGTTGGCAAGTATGCTACAACAATTAAAGAAGATCCAAACGGTACAAGAGAAGCACTTATTACCCGAGTTCAAAATGCAACCGATATTTCCAAAGAAGCAATTAACAAAATCCAGGCCATATTGGATACGCAAGTAAAAGATATCAAAGAGACATCAAAAAATGTAGCGGATGAATCGAAAGAAGTCATGTCCTCTGTGAAAGATGCCCAAGGGGACTTAATGGATGTGAAAGATAAAGCAGTAGATGCAAAAGATGAATTACTGTCCGCAAAAGACGATGTAAAGTCAAACACATCATCCGGTAATAAGACAGGATCAACAACAGATCATACCATTACAAAGACTCCTATTAACTAAATATCTATTTGTTTAAAAATGCTCATAAGCCTGTACAGGTTTATGAGCATTTTTTTATTTAGTGGGCTCTTATACGGCGGGTTTAACTATAAAAACAATGGGTAAAATAGTATTAAATGAAACTACGAATAATTAGGTGAGGTAAGATGACTACTACAAGGGACAAATCATTATATATGACAGATAATTCATATCGTATTAATTTCCTAGCCCACAATTTATGGTCGGGTTTTCTCTTTGGAATTGGGCTTGTTGCTTTTATTGATGAATTTATATTTCATCAATTATTGCAATGGCATCATTTCTATGATAAATCAACCACCGAAATCGGGCTGATTTCCGATGGACTATTTCATGCATTCAGCTGGTTTGCAACAGTTGGAGGATTATTTATGGTGGCAGATCTAAGACGACGCAATGCATTATGGTTAAAGCGATGGTGGGGCGGAATGCTACTTGGATCAGGTGCTTTTCAGTTGTATGATGGTATCATACAGCATAAGATTATGCGTCTTCATCAGATTCGTTATGTCGATCACGTTATTATATATGACATCGTATGGAATGTCATTGCAGCTATTATGATCGTATTTGGTACTTTTTTTATTGTAAGAACAGGAAGGGTTGCGAAAGGAAGAAAAACAAATGAATCATGATATGTATCAAGGGTTTAGTCTTCCTTTAGAATACGTAATTGCATTTTGTTTCCTACTTCTTTTAGGCATATATATTGTTGCAGGAATAATAACTAGTAGGAGGACCAGACTCAGGTGGTGGCCATTACATAGATATATTTTCTGGGTTCTGGGAATTTTTTGCACTGCTCTTGCAATTATAGGGCCTATAGCACAATTAGCACATACAGACTTTAGGATCCACATGCTGGTTCATCTATTACTTGGGATGGTAGGACCGCTCTTTCTGGCTCTTGCAGCACCGATGACACTTTTACTGCGAACGATACCAGTTATTGCAGCAAAGAAGGTTACCGGTTTATTGAAAAGCTTACTAATTCGATTTTTGAGTCATCCGATTATAGCAGCAATCTTAAATATGGGTGGTTTGTGGGTGCTTTATACGACCGACCTGTATATACGAATGCATCAAAGCCTTGCTGTATATATTTTGATACATATCCATGTATTTTTGGCAGGTTATATTTTTACGGTTGCAATGATTTATATCGACCCAATAACTCATCGCTACAGCTTTATTTACCGTTCAGTTGTATTGGTGCTTTCACTCGCTTCCCACGGAATACTGGCTAAGTATATTTATGCAAACCCACCTAATGGAGTACCTGTTTCACAGGCGGAATTTGGTGGAATGCTGATGTACTATGGCGGTGATGCAGTGGATCTCATCTTAATTTTTATTCTTTGTCTGCATTGGTATAAAGCAGCTCAGCCCTACTTCGTAGAAAATAAAAAGTTGAATATCAATTGACTAATTACTTGAAAGGCCCTGCTAAAATCATTTTCAGAGCCTTTTTGTAGTGGGCTATAACGAATATATCCCATTCAAATATGATTTAATAGTTGCTAATTCCATTCGAACATTTAGAATATCTTCTTCTTTAATTGCCTCAATCAGTTTACCGATACAATATGCCAGCCAATCTTCTCCCGAAATGCCCTATCTCTTAATTTTTTTCTAACTTCTTTTCCCCAACTTTTAACTGCTTCGGTCGATGTATTTTCTTGAACAGCAATTTTCTTAACAGAAAGATCTTCTATGATATAGTATTTAACCCATTTCCATTGATTCACAGATAGATGCTTTTTTAACCGCTCCCACAACTGATCATTGACTGAAAAGAATTCCCTATAACTTTTAATAGAAGTATTGGATCCCAATCCACGTGCATAGTTACCATCATCATAAAGATATTGCTGATTACGTATAAAATGATCCATTTTTTCTACCGCATTATTTTCTTTACGTATGCGATCGATTAATCGGTTTTTGATTGAATAATTAAAATAAGTTGCCATGGGTCCTTTGTCCGGCTCGTAAGTTTCATAGGCTTTCCACAACGCAAAAAGACCTTCTTCATAGAAGTCTTCATTATTATCACGAATTTGAAGGCGATTGATATAATAGTGTATTCTTTTTTCATTTTGAGTAAAAACCTCTTCAAACGTAAATTTTTGATTATCCTTCATATAAATCATCTCCATTTTCCTATATTTTAAAATTTCGAGAATAAATGATTATTCTATATTAATAATCGAAAAAAGTTGGCGTTTGGGGGTGAAAAAAATATAAAATTTTTACAAAAGTTTATTTTCCGGATACTAGAAGATTCCGCTCTTCATAAAAATATATTTATATTCAGAATATTTATTGTTATAATTAATAAATATCGACTTCTTAGAGAGGTAACTGTAAAAGGGGGATATTTATATGGCAGAATTAAGATGGGATCGCCCAGACAAGCTTCGGATCTTGTTGGATGAAATTGTAAGCTGGAAAAGTATGACATTATCAGAAGGGGAGAGACAATTTCCTGCGAAGTTACGTGCCAAGCTTCAGAATTTGGAGTATTTCCAGCAGTTCCCGGATTATCTTTCCACCCATGATGCTGATTTGAGACGAAAATTTTTAACAGCATTTTATAAACATCCTGAGGCTAAAGAGACAATTTGTCTAATAAGTCATTTTGATACGGTGAATACAGAGGAATATGGCGTTTTGGAACCTTTGGCTACTCAACCAGAGGAACTTACGAAAGTATTATTGGAGAGACAGGATGAGTTTCAAGAAGAAGTACGAAAAGATTTAGAATCGGGAGAATTTCTTTTTGGACGTGGCACAATGGATATGAAGATGGGGCTTGTGATGCATATGAGTCTCATTGAAAAGGCAAGTGTGGAAAAATGGCCAATTAATCTACTGTTATTAACCGTACCTGACGAAGAAGTAAACTCAGCGGGAATGCGTTTTGCTGTTCCTATTCTGGAGAAACTTCAGGAAAAACATCAATTCACATACAAAATATTTTTAAACAGTGAACCTACTTTTCGTCAGGATCCTACCGATATATCCCATTATATGTACACAGGTTCCATTGGAAAATTACTTGCTGCTTCTTTATTTTATGGAAAAGAAACACATGCAGGTGAGCCACTCAGTGGGATGACTTCCCCTTATATTTCTTCTTTCATGACAAGAGAGATGGAGTGGAATGATTTATTTGAGGAAACCGTTCTCGGGGAGACGACACCACTTCCTGTAACCTTGCAGCAAACGGATTTGCGGTTGCATTATTCTACACAGACTCCATACCGTTCGTCTGCCTTGTATAATATATTTCTTATGAAGCGGAGTGCGTCAGAGGCCTTTGATTTGTTTGAGAAGGTAGCGGAAACGGCTGCAGAAAAGTGTAATGAAGCGTATGAACAAATTTGCAAGAGGCATCATGTTGAACCAATTGGAAAAGTAAAAGTGATTCGTTATAAAGATTTAGTAACCTATGCGACCAATAAACTGGGTAAGGAATATGTAAGTGATGTTAAAGCAGATATTCATTACAATGAAGCTTGGGATGATCGAGAAAAATCGCTGCGCATTACCGATAAACTAATGATTCAATGTCAGGAACTTGCTCCTGCAATTATTGTATTGCTGGCACCGCCATACTATCCGGCTGTCAACTCCACTGGTAATGAACTAATCGAATCGTGTACTTCGTTTGTAAAGAAAATTGCACAAGAAAAATTCAACTTGCCTATAAAACGGATTCATTACTTAAATGGAATATGTGACCTCAGCTATGTAAGTTATTCCGGTACTGCAGAAGGCTGGAATGCTTTTGAAGAAAACACACCGGTCTGGGGTGACAGCTATATTTTACCATTCAAAGAAATGCAGAAGCTAAATGCACCTGTTATAAACGTCGGACCGTATGGACACGATGCACATAAACGAACGGAGCGTCTGAATATCAAAAACGCCTTTGAAGAATATCCAATCATCATGGAAGAATTGATTCATATGATAAGTAATGCAAACTAAAAGAGATTCCCTAGTGGGGATTTCTTTTAGTTTGCATTCGTATTAAAAAGATTTGTAAAGATGATAACCTATATTAGTTAAATATTTATAATTAATTAATATTTTACAAAACAACTGTTGACTTTCATGCTTTTAAAAGATACAATACAGATAATTCATATCAAATTACTTGTGTTAATATTTCTTATCCAGAGAGGTGGAGGGAAGGGCCCTATGAAACCTCGGCAACAGGTTGGATTTAATACTGTGCCAACTCCTTCAGGTGAATTACCTGAAAGATAAGAAGAGAAAAAAAGCTAGCCTATTAAAAGGCAAAGTTAGCAAATCCTCTTCTTATAATATAGAATGAGGGTTTATTTTTATTTAACCGATAAATGGAGGAATGAAGTATGAATAACTATTCGGTTACGTACAGTGATTTTACTGGTGACCCGTATAAAGACTGGATTCCGACAGACCAAACAAAAGGTGCTTCAAAAATTCTCCAATGGGCATACGAAACATACGGTGACGCTATTGTTTATGCCTGCAGTTTTGGTGCGGAAGGAGTAGTATTAGTTGATTTAATTTCCAAAGTACAAAAGAATGCTGAGATTGTATTTTTGGATACAGATCTTCATTTTCAGGAAACATATGACTTAATTGATAAAGCAAAGGAAAAGTATCCTGAACTGCGCATTCAACTAAAAAAACCTGATTTGACACTGGAAGAACAGGCTAATCAGCATGGTTCGGCACTGTGGAAACGCCAACCTGATCAATGTTGTTACATTCGAAAAATAAAGCCTCTTGAAGAAGCGCTAAGTGGGGCACCTGCTTGGATTTCTGGATTACGAAGAGAACAATCGCTATCAAGGAGTAAAACTGATTTTGTTAATAAAGATGAAAAATTTAAGTCGATCAAAGTTTGCCCGTTAATTCATTGGACCTGGGATGACGTATGGGATTATATCAAGGAAAATAACCTGCCATATAATGAATTGCACGATCAGGGTTACCCGAGTATTGGTTGTATCCCATGTACATCGAAAGTAACGGATTCTACGGATTCACGTGCAGGAAGATGGTCAGGATTCAATAAAACGGAGTGTGGCCTTCATACAAGCTGAAAATCCTTCTAATTAGATTCACTTTTTAGAAGAAAAATTTTTAAAGTTTAAACCAAGTAAACAACTTTGGATACAATACTTTATGCCTAAATTAATAGACATACAGTTAGGATGGGAAAAATGAAATTATGTGGGGTGAAGAGCTTTGCAGTTAAATGTAATGAATAGTCCTTTTAGTCAAGAGCAAACAGAAAATCTTAATGTCCTTTTACCAACGTTAACGGAAGCACAAAGAAATTGGCTTGGTGGATATCTTGCAGCTATACAGGTAACGGAATCTATTCCAAATGGGGAGACTGCTACCAACGGTATTGCCGTAGCAGCTCCACCTGCTGTTCAGATTGCTTCCAGGGAAGTGACGGTGCTTTATGGATCTGAAACAGGTACTGGCCAAAGACTTGCCGAAGAAGCAATCGGTAAGTTAGAAGGGAAAAATTTAAAGGTAAAAATAGCTGCATTAGATGATTTTAAAACAAAGGATCTAAAAAAGGTTGAAGATTTACTGATTATATCTGCCACCCATGGAGAAGGGGAACCACCAGATAATGCGATTTCTTTTTATGAATTTCTTCATAGCAGAAAGGCACCTAAACTTACAGACGTTCGCTTTTCCGTATTATCTCTCGGAGACCAGTCCTATGAATTTTTTTGTCAGACTGGCAAGGATTTCGATAAGCGTCTAGAGGAACTTGGAGGAGAAAGACTGTATCCAAGAGTCGATTGTGACTTGGATTTTGATGAACCTGCAGAAGAATGGATAGAGGGAGTCTTAGGAGTATTAAATGAAGCACAAGAAAGTGAATCCTCCCTTGCAGTACAGGAAGCAGCTGGAACTATTTTGGAGGAACGACAGGTTTATACAAGGACCAACCCATATATGGCTGAAATCTTAGATAATTTAAATTTGAGTGGGCGAGGATCAAACAAAGAAAATCGTCATCTTGAGTTATCTCTTGAAGGATCGAATCTGGTATTTGAACCTGGGGACAGCCTTGGAATATTACCGCAAAATAATCCTGAACTTGTAGACCAATTAATTAAGGAAATGAAATGGAATCCGGATGAGACCGTTCAAGTGAATAAACAGGGAGAAATCCGTTCGTTAAGAGAAGCATTGCTTTCTAATTTCGAGATTACTAGACTTACGAAGCCATTACTGGAGCAAGCGGCAGTGCTATTCGATAATGAAGCGTTACATGTACTTGTACAACCAGGACAGGAAGAAGCGCGAAAGGTTTATATCGATGGAAGAGATTTGCTCGATTTGGTAAAGGACTATCCACCAAAATCCATTGCACCTAGTGAATTTATTCAGATTCTGAGAAAGATTCCAGCTCGACTCTATTCGATAGCGAGTAGTTATAAAGCAAACCCAGATGAGGTGCAACTAACAATAGGAACAGTAAGATATCATGCACATGGACGTGATCGGGCTGGTGTATGCACGGAACAGATTGCTGAACGTATTGAACCAGGAGAACTTATGCCAGTGTATGTCCACCCTAACCCTAATTTTAAATTTCCTTTTGATACAGAAACACCTGTAATCATGATTGGACCTGGTACTGGTGTGGCTCCATATCGATCTTACTTAGAAGAATTAGAAGAGGAAGATATTAAGGTGAAAACATGGTTATTTTTCGGTGACCAGCACTTTGAAACTGACTTTCTATATCAGACAGAATGGCAGAACTGGCTCAATGAAGGTGTACTTACGAAAATGGATGTGGCTTTCTCCCGTGATACAGCTGAGAAGGTATATGTTCAGCACCGGATGCTTGAAAAGAGCAAGGAAGTTTATCAATGGCTGAATGAAGGGGCACATGTCTATGTATGTGGTGATGAAAAACATATGGCAACTGATGTTCATGCTACACTAACTGCAATTCTCGAACAAGAGGGTGGCTTCAGCCATGAAGAAGCAGAAGCATACTTGGGTGAAATGCGCAAACAGAAACGCTATCAACGTGACGTATATTAACGATAAGAAGGTATACGGAAAGGAGAATAAAGGCATGAGTAAAAATAAAATTCCAGAGCAAGTTGGACCGCTAGATGAAACGGAACACATTAAGAAGGACAGCAATTATTTACGTGGAACAATTGCAGAGGGGCTCGAGGACAGAATTACAGGAGCTATCTCGGAATCCGATAATAAGCTATTAAAGTTTCATGGAAGTTACCAACAGGATGATCGAGACGAAAGGGATGAGCGGCGACGTAAGAAGCTTGAACCTGCTTACCAATTCATGATTCGTGTGCGTTTGCCAGGTGGCGTATCGACACCGGAACAGTGGCTGACCATGGATGACCTTGCAGATAAATATGGAAATGAATCATTGCGACTCACTACTAGACAGACGTTTCAAATGCACGGAATATTGAAATGGAATCTCAAGAAAACCATGCAGGAAATGAACGAGGCTTTGATGACGACGATTGCGGCGTGTGGTGATATTAACAGGAATGTAATGTGTAATGTTAACCCTGAGCAATCTGAGGTTCATGCTGAGGTCTATGAATGTTCCAAGAAACTAAGTGATCACTTATTACCTGAGACGAATGCATATCATGAAATCTGGCTGGATGATAAAAAAGTTATCGATAGCCGTGAAGAAAATGAACCCATTTATGGAGATACCTATTTACCACGTAAATTTAAAATCGGTATCGCGGTTCCACCATCCAATGACGTAGATATTTTTTCACAGGATCTAGGGTTTATAGCGATCCTGGAAGATGAAAAACTAAAAGGGTTTAATGTAGCTGTTGGCGGTGGCATGGGAATGACACATGGTGATACAAAAACATATCCACAAGTTTCCCGTGTGATTGGGTTCTGTACACCGGAAAAAATAGCTGAGGTAGCAGAAAAGGTTGTTACCATTCAGCGAGACTTTGGTAACCGTTCCAACAGAAAGAATGCGCGTTTCAAATATACGATAGATGCTAGAGGGATTGATTGGTTCAAAGATGAACTGAATGAAAGATTAGAATGGGATCTTGATAAGCCCCGTTCGTATCACTTTGAGTCGAACGGTGATCGTTACGGTTGGGTGAAAGGAGAAGGCAAGTGGCATTTGACTCTCTTCATTCAAAACGGTCGAATTAAAGACTTTGAAGACTATCCCCTTCGCACTGGTTTACGTGAGATTGCTAAGGTACATAAGGGAGATTTTCGACTGACCCCGAATCAGAATTTGATTATCGCAAATGTTACGAGTAAAAATAAGAAACAGATCAACGAATTGGTTGAGAAATATAAGCTTACAGAAGGAAAGCATTATTCTGGATTGAGAAGAAACTCCATGGCATGTGTTGCTTTTCCGACTTGTGGGCTAGCCATGGCAGAATCTGAACGGTATCTTCCTGCTCTGTTGGATAAGATGGATGTCATCCTTGATGAGGCTGGGCTAAGTGAAGAAGAGATTGTCATCCGCATGTCCGGTTGTCCTAATGGGTGTTCCCGTCCAGCTTTGGCTGAAATTGCCTTTATTGGAAAAGCCCCAGGTAAATACAATATGTACCTTGGTGGTGCATTCAATGGAAGTCGTTTGAACAAACTCTACCTTGAAAATATCGGAGAAGAAGAGATTTTGAATGCCCTCCGTCCCATCTTTTTGCAGTATGCGAAGGAGCGGCAGCATGGAGAACATTTCGGTGATTTTGTAGTTCGTGCCGGGTATGTTGAAGAAGTACTTTCAGGACTGGATTTTCATACAACAAATAGTGCCAAAAGTTAAAGTTGGGACTACAGAGAGGAAGTGAAAGAATGGGAAAGGTCTATTTAGTAGGTGCTGGTCCCGGTGATCCAGACTTGATTACTGTTAAAGGGTTGAAAACGATTCAGAAAGCAGATGTTATTTTATATGACCGTTTAGTTAATGAATCGTTACTGAGTCATGCTTCAGATAAAGCAGAATTGATTTATTGTGGAAAAAGTCCCAATCATCATTCGCTTACGCAAGACGAGATAAATTATTTGCTCTGTAAATATGCGAACCAAGGGAAAGTGGTTACACGATTAAAAGGCGGAGACCCATTTATTTTTGGTAGAGGTGGAGAGGAAGCTGAATTACTCAAGAAAAACGGCATCTTCTATGAAATTGTCCCGGGAATCACTTCTGGTTCTGCAGCTCCCGCTTATGCAGGCATTCCATTAACTCACCGGGATTATAGCTCTTCGGTATCTTTTGTCTCGGGAGTTAGTAAAAGTGGTGAGTCTTATGAAAAGTACTGGGAAAATCTTGCACAAGGCTCTGATACGCTATGCATTTATATGGGAGTAAAAAATCTTCCTAATATTTGCGAAAGACTTATCCGATATGGTCGTCATCCAGATACGCCAATAGCCTTGATTCATTGGGGGACAACAGAGAACCAGCAAACGGTTACTGGAACATTGGCGAATATTTTAAATAAATCCCATACATTCAAGAATCCGTCTATGATTATTATCGGTGAGGTCGTCCGGCTTAGAGATCAAATTAAATGGTTTGAAACGGATTCTATAGAAAAGGCGCTTACTGCTGAGGCTATTTTAGGTTGAATAGGAGGGAGAAGAGTTGCAAGGAATTCTATATGTTAGTCATGGAAGCCGCATAACGGAAGCGACAACCGAGGCAATTGCCTGTATTACATCTGTAAAGGAACTGGTCAACGCTCCACTCCAGGAGATTTGTTTTCTGGAACTAGCTGAGCCAGATGTCACACAAGGTATTGACCGTCTGGTAAAGGAAGGAGCTTCTAGGATATCCATTGTACCTGTCCTGCTACTAAGTGCAGGGCATTACTTCAAGGACATCCCTGAAGAAGTGAACCGTTCTAAACTGAAATATCCTGGAATTACGTTCACCTATGGTCAACCACTAGGAGTGCAGGATCGCTTTACTACTATTTTGGAAGAACGAATTAAAGAGACTAACATTCCAGTCAATCCGGATGCAAAAATACTCCTTGTTGGTCGTGGCAGCCGTAACCCTCAAACAAAGATAGATATAGAAAATGTAGCAGATAAATTGCAAGCATTAATAAATATTCCGGTAGATATTTGTTTTCTGGCTGCATGTGAGCCTTCTTTTGAACAAGGAATACATTCTTCCTTAAGAGAAAAGCGATCACAAGTTTTCATCGTACCTTATCTTTGGTTCACAGGGGTACTCATGCAATTTTTGGAAAATAAAGTGAGTGAGTTGAATGAGACGGACAAAGGTTTCATCCTTTGCCGGCAACTTGGTGATCATTCTGCGATGAAAACTGCCTTGAAAGAACGTGTCTATGAATCTATTAAATAACAATAAAAATCTAAGATAGAGTATTTTTTCTCAAGTAAAGGAATGTTCAATATGACAGCAGTACCTCTTATGATTGAATTACGTGAACAAAATGTTGTTATTGTCGGAGGCGGTCATGTAGCGGAGCGAAGAATCCATTCTCTATTGCAGGGTGGAGCTTCCATAACCGTAATCAGTCCGGTGATCGAAGAAGGAATTCGTTTCCACTGGGAAAAAGGGAATTTAAAGTGGAAGAAAAAATATTTTGAATCCCATGATGTTGACGGAGCATTTCTAATCGTCGTCGCTACAAATGACTCGATGGTCAATGAGTCTGTTATTGAAGCTTCCCCTCCGAATTCCCTTATCAATGCTGTAGCAGAAGCAGACAAGGGAAATGTAGAATTTCCTGCGTTCTTTAGACGGGGTAAGTTAACGATTGGTATTTCAACCAACGGAGCAAGTCCACAGCTTTCTACCAAAATAAAAAGAGATCTTCAAACTGTATATAGTGAGAAGTATGAAGATTATTTGGACTTTTTGTTTGAAAGTCGGCAACTTATTAAAAAATCTACGTTTGATAAAATGCATCAAAAGCTACTATTAAAAGAACTTCTTTCCGATAGCTTTCTGGATAAAAACAAACAGATGAAAGCAATGAATTGGTTCGGAAAATTGCCCAAAAACGAGATAATGGGATAACTATATTTATATGGAGGTTTTAAACGATGGCAGTGACTAAACAAAAGCAACCAGAAACGATCTTGCCGCACGGTGGTAAGCTTGTAAATAGAGAATTAATTGGTGCACAGAAACAATCCTATCTAAATAAATTAAATTCATTACAATCTCTTCAATTAGATGCCTGGAGCTTATCTGATTTGGAACTGATTGCAATCGGTGGATTTAGCCCGTTAACTGGATTTATGGGGCAGGCAGATTATACACGTGTTATTGAAGAAACTCGACTGGAAGATGGGACAATTTGGAGTATTCCCATTACCCTTCCAGTAACTGAGGAGCAAGCAGAGTCTTTTGAAATTGGTTCAACGATTGCGCTTATTGGAGAAGATAATGTTTTCTATGGTGTACTTGAATTGGAAGAAAAGTATACATATGACAAAGAAAAGGAAGCCAGTCTTGTATATGGTACAACTGACCCCGCTCATCCTGGTGTAAAGAAGCTTTATGAAAGAGGAGAAGTGTATCTGGCTGGACCAATTTATTTGCTGAATCGACCAAGCCATGGTAATTTTGAAGATTTTTATTTTGATCCATCTGAGACAAGGAAATTATTTGCTGACCTAGGATGGAAGACCGTTGTTGGTTTTCAGACACGCAATCCTGTCCACCGCGCCCATGAATATATTCAAAAGTGTGCACTGGAGTCCGTAGACGGATTATTGTTGAATCCATTGGTAGGCGAAACGAAGTCGGATGATATATCAGCTGAAATTCGAATGGAGAGCTATCAGGTTATCTTAAAGAACTATTATCCTGTAAATCGTACTCGGCTTGTCGTTTATCCTGCAGCAATGCGTTATGCTGGGCCGAAAGAGGCAATCCTGCATGCCATTGTCCGTAAAAATTATGGCTGCACCCATTTTATTGTTGGCAGAGACCATGCGGGTGTAGGTGATTACTATGGCACCTATGAGGCACAGGAATTAATATCCGAATTTGAAGAAGAACTCGGTATTCAAATATTCAAATTTGAGCATGCATTTTATTGTACAACATGCGAAAACATGGGTACGGAAAAAACATGCCCACATGGTAAAGAATCCCATGTTCATCTCAGTGGTACTAAAGTACGTGAAAAGCTTCGTAATGGAGAGGAACTTCCTAAAGAATTTTCCCGTCCGGAGGTTGCAGCAGTGCTTATTAAAGGAATGAAATAAAATTAACTAAAGGTGTAGTTCAAGAGGAAGATAAAAGGACCAAGACATTCGATGGCCATTTTACCGTGCTTTTTGAACAACCTCTAAAGGGTGTTTCCCATGTCAGTTGAAACGATATTTGTTCTTGTCATGGTTATAGCCATGTTTAGTGCCCTGCTTTTTGAAATTGCCAGTCCTGCTTTCGTCGTTTTTACAGTGCTTATTATATTCCTGATCACTGGCATACTCAGTCCCGAAGAAGCACTGAGT
Source organism: Oceanobacillus longus (assembly GCF_042650085.1). Lineage (NCBI taxonomy): Bacteria > Bacillati > Bacillota > Bacilli > Caryophanales > Bacillaceae > Oceanobacillus > Oceanobacillus longus. The sequence continues at coordinate 65,596 of NZ_JBHSAO010000008.1, read as the reverse complement.
GGATTTTCCAATGAAGGAATGCTTACCATAGCCCTTCTTTTTATTGTGGCCGGGGCTGTGCAGAAAAGCGGTATTATAGAAAATATGATGAAAGCCTGGCTCGCTGGCAGTAGCAGTTTACTAGGTTCGATGATTCGCTTTTTTGTACCTGTCTCATTGCTTTCTGGATTTTTAAATAATACACCAATCGTTGTTACCTTTACACCAATGCTCAAAAGGTGGTGCGAGGAGCGAGGGATTGCTCCTTCAAAGTTTTTAATTCCGCTCTCCTATGCCACCATTCTTGGTGGAACGATTACCGTTATAGGGACATCTACAAATTTAGTAGTCCATGGTATGTTAGTTGATTATGGTTATGAGGGATTTTCGTTATTCGAGCTGGCAATCGTTGGGATACCGATAACGATCGTCGGTCTCCTCTATATTTTTACGATAGGCTATAAATTACTGCCGGAACATAAGGGTTTTCAGCAACAGGTAAAAGAGGATTCGAGGGAGTACATTGCAGAGTTAGTTGTTGAAGCAACTTTTCCATATATAAATCAGAGTGTCAAGCAAGCTGGGTTAAGAGAACTTAAAGGCTTATATCTGATTGAAATTATCCGTGGCAAGGAACGTATCTCACCTGTACGATCAACAACGACTATCCAAGCAGCTGATCGATTGATTTTCACCGGGCTAATATCCACACTAACAGATGTTCAAATGACGAAAGGGTTAACATTAAGAACGGGTACTCATTTGGATATTGATGAATTAAAAAATGGCAATACAGAGATTGTGGAAGCGGTTATATCGCATCAATCTTCCTTACAATCCAAGTCGATTAAACAATCAAAATTCCGATCGAGATATGATGCTGGTGTAATTGCAGTCCACCGTAAAAACGAACGAATTGCAAGTAAAATTGGTGATATCGTTTTAAAACCAGGTGACTCTTTACTGCTGCTGGCTGGTACAGATTTTGTGGAAAAATTTAATCAATCCAATGATTTCTATGTTCTCACACCCCTGGATACACCGGAGTCACTAAAGCGCAATCCAGCAAAAGGAAAGCTTTCCATTATTATATTTATTGGCATGATTTTGTTGGTCACATTTGGTGTATTAAGTATGTTAAAAGGTATGGCAATGGCTGTCGTGCTGTTACTTTTAACGAGAATAATAACAGCTGAAGAAGCGAAGCGATATATCCATTTTGATGTATTGCTTTTAATTTCCTGTTCCTTTGGTATCGGGCTTGCTATGTCGAAAACAGGTCTGGCAGGGTGGATTGCAGAGGGGTTATTAACTGTTGGCAAGCCGTTGGGATTATTTGCAATTCTGTTATTGATCTATATATTAACAAATATTTTTACAGAATTAATTACAAATAGTGCTGCTGCTATATTGATGATTCCAATCGGGTTAGAAATGGCAGCGAGTCTGCAAATGGATCCAATAGGTTTTGCTGTTACCATTGCAATTGCTTCCTCAGCGAGTTTCATCACACCAATTGGCTACCAAACCAATCTTATTGTATATGGTCCAGGTGGATACAAGTTTACTGATTATATTAAAATAGGAACGCCACTCAGTGTAATCGTAATGGCTATCACTGTCATAATTGTTTACTTTTGGTGGTTTTAGGAGGATAAAAATGAGTCAATCTACAAATATTGTATGGCATGAATCCCATGTTACAAAAGAAGAAAGAGTAAACTTGAATCAACATAAAAGTGCTGTTTTATGGTTTACGGGTTTATCAGGTTCCGGAAAATCCACTTTATCTGTAGCATTGGAGAAAGAGCTTCACGCTCAGGGAATACATACGTATCGTTTGGATGGCGATAATGTGCGTCATGGCTTGAACAAAAATTTAGGCTTTAGCCCGGAAGATCGCACAGAAAATATCCGGCGTATCGGGGAAGTTGCAAATTTAATGGTTGATGCTGGATTACTGACATTAACCGCTTTTATTTCACCTTACCGTACAGATCGTGATAATGTGCGCGCGTTGCTTGATGAGAATGAATTCCTTGAAATCTATGTAAAATGCAGTTTGGAAGCATGTGAGAATCGTGATCCTAAAGGTCTATACAAAAAAGCCCGGGCCGGTGAAATTAAGAGTTTTACCGGGATTGATGCACCATACGAAGAGCCTAATCATCCGGAAATTACAGTAGACACGGAAATTCAATCGTTAGAAGAATCGGTTCAAGTAATCATCAATTATTTAAAAGAAAAACAGTATATTGATGCAAGAAGATAAATGCAAAAACACCTCCAACTATTTAATCTTGGAGGTGTTTTTGTTTATTTCGCATCGTTATGTTCAGCTATTTTTATCATTTAAAAGTTTATTCGGGTTAAGAATAGCGTTTGGATCAAGCACCTGTTTAATCTTACGCATAACTTCCAGTGCTTCACCGTGTTCCTTCTCTTGATATTTCTGCTTTCCAAAACCTACTCCATGTTCACCGGTACAAGTACCACCGCGAGCCAAAGCATATTCAACGATTTGTTCATTTAATTCCTTCGATTTTTGAATTTCTTCCGGGTCATTCATATCAATCATAAGAATGATATGATAGTTACCATCACCTACATGACCGGTAATGCCTCCCGGGAGTCCGAGTTGATCAATTACTACTCTTGCATGGTGGATTGCACCTGCCAATTCGGAGATTGGCAGACATACATCGGTTACCATCATTTTTCTTCCTGGATAACTATGAATATAAGCATATGCCAGGTTATGTCTTGCATCCCAGAGCTGGTTACGGGCGGCAGTATCTGTTTCAAACTGGATATCCAGGCAGTTAAAGTCCTCGAAAATATCTTTTGTAAATGCGACATCCTGTTTTAAACCTGCTTCGTTCCCATGAAATTCGAGAAAGAGAGTCGGAACTTCTTCATAAGTTGATTCACTGAAATGATTTACTTGTTTTACAGAAGTTTCATCTACAATTTCTATTCTTCCAATTGGAATACCTGCCTGTAATACTGCTACAACAGCTTCAACTGCATCGTCTATCGTTTTAAATGTAGCTCTCGCTGCTGACATAAATTCCGGAATTCCAAATATTTTCAATGTCAATTCAGTAATACATCCAAGTGTACCTTCTGATCCGACAAAAATGCCATTTAAATGATAACCGGAAGATGATTTCGCTGCTAATGTACCAGTATGTATCGTTGTGCCATCTGCCAGAACAACTTCCATATCGCGGACATTATCTCGCATTGTTCCGTATTTTACGGAAAGTGTACCACTTGCATTGGTGGCTGCCATCCCGCCAAGCGTAGCATCCGCACCAGGATCGACTGGGAAGAAGAGTCCATATTTACTCAACTCTTTATTCAATTGTGTTCGGGTAACACCAGGTTCAATCTTAACGAGAAAGTCCTTTTCTTTAATTTCAATAATCTTATTCATTAATGAAAAATCTATCGTTATTCCCCGGTCATATGGGATGATATGACCTTCCAGGCTTGTCCCCATTCCGAAAGGCTGAACCGGAACTTTATGTTCATTCGCAAACTTTAAAATTGCACTGACTTGCTCGGAAGTTTCGGGATAAACAACTACATCCGGCTTACTTGGTATGTGATAGGATTCATCTTTACTATGTAAATCCAATATCGTTTCATTGGTACTAATTTGACTATCATTCAGTATATTACGTAATTCGGAAATCATATTCGACACAGCTTGATCCATATATATATCGCCCCTCAATTTCAATAATTTATACTATTTAAACTATTTATTTTACAGATGTAGTATATAGGAATTTAGAGTTAAAGTCTATGGAATTTTAATTGTTCGACCTTTGTACTGGTAAATTATATAACTATAATTCAATCATACTACACATCTAACTGAATATATATTTAAGAGGTTGTTAAATTTGAAACAAGGGGGATTCGTATGTCGGAACATAATTCGGAAAAAGAAAAAGTTGTATCCAGACGTTCATTCCTAAGGAACACAGGCATGGTGACAGGTGGCGTTGTGGGAGGTGCAGTACTAGGTGGTTTATTTAACCCATTTAGAACGGAAGAAAAGCCTACAGTAACAGAAACAGTAGATCATCAGGCCCATACACCGATCGATTACAGTGAAACTCGGCAATTTTTCAAAAGGAAAGAGGACTTTGATGTGTTGAGTATGGCTACGGAAAGAATCTTCCCGGAAGATGAGCATGGGCCGGGGGCTATTGGGTTGGGAGTTCCTTATTTTATTGACAAGCAGTTGGCGGGGCCTTGGGGTAGGAATGCGGATAATTATATGCGTCCCCCTTTTCAACCAGGAGAAGTACCATTAAATCGAGGAGACATTTTTCTACAAGGTGTACGAAAAATCAATGAAGTGAGCAGACAGAAGCATGAGAAATTATTTATTGATTTAGAAAAGGAAAATCAAATTGAAATACTGGAAGCTTTTGAAAGTGGAGATGTAGAGATGAACAAAATATCTTCATCTACATTTTTCTCTCTTTTAAGGCAGGGGACAATAGAAGGGGCATATTCAGATCCTATGTACGGTGGAAATAAAAATATGGAAGGATGGAAAATGAAGGAATTCCCGGGTGCACAAATGTCTTACTTAGATATGGTTGAAGAAGAAGAATTTAAGGTTATTGAGCCGATCAGTTTAGGTGGCCATCATTAATATATAAATAGATAAACATGAGGAGGGATTGAATGGTTACTAAATTAGATAAAGTTGATGTGGTAACAGTAGGTGTAGGATGGGCAGGAGGAATAGTTGCCTCGGAACTTACAAAGGCAGGCTATAAAGTCGTTGGACTTGAACGAGGAGAAGAAAGGACATTAGAAGATTATTTACATGGTCATGATGAGTTGAAATATTCCAACAGGCAAGAAATGATGGTTGATTTGTCGGATGATACTGTCACATTTCGAAATACACTTTCTGATGAGGCTATTCCTGTTCGTGAACCTTCATCTTTTATTGTAGGTACTGGTTTAGGTGGTGGCGGATCACATTGGTCAGCACAAACCCACCGTTATTTTCCATACGATTTTGAAATACGGAGTAAAACGATTGAACGTTATGGAGAGGAAAAAATACCACAAGATATGACCTTGCAAGATTGGGGAATTACCTACAATGAGTTAGAGCCATACTATGATAAGTTTGAAAAAATGGTAGGAATATCAGGAGAAGTAGATCCTCTAGGTCAAGAACGTTCTAATCCTTATCCAAATCCGCCAATGAAAAAAACTCCTGCTATGAAGCTTTTTCATGAAGCAGCAGAAAGTCTCGGTTATCATCCTTACGTTATTCCTACTGGTAACGTGACACAGACTTACGAAAATCCTGATGGTCAAACTTTAAATGCATGTCAATATTGTGCATTTTGCGGAAGTTACGGTTGTGAATATGGTGCAAAATCTGATCCTATTGTAACCGTTCTACCAGTTGCAAAAAAAACTGGAAATTTTGAACTTCGTACGAATTCGAATGTAAAGCGAGTATTGTATGAGGGGGAAAAAGCAACTGGTGTTATATATGTGGACACGCAAACAGGAGAGGAATTTGAACAACCTGCTGATTTAGTCGTTTTAACAAGCTACACGTTTAATAATATACGTCTTTTGTTACTATCCAAAATTGGAAAACCATATGATCCTAAGACTGGTGAGGGAGTAATCGGAAAGAACTTTACCGATCACCATAATTATTATGGTGGAAGAGGATTCTTTAACGAGAAAAAATTTAATCTCTATGTAGGATCTGGGGCCCAAGGTGTAACATTCTCAGATTTTACCGCAGATCATTTTGATCACAATAATTTCGATTTTATACACGGTGGTCAGGTGGAATATAGGCAGGGGGGATCTCCACCTATAGTAACCAACCCAGTACCTAAGGGTACTCCAAATTGGGGAGAAGAATTTAAGGAAAAGTCTCTATACTACTATAATCGAACGCTTTCTTTTATGACACAAAAAGCTGTTATGCCATGGAAAGAACATTACGTAGATTTGGATCCTAACTACGTAGATACTTCAGGCGATCCACTTGTTCGTGTTACATGGGATTATACAGATCAAGATCGTAATTTGCATGAATTATTAAAGCAAAAAGGAGAAGAAGTATTTACTGAGATGGGGGCAGATATTATTGAAATCGATGAGATGCCCGAACACTTTCCAGGAACTTTTAATGGTCAGCATAACGGTGGTGGGGTAATAATGGGAGATAATCCAGAAACATCTGCCGTGAATACTTATCTGCAAATGTGGGATGTAGATAATTTATTTGTTTGTGGGGCTTCGGCATTTCCTCATTTTGGACCAACGAATCCTACCACTACAATGGGTGCACTAACCTACAGAGCCACAGAAGGAATGATCAAATACCTCAAAAATGGCGGTGGCCAATTAGTAAAAGCTAAAAGTATGAAACAAAACACTTAAATGTATGCGCTTTCAAATAGAGATTGGAGGTTAACATATGTTATCCAATATTGGCATACCAGGATTAATCTTAATCTTAATTCTAGCTCTAATCATTTTCGGTCCTAAAAAGTTACCTGAAATAGGTAAAGCCTTTGGGCAAACACTTAAGGAGTTCAAGAAATCGACCAATGAGTTATTGGAAGATGATTCTCCTAAGGTGGAGAAGGAGGATTCACAGGGGGAAAAAGTTTAACTTAGAAGTCTAGTTAAGACATTCAATAACAAGTAAATAAAATGAAGCCTCAGTGATGGTTTATGGGCTTCATTTTATTTGTTTTATATTAAAAATTAATAGGTAATAACTTACAGTGCAACGAAGGGTATGATAGAATACTAGAAAAACGACAGTGGTCAATTAGTCCAAGCTAAGAAAATAACCCAAAATACTTAAAATCTCTCTTAAAGTAGCGTATAATAAATAATAGCTTGGAGGTGACACCTTATGGGTTTTGCAAATATAGGAATTCCTGGTTTAATACTTATCGTAATTTTAGCTTTAATCATTTTTGGACCAAAGAAACTGCCTGAGATTGGCAAAGCAGCTGGACAAACGCTTCGTGAGTTTAAGACTTCTGCCAATAATTTAATGGATGATGATGAGACTTCAGACGCGGATAAAGAGAAAGCCAAAAAGGATTCAGATAAAGAACCAGAAAAAGCATAAAACAAACACCTGAGTCAGTTCAATCTGATCCAGGTGTTTTTTTACTTATCCCAATTCATTGAATAGATCCATCATTTGGCTGTTCGTGATTGGTTTGCTGAAATAATAGCCTTGTCCTTCATGACATTTTTGATTGACAAGGTATTTTAGTTGATCCTCACTTTCGATTCCTTCAGCGATTACTCGGAAATTCAAGTTTTTCCCCATATTGATAATTGTATTCGCAATAATTTCCCCGTCTCTGTCAAGGTCATCAATGAATGACTTATCAATTTTAAGTGTATCAATCGGCAGCTGTTTTAAGTAGCTTAATGAGGAATACCCCGTTCCGAAATCGTCAATGGAAACTTTAACGCCTAAATCTTTCAGTTCATTAATTGTTTTGGAAGAGTTCTCTATATCGAGAATGGTTCCTTCTGTTATTTCAATTTCCAAATAAGATGCATCCAGCATCGTTTCATTTAAAATTTCTTTCAAATCAAGAATGAAATTTCGGTCTTTGAATTGAATAGGGGATACATTTACACAGATTCGCTGCATTAATTTCCCTTTTTCCTGCCAGGATTTCATTTGGCTGCATACGGTAGCCATAATCCATTTTCCAACGGGAATTATTAAGCTATTTGCCTCTAAAACAGGGATGAATTCACTTGGTCCGACGAATCCCAATTTGCGATTATTCCAGCGGAGCAGTGCTTCAGCACCAACTATCTTATTGTTTTTCAGATTAACGATTGGTTGATAAACAACCGTAAATTCGTTTCTAAGAAGCGCTTGTTTAATTTCTAGATCTATTTGATAATTTCTTTCAAGCACAATGTTTTGATGAGCTGTATTGAAGCAGTACTGATTCCCGCCCTGCCTTTTTGCATGATACATGGCGGTGTCGGCATTTTTAATTAATTTATCCACGAAATCCACTCTTGAACCTTCAGTAGGAACAACAGCTCTACTTATACCTATACTTGCTGTAGTAAATAGTTGCGTTTCGCCAACTTGGTAAGGCAAACTTAGCTGCTTCAATATATTATCAGCAATCTGCTCAATTGCCTTTTCACAATCATTATTTCTTAATATGATAATGAATTCATCGCCACCTTGTCGAGAAATGAAGTCTGATTCACGTAGGCAAGCTCTTAAGCGATCTGCAACAGCTGTGAGGACGACATCTCCTGTAGCATGTCCAAAGTTATCATTAATTGATTTAAATCGGTCCAAGTCAAGAAACATTGCTGTTGCGGTTTCATTTGGTTCTTTTTGTTGGTTATCAACCCATTTACTGAATTGATTTCTGTTTGGCAGTTTCGTTAGCGGGTCTGTGTATGCCATTACTTCGATATAAGCTTCATATTTTTTTCGTGTCGTAATATTATAACGGATTGCAATATACTGGTATGGTTTACCATCCGCATTCAAGAATGGGACAATGGTTGTATCCACCCAATAATAATCGCCATCTTTAGCTTTATTTTTAATTTCACCACGCCACACATTGCCAGTACCTATCGTTTTCCACATGTCTTTAAAGAAAGACTTTGGATGGAATCCGGAGTTGACGATGCTTTGGTTGCTTCCAATTAGCTCTTCAAGAGTATATTTTGAGATTTCGCAAAATTTATCATTTGCATGCTGAATAATCCCTTTACTGTTCGTTATTGCAACAATAGATGACGCATCCAGGGCAAATTCGATATCCTTCAGTTTTTGATGTGCCTCGTCTAACTTAGTTGTATAGTTCATTGGATTTACCTCTCTCACATACATACGGCCTGCTTCTATTATACTAGATTTCTATTATACTATTTGTGACAAATATCGCAATATAATACAAAATTTTATACTAAATAAACGAACGCCCTGTCGATGCCGGAAAATAGTAGGGGCAGCTGGAAAACCATAAGTTTCTCAGCTGCCCTTACTATATAATGTTTAGTTATTGATCTTCTCAGGTTCTGGATAGTCGTATCCCTTTGTGTCTACTTCCATGGTCTTCATTGTTTGATCTTCCAGCGGTTTATCTGATGCGTCTCGTTCCCCGGCAACAATGGCATCGACGACATCCATTCCTTCTGTAACTTGTCCAAAAGCAGCATATTCTCCATCAAGATGTGGGGAATCCTCTGCCATAATAAAGAATTGGGACCCAGCTGAATCGGGCTGATTGGATCTTGCCATAGAAAGCACACCACGTTCATGTACGAGTTCATTTTCAAAGCCATTCGAACTGAATTCACCCGGGATGGAATAACCAGGTCCACCAGTGCCATCTCCACTCGGGTCTCCACCTTGAATCATAAATCCTGGGATCACCCGATGAAAATTCAATCCATCATAATAGCCATCTTTTATTAAGGAAATAAAGTTAGCTACTGTATTTGGAGCAATGTCCGGATACAGCTCTATAATGATTTTCTCATCATTTTCCATTGTTATCGTGACAGTTGGATTTTCTTCTACTTCCGGGTATGCTGTTTCCTCACCAGATTGTTCACCGGAATCGTCTGCTGTCTCATTTTCGGACTGATTTCCGCAAGCTGCTAAAAATAAACAGAATAGTATCGATGCGAAAATAAGTACACCTTGTTTTGTCCTTCTCATCATAAACCTCCTCATTTGTCAGTGAATGAATATATTATAGCATGTAAACGATTACTGTTAACAAATGAAAAAGCCCCGGATGATTCCGGGCCTTTTAATTGATATACTTCTTTTTTTACGCATAATGACCACCAATCTTCTTACTCCGATCCAATGTAACGCCTGCATCGGTATAGCTCGAGGCACGGAGAATTGCAGTGGATCCATATTTATCACGAATCGCATCCATGACATAGCCGATATCGTTTTTCTTTGTGCGGTCCTCAAATAAATCAAGCTGGGTTTCACCTTTTTCCACTAATTTAGTCAGGGTGACATATACATGCCGTATGTTGCTTTTTCCATCATAAAATTCGTTGAATAATTCCATACATACATGATAGACGTCCATTGTCACGTTTGTAGGGATTTCAATGGATTTGGAACGGGAAAATCCGCCACCGGTTTCTTTCGAATAGGAAATGCCAAGATGAATGGTTCTACCTGTTTTATGTGCTGTTCGAGCTCTGCGGCATACTTCTTCACAAAGATCGAGAATACAATAGGCAACTTCATCTTCCGTGTAGTCACGAAGCAGAGCAATTCCATGGCCATAACCTTTTTGCTCCTGCTTTGTGAAGTTACCAAAAACAGGGCTTAAATCAATCCCCCATGCATGCCAATATAATTGTTCTCCCATAACTCCGTACCGCTTTTTCAAATGTTCTAGATTATAATTTGCAAGCTGGCCGAGGGTAACAATTCCCATGCGGTTCAGATTGCGTTTCATTCTTCCGCCGATGCCCCAGATGTCTTCGATGGGAAACGGCCACAGTTTTTCCTCCACATCTTCATAAGTGCACTCGGCAATCCCAACCTTTTTGGCATGCAGATCCATCACGACTTTTGCCAGAAATTTATTATCACCAATCCCGACCGAAGAAGTAATCCCAAAGTTTTCTAAAATATCGTTTTTGATTTTATTTGCAACTTCAAAGCGGTTTCCAAAAAGTTTCTGAAGACCATTTACCGTTACCCATACTTCATCAACGGAGTATTGATGGATTGCTTCCTTAGGTACATATTGATTGATAAGTTTCGTTATTTCCACGGAAACATGAAGATAATCTGCCATATGGGCGGGGACGATATGGATATCCGGGTCGTCCGGCAATTCGAAAAAACGACTGACATTGCTAATCCCATACTTTTGTTTTAATTGCGGAGAGGCTGCAAGTACAATACTCCCTGACCTGTTTGGATCGCCTACTACTGCCAGCATGGTTTTCATAGGATCCAGGCCTAGCTTTACTGCCTCCACACTTGCGTAAAATGAACGCATGTCGATACAAAGTACATCATTACGAGGATAAGAAGAATAATTCAAATCAAGACACCACCTAATAAGAACGTTTGTTCCTATTATATGCAGTTTTGTAGGAAACATCAATTGGAAATTTATTGTAAAGCTTAATTGAATAATTAATGGCATTAGAATTATTCGGATTCAGCGTTAGGTTTGGACAAGTTATTTTATTTAGCAAGTAAGAAAGTATAAACTTTCTTACTTGCATAAGTGCAACTAAGGCATTCGCCGAAAAGGCTTGACGGATGCCAAATTTTTCCAAAAACAAAAAGGATGCCAGTGCATCCTTTAAAAATTCCGCTTATAGAGGAGGAAAGAAGTTTAGATAAAAGGTGACATATTAATAGGATTTTCCAAAAGATGTTCCAACAATAATTAAAAGGATGAATAAAACGACTATCAAAGCAAAGCCTTTGCCGCTATCACCATAACCGCTCATAAATTTTCACCTCCTGTATTCGTATACACACAGTATATGGACTTTCTTGAGATTAGGAAGGGCATTAAAACTAGATGTGAAAAAATATAATAAAGACTTATTCTATAAAATAATTAAGCTAATAAAGGGTTTTTATAACCAATGTAGAATTATGTAATGGCGTACTAATTCTTAACCGTCAGGCAAAAGGAAGGAGTTTAAATGATGAAACAAAAGATAAAATATTACATAGAGAATGATGAAAAACTAAAAGGTGGATTAATTGGAATTAGTATTCGGGCAGCAACTACTGGAGAAGTATTGTATGAATATAATAGTGACATTCGTCTCCATCCAGCTTCTAATATGAAGCTTTTAACTGGTGTAGCGGCACTTAATGTGCTCGGTGGTGACTATAGATTCACTACGGAAATTAGAATGGATGGGGATATAAACGGCAATACGCTTGAAGGGAATCTTTATCTCATTGGAAAAGGGGATCCAACGTTACAACTGAAAGATTTTGAAGCATTTTCAGAAAAACTAAAAGCAAAGGGTATCGAAAGAATCACAGGTAACATTGTTGGAGATGATACTTGGTATGATGACGTTCGACTTTCCCGTGATTTAGTGTGGAAGGACGAACAGTATTATTATGGAGCGCAGGTTTCTGCTTTGACGGCATCACCGAATGATGATTATGATACAGGTTCTGTCATGATCGAAGTGAGTCCTGCAAAGGTCGGAGAAAAGCCATCGCTTCTTATATTGCCTAGCACAGATTACATAACAATCCGAAACGAAGCTGTAACGATTAATGATGTTAAGGATGAACTGGTTATCGAACGTGAACATGGAGGTAATCTGATAACAATTAAAGGCAACATTTCCCTTCACTCAGAACCAGTTAAGGAATGGATGGCGATATGGGGAGCAACTGAATATGCCATGAAGCTATTTGCACAATCTTTGGAAAAACAGGGGATTACTTGGAACGGATTCATCAAACAAGGTCAGGCTTCAGAACATGCAAAATTACTTTTATCACGCAGTTCTGTGCCGCTTGCTGAGTTGATGGTTCCATTCATGAAGTTAAGCAATAATGGGATCGGTGAGATTTTAGTTAAGGAAATGGGTAAAAAAAGGTATGGAGAGGGGAGCTGGGAAAAAGGACTAGACGTATTGAAAAACGAAATGAACCAATTTGGGATGAAAATGAAAAGTATAATGATCAAAGACGGCTCCGGAATATCCCATAGCAATTTGATTCCGGCTAATGAAATTTCACATCTCTTATATGAAGTGCAAAAAAGCGTCTGGTTCCCAGTATTCTTGCATGCACTCCCAATCGCGGGAGCAGAAGATCGAATGGTTGGCGGCACACTAAGGGATCGGATGAAAGGTCTTACAGTAAAAGCGAAGACAGGAACCATCGAAGGTGTGAGCACGTTATCAGGGTACATGGAAACGAAAGATGGAGAAGAGTTGATTATTTCTCTCATGGTAAATAATCTGCTCGATGAAGATGCGGGGAAAGTGATTGAGGACGAAATTTTAGAAATTGTAGCGACGAAAGGTTATTAGTCCCTTTAAATAGTATTGCCGCAAGATTCCCATATTTATACCACAATTAAATGTTAAGGTAAATATAGTGAAGTGACACAATGTCAGCAAAATCTTTGACAAGTGACACGGCGTCTCTTATTATGTAATTATAAATATATGACATCATGTCACTTCATGAGAGGTTGGAGGAAGAACATTGCCGAAACAAACATTTTTTAACCTTCCTGTCCATAAAAAAAAAACATTAATGGAAGCAGCTGAAAAAGAATTTGCAAGAGTACCATTATCTCAAGCATCTATTGCTAATATTATTAAATCAGCTGAAATTCCAAGAGGAAGTTTTTATCAGTATTTTGAAAACAAAGAGGATCTCTATTACTTTTTATTGGGTGAAGAGACAAAAGAGAGAAAAAATAATTTTATTTCCTTATTAAAAAAGCATAATGGAGATATTATTGAAGCGACAATTGAAATGTACTATGACTTTCTTGTACAAATGCCGGATGAGGAAGAACATAAATTTCTAAAAAATGCAATGTTAAATGTGACACATAAAGTTGAAAATACCTTTACGGATGTATTCGATATTGAACATGGCGCGGATGATCTAAGTGAAATGAAGAAACTGGTTAATAAGGACCATTTAAATATTAAAGAAGACAAAGATATATTTCATATTATGCAAATTATTACAGCGGTAGCTTTTCGCAATTTCGTTGAAAAGTTCTCTAAGGAATTATCCGATGAGGAAGCTATTGAAAACTTTAATATTGAGATGAATCTATTAAAACAAGGACTTTACAAATGAGAATGAATTTTAAAATGAACCAAAAAAATTTCAAGTTAAAAATATGAAACGAAGGAGTAGGATATATGATTGCTACAATATATGGAGCAGCATGTTCATCAACAAGGAAGGCAAGGCAATGGTTTGCAAAGAATGAGATTCCTTATGTAGAACGGAATATTCTAAGAGATCCATTAACTGTAAGTGAACTTCAGGGGATTCTTCGTATGACAGTCGAGGGGACAGACGAAATTATTTCTACCCGATCAAAGATATATAAAGATCTTAATTTGAATTTCGACGATCTTCCATTACAGGATTTGCTTGAAACCATTCATAAATATCCAAGATTACTTAGAAGTCCAATTATTATTGATGAAAAGAGACTTCAAGTTGGGTATCACGAGGACGATATACGTCAATTTCTCCCAAGAAAAACACGTGAATATCAATGGCTAAAATGGCGATTAAATAACCTTAGATTGGTTGAAGGCTAATTAATCGTACTAATACAAACACAAAATATAATAGTGACGCTGAAGCAAAAAGCGGAAAATGCAGTATGCTGGAAACAGCAAATTATTTAGGTGGAAGATTGCCTGAGGCTGCTGAAGTTTAATAGAAAAAGCCCTGACTTGGAGTCGGGGCTTTTTTACGTAGTTCGGGTTTAATACGATATTAAGAAACTGTAACTCCGGAATCTGCTTCTTTTTCAGCAACTTTAAGTGCTTGGTCAAAATCTGCAATTAAATCATCAACATTCTCAAGACCTACAGAGAACCGAAGCAGCCCATCTGTGATTCCACGCAATTCGCGTTCTTCCTTAGGCATTGCAGCATGAGACATTGTCGCCGGATACGATAAAATTGATTCGACTGCACCAAGACTTACAGCAAAAACTGGAATTCGGACATGATCGACGAATGCTTTGGCAGCAGCCTTATTTGGTAATTTGAAAGAAAGAACGGCTCCGCTACTTGTCGATTGCTCTTTATGCAGTTCGTATCCAGGATGTGTTGGAAGACCTGGATAATAGACTTCTTCAATAAAGGAATGCGCATTTAAGTATTCAGCAATACGTCCGGCAGAATTACTGGATTGATTCAACCTAGCACCCAGTGTCTTAATCCCTTGAAGTAATAGATATGAATCCTGTGCACCAAGAATCGAACCAAAGGAATTTTGGATGAACGCTAATTTGTCACCGAGTTCTTGATTTCTTGTGACTGCTAGACCAGCAATGACATCACTGTGTCCGGAAAGGAATTTAGTCGCACTGTGCAACACGATATCTGCACCAAGGTCAAGTGGATTCTGATAAAGTGGTGTCATAAATGTATTATCAACAAATGTCAGACAGTTATTTGCTTTGGCAATTTTTATTAACCCTGGTAAATCAGTAATGTTCATACAAGGATTGGAAGGGGTCTCCGCATAGATCACTTTTGTATTCGGCTTGATTGCACTTGATACTTCATCAAGATCCGTTAAATCCACAAACGTATGATCGATATTAAATCGTTTTAAAACTTCTGATACAAATCGGAAAGTTCCACCATACACATCTTTTGTCACTACTACATGATCGCCAGCAGATAAGAGTAATAGTGCAGACGAGATGGCAGCCATCCCAGATGCGAATGCCAAGCCATGGGTTCCACCTTCGAGTTCAGCGATTTTTTCCTCGAGCGCCTGGCGGGTTGGGTTTCCAGATCTGCTGTAATCGAAGGCTCCAAATTCTTCAAAACTATTTTGGTGGAAAGTGGAAGAAAGATAGATAGGAACATTCACCGCCCCTGTCTGTGTTTCTCCTCTTTGTGCGCCATGAATTAATTTTGTTTCTAAATGATTATTATGTTGACTCATTATTAACATCCTCCTATTCCAAAATTGATAGTGCTTGCTGTAAGTCAGCTTTTAAATCTTCCACATTCTCAATACCAACGGAAAAACGTAGTAGTTCGTTGCTGATACCCCGTCTTAATCGCTCTTCTTCTGGCATATCTGCATGAGTTTGGGTGGTTGGATACGTAATAAAACTTTCGACACCACCAAGACTTTCGGCAAAAACAATCAATTGCAGCTTCGATAAGAAAGAATCGACATATTTACTCTTCTTTAGGCAAAATGAAAGCATGCCACCTTTATTGGGATAAAGAACTTTTGTAACAGCGGGGTGTTCTTTTAGATACTTAGCAATGGTTCTAGCATTTTCCTCATGTCTATCCATTCGGAGGGACAATGTTTTTAATCCCCGAATTAGCAACCAGGAATCAAATGGGGAGAGAACAGCACCATTAGCATTATGATTCAAAGATAATTTAGCACAAATCTCTTCACCTTTAGCTACGACTAACCCTGCTAAAACATCATTGTGACCACCAATATATTTTGTGGCACTGTGAATGACAATATCAGCACCGAGACTGATTGGCTGCTGCAAGTATGGCGTTAAAAATGTATTGTCCACAATTAATAGTAGACTATGTTGCTTTGCCAACGCTGCATACAGGCTTATATTTATTTCCTGCATCGATGGATTTGTTGGTGTTTCGATAAATATTGCTTTCGTATTGGGTGTTATTAGTTGCTTTGTCTTTTCAACATCGTCAAATGTATCATAGGTGGTTTTAATATTATAAATATCCGCATATTGTTCCAGCATACGGTATGTTCCACCATATAAGTCCTCGGGTGCAATTAAATGGTCACCAGACCGGAAAAGGGAGAGGACCAATTGGATAGCTGCCATTCCGGAGCTACAGGCGAAACCTGTATCACCAGCTTCTAATTCAGCGATCCCAGCTTCCAAAATGTTACGAGTAGGATTTTTTGTTCGCGTATAGTCATAGCCAGTGGATTGTCCAAGTCCCTTATGCTGATAAGCTGTTGATAAATAAATGGGTGGATTGATTGCTCCGGTTTTCTCATCGCTTTTATTTCCTAATTGAGCTAATTTGGTTTCAATACTTCTGATTGACATTTTTCAACCTCCAAATGTAAATAAGAGCCTTCTTCAACTAAGAAGAAGGCTCTAATATGTATGCATTCTTCTCATCTTCTAGGCATAAACATAAAACGCCTACTGGAATTAGCACCATAACCTGCATGGTTTGGTTGCTGAGACATCAAAGGGCCAGTCCCTCCGTCTCTCTTGATAAGAGATTAAACTAATTTATGTAATTTTTCTAAATAATACTTTCACCTTACAATATAAAATTAAAAAAAGCAAGAAGAATATAATATTTCATCTGAATATATTGCATATGCGGAAAGTTAAAGGAAAGGAGTAAGCACTTTTATGATGCTACATGAATACCTAATAAAGAGGGTGGTTTATAGCCTATAGACTTACCAGATATTCAATTAATTCAAAGGAAGTGACTCTATTGTTTTATCATGTAAAAGAATTGCAATACCACGCAAAGCCGGAACGTCCAGATCCCGTATTTGCTCGGAAACTGCAAGAAGTACTCGGAGGTCAATGGGGTGAGATGTCGGTAGCCATGCAATATTTATTCCAGGGCTGGAACACGCGCGGCGATGGAAAATATAAAGATTTGTTGATGGATACCGGGGCAGAAGAACTTGCCCATGTGGAAATGCTTGCAACGATGATTGCAAGACTCTTGGACGGTGCTCCTGACATGGAATTGGAAGATGCTGCAAAGGATCCAATGGTGGCAGCAATTCTAGGAGGAATGAATCCGCAACATGCAATTGTATCCGGATTAGGAGCTATGCCGGCAGACAGTATGGGAAATCGCTGGACAGCAAATTACATTATTGCAAGTGGAAACCTGCTTGCGGATTTTCGAATGAACCTGACTGCTGAATCACAAGGGCGTCTTCAGGTTGCACGTCTGTATGAAATGACAAATGACCGTGGTGTTAAAGATATGCTTTCCTGGTTACTTGCAAGAGATACCATGCATCAAAATCAATGGTATGCCGCAATCAGAGAACTGGAAGAAAAAGAAAATATCGTTGTACCGAGTACGTTCCCAAGGGAATTAGAAAAGCAGGAAGTAGCCTACACATTATTCAACTTTTCTATGGGGAATGAAAGTGCTGCTGGAAGATGGGCACACGGCCCAAGTATGGATGGGTGTGGAACGTTTAATTATGTTGAGGACCCAGTTCCGTTGGCACCAGCACCGAAACTTTCGCCAGCCCCACCGTACATTTTTAATACACCATTATGGGCATTGAGAAAGTCCGACGATTTGCCGGAACCGGATATGAAATAACATACAGAATGAGACTGGGACAAAAGTGTTTTAACCAAAGTAAAATCCGAACATAGTTGGTGTATATACCGCTACGGAAATACACTACGCTTTCCGCGGGCGCTGCTGAGCCTACTCCGAGCTATCGCTCTACGTAGTCTCACCTAGGCTTTTCATCCCGCAGGAGTCTCCGTGTATTTCCTTCGCTATTATGGCGAAATGTTCGGCTTTGAGTTAAACACTTTAGTTATGTCCCAGGCTCATTTTCATTTTACCCCCAACACTGCTTGGTCTGAATAGACAACTGAAAAAATTCACCATACAATGAATATATACCCCCATAAAAATCGACTGTTTAGGAATTATTTAAATTGTGTGTATTAAAACGTTGGAAAGTTCAGGAAGTAAATAAAGAGCAATTTAGAATAGAAGAAAGGAACGGTTACATATGAAATTAAGTGTACTGGATCAAGCACCTGTTACAAGTGGAAATACAGCTGTGGATGCATTGAGAAAAGCAGAAGAATTATCTATCTTGGCAGATGATTTAGGCTATCACCGATTGTGGATGGCAGAGCACCATGGGACAGAAACTCATGTTAGCTCAGCGCCAGAAGTAACGATTGCTCGTTTGGCTGCCAAAACAAAAAATATTCGCATCGGAACTGGTGGCATTATGATGATGCATTATTCTCCTTTAAAACTAGCCGAGGTGTTCAAAACACTTAGCGCCTTTTCTCCAGGGCGGATTGATTTTGGCGTCGGTCGTGCTCCTGGTGGGGATAGGGATGCGATATATGCGTTATCCGAAGGGCGTCAGCCGATGTTAAACAATATGTATGAAAAATTTGAGACAACATTAAAATTAATCAATGATGAAGTACCTGGAGATAGCTTGTACAATATGGTAGCAACACCATCTCAAATAACTTTGCCCGAAGCATGGATGCTGGGATCAAGCGGTAATAGTGCTTTAAAAACTGCACAAATGGGTGTTGGCTATTCTTTTGCACAATTTTTTAATGGGGAGATGTCAAAAGAGATTTTAGATACATACAAGCATCATTTTCAGCCATCCGTATTTATGGAGAAACCCAAAATTAATGTTGCATACATGGTTACAACTGCTGAAACAAAAGAAGAAGCGGAATTTGAGGCGCTACCACAAGATATTTCCCGTTTATGGCTTTCGAAAGGGCGAATGGGTCAAACGTTAACACCTGAAGCAGCCCAAGATTACCCGCTGACTGAAATAGATCGAATGACCATCCAAAAAGATCGTAAATTGCATTTAGTAGGATCAGCTAAAGAAGTCGCAACACAATTACAAAAAGAACAAGCACAATACGGATTTGATGAAGCAATGATTTGCAGTATCCCACACTCACAGGAAAAACGTTTGGAAGTTTATCGCTTATTGGCACGGGAGCTTTTCTAAATAGGAAAAAGAATTGGCTTAGATCAATTCTTTTTTTCGTCTGCGCAATGTTTATTCACACAGTGTTCCTTTGTGGCCTTAGTAAGAAATATAGGAAAATGCTATTTCAAAAACACACGCCATCGTTTATAATGAAATAAACGAACGTGTGTTTTTATTTGGAGGTTAACTTATGAAATTAATTTTAGCTGAAAAACCATCCGTTGCAAAAAACATTGCAGACGCATTAAAAATTAAAACGAAAAAAGACGGCTATTTTGAAGGAAACGGCCATATTATTACATGGGCTTTCGGTCATCTCGTTGAACTTTATGATGCCAAGGATTATGACAGTAAGATGAAAAGCTGGAAAATGGATAACTTTCCTTTTATCCCATCTGATTTTAAATATAAAGTGAAGAGCAGTCCGCAAAACAGAGCAAAATCTGATGCTGGAGCAGCCAAACAGCTCAAAACAATTCAATCATTAATGAAGCGATCAGATGTAGAAGCAATTATTTCCGCATGTGATTATGATCGGGAAGGTCAGTTAATCGGAGACAGTATTATTTACCGTGGTGGTGTGAAGCCAAAAGCTGCAGTTTATCGTCTTTTGTTAAATGAATGGACGCAAAATGAAGTTTTACATGGTTTGGAAACAATAAAACTAAATACTGCTATGAAGTCGCTTCGGGATGCTGGGATTAGCAGACAGTGGGCCGACTGGGTGATTGGCATTAATTTAACATCTGTAGCAACCTTAAAGTATCAAAAAGGAAAAGGGAAAGCATTAAATATTGGCAGGGTCTTATTACCCACGCTCAAAATAATCTATGATCGTGATAAAGAAATTGAAAATTTTAAGCCGGAAGATTATTTTAAGCTGAAAGCAACATTTCAGACACTGAATAATAAAGAATATGAAGGCACATATATGGAAGACAAAGAGGAAAAATTTAAGAAAAGGGAAACTTTGAACGCGATTCATGATGCTATTCAAAATAAGCAAGCTGAAATCATTGATAAACAGGTGGAGAAAAAGAAAGAGTTTCCGCCATTCTTATTCAACCTTTCTAATCTTCAAGGGTATATCACGAATAAATTCAGAGGCTGGACATCGGATAAAGTATTGAAAGTGGCCCAAGCGCTTTATGAAAAAAAATATATTACATATCCAAGAACATCCAGTATGGCCTTGGAAGAAAGCATTGTTGGTAAAACAGCTACTGTATTAAAGACGCATTCCGAAGATTTGCCATATAGGAACGAAATAAAGTTTATGAAATCAAAGAGAGTCTTTAATAATGCAAAAGTGGAAAGCCATAGTGCCATTATTCCAACGTACTTAAAGCCAAAACGACTTTCCGCTGATGAAAATATTGTTTATACAGCAATTAAAAACCGTTTTATCATGCAATTTATGCCAATTGCTGAATATGAAGAAACGAAGCTGATCACGAAAATCGAAGGGCAGGATTTGCGAGGAGTTTTTGTATCCAAAGGAAAGGTGCAGCTTGTAGAAGGTTGGAAAAAAGTCGAGAAGATCCAGTCCAAGGATACCTTATTACCATTGGTTGAAGAGAAAGACCGTGTTCGTTTAATAGATTCCGAGGTGACTTCTCATGTTACCAAGCCACCAAAACACCATACAGAGCGAACATTACTGCGCGTAATGGAAACATGTGGAAAAAACTTCAAAGAAGAAGATGACAGTGAAGAATTAATGGGAAGCATTTTAACAGGATTTAGTATAGGAACACCTGCAACAAGGGCAGAAACAATCAAGAAACTAAAAGACGTAGGTTATATTACTACAGAAAGTAAAAATCTGCTATGCTCTGATCTTGGCAAGCGACTTGTTGAAACTTTCCCTGTACATGATTTGTTTGACCTGGAATTTACCGGGCGACTGGAGAAAGCATTGTCGGATATTCAAAAAGGAAAAGCAAGCAAAAAGGAATTCCTTGATCTTGTTTTTCATTTTACGAATAATTCAGTAGAAACGATTAAAAATGGGGAAGCAATTATTATTAAAGAAGTGAGCTCATCCAGAGCTACGAATGAAGTGTTAGGGATTTGCCCAAAATGTGATGGGAAAATAACAGACGGATATAAAAGCTTTGGTTGCAGTAATTGGAAAAAGGGCTGTAAATTTGTCATTTGGAAAAATGATAAGTTTTTAGCAACAATGAAAAAGAAACCAACCAAAACAATGGTTAAGGATCTGCTGAAAAATAATAAAGCCTATGTAAGGGGACTAACAAGCAAAAACGGGAAAAAATTTAATGCTTATTTAAGCTATGAAAAGAATGCAGAAAATGACTATTACAGTTGGAAAATGGATTTCTCAAAATAACAAAGTGGTATGAGCGCATGGAATATTTTTTCAAGCTTTTAGTTGCCAAATGGTGTATACTAAGAAGTAGAGGTAGCATAATTCAATAAACGGATATCTTGAAGAATTATATTTACGATGCTAATTTTCCTCGAAACAGAAGGATGATACACATGAAAAAAGTTATCGTAAGTACGAAGGAAAACCTAGTTTACGGCACACTTATATGGATCTATGCGAGTAATAAAAAAGTATATCACAGCAGTAGGTGCATTGATGGTGATGCAGCATTCAGTGAGTACGATTCACATTATATGGGGAAAGTCCACGAGCTTTATCGAAATCAGGAAAAGCAACCCGCACTTTTTGACCGTATGCTTGCAAAATCAGATAGAATTTTCGGTGTTTGTTTAAATAATCGACGTCTTGATAATGGGGCAAAAGATGTGAAGGTTTTATTTTTCCCAAACTGGGAAGATGTTCAGGAATTTGCTGAAAATGATTTCCCTGTCCTTGCTGAAACTCGACAAAACAAGAAAATTGAAGCAAAACAAAAGTGGATGGAAAGAGGAAAAGCTTTTTCCAACAAGAAAAAAACGATATAAAGCTTATAAAAGAACTGTCCCAGTAGGTCTTGAACCTGCATTGGGGCAGTTTTTTTATTCTAATAAACTTAAAATGGGATTAAATAGCTAAAAAGGTTTGAAAAATATACC
The DNA here is from genome assembly GCF_042650085.1 of Oceanobacillus longus. NCBI lineage: Bacteria > Bacillati > Bacillota > Bacilli > Caryophanales > Bacillaceae > Oceanobacillus > Oceanobacillus longus. The sequence continues at coordinate 43,047 of NZ_JBHSAO010000008.1, read as the reverse complement.
AATTAAGGCTTACAATAAGATAAATACTAAATATCGATAATAACAGACAAAAATCGATATATAGGGAGCGGAGAAATGAAGAATAAAAAACTGATAATCATTAATGTGTTGACATTGATTGCTTTCTTTATCGTTGTGAGTGCCGGTATTCATCGTGCTGAAGCTACAAAAGATGAATATGAAAAGAATGACAAGGACGACGAAGCAATACAGGATGTTGTTATCGCCGAGCCAGAAACTGAAATACAGGAGCTCAGCCCAAATAAAAATGTGGAGATATTTACTCCAACAGCTTTTGTAAAAAGAGGAAATGCGGGATCTATCGCATTGCAGAATATGGATCGGTTTGCCATTCAAGAAGAACCAGTAGAAGAGGTAGAAGAGAAAGAAGAAGAATGGATCGAAGTAGTGGAAAACGAAGAAGAAAACAACCATTTCCCTACAGAAAGTTCTGAAAGCAGCACATGGAAGTCAAGCAGCAAATCAAGTGGTAATAATGAAGTTAAAAAGGTTGAAAAAAAGCAGATAATATCCACCCCTAAAGAAAGTAAGAAGAAAGACACAACTCAAGAAGAGACAGTTGAACAAGTCAAAGAAGAAAATCAAAAAGAGAAAGAGAAAGAGAAAGAGAAAGAGGAATCAGCTCCAGAACCAGATTTAGATTCAGAGCCAAATCCAGAACCAAACCCAGAACAAAATCCAGATCCAGATCCAGATCCAGATCCAAAACCGGAGCCAGATCCAGAACCAGATCCAGAAGAAGAAGAAGAAAAAAAACAGAAACCAGGACCTGAAAATAGATCTAAAGACCAGGGAACAGCAGAACTACCAGCTCAAGAGTAATGTAAACTTGACTTAAAGAGATTGAAGGAGGATGCCCATTGTTAAAACTTAAAGGGAAAAATGCAATCGTAACCGGAGCAAGCAGTGGAATTGGAACAGCAATTGCCAAGCATTTGGCGGAGGAAGGTGCAAATGTCGTTGTTGCGGCACGTAGAAAGGACAAGCTAGATGCGATAGTAAATCAGATAAACAATGGCGGCAAAGGGAAAGCAGTTGGTGTTCCAACCGATGTTTCCAATCAAGAAGATGTTGAATCCATGGTGAAGAAAGCGAGAGAAGTTATTGGGGACATCGATATTTATGTGAATAATGCAGGATTAGTAGGTAATGGTGTTGTAAGAGAAGCAAACGTAGAAGAATGGGATCAAATGATTGATGTCAATATTAAAGGTGTATTGTATGGAATCCATGCAGTATTGCCGGGTATGATTGAAAAGTCTGCTGGCCACATTGTTAATATTTCCTCGGTTTCTGGTCATGAAGTTACAAAGAAAAGTACGGTCTATAGTGCTACGAAATTCGCAGTACGGGCAATTTCATCTGGTCTTGAAAAAGAATTGGCCAGAACAGGTGTGAGAATAACAAATATATCACCAGGTATGGTTGAAACGGAGCGTAATTCGGAAAGACTTCCTACAGATCGGGAACCTTTACAAACAGACGATATAGCTAGAGCAGTTGTCTATGCAGCTACCCAACCAAGCTATGTGAATGTAAATGAAATAACGGTAAGACCTATTTGATCGATTGAGGCTATGGGGGCAAAGTTTAAAAAAATTTTGATGAAAAAAAGTTTCGTTTATTAGCGTATTCACAAAAAGTTTGATATTATAATGAAGTAATGACTAAAATTCTAATTGACTTAAGCGATTTATGACTTTATAGTATGTTTAATTGTTGAAAGCGCTTATTATCCCTGATTTTCAAGGGGAAAAGAAAGGATGGAAAATATTTATGAGTAAACCAAAAATAGTTGTACTCGGTGCTGGTTATGCTGGCCTTGTTACATCCAGACGTTTAGCACAAAAACTATCACCAGAAGAAGCAGAAATTGTATTAATTAACAAACATAATTATCACTATGAAAGTACGTGGTTACATGAAGTGGCTGCAGGAACAATCAATCCAAATCAGGCGCGTTTTATGCTTACTGATGCAGTGAATCCGAAAAAGGTTCGTTTAATTTATGATAGTGTTCTTGAAGTGAAAAAAGACGAGCAACGTGTAGTGCTGGAAAATAGTGAAGTTTCATATGATTATTTAGTAATTGCTCTAGGGTGGGTATCCAATACTTTCGGAATTCCGGGTATGGAAGAAAATGCCTTTGCAATCACTGATATTGATTCAAGTCGCCTAATTGCCGAGCATATTGAATATCAATTTGCCAAATATGCTTCAGAAGAAAATCCGAATGAAGATGAACTGACCATTCTTGTTGGTGGCGGTGGTTTCACTGGAATCGAATTCGTAGGGGAATTAGCTGAAAAAGTTCCTCAACTTTGCAAAAAATATGATATTGACCGCAGTAAAGCACGTATCATCAATGTGGAAGCAGCACCATCTATTTTACCGATGTTTGACGAAGATCTTGTTACATATGCGAAAAAATCGCTTGAAGATCGTGGTGTGGAATTCAGAATTGGAACACCGATTAAAGAAGCAACTCCAGAAGGTTTTATCGTTGGAGATGATAAAGAATTAATTAAAGCTGGTACCGTTATTTGGACTGGCGGTGTTACTGGTAACCCAGTTCTAGCTAAATCCGGTTTCGAATTAGTTAAAGGTAAAGTAAATGTAGATGCAGATTTAAGAGTACCAGGAGAAGAAAATATCTTTGTTCTCGGAGACTGTTCATGGGTTATGGATAAAGAATCCGGTCGTCCATATCCACCAACAGGCCAATTGGCTACACAAGAAGGTACAGTAGCTGCGGATAATATTGCAGCATTACTACGCAATCAACCTTTACAAGATTTTGTATTCCATAACAAAGGAACTGTTGCATCTCTTGGAGTTACTGATGGAATTGGAAATATCCTTGATGGTAATAAAATACGAGGAAAATCAGCAGCAGCAATGAAGAAAGTAGTTGATGATCGTTCCCTATTTATGGTCGGCGGAGCGAAAGCAGTACTTAAAAAAGGGAAATTCCGTCCTTTCTAAGAATTGGAAGTAAATTTGAATATAAATAAGCTCCAGAACTAAGGAGGTAACTAATTAATGAAAAAGACTTTATATGGATTAATACTTGTACTGGCATCTATCGTAGGATACCGTCTTGCAAGTGATTATTTAGAAGACAATAGAGATTTCAGATAAATAATAAACACCATCCATTTTGGATGGTGTTTATTATTTTAGGGTAGAATTAACGAATTCTTTCTACCCCAGAATGGAATTATCAGGTTTGCTTCATACTATCCATAGGAGGTGTGAGCGTGTTTACTTTTTTGTCAGTTCTACTGGTAGCAAGCCTTTCGGTGAATGCCGAAGATGCTAATGTTATTATTAATAATAATGAAATCACATTAGATACCGTAGAAATTCAACAATACGGATTAGATTTGATTGATCACGCTTTAATTGATGAATATAAACTAATAAATTTAATGGACAGCCTGGACGAAGTCATCTATAAAGAAGCTCAGGATGCGCAATTTAATAAAGACGGTACAATAATAAAGGAAAAATTGGGGGTTACTTTAGATAGGAGAGAATTCAATCGTTTATTCAGAAAATTATATTATAGTGATAAAAAAGGAAAACTAAAAGTTCCGAAAACTTCTGTTTATCCAAAAGTAGATCAGGGACTCTTAAGGGAAGTTAGTATGAAAGAGCTTGGGAGATATGTCACCTTCTATAAACAAAGCAATTCAGAAAGATCTCACAATATAGCTTTAGCTGCAGAAGCTATCAATAACACGGTTGTATTTCCGGGGGAAACATTTTCCTTTAATGGTGTAGTAGGTGAAAGAACAACAGAAAGAGGGTATAAACAAGCGCCAGTCATTGTAAAGGGAGAACTCTCCGAGGATATTGGTGGTGGTATTTGTCAGGTTTCTTCCACGCTTTATAATGCAGTAGATCTAAAAGGTGTTCAAATAGTGGAAAGATATGCCCATAGCAGACGAGTTCCCTATGTTCCACCAGGAAGGGACGCAACCGTAAGCTGGTGGGGCCCTGATTTTGTTTTTAAGAACCTGTATAACGAGCCGATTTTAATTCGTGCCAAATCAGAGAATGGCCAAATGAATGTCACCGTACACTCCTCAGATACTGTGGAGTACTTTAACGGGAGTGAGGATTGATTTGACACGAATCTCCGTCTGCACACTGATTAACAGGGACAAGTCTTCTATTATTAGAAACCAGTTTATAAATAATGTTTCCGAGTCCAATGAACTTGAAAATATACATGAATGGCACGAGAACCCATAAGAGTGGGAGCATTTTAGCTATTTGAATTATTGCTGAATACCCTTTGTACCATCGATTATTATATTTAACATGAAGACTCTTTTCCATTTCAAGTGGATAATCTTTCATATTCCGAAATGAATCGAATGTAAGCTTATTTCTCCAATCGAGCCTTTTCCAAATGGTTGAAGAATTTGTACAGATTTTGCAGTAACTATCATAATAGACAATCATATTGAATTACCTCCAATAATAATATAAGTCAATTCTATACAAAAAGCTGTATTTCACAAAGGAAATACAGCTTTTAAATATGGTCGGTTATTATGCTTGTTTATGAAGCTCAAGCTCAAAGTTGATTTTAACATCTTCACCAACAAGTACGCCACCAGTTTCAACTGCTGCGTTCCAAGTAAGGCCGAAATCTTTACGGTTAATGGATGTTTTGCCACTAAAACCAGCTACTGTAGCTCCGCCCATTGGGTCTTTGCTTTGACCTTCAAATGTAACATCAAGCGTAACAGGTTTAGTAGTCCCTTTAATTGTTAAATCACCACTTACTTCATAATCATGAGATGATTTTTTCTTGATATCTGTAGCAACGAAAGTCATTTTAGGGTAGTTTTCTGAATCAAAGAAATCTCCTGAGCGTAAATGATTATCGCGATCTTCATTACGTGTATTCACGCTTGCAGTATCTACAGTTACTTCTACTTTAGAATCTGTTAAATTTTCTACGTCTGCTTCAATTACAGCATCAAATGAATCGAATGTGCCTTTAGCTTTTGAAATCATCATGTGTTTTACTGAGAAACCAACTTCACTGTGGACTTGGTCAACTGTCCAAACTGTTTTTGTCATTATAAATCCCTCCAAATAATTTTCTGTAACCCGATAGTTACTTTCTGTTACCTAGTATAAATTGATATGTGTTTAAAGTCAAGTGTTTTTAATTAAAAATAAATGAATTAAGTTTAAATTAATTTAATAAAAGGTAGGAATACTTTAATGTTCCCTTACTCTTCGATTTGAAACATAATTTTTATCGTTTTATGGATTACAAGAGATTGTTATTTTCTTGATAATAAGGTACAATACACATAACAAATGAAGCATATAGAATAAAAGCCTACAGGGGGAGCCATTTGGCTGAGAGTGAACATTTTGTTCAGACCCTTTGAACCTGTTAGTTAGTACTAGCGTAGGGATTGGTGGTTTTTTTGATGGATTAAAAAGCAATGTGAGCGGATTCCCCCATCAGGAAGCTTCCCCTCGGCATTGCTTTTTTGCGTGGAAATTTAAAAGGGAGGTAATACAGTTGAGGTCAAAACGAATTTTATTCTTAGTTGAAGTATCCATTTTTACTGCATTGGCATTACTTTTGGATATCTTACCATTATCATTTAAAATATGGGCTCAGGGTGGGTCGATTTCTTTTGCAATGATTCCTGTATTTATAGTTGCATTTCGTTGGGGGTTAAAAGGTGGTCTGCTTTCTGGGTTTTTGTGGGGAGTATTACAAGTTGCAACCGGAACAGCATATATTTTAACACCATTACAAGGATTTATTGATTACGCGCTAGCCTTTACAGTCATAGGCTTTGCCGGTATTTTTGCCAATCGAATTCAACAGGCAGTAAAGTCAGGTGAAACAAAGAAATATCTTACTTATATCACGCTAGGGGTATTATTGGGGTCTACATTACGATTTATTGCTCACTATGTAGCAGGGCTCGTATTCTTCGGCTCCGCAATTGAAGGACAACCTGCATGGTTATATTCATTAATTTATAATGGTTCTTACATGGTTCCATCCTTCATTTTATGTACGGTTATTGTGTTCTTCTTGTTCCATAAACAACCTAGAACATTATTGAACGTAGCTTAGAAGTATTGTATATTCGCTCACAATAAGGTAACCTCATAATCAATGAGGTTACCTTATATTTATTGGAGGTTGATCATATGCGTGAATTAATAGGGACGTGTACATCATGTAAGAAAAATATATATTGTGAGAGTGGTTTTTTTAATGGTATTCAAGAAAATGGGAAGTTAATATGTAATGACTGTATGAATAGGAAAGAAAAGAAATAGTCTTTCAATTCTTGTTTTCTATCTTATTCAACTTTCGCAGAATGAAATGGATAAATAAGCCTTGATAGAATTAGGAGGACTGGAGCTACACTGTTTAAGTTGACTTTGGATTAACTGTTTGCGCTGTGCAGTCTGGATACATCTATATTCAAGGATCTTTTCGTTAATTTCCCTCTTTTATCGTCGGATTTTATATAAACTACGAAGTAACTGCTGGTTGATTTGATTTCTATAAGTAAGTGCTTTTCCCGCCGTCCGGGATCGCTCTGGACGGATGCTTTCCGCGGGCACGGCCTCAGCCTCCTCGAGAAACCCACTTTGCGGGGTCTTCGGACACGTGCTGTTCCCGCAGGAGTCACCGCCCTCCGCTCACCCGGACTGTTGAATCTGTGTGATCCGGTTTTTATATCAATCACTAAGGTGTTAATCAATTGCAAGCTTAAAACTAGCTCTGGTAAATATACGAAGACTCCTGTGGGAGGAAAGGCATCGGTGAGACCCCGCAGTGCGAAGCACGAGGAGGGCTCACCAGCCGCCCACGGAAAGCGAAGTATATTTACCAGAGCGGTCGCCGAAGTTACTTGTCCTACTTCGCATTTTATCTCAACTCTGCGATGATTAAAAGGCTATAAACAGTACGAAAAACAGCCTTGTTTTAATCAAGTTTAGCAAGGGGATTATTAGAAACATTCTAAATTTAAACCAGTTAAATGCTCGAACTTATTTTAATGGTGCGAAAGTTGAGTATCTTATTTTTGAATACATGAGAAAGGGACAACCTTGTTGATTAGGTTATCCCTGTGGCATTATAATATGAAGTTTTCTACGTTGTCATGATTAGTAACCATTAGCAGAATCTTTCCGTCGTCCAAGTCCTCTTCGTAATTCTCTGCCTCTGCTTTGGAGAAGCCCATTTCTTCTAGTTTTGTACGTAATTCGTCCCCTTGGCTGTTAAACATATTTCCTACAGCACTACTAAAATCCATTTCTTTCATACCGATCGTATTAGTTTCTGATCCGTCGGCTAAACGGCCAGTTCTCTCATCATCGTGTGTGAGTAGATAGATATCACCCTTCTTTACTCCGCGAGCTTGTAGTTTGTTTACATCCGTTTTTAATTGTTCTTCATTTATATATTCTCTAATAAAAGGTTTCATAAAATAATTCCTCCTTTGTTGTTACTTGTTTTATTCCCGCTCATTATAGAAATAAACATCATAGTGATTTGGAATCTGGTAGCGTTTCTCTTCGATTATGCATAGGCTATAGCACAATCGAAGAAAGGAAGAGGATGAATGGATTTAACAATACCCCATCTGTTGTATGGATTATTTACTTTAATTATTATTGTTACAATGGTCTTCCGCAAAGGAGTTGTTTTACCAACGTTACTTGGCACATTCGTAATCGCTTTTGTATATAAAGGAAATATTATTGATGGTTTTACCGCAATATTTAATGCGAATTTAGTTGCTGCTCAAGAATTATTCAGTATCTTTTTAATCATCACGTTTATGCTGGCCCTCTTGCATTCGCTACGTGATTTAGGGGCAGATGTCAGAATGATTCAACCTATTCAAAAGATGATGGTAAATGGGCATGTGTCCTTTTTTGTCCTAATCACTGTAACGTATGTTATTTCCTTGTTTTTCTGGCCGACACCAGCAGTTCCATTGATTTGTGCATTGCTTGTACCTGCAGCAGTAAGAGCAGGATTACCAGCAATGACCGCAGCAGTTGCGATTGCAATAGCCGGACAAGGAATGGCGCTGTCATCAGATTATATTGTTCAGGTTGCCCCGAGCTTGTCTGCTGCATCGGCTGGCATCGATGTTGGTTCTGTTGCTGATAAAGCATTGGTACTATCCTTGATTGCCGGAGGGGTGGCTATTCTTTTAGCCTATCTATTCTATCGGAAATCGATTCGTTCAATAAATGATCCTCTAAATGAAATCGAACTACAAAAGCTCCAAACTGCTGAAGGTTCAAAAAATAAAGTACGAACGGCTCATCTTAATACTTGGAGCAAAGTCTTTGCAATTGCTGTCCCTATCTCCTTACTTGGTGTCGTGATTTTTATGATGTACAGTAAACTCTTTTCTGGAGACAGTGGTCTGGTTGGAGGAGATGGAGCAGCATTTGTCGGTGGTGTTGCAGTTATCTTATTATTACTTTCCACCATCGCTTTTGGTAAACATCATGCTCTGGATTATGTTACGAATCACATAACAGATGGATTTGTATTTGCATTTAAAGCAATGGGACCTGTAATTCCAATTGCTGGCTTCTTCTTTTTAGGGAGTCCTGATTTCTCTGGAATTATTTTAGGGGTAGAAGAGGGACCTGCATTATTATTTGATCTCGTTGCATCCACGCAGGACTACTTGCCACAAAGTGCATTGCTTGCAGCTTTAAGTGTACTAATTATTGGTATTATTACGGGGCTTGATGGCTCTGGTTTTTCCGGATTACCACTTACCGGCGCACTTGCTGCTTCATTGGAAACAACATCTATTGATGCTGCAACCCTTGCTGCAATTGGTCAAATGGGGGCTATCTGGACAGGTGGAGGTACCATAGTTGCCTGGTCATCCTTGATTGCAATAGCAGGTTTCTGTGGTGTATCGGTTATGGATTTAGTAAGAAAGAATTTTCTTCCAGTAATATCAGGTTTAATTATTGCAACGCTTATTGCTGTATTTTTTCTCTAAACTAAAAAAATAGATTAAATGTAAAAAAAGAAAAGACTTGTCTTTTCTTTTTTTTATACTTAATGAATTAATTGTTATTCCAAAATTCTTAATGTTTTACTTTTTTATAAACAATAGATAAAATGTAATTGTACTAAATTAAAGCGTTTTCACATAGCTTGTAAGAGAAATTATAATTCCATTAAATAAGAGGGGGTAGTAAAAATGAGTGGTATTTTGGTAGCGCTGATTGGAATGGTCGTTTTTGCATTAGGTTATCGCTATTATTCAAAATTTGTAGCAGAAAAAATCTTTCGACTTGATCCAAATTATGTAACACCCGCTCATAAGTACAAAGATGGTGTCGATTTTGTGCCAACGAACAAATTTGTATTATGGGGACATCATTTTACTTCAGTTGCAGGAGCAGCGCCGATACTTGGACCTGCTATAGCTGTGTATTGGGGATGGCTGCCAGCTTTTCTTTGGGTAATATTAGGAACAGTCTTCGCTGCTGGTGTTCATGACTTTGGAACACTTGCATTGTCTGTTAGGAATAAAGGGCAGTCGGTTGGTACAATAGCTGATAAATTAATTGGAAATCGAGCAAAAGTATTGTTTTTATTTATTATTTTAATATTAGTACTAATGGTAAATGCTGTTTTTGCATGGGTTATTTCTAATTTATTCATTAATTATCCAGCAAGTGTCATTCCAGTATTTATTCAGATTCCATTGGCAATCTGGATTGGATATGCTGCCTATAAACGTAATACGAAGATGCTCATTCCTTCTTTGATTGCCTTGGCAATCATGTATATTACTGCAATCTTTGCGAGTAGGTTTGAGTTTTTACAAATTAATTTGGTGCAGTATATGGGCGGTGAGGAGGCTGCAGGTCTATTTGGGTTAGGTGCGGTATCCACTGCATTTTTAATTTGGATTGTAATTTTAATGGTCTATGTATATATAGCATCAACACTGCCGGTATGGAAGCTGCTTCAACCAAGGGATTTCATTAACTCCCATCAGCTTGTCGTAGGACTTGCGATTTTATATTTAGGTTTAATTTTTTTGAATCCTGAAATGACAGCTCCATTAGTAAATGAAAACCCAGATCGGAATTGGCTCCCACTTTTATTTATAACCATTGCCTGTGGTGCGATTTCTGGATTCCACGGATTAGTATCATCAGGTACAACTTCCAAACAGTTGGATAAAGAAACGGATGCCAGATTTGTTGGATATTTTGGAGCTGTTGGTGAAGGTATCTTAGCTTTGGTATCTATAATTGCTGTAGCAACGTTTTTTGCCAACACAGATGCATTTATGGCAACATACTCAAGCTTCACACAAGCAAATGCTGTTGGGCTTGGCACTTTTGTAGAAGGCGCAGCAAAGTTGGCAGAAGGAATTGCTATTCCGCCAGACATAGCTACAACAATCGTTTCAATTATTGTTGTTAGCTTTGCGGCTACGACACTTGATACATCTGTTCGTTTAATGCGCTATATTATTGCTGAACTAGGAGTGGAATACAAAGTGCCTGCGCTTACTAAAACACATGTAGCAACAACGATTGCAGTTGTTTCTAGTGCGGCACTTGTATTAATACCGGAAGGGCCAAATGGCTTTGGCTCTGGTGGATACTTAATTTGGCCACTCTTTGGTACTGCGAATCAGTTACTTGCAGGAATCAGTTTAATGTTAATTGCAATTTGGCTTAAACGATTAGGAAGAAATTATGCAGTTGCGTTAATCCCGATGATCTTCCTAATGTTTATGACTATGTATGCAATGTTCCAGCAGGTCATATTCGAATGGTCGTGGTTTGGGAATAACTCCAGTACACTATTATTCGTTCTCGGAGCAATCATATTCGTATTTGCAATTTGGATTAGTCTAACAGCGTTCTCGGCGCTAACAAAGAAGTATGAAGACCCACTTGATAAAGATAAATAAATAGGAAATGGGAGGGGTCATGTAGTTGATGGCCCCTTCTCTACATAGTCTGATAGAGAAGGTGAGAGAAAATATGTTGGCTAGACTAAAGCAGCTAATCGCATTTTATGAGGAAGTATTAAGTATGCCGCATCGTCAGGAAGTAGCTAGAGAACTGAGGGATGAAGATGATTTCTTCCTTTTGTTACTCTATTCCGAAATGATTGGTATTCCAAATCCAGTATATTATTATACACTTGAATTATATCCATATATGATAGAAAACTTCCACGATTGGCATTTACGTATGGGAATGGAAAAGTCCCCAATGACAGGGATTCGCTGCTGTTAAGTGAATCTGGAAAGGAATTAAAAATAATGCAAGATATAGATAAAAAGATTCTTTTTATAGGTGGTAAGGGAGGCGTGGGTAAGTCTACTACTGCTGCAGCAATAGCTTGGAAATCTGCCCAGAATGGCCTTAAGACATTATTAATCTCAACAGATCCGGCACATAATATTGGAGATATATTTGATCAAAATATTGGTGGAAAGACGAAGCAAGTAGCCGATAATCTGTTCGCTCTTGAAATCGACCCTGATACGGAAACGGAAAAATATATTAATGGTGTAAAAGAAAATATCAAGGGAATTGTACATTCTAGTATGATGGAGGAAGTACATCGCCAGTTGGATACTGCAAAAGCATCACCCGGTGCAGATGAGGCTGCTTTATTTGATAAATTAATAGCTATTATTTTGGAAGAGCGAAGTAATTTTGATAGACTTATATTTGATACTGCTCCAACAGGTCATACGATTAGACTCTTGACGCTTCCTGAATTAATGGGTATCTGGATAGAGGGGCTTTTGCAGAAGAGGCAGAAAACCAATGAAAATTACACGCAATTATTAAATGACGGTGAACCGATAGAAGATCCTATTTATGATGTTTTAAAAGAAAGACAGGAAAAGTTCTCCAGGGCTAGAGAAGTACTTCTTGATCATCATCAAACAGGTTTTATTTTCGTATTGAATCCAGAGAGGCTGCCGATATTAGAAACAAAAAAAGCAATTGAATTACTTGATAAATATCATTTACATGTTAAAACTTTAATTGTAAATAAACTATTGCCAGAAGATGCGGTTGGAGAATTCTTCGAAAAGAGAAAGGTCCATGAAAAAAGATATGTCGTAATGATTGAAGAAACATTTAGGGAGCAAGAGCTAATTTATGTGCCTCTATTTTCTGGGGATATTACTAGTAAACAGGAATTGGAATATATGAGTAAGTATTACACGAAAGGATGAAGAAAATGAAAGCATTTGTACTGGAAAATGGTAAATTAGAAGTAAAAGAAATGGACGAGCCATCTGCAGGGAAACAGGAGGTTGTTGTGGCGATACGTGCTGCAGGACTGAATAGAAGGGACTTGTCTATTCCAAATCGAAGAGGTAATGATAAAGAAGCACTAATTCTAGGTTCAGACGGAGCAGGCGTTATTGAATCCGTTGGGCAAGGTGCTACCCGATTTAACGTAGGTGACGAGGTAATTATTAATCCTGCGCTTCGCTGGTACGAAAATAGTGATGCTCCTCCAAAAGGTTTTGATATATTAGGAATGCCAGGAAATGGTACCTTTGCTGAAAAAATAGCTTTGTCTGAGGAACAAGTGGAGAGAAAACCGGAAAACTTTACCTGGGATGAAGCTGGTGTATTTGCTCTTGCAGCATTAACCGGTTATCGTGCTCTTTTTACGAAAGGTCAAATTAAAAGGGGAGAGACTATATTTATACCTGGGGCTGGAAGTGGAGTTGCATCGTATTTAATTTCTTTTGCTAAAAATGTAGGGGCCCGGGTTATCGTTACTTCTCGCAGTGAAGATAAACGAAATAAGGCGAGAGAACTAGGAGCGGATGTAGTTCTTGATACGAATAGTAACTGGGAAGAAGCATTAGCGAATGAAACAGTGGATCTTGTAATTGATAGTGTTGGAGAGGCGACATTCAATCGATCCTTGGATGTATTAAAGAAAGGTGGACGTATCGTCATCTTTGGCGCCACTACAGATGATCACGTAGACTTCGATTTACGTCGCTTTTTCTATGGGCAGTATCAATTGATTGGTAGTACAATGGGGAGCAGACAGGAACTACAGGCTGCTTTGGATCATGTTGTTAATTTCAATATGAAGCCGGTTGTCGACAAGATCTTTTCACTTGATGATACACAAGCGGCGATGGATTATTTAAAAGAAGGAGCGCAATTTGGGAAGGTTGCACTTCGAATATAAGGGAAGAGCCAGCAGATATCTGCTGGCTCTTGCTATTACCAAAATCTAGACCTTACGTTACCAGTTAGTTAACTTCAGTTGTTTTCATCCAATCTTTACCTTCAACCTGCCTGGTAACAAGCATACTGGATACCGTATCACCTGTTGCGTTAACCATTGTTGCAGGTGGGTCTACGACAACCCCAATCGCAGAGATAATCGGCAATGCTTCAATTGGTAAACCATATAATGTAACAATCATCAATTCACCAATAAAGCCTCCACCAGGAACACCACTCATTACGATTCCAGACAATAAACATACAACGATAGCTGTTAAAAATGTGTCGATTCCACTGAAATCCATATTGAATACCCCGAATACAAAAGCAATTTTCAACATTGCAGAGAGGCAGGAACCATCCATATGAATCGTTGCTCCAAGTGGTAACACGGTTTCCCGAATGTCTTTTGGAACTCCAATTCTTTTTGCTGCTTGTAAATTGACAGGAAGAGATGCTACACTACTGCCCGTCCCAAGCGAGGTAGCGGCAGGAGAGAGAATATTTTTCCAAAAGCGGGTAACACCTTCTTTTCCACCAGCTATAAATGCATACAATGTAAAACCGATTGCAAAGTATAAAACAGCAACCGGATAATAAATGATTATGGCTTTTGCATAATCACCGATAAGCGCTGTTCCAAATTCACCAATTAATGATGCAAAATAAGCTCCTAGTCCAATTGGTGCGTAATACATAATAAGCTGAATAATTTTCATGAATACTTCGGAAGCACTCGTCAAAAATCGTGCAAATGGCCGACCTTGTTCACCAGTTAAGCCCGTTGCAACACCTACCAATACCGAAAAAATTATTAATGCGAGCATGTTAGATTTGGAAAATAAATCCACAAAATCAGGAACTGTAAATGTATTTACAAGCTGGTCTCCAAGACTAACCTCCTCGACTTCCTCAGGAGTAGTCAATGGAATATCAACTCCTGATCCAGGTTGGAAAATCACCGTTGCTACTAACATAAATACGGAAGATATAATAGCTGTGACAATAAATACGGTCATCATGGATCCCATGATTTTCCCAAGTCTTTTCATACTGTTCATGCTGGCAATAGCTGAAGAAATGGTAAAGAAAACCAGTGGTACAACAATCATAAATAGCAGATTAATAAAGATATCGCCTAACGGTTTGATAACGGTTGCCTCTTCACCAAAGATAAGGCCAATCACGGAGCCAATAATAATGGATGAGAGAAGAATAATAGGAAATCGATATGCTTTTAATTTTTCTTTCACATGTATTCAGTCCTTTTCGTGTTTAATTTATAATGACTCTATTATAGTACACGAAAGGTGAATGATAAAAAAGAAAATTAACTTAAATAAGGGGACACCGAATCAATGGCATTTTGCATTCTTTTGCTATTTCGTTGGTACATACCCTTTGATTGTGGATTTTCAGTAGAAAGAGCAAATAGTTCCAAATCAGCTTGGCACTTCTTCATCGTTGCCAGAAGTAATGGCTTTTCTGTCGGTTCAGGAACTGCAATCATGTCATCATATAAGTCAATAGTCAGCTGGCCATCACTATCTGCCTGTGCCAGAAAGACATTTTCAATACTGACGTTCATTTTATCAAGCTCCGTTTCCAACCAGTTCGGATTCAGAGATAGGTTTGCTAATGGTTCCAGTAATACATTACCATCCATTATGACTGTTTGCGGTTCCTTTGCAGAGGCAAGCTTGATGCCTAAATCTTTCGCAGTAAGTGGACGATTTTCCCGTTTAGGCAGTACGCTTAATGTACCGGATGGTTCAAGGACAGCAAACTCAACATCTGACGCAAGAAATACATTATTATCACGAAGTTTTTCCAGAAGGTCATCTGTCGAATATCCTTCTTTCTTCAAATTATCTTCCATAATTTTCCCATCCTGAATAAACACGGTGCTTTTTCCTTCTGTAAAATCCCGAAATGCTTTACTTTTTAACGATATTTTTTCCACTCCGAAAGGAATAACGAACCAAATGACCATAGCTATAAGGGCATAGCTGAAATTTGTATTCGGATCTATTGTGTGAATGGCGGCAATGCCACCCAGGACAATTCCGGATATAGTCTCAAAAATATTTAATTGTGATAGTTGCTTTGTACCCAGCCATTTGATGAGGAAAAATAACAAGGCTATTAATGTTAAGGATCTGAGTACAACATGAATCCATTCCGGCACAGCAAATCTTCCTCTCTATTTATATTGGGGCTCTTCTTTTGAAAGCTCTACCACTTGTTTTTGAAGGTCATTCTTAATTTCTTCAATAATTTGTCCAACATTTTCAAATGCTTGTTTTGAATCTACTTCCTGTGCTTTGTTTGTTAAAATATCGAGACTTGCTTCTATACTTTTAATCGATGAATAACATCCTTTAACCTGTGACCCGACAGTCATACAAATCAACTCCATTTATCCTTTTGGTTTGAAAATTAAGGCGCCTATTACACCAAAAATAATAGCGGAAGAAATACCGGAACTTGTAACTTCAAACATCCCAGTCACCACTCCAATAATCCCATGTTTCTCTGCTTCCTGCATTGCACCATGAACAAGTGAATTTCCGAAGCTTGTAATCGGTACGGTGGCGCCAGCACCTGCAAAGTCAATAAGGGGTTCATACAAGCCAAATCCATCGAGTATGGCGCCACTGACAACTAAAATAGTCAATGTATGTGCGGGGGACAGTTTGAAAACATCAAACATAATCTGGCCGATAACACAAATAAGTCCCCCTACGACGAATGCCCAGAAAAATATCATATCGTATCACTTCCTGATTCAATTGATACAGCATGTGCGATGCACGGTATAGGATCAGTTTGCTGTACACTTAATGTGGAATGTAATGATCCAGTGGCAACTACTAGTATTTTCTTAATTTCGCCTTGCGCCATTTGCTTGAGAAAGTGCCCATAAGTTACTACTGCAGAACAAGCAGAACCACTTGCACCTGCAAGAACTGGTTGACCTTCTCGATATATCGTAAGTCCGCAATCCACATATTTTTTTTCGTCTATCGGAATATTTTGCTTATGCATATAATCCAATGAGACCTCTCTGCCGATATGACCGAGGTCTCCGGTTATAATTAGATCATAGTAAGAGGGATCAACATTTCTTTCTCTTAAATGAATTTCGATTGTATCAGCAGCTGCAGCAGCCATTGCGCCACCCATATTGAAAGGGTCAGTCATACCCATATCGACAACTTTTCCTATGGTAGCTGAAGTTATTTTTGGACCAACACCTTCTTTTGCTACCAATGCACAACCAGCACCAGTTACAGTCCACTGGGAGGTTGGAGGTTTCTGGCCACCATACTCAGTAGGATAACGAAATTGCTTTTCTGTGGCAGCATTGTGACTGGAAGAACCACTTAATATATAATTAGCACCATCCCCATTAATAATAGCAGCAGATAAAGCTAGACTCTCCATAGAGGTGGCACAAGCACTAAATAATCCGAAATAGGGAAGACCCATTGTGCTTGCCGCAAAACTAGTCGGAGTGATTTGATTAATTAGGTCCCCACTAATAAAAAATTCTACTTGTTCTTTTTCAATCGCACTTTTTTTAATAGCTATTTGACAAGCTTCTTCCATCATCTTCTGCTGGGCCTTTTCAAAAGAAGCTTGTTTCAACCACATATCATCATGTAGTGTATCGAATGCTTCTGGGATATTACCATTAGCTTCAAAGGGACCACCGACAGTACCAGTGGTTAGAATAACTGGCTTTTTATTAAATATCCAAGTTTGATGTCCTGCTAGCATTTATAAGCCACCCCATTGAACTAGAATTGTTTTTATTAAAGCAACTACGAAAGCTGAAAATACACCATACACAATAACGGGACCCGCTAATTTAAGCATATTTCCACCAACTCCAAGTACAAATCCCTCTGTACGATATTCTATTGCGGATGCTATGACGGCATTCCCAAACCCTGTTACAGGAACTGCCGAACCTGCTCCAGCAAACTGGCCGATACGGTCATAAACACCAAAACCTGTTAAAAGCATGGTAATGAAAATAAGTGTTGCCACTGTAGGGTTGCCGGCTGTTTGTTCAGTGAAATTGAAATTGTATATATAAAATGTGGTAATAATTTGTCCAATAAAGCATATGATCCCGCCAACTAAAAAAGCTTTTATGCAGTTTTTCAGCAAGGGTCTTTTTACTTCCCTTTTTGTTTGAAAGTCCTGGTATTTCTGTGCCTCGGGTGGTAAGTTTTTCTTTTTCTGATCAGCCATAGCGTACTCACTCTTTCTTTTAGGTCTGTTCCTTTGCCAATTTAACAAGCTGTTTAAATTTTTTCTCCATTTCTTTTTTTGAGATATTGTTATTATTGATGTCCTGCTCAAGCTTATTCAGTTCAATAACAATCTTTTTGTCGGTTGAAAATTCGACCTTCAAGTCTTTATATTTATCTTTCATTTCTTTTTTGTATTTCTTTTCGAGCTGTGACAGTGTAAATCGTTCATGATGTTCAACTTCAATTGCAACAAATAGGGTGTCCTCCGTATTCACAGCTTTTACGGCAGTAATTTCTTCATGATCGCTTAAAATATCTTTCGCTTTGTTCGATGGTTGCTGACTCACTAGTTTATTATTAGAAATTTTTGTAATATCAATGGAATCATTATTTATTTGACCTTGTTCCGTTGGTGGTTCATTACCACAAGCGGTCAAGATAAGAGCAATACAACAGTAAAAAATCATTGTGGTTTTTCGCATATCTCACACCCATCTCTATCATTTAAGGTATGTAAGGGGCATTAAAAATCTGCCCCCTTCACCTGCACCTAACTGGTTGCCTTCATTTTTAATTATTGTTTGTATTGTGGTTCTTCTTGTTCTATTTGGGTAACTCTTGGTTCAACGTTGTTTAGTATTGCCATTGTTTGTTGTGCAGCATCTTGGTATAGTTGTTTAGCTTGTTTATTTTCAGTTTCGAGTGCGAATTGTTCGAAACTTGCCTGAGCACTTTTTAATCCTGCTATCGTTTGTTTGACTTGAGTGGCTACGGTCATTTCATCCCTCCTCATAAATACATTGATTATTTTGCAGAAAAAAGAGGTAAATATACTGTATAACAACTACCATTAATTGTAATAAAAATAAATATATGGTAAATATGAAACTTTTTTAAAATGATTTCGTCATACAGATAGTGATTAAAAAGTGGGGGAGGGGAAAATATCAAATTAAAAGTGGGCGGATCTGTTTTTATTTTATTTCTAATTTTTGTTGGGTACAGTATTTTTTTTGATGTAGGGGGACAGAGGACCGTTGTAACTGCAACGTCTACGTTAAGTAAAGTAGAAGACTTTTTACTGCACATAAGGATTGAGGAATCAAATCAGGGCATTCAAGTACAGTGTTCGCTCCAATTTATTGGTGAAGACAGAATGTTGATTGAACATCAATTACCATTAGTATCTGTATCTTTTACTAATACGATTCATAATTTTACAGAAGGTGATCGTTTTATTTCACAGGAATTGGAGAGTGGAGATATTTATTATCAGCCAACAGAAATATTGCCTTTTCCCGAAGCTGGTGATACTAATATCTATATTAATGCGACATTTAAAGCGAATGGAAACCTAATACACATAGATCATGATGAAGAATTGTTATTTCAATAATAAACCGGCACATATTTACAATATGCGCCGGTTTTGATTATCTTTTATTCAGATTTTTACTTTTTACAAATGGGGTTACATCCATGCGTGTTGGTGTACTGAATTTGCGAATCATTTGGTCTGTCCAAGTATCTAATTTTGTATTAGAAGAGCGATTTCCATAATAGCTTCTCATTTCATTATCATATGCTTCAATAAATTGTTCCTGTTCAGCAAATGGTTTGTATTTATTTTCATGATAAATGGAATCGATTGGAAGTCTCGGTTTGATTTCAGGATTATGATCTGGATAGCCTATAACGAGTCCAAATAATGGAATAACATGACCCGGAAGCTCTAGCAGTTCATTTACCCGTTTAATATCATTTCGGAGGCTTCCAATATAACAAATACCTAGCCCCATTGATTCCGCAGCAATAGCGGCATTCTGGGCTGCAAGAGCTGCATCGATGGTTGCGACTATTAATTGTTCGGTACTCTCTAAATTGTTGTCAATGGTTTGTTGGTTATCCTCGGTATTAGCGAGTCGATTTATGCGATGCAAATCTCCACAAAATAAAAGCATATGTGCATTATTTTTAACATGAGTATGTCCGGACACTTTATAAAGCTCGTTTTTTAAATTTTGATCTGTTACTCCAATAATAGAATATGCCATAACATTACTAGAGGTGGAAGCTTGCTGTGCTGATTTTACAATTGTATGAATTTGTTCCTGAGAAAGCTTTCGATCTGTGAATTTTCGTATAGAACGGTGATTAAGTAACGTATGAATAACTTGGTTCATTGCTCTGAAGGCCCTCCTTATTTTAGTTCGCAACAGATAAAGTCGTATCGAATCGTATTTTAGTATTTGTTCCATACCACTCTGAAAGATGCTGGTAGGTTGGTTCAAGTACATCTGGTGTACTTATTGTCAATTTTTGTTCATCGATCCATTCAACTGTAACATATGGCCATGTATAATTTAAGATATTAGCATCACTTGTTTCATTTTCCAAAGAGAGAACTTGCCAATTCGTTAAATCAATTACAACAAGGTTATTTAATTGCATGTTCTGTCCGTTTAAACGACTAAACTGCAGTGCGACTTTAGATTGGTCCGGGGATATTAATAAATTTGTTGACTTAGCTAAATCCGCAACTAAGTAAGCAGGATTTTCACCAGTTTGATTAAATATTAAATAGGAACAAGCGTCATGAAAGCAGGAAAACTCAAGCAGATAAATTTGATGATTATCCAATGGCAACTTTTCCAATTTCATTTCACTTATGGAATCAGTGCGACTTTTAACTCCATTGAGATATTCTCTCAGGATAGGAACCATTTCTAAATTAATGAGAACTTGTTCATCTTCTAGGGGAAATTCGATAAACTGTTCAACTTTTTCTTCCTTCCGTTGCTCAAAAAGCGTCGGTTGTTGGTTTGGTTCATTTAAATTCGTATCCAATTTTTCAATGACTTTTGATGAAGAATTCGAGCACCCTGTAATAAGCAGGAGTGCACTAATCAGTATAAGTTTTTTAATCATACATAAGTCTCCAAATTATTTTTTTGTGAATACATCTAATTATACAATAATTTGGAGGACATTTTCATTTTTTTACAAAATAAAAAGAGACCTCATCGATCTCTGTCGTTAAAAATATAGTTTTAGATTACAAAAGACTCGTTTTGACTTGTATTATAATCAACTTTTAGCAACACATGTACAGGTTTTTGTTGGAGAAAATTAGTTAGATTATTTTGTTCTTCTGGATCCCTATCATTAATTATTGTAAAAGTTTCTTCTCTCTTAGTAGTTAAAAAAAAGGATAATAGTTTGGGAAGATTTTCTGCATCTGCTATCATATGTTTACGGTATAAATAAATATTAGCTTTACAGTCGGAAGCAAGCTGATGGAGATCCATGATTTCTTTCATATGCAACGTATCGTTGAGTTGAATTTTATAGGATTCAATTATATCCATACGAACACCTCCAGTTTTTTTATTATTTGCTAATAAATACCCTGGGTAAATAAGTACTAAACATTTTGAAGGATAAAATAGAAAAGATTCATATTAAATTATTTCTTTTTTTGGTACACTCTAGTTAGCTGAAATATATAGAGGAACGAGGGGAATACTTTGAAAACTTTTAAGTTAAAGAAATTGGAAATACTAGATCACAACGAGGAAATCGAGCAGAATAATATTACGTTGCTTGATGGACTCATCATAAATAGAGAAGACGACAATAGTCAATGGATTATTGAAGCATATATAGAGAAATCAAACTTCGAGTATTTCAGTAAGCTATATGAAAAACAGGATGAAATTATGGTACAGGCTACGATAACAAAAGAGAGCAATGAGCCAGCTACATTTATTACAAGAGTACTTGGTGTAAATGAAATTGGTGACGATATGAATGTATTGTTTATGGGGAAAATTATTGACAGAAGAAAAAACATCGTTGAAGATTTGTTGACCGATTTAATAAATCAAGGCTTCCAGGGGAAGGAACTACTTGAAAAGTTTAAAGAATTGGCTTAATAATGATAGAAACGGAATATTCTAGTAGCTAGGAGCAATAATATGAAATTGTATTACGCGAAATACCGATGGATTAATAAATTAACACCAGTTCAAATGTTACTGTCTTTCTACCTCTTAGCCGTTCTTTTTTCCACCATCATTCTTGCTTTGCCAGTAGCACATCAGGATGGAGTGGAAATTCCTTTTATTGATATATTATTCACAGCAGTAAGTGCAATCAGTGTAACAGGCTTGAGTACCATTTCAATTGCAGAATCGTTAAGTACAACAGGAATCATATTGCTCGCACTAATCATGCAATTGGGCGCAGTTGGAATTATGGCGATGGGTACGTTAATCTGGCTTTTACTAGGGAAAAAAATAGGGCTGAAAGAAAGAAGTCTCATTATGACAGATCAGAATCAGACCAGTTTTGAAGGGATGGTTCGTTTAGTAAAGGGTATTGTCTATGTACTATTGGTTATTGAGTTGATTGGTTTTCTTATTTTGGGAACATATTTTCTACAATATTTTCCGACAGCAGGTGAAGCCTATTTACATGGCTTTTTTGGTACAATCAGTGCAATAACGAATGGGGGATTTGATATTACCGGTGCATCACTTATTCCTTTTCGGGATGATTACTTTGTCCAATTTATCAATATACTGCTAATTATCTTTGGAGCAATTGGTTTTCCGGTGCTGATTGAAGTAAAGGAATATCTGTTTATGAAGAATAAATCACGTAGTTTATTTCGATTTACTTTGTTTACAAAAGTAACAACATCCACATTTCTTATTTTAATCGTGGTGGGTACGATGGGCATTTACCTCTTAGATATGAATGCTTTTTTTGCGGACAAATCATGGCATGAATCTTTTTTTTATGCTTTATTTCAATCGGTAACAACGAGAAGTGGCGGTCTATCCACCATGGATGTTAGCTTACTTTCTGAACCTAATCAGTTGTTTATGTCATTTCTAATGTTTATTGGAGCATCTCCGAGCAGTGCTGGTGGAGGGATTCGTACCACTACATTTGCACTAGCGGCAATTTATGTTTTTACATATATTCGTGGAGGTAAAAGTATTCGTATTTTTAATCGGGAAATCTACGAGGAAGATTTAGCAAAAGCAGTTGCAGTAACATTAGTTGGAATCTTTTTGGTATTTAGTTCTGTACTATTCATAAAGGTGATTGAACCGTTCTCTTTGGGACAAGTTTTGTTTGAAGTAACTTCTGCCTTTGGGACCGTGGGGCTTTCTCTCGGTATAACGGGGGATTTAACGACGGTGAGTAAAATGTTGCTCATGTTCCTTATGTTTATAGGTAGGGTCGGTATCATAACATTCTTGCTCATATTTAAAGGGAAGAAAGAAAAACGAAATTACCATTATCCAAAGGAAAAAATTATTATTGGATAAGTGTTAATTAAAAACGGCTTGTGCTATATTTATAGCACAAGCCTGTTTTGTTAGCAGTAAAATGCTGCTCCTACAATAATTAGTAGGATAAAAAGCACAACAATTAATGCAAAGTTGTTGTATCCACCACCGCTGTAACCGCCGTAGTTTCCACAGTCGTATCCGCCAGATCCATAGCCCATGCTTTTTCACCTCCCGATGGTACATTAATACTGTATGCATCTGGTGATAATGTGTATAGACATTTTAACTAGAAAATATAATTGTAAACAACTCAACATTCGCACAGGCCGTTCAAGCGTGATCAACTTTCGGGGCCGGAATAATCAAGAATTTTCAACTGATCGTTTTCATACCCAATAACAAACTCAAATTGAAAAGTTTCTTTTATCGTATCCTGTTCATTCGGGACATTCGATTCAATCGTAACTTCTACAATTGTTTCAATGTGGTTGTTTTCCAGCATTGTACTGCTTAGTTCGGAAAAATCAAGATTTATAATATTGATATATTCATTTCTAAATTCCTGATAGCTTAATTCCAACTGCAGTGAGCTGCCGAGTAACGTATACGCTCCAACATAATCCCTGATAGACAGGTTCTCAAGGAAATAGGTAGTTAAATATTCTGCTCCCTCTATTACCTGATCGGGATCAGAGAAACCAATGATATCTGTAACGCTTGAAAAATCCAATTGATCATTCTGTGCTTCATTTGACCATTTGGTTACCTGGTCGAACACCTCAACAATGGGGATACTGAAACCGATTGTCCCGTCCTGGGTGCCAACAGAGTTAATTCCGATCATCTCACCCGTTTCTCTTTTAATGAGAGGCCCTCCACTATTTCCTTGTGATATCTGGGCGGATATCTGATAAACATTTGAATAATCAAAGCGATCAACAGAAAAATTACGCTCCGTACCTGAAATAATCCCTAGTGTGACCGTATTTTGAAAGCCATGTGGACTTCCTAAGGCAATTACTTCATCTCCTATTTCTGCATTTGTTTCTTCAGCAATCGGAAGGGGAGAAAGTCCAGCGAGCTGTGGGACTCTTATTACAGCGATATCGACATCCTCACTAATCCCAATCACAGCTGCTGGATAAATTTGAGCATTTGCTGTTCTTACGTGAATGGCTTCTGCATCTTGTATAACATGGGCGTTCGTGATAATATCGCCCTTTTCATTATAAAGAAAACCAGATCCAGTTATCTTACTGACCTCATTTTGGCCTTCGATTTGAACGACATTTTTTTCCGCCTTGTGAATTATTGATTTAAGATCCAAGGAAGTATTGTCGGTTGCTACTTCATTAACAACAGGATTATTTATGGTTATATCTTCGGAATTCCAATTATCATAGATTTGTAAGGCTACAATAATACCAATCAATACTAATATGAGAGCTATAATTATAGGGGGATATCGTTTATTTCTTATGATGAACACCTCTTTACTGAAATAAGTTGTATTTACTATTCTGTATACCAAGATATTTTGTTTACTTCCAATGTGAGATTTTTTGGTTCGGTGTCCAAATCAAAATGTGTAAACTCAAATTTCCCGACTTCATCCGGATACAGTGTATCCGGATAGGTGACGACTTCATTGGAAAGCACTTCCATACCACTTTCAGAGAGAATCGAATATTCCACAACAACAGAAGTGATTGGCACAGTGGCAACACTTTGTACTTCTCCATTCACGACGAGATTACCTTGATCGTTATTTTCCAAACTTGAAGATACGAGATTTATAGCATCATTCTCGTTTAGTTCGTGTTCTTCGACTGCGCTATTAATTGCTTGTTCAATTCTTTGTTGTTGTGCTGTTTCAAACGCTGATTTTTCTTTATCAATTGTTGTTTGAAGACTTTCTAGTTTTTCTGATTGTGGAGCATATTTCAACCCATCTTCAACTAATAGCTGGGCATCATTAAACTGTTTTTGGTTAAGTTGTTCACTGGCTTTTGAGAAATAAAAATCTATAATCTGATTACGGATGTTTTGGGTAATTACTTCTGCCTCATCATGGTTGACAGATTCTGCATCCCAAAGCATTAGTTTTAACTCCTCAATTGCCGGATCTTGTTCTAACTTGTAGTTTAGCTCATCCACTTTTATATTGCTTCGAAGACCTTCAATTTCTTTGATGATGTGGTCGACAGCTGCACCATCATAATTTTTTAAAGTTGCTGAAGCCTCAGATGTTAAAGAGGCAGCTTGTTGAAAATTCTGCTCTTTTTCAAATTGTCTTGCTTTATCTAGGGAGTTATCAATGTTTATAGCCAATTCCACGAATTCCATTGAAGTTGTTGCCGCTGTGAAATGGCTGTGCTTGTCCAAAGCCTGCGAAAATAAGTCTCTGGCTTCTTTATAGTTACCATCTACTAGTTGTTGTTCCCCCTGCATGTAGAGGTCTTTTGCATCAGCTGATTCACTTTTTAGAAATAAATGAAAAACGCCACCAGAAGTAGCAATTAATACTGCAGTTATTAGTGGTAGATACCAGAATTTATTCACTTTTTTCTTGTTATATATACGATCCATTATGTCTTTAGGTAGTCGTTTTCCACATTTAATACAATACTGTTCTTCTTCCTTTACGCTTATTCCGCAATAAGGGCAGTGAATCATCATACTTACCTCCAAAACCAATTTGTTCTCCCGCAGCTCAGTCCAGCACATACGCCCCTAAACAGTCGCCGCAGCATTTCTTTGTCCAGCTTCGGCGACCAGGGGCTATTGCGCTTCCTGAGACCTCCGTGCGATAAGTCAACATCGGTTCGCTTACGCTTACCGTGTTTCCTTTATCTCCTGCGGTTCAGTCCAGCACATACGCCCCTAAACAGTCGCCGCAGCATTTCTTTGTCCAGTACCGCGTCGCTTGGCAAGCCCGCTATACTTTTCTTACTCATTTTATCATATTTTGCTTTATTTAGGGTGGGGCTATTGGTATGATAGAGGGTGTTGGATATCATAAAAGGAAATGAATGATTTTTCGTAATAGGGAAAATGAAAGGGGTGCCACTTACATGGAGTTATTGCTTGGTGTAGTTTGTTTTGGGATTCTTGTAGTTAACATAGGATACTGTATTCTTGATCATGAGTAGATAAGAAGGGGTGGCAGTTGTAAGCCACCCCTTCACATTACTTTGTTCGTTCCCATTCGCTAAATGGATAGATGATTAATTCGGATCTGCCAATGATTTCTTCCTTGTGAATAAATCCGAGTCCGTTTCTGCTGTCTTTACTTATTGCACGATTATCACCCATTACAAAATAGCTGTCATCCGGTATACGAATCGGTCCGAAATTGCCTGTTTTGTATTGCGCTTCATCAGATAGGAATGTTTGGCTATATTCCTCACCATCTATAATTAAATTATTTCCAGTCAATTTAATCGTTTCACCTGGTAAACCTATAACTCTCTTGACATAGTTTTTTGTTGGTCTCTGAATGATGACAACTTCCCCACGATCCGGTTCATCCAGTATATAAATGAGTTTATTAAAGATTACTCTTTCTCCATCTTCCAATGTAGGGTCCATACTTTCACCTTCAACGATGGAAGTAGCGAATATAAATGTTCTAAGGAAAAGAGCGATTAAAATTGCAATAATAATTGCTTTTGCCCATTCATACCATTCGTTTTTGTTTTTTACTTCCGTCACAGAAGTCATCCTTCCTCTACAGGTTTCACTTTAATAGTAGCACAGAATCTAATCTTAGAATATAGAGAGGCTTATTTTATATGTATACAGTAGAAAATATTCTTAATCGCATTGAATTCCTTCGGAAAAAGATGACTGAGGTGGCCATGGATAAAGGTTTTACCGATATCGAGTCTGTCCACATCAGTCAGGAACTTGACTTGTTATTGAATCTTTATGAGGAAGTCAAAGATAAATCTAAATCAGACATGAAAGATTAACGTAAGTATGCATTCTGTAGAAATGTTTCTAAACGATTTAACCCCTGTGTGATCGTATCCATATCATAGGCGTATGAAAGTCTCATATAGCCTTCACCAAGCATAGAAAAACTATCACCTGGAACGAGAGCTATTTTAGCCTCACGCACAAGAGCCAGACCTAATTCAAAAGAGGTCATTTCTTTAATTGGAAACTTAGGGAAAAAGTAAAAAGCCCCCTCTGGATTATTAACCTGCAATCCCATTTTAATTAAACGACTATATACATAATCTCTTCTTTTTCGATATTCTTCCCGCATAAGAGTAGTACTATCAGTGTTTCCTGACAATGCTTCCAGTGCTGCATATTGACTGATTGATGAAGCGCAGGATACGTTATATTGGTGCACTTTCAGTAGGTGGCTGGACAACCATTTTGGAGCAAGTACATATCCAATACGGAACCCGGTCATCGAATGTGATTTTGATACCCCGTTGATAACAATGGTTTTCTTCTTTACAGAGTCAAATCCTGCAATGGAAGTATGACTCCTGTCAAATACAAGCTCGCTGTAGATTTCGTCAGCAAGTATAAAAATATCTTTATCCTTTAATACATCCGTTAGCTGCTGTAATTCCTCCCTTGAAAAAGATGCGCCTGTCGGATTGGAAGGGTAGGGGAGGACAACACACTTGGTTTTGGATGTTATTTGATTCATCAGGGTTTCTGCCGTTAATTTAAAGTCTGTATTTGTCGTATCCGCATAAACTACCTTTGCCCCAGCCAGTGTAATTAACGGTTCATAGCCTGGATAAATTGGACCTGGGAGAATAACTTCATCCCCAGGAGAAAGAATCGTTCGGAATGTAATATCTATTGCTTGAGAAGCCCCTGTTGTGACAATGATTTCTGATTCTGGGTCATAACTAATTCCATAATGGGTTTCATTGAAATTTGCGATTGCTTTTCTTAATTCTATAATACCGGCATTATTTGTATATGTCGTTTTATTATGAAATAATGCATCAGTTGCTGCTTTTTTTACATGGTCAGGTGTATAGAAGTCAGGTTGTCCAATTGTAAGCGAAACAACATCTTTCTCATCAGCAACCATATTAAAAAATTTCCGTATTCCCGAAATTTGAATCTTTTTTACCTTTTCATTCAACAAGTTTTCCACAAAATAACCACCTTTTCATAAATATTTCCTTAAATGTGACAAAAATTTAATAAAATGTTCAAACAATTTCGATTTATAGTGCGAAAAATAGGGTATACTGTAATTAGAATATAAGAAGGAGTGTCACATATGCGACCAAAATCATTAAACTTTGAACAATTAGTTAAACAAAATAGACAGGAGCTTCTAAATGATGAAGAAAGTATAACACAAATAGAGCTACGTTTAGAAAAGAAACAGGAAGCAATAGCTTTGGCTCAACGAAAAGAACTTGAATATAAAAATTAACTCATTAAAGCAGGAATGATTATAAATCATTTCTGCTTTTCTATTCGTACACGAGCTTTCTATTTCCATATAATTGAATCAATAGTACAGCTCCTATAATACATCCCATTCCGAGCATTTGTACAACTGTAAAAGGCTCGGTAAATACGAAAATACCAATGAGTGTTGCTACTACTGGTTCAATTGTAGATAAAATAGAGGCCTTTGAAGCTTCTGTATACATCAACCCATAAGTATAAACAATATAAGCTATAGCAGTTGGTAGAAATCCTAATCCTAGTGCATAAAACAAGACGGTAGGATTAAACAGCAATAGAAATTTTTCCGAATAAGGAAAAAATGGTACAAGGGCAACTGCAGCAACGATAAATGTAAAAGTTGTTACGCTTAAGCTTGAGTATTTTTTTAAAGCAAATTTACTAATTATACTGTAGAGCGCATATCCAAGCCCTGATCCAAGTCCTAAAATAATACTGGCAAATTCCAGGTTATGAATACTGTTAGGAGTGATTCCTACTACTAGACAGGTTCCCATTATTGTTAGAACAAGTGCAATCATTTTTAAACGAGTAAGGGGTTCTTTAAATAGAAAAAAGGAGATGACTGTTACAAATGCAGGAGCAGTATATAATAAAGCTGTTGCTACCGGAATGGTTGATAATTCAATAGCTGTAAACAAACAATAATTAAAAAATATAATACTGCAGATACCAGTTCCTATAAAATATTTACAATCACGAATTGATTGTAGTTTCACATCCTTTGGTGAAACAATAATCATATATGTAATCAGTAAAATTGCAGAAGTCCATGCCCGCAATGTGACAACTTCCATTGGCGTAAAGCCCAATTCGTACAGATGTTTCACAAACCAGCCAATCGTCCCCCAAAGTGTGGCTCCCAATATAATTAATAGATAATATTTATTCAAATTATTTCAGCCTCCTTAGCTCCGTAATTATATGTAATTATAACAAATAAGTGGGAAGATAAAGGTATAATTCAATAATTAGAGGGAGAGAATGCTAAAGCTGTTGGAATGGAACGATTGTACGAAATGGTTAGTTTACAGTATTGCATCGAGAAGGAAGGTAGTTTGTCTTGCAAACGTTTATTTTAATGGACTTCATACATATAGGAAACGTTGGGATAGAGGAAGATTATTTATACATTTTTTGTGGTTTGGCAAGCATTATTATCATTTCTTACGGTATAAAGCCTATGGTAGAGTGGGCGGTCAGATTTAAACTCCAAAAATTTTTACGTTATTTAATTAGTAGTTGTTTTGCGGTACTCGCAATTTTAAGTATTTCGTTTTTTGCTGAAAATATGAATCAGCTTGTATTTATGAGAATAACCTTACAGAGTATGTCTGTTTACGGTATTTTATATTCGGTTGGAATTCTGATTCAGCGATTTATTAGAAAGGCGAATTGATGATAAAAGCGCATACAGCCTAGGCTGTATGCGCTTTTATCTATCCATTAAATGATTAACATTTTCCAACCATTGATATACGGGCTCGAAATATTCCTCTGGTGTCTTCAGACCAGGTGGAGCTGCATCCATTATTAAAGCTTTCTCCGTTTCAGATAATTTCTCAAATTTATCCTTTAGAACATGTGTCTGCTCGGCGTATCGATGAAGTTCATAAATGAAATCCTGTAAATTCATTTAACAGCCTCCTTTTATTTGTACATTACCCTAAATAACATGGTAATAAAACATGTAAAAAAGAGAGAAGAAGCTGAATTAATAATTTCGATGTGATCTACTAGGAGGCCATTCCATTTTCCCTAGAGAGGAAGGAGTATAATAGGAAGAAGTTTGTCGTTTTTGTCTGGTCTGTGGTTTCTTTCCCGGTTTCCAGTCAATGTATTGATAGACAATTCTTTTGGCCTGTGACAATGACATCTTTGTTTGGGGATTCCGATAATTTTGATCAAGGGAACCGAGATGTTTCAGTGCTTTGAAGTCGTCTTTGGATGGAGGTATATGAAAATAATAATCATCGACCTTAACAAGTAATGTAGAATGCTGATTACTAAGTTTTGGATGGTCAGAGAAATGCAGCCCAATTTTTTTCGCTTTCTTTTCATTTAATAGTTTACTAATGGTGTCTTTTTTTATTTGATATAAATGCTGTGGTTCTGGAGCTGTCTTCGCATGTCTATTAATCGTAAATATAGCTTGTGCTAGATCGCGTAGTGAATTTTCATGATTCATGTTCTCGTCTCCTTTCTGTAAAATTATTCTGTTTCTATCGTATCGTAAAGCTTGTCCGCTGGCAAATAGAAATTAAAAGAAGAGTGAAAATAATAATAATTCATCTCTCCTTTATTTATTATTATTGAACTTCCTTTAAGTCTTGGACAATCGTATCAATTGCTGCTGATTCCACTCCGCTGTAATTTTTAATAACTTTACCTTCCGGACTTACGAGGAAGAATGAAGTACCATGTGTTACCTGATCAGTTCCATCCGGTGCTTCCGCAACTAAATTTTTAAAAGACTTAATGGAAAGTTCTTTAATTGTGTTAAAGTCATACCCTGTCAGGAATGTCCAGTTGCTAAAATCAGCATTATAACTCTTCCCGTAAGCTTTTAGAACTTCTGGGCTATCATAATCAGGATCAACACTAAAGGATACGAGCTGTGCATCAATATCTTCTTCATTCAATTTCGTTTGTAAGGAGGCCATATTGGATGTCATTGGTAGACAAACAGTTGTACAATTAGTGAAAATGAAATCTGCAATCCACCATTCTCCTTCTAAATCATTTAGACTTAACTTGTCATTATCCTGTGTCGTAAATTCAAATGCTTCGACGTCTTGTGACATCGTTGTTTCAATAGGATAATCCCCACAAGCCGTTAAAAAAATGCTAAGCGTCAATATCAAAAATAAGTACTTCATTCTATCTTCCTTTCTAAATGATCTATTACCTATTGCGGTCGTTCAATGGATTCAGGGCTATTATATCATTAATACAACATACTTTGATTTACGGAACCTTGAAATCTTTATGACATTTGAGATTTTAGTGTATAGACATGCAGTTCAGGTTTACAAAGGAAACGATATGGAAGTCTTGTCGTTCCGATTCCGCTATTCACATACAAGGATAGCTTTTCGTCGTTTAGAATATATTTTCCCTGAACGTACTTTTCAGCATAAGCTGGTGTGTACAAATCTCCTATAAAAGGGAATCGTACCTGTCCACCATGGCTATGTCCGGAGAGTTGCACATCAATTGGATATGAGAAAGTTTTTTCCACGAAATCAGGTTCGTGGGCCAATAGTATCGTAAAGAGATTTGGATCCGTATGTTGTAATGTTGCATCTAAATCAGGTTTTCCAAGCATGACATCATCGACCCCTGCGATCACTATAGTGGATCCACCTTGTTCTACAGAAACATGATTGTTTTGTAATAAATGGAAGTGAGATTTTTCCATTACGTCATGCACAATATCTGTACCATATCCTCCATGATCGTGATTGCCATATATCCAATATTTACCATGGTTTGCTTTCATTGATTGCAGGATAGTTGTCAATCTGGAATCCCAATTATAATGATTTGGTTCGTCAACCAAATCCCCTGTAAAGACAATAATATCTGGATTTTGAAGATTAATTTTATTTGCCAATTCCTGTAATTGCTCCAAAGAGTAATGAAAACCAATATGTGTATCGGAAAATTGTATGATTTTAAAATTATTAAATGCTGTGTTTATCCTAGGAGAAGAAATAGTTTCTTCTGAAATTTTTAATAAAGATGGTTCTATGTTTCTGGAATAATAATAAGTACCACCACTGATGCCAATAAAAGCCAGCAGACTTCCGAGAGTATTCTTCAAAAAAACGCGTCGGTTCATCTTACTCATACCTTTCAGATAATAAAAAAACAGATGGTTAGAGTATAGCATGAAATGTAGTTTAGATTATATAAAATTCTATTTAATGAAAGGCTGTTTTCTAGGAAATTCGGACAGCGGTTACTCATCCCACTGTTTTTGTCACAAAATCTATAAACTACGATGTAACTGCTGCCTCGCCGTCCGGGATTGCTGCGGGCGGATGCTTTCTGCGGGCACGGCCTCAGCCTCCTCGAGAAACCCACTCTGCGGGGTCTTCGAACGCGTGCTGGGACTGCGATTACTCGCCCCACCGGAAACGTTTGTTCCCGCAGGAGTCACCGCCCACAGCGATGCCGGACTGGTGAAGCTTGGAGATATGAATTTTATAAATCAATAATGCAGTTATCAGTTTGTAAGCCTAAAACCAGCTCTGGGGAAATATACGAAGACTCCAGCGGAAGGAAAGGCATCGGTGAGACCCCTAAAGAAGAAGCACGAGGAGGCTCACCAGCCGCCCGCGAACCGCAAGTATATTTCCCCAGAGCGGTCGCCGAAGTAACTTATCCTAGTTCGGAGTTTATCTCAACTGGGAGGATTATAAAGTAACAAAGATTAGGGAAAGGGCCTAATGAGAAAATTAGAATGTAGTCGTGTAGATGTACAAATTTCATGAATTCAAATTCTAAAATAACAATAGTTTTTGTATTTGAAATAATCAGTGAAATACTTGACTTTATATTCAGTTGCTATTATCCTAAAAGACAGATGGTGCTGTAAATAACAGGGGAATATAGAAAACGTACTAACCGAAAATAGGTTAATACGTTTAGTTTGTTTTTTTCTGCCGGATGACATTTGGGCCTTTTAATAAGTTGAATCATGGATAGTAAGCATATTATAATAGTAACCAACCACTACATCAATTACAGGAATCACAATCATTATGGTAACCTGAATGAATACCCTCCATTTGTATGGTGCAATGTGAAATATCGAATTGAGTTTTAATGAGTTTATTCGCTTTTGTTAATAATTCATCACGATTAATGGATTCATTGACAACAAGATGGCAGCTCATGGATGAAAACTCAGAAGTAATTGACCAAATATGAACATCATGCACATCCTCAACTCCTTCGATCGTGGCAAGGACTTTTATCATGGAATCCATGTTAACATTTTGTGGTTTTCCTTCCATTAAGATGTGCAAAGAATCCTTTGTAATCCGGTACCCGGAAATAACAATTAAGAGTGCGACAATCACACTGGCAATCGGGTCCGCAATATTCCAACCAAAAAGAATAATAAGAAGACCTGCAATGAGGGCACCAACAGATCCAAGTAAATCACCTAAAACGTGAAGTAATGCACTGCGTATATTCAGGTTTTCTTTCGAATCACCACGCATGAGCATCCAGGCTACCACTATATTGACACAAAGCCCGATGAAGGCAATAATCATCATATTTCCACTTACGTTTGGTGGATTGGCAAACCGGTGAAAAGCTTCATAGAATATATAAAGCGAAATGATAATTAGTGTAATCCCATTAATAAAAGCAGCTATAATTTCAAATCTTCTATAGCCAAAAGTTTTGTTTCCAGTAGCCTTTTTTTCGCCAATTTTTAAAGCTAGCAAACTGAGGCCCAATGCTGCAGCATCACTTAGCATATGACCGGCATCTGATAACAGTGCAAGACTATTTGTCAATATACCGCCGATTGCCTCAACAATCATAAAAGTGAAAATGAAAATAAAACTCCAAAACAGTACACGGGTATTATTTGTATGGTGATGATGATGTCCATGATTGTGACCATGTTCATCTGGGTGATGGTGGTGATGTGTCATAAGTTACCTCCTAACGGGTGTGTTTAGTATGTTCAATTGTTTGCTCCAACAAGTTCATTACGTGATCATCATCTGGCGAATAGTAAAGCATTGTTTTTTCTCTGCGCTTTTTCACGAGATGCAATTGTTTTAAATATTTTAATTGATGTGAAATGGTCGATTGGTTCATATTTAGTTGTTTTGCGATTTCATTAACAGAACATTCTTTTAGAAGAAGTAACTGTAGAATTTTAATTCTTGTAGGGTCGGACAAAGCTTTAAATATTTGAGATGTGTGTTCAATTAATTGATCGTCCATGGAATGATTCTCCAAGTTGTTTACCCCTCTCTAATATATGAGCATATGTTCATATTATAAAATATGTGCATGGCTTTTTCAACAGGTTTAGCGTAAATGATGTATCAAAATTTGCGATATGGTAATATATATGTAAAGTTGCGTCTTTCTAAATAGTGATTAGTTTGAAAGTTTCTTTAAAGGGAGTGTGTTAGAATGAGTGTCATACAAGATAGAAAATTAGTTGAGATATCCATAGATGAATTGAGGATTCCCTCTGAGAAAGTAGCCCATGTTCAATTGAATAATCCGCTGGAACATGCGTTATTAGTTTTGGTGAAATCAGGTTATTCAGCCGTTCCAGTATTGGATGCTTCTTATAAATTTGTTGGTGTTATTGGCAAAACTGTTATTTTAAATCAAATATTAGGATTAGAAAATTTTGAAATCGAAAAACTTTCAGAGATGAAGGTCAAAGAAGTGATGGACAGAAATACCCCAACGTTAACTAGAGAAAATACGTTACTTGATGGTTTGAATGCGGTTATTGATCATACGTTTATTTGTCTCATTGACGATGAAGGATTCTTTGATGGAATATTAACGAGAAGAGCAATCCTTAAAGAAATAAAAAAAAACATTTATATTAATTCGTATAAAAAGTAAAAAAATTCCAGCCTTTCCATATCAATGGTTGGGCTTTTTTTGAGAGTTCGTTTCTACTAAATGTTAAAATATTTGCGAGTAAATATGCTGTCTGCTAAAGTAAGGAAGAGATTATATAAAATCAGGAGGAATAGACATGAAAATGATGGATGCGAATGAAATTATCAGCTTTATCTCAAATAGTAAAAAAAGCACACCGGTTAAAGTATACATAAAAGGTGATTTAAATAATTTAAAATTGGATGATTCAATTAAATCCTTTGTTGAACCGAATAGTGGTGTAGTATTTGGTGAGTGGAAAACGATTCAAACATTTTTGGAAACAAACAAAGATGTAATAACGGATTTTGTTATCGAAAATGATCGCAGAAATTCGGCCATCCCTATGCTTGATTTGAAAGAAATCAATGCAAGAATTGAACCGGGCGCAATCATACGTGATCAAGTGGTGATTGGTGATGGTGCAGTTATCATGATGGGAGCTTCTATTAATATCGGTTCAGTCATTGGCGAAGGTACAATGATTGATATGAATGCTGTTTTAGGTGGACGTGCTACTGTTGGTAAAAATTGTCACATTGGTGCAGGTACTGTACTTGCGGGTGTAATCGAGCCACCATCTGCGAAGCCGGTTATTGTTGAAGATGATGTAGTTATCGGTGCTAATGTTGTTGTACTTGAGGGAGTTACAATCGGAAAAGGTGCTATTGTAGCAGCTGGGGCAATTGTTACACAAGATGTTGCACCGAATACCCTTGTTGGCGGAACACCAGCAAGAGTTCTTAAAGAAATTGATGAACAAACAAAAACAAAAACGGAAATTAAACAAGAACTTCGCAAACTGGATAACTAAGCGTACGATGGCTATGGATAAAACGGAATTACAAGAAATTAGAAGAGAGTTACACCAAATACCGGAATTAGGGTTTCAGGAATTTAAAACACAACAATATGTAGTGAAGAAAATTGAGAGCATGAAAACGGATCGTGTTTCCATAAAATTATGGAGAACAGGAATACTTGTTAAGATTGATGGTTTATCACCAGGAAAAACAATTGGATTTCGAAGTGATATGGATGGTCTGCCAATAACGGAGGCAACTGATTTCGATTTCCAATCGACCCATGATGCGAGAATGCATGCTTGTGGTCATGATTTTCATATGACAATTGCCCTTGGTGTTATGAAGCAAATAATTACCGAACCAATTAATGATGACGTCGTGTTTATTTTTCAACCGGCAGAGGAAGGCCCAGGTGGAGCCTTACCTATGTTGCAATCGGATGAATTTCAGCAATGGAAACCGGATTGTTTATTTGCATTGCATATTGCTCCTGAACTACCAGTAGGAACCGTATCTTCAAGAAAAGGATTACTTTTCGCCAATACAAGTGAATTGTTTATCGACTTTAAAGGTCTAGGTGGACATGCTGCATACCCGCATTTAACACGTGACATGACGGTTGCAGCGAGCTCTTTTGTCGTACAAATGCAACAAATTATTTCCAGAAGCTTAAATCCCTTGGACAGTGCCGTGATTACTGTAGGAAAGATGGAAAGTGGCTTTGTCCAAAATGCGATTGCAGAAACAGCACGATTGGAAGGTACGATTCGGACATTAAATCCAGAGACAATCGGGATAATTAAAGAAAAATTGGAGAAACTCATGAGAGGCTTTGAAA
This sequence comes from Oceanobacillus longus, assembly GCF_042650085.1. Classification (NCBI taxonomy): domain Bacteria; kingdom Bacillati; phylum Bacillota; class Bacilli; order Caryophanales; family Bacillaceae; genus Oceanobacillus; species Oceanobacillus longus. Next base: position 6,389 of record NZ_JBHSAO010000008.1, on the reverse strand, counting down.
TCAGTCACGACTGTCGTATCAAGGTGGATTATGGTGCGAACTATTATCAGGTATACAATCAAGGGAATTATGTTGATCTATTTCAAAAAACGATGGATGAAAATGATATAACTTATAAGGAAGCCAATGCAGCCATGACTGGAGAAGACTTTGGGGATATGCTTAGAGAAATTCCTGGATTTATGTTCTGGCTTGGAGTCGATTCACCATACGGCTTACACCATGCTAAACTGAACCCGAATGAAGACGCACTTGAAATAGGTGTGAAATCTGTTATCAGTACGTTGAAAACCCTCACGAAGTAATGTGTATATTGTTTATAGTTTAGTAAAAACTATGATTGTAAATGTACATGTTCAGAGGAGGAAATACGTATGGCGAGAATTGGTGTTGAAGGAACATTAACCGATGTAAAAACTGCATTAATGGAAATGGGTCACGAGATTATTGACCTCCGCACTGAAAACGATGCAGCTAATTGTGATTGTTGTGTTATTTCCGGCCAGGATAAAGATGTGATGGGTATGCAATCCACAAGCATAGAAGGCCCGGTAATTAATGCTCAAGGGCAAAGTGCTGAAGATGTTTGTCAAATGGTGAACGCGAAATTAAGTTGAATAGTTAATAAAGCATAAGCAGCGTGTCCTTATAAGGATACGCTGCTTTTTTGTATCAACATACGTGCTGTACACATATATAAAATAAGAACTTATAAAAGATTCCTATATGGATTCTTTGAAATCGAGGGGGTTCTTAATTTGAGAATAAGGGAACATATGCCGGATCTTAAAGCAAGTGGAGAATGGATAAATTCAAGGGAGATAAAAACTGTTGACCTACTAATGGGGAAAAAACCTACATTAATTTATTTCTGGTCAGTAAGTTGCCATTTATGTAAAGGGGCGATGCCACTTATAAACCAAATGCGTAATGAATTTAAAGATAAATTGAATGTCATAAGTATTCACACCCCTTTAAACAAAGAGGATAATGACCTAGACAATATTAGATCAGAAGCAGCAAGATTTAACTTAACCGAACCACTATTTGCGGACCAGGATGAAATACTATCTCAAACATTTCAAGTGAAATTCGTTCCAGCTTATTTTATTTTTGATGAGAAAGGCCAATTAAGATATTTTCAATCTGGTCGAAATGGAATCCAGACACTCCAGAGACGTTTAAATCGTATATTAAAGAAGGCAGAATCTTAAACAAACTACTGATAAAAAGCACGCTTACTGAGATAGTAAGCGTGCTTTTTACTTTAGAACCTAATAATTTAAATAATATTTTAAAAAATTAGAAATAAGTATAGCAATTTATTTCGGAAACCGTTATATTAATAATTACGGTAAAAGTACAAAAGAGGGAGAGGAATTAAATGGATACATTTAAAAAATTAAAATTATTTTATTGGCCCCATAAAAAATACTTTCTATGGTCATTATTCTTCTTATTATTTGTAACAGTTATCACAGTGGTTTATCCAATTATTTTGCAGGTTACGATAGATGAAGTTGTTCTGCAGGATAGGTATGAATTAATACCATGGATCTGCATTACTTTTCTTGGATTGATGGTTTTCAAGGGCTTATCTACATTTTCATTCCAATATTTAGGGGATATTTTTGGGATGACCACCGTTTATCATATACGGGGGGCGTTGTATGACAAGCTCCAGACATTGGCATTCAGCTATTATGATAACGCTAAGACAGGGGATATAATGTCACGATTAACTGCTGATGTAGAAGGATTCCGATTCTTTCTCTCCGTAGGATTTGCAGAGTTGATTCGAGTAGTATTACTGATTTCGATTAGTTTAAGTATCATGTTTTATTATTCTATTCCATTGGCTCTCGTAACAATGGCTGCTATTCCGTTTCTGGCTATTGTCGTATTCAAGTTTGATAAACGGGTGCATCCAGCATTTAGGGAGATTCGAAAATCGTTTGGTAAGCTCAATACTAGAGTGCAGGAGAACATAAGCGGTATGAATACCGTAAAATCGTTGTCGAGAGAAGAATTTGAGATTGGAAGATTTTCTTCAAGCAATGATAATTATCGCCAAAACTATCTTAAAACTTCTAAACTTTGGGCTAAGTACTTTCCGTTTATGGAATTCATCGGTAATGTTTGTGTTGTTGCACTGCTGGCATATGGGGGATTCCTGGTTATGGAAGGGAGACTGGGGTTAGGGGAGCTTGTTGCCTTTTTCAGCCTTGTTTGGTATATCCTTGGACCATTAATGAATCTTGGATTTATTGTGAACCAATTTTCCCAGGCAAAAGCATCTGGAGAAAGATTAATTGAAATTCTCGAAGCGGAAGAAGATATTATCGAAAAAGAAAATGCGATGGAGGTTCCAATCCAGGGTCACGTTACGTTGAAGAATGTCTCACTGAATTATATGGAAGATGATGATGCAGCGTTGAAGGATATTAGTTTTGATGCACCGCCAGGAAAAATAATTGGTTTGATTGGAGCAACAGGTGCAGGGAAAACAAGTATTACACAGTTAATTACAAGATTTTATGAACCACAAGTTGGAGATGTACTAATTGATGGCAGACCAGCAGCTGATTACAAACTAAAATCTTTGAGAAGTCATATCGGGTTTGTATTGCAGGAGCCATTTTTATTTTCTACGTCAATTAAAGCAAATATTGCTTACGGCAGTCCGGATATTTCTGATGACCAAATTATCGGTGCTGCAAAAAGAGCGCAGGCACATGAATTTATAATGGAATTACCTAATGGTTACGATACGATGCTTGGTGAGCGTGGAATGGGTCTTTCTGGTGGTCAGAAACAGCGAATAGCCATTGCTCGTGCAATATGTATCAATCCGAGTATTCTTGTTCTTGATGATGCAACATCTGCGGTTGATATGGAGACAGAATTTAAAATTCAAAAGGCTTTAAGGGAAGTTATGATAGGCAGAACAACATTTATTATTGCACATCGCATATCTTCTTTAAAACATGCGGATGAAATATTGGTTCTAGAAAAAGGAAAAGTTGTCGAGCGTGGTACACACGATTTCTTATTGAAGCATAATGGGCCATATGAGCGCATCTACAATATCCAGTATCAGGATCGTGAAGCAATTATGAACACAGTAGGATAATAAGGAGGTGTCTTTCATGGCACATGCACAAAAGAAAGAAGAAAACAGGCACTTAAAGCGATTTTCTTATACAGTAGACCAGGTAATTGAAAAGCCATTTAATTGGTCACAAATGGGGCGGTTGCTTCAATTTGTAAAACCATATTCAAAAACATATTTACCAGCAGCAATTATCGCCATGTTGATATCAACCATTATACGTTTAACTGTACCTATATTAATTGGTAAGGTTGCAATCGATATGGCAATATTAGGAGAAGATAGGCCGTTGCTCGTATATTTAGTACTGGGAATTGCAATCATGTACGTAGTCAACTTTGTTGCTAACACATTTCGAATTAAGTGGGTGAATATATTAGGGCAGAATGTTATTTATGATATCAGGCAGAAGTTATTTTCACATATACAACGACTATCACATCGTTTTTTTGATACTCGTTCAGCCGGGTCCATATTAGTTCGGGTTTTAAATGATATCAATTCCTTGCAAGAGCTGTTCACAAACGGAATCATTAATCTGTTAATGGATGCAGTTATGCTTTTCGGAATTATTGTTATTCTCTTTGTATTGAGTCCGCCACTTGCTCTTGCCGTTATTATAGTGATTCCGCTTATGTTCCTTATTTCAACAAAACTCAGGAAAAAAATTAGGCGTTCCTGGCAGGACGTTCGTCTCCATCAATCGCGTTTAAACTCCCATTTAAATGAGGGGATTCAGGGAATAAGAATCACACAATCATTCTCGCAGGAAGATGAAAATGCTGCATTTTTCGATGGAATTAATAAAGGTTATTTCAACAGTTTTAAAGATGCATCAAGAAAAAGCGCTTTGTTCCGTCCGCTGGTAGACATATGTGATGCTGCTGGGACAATTATTCTGATTGCTTTTGGGGCGTACTTGATATTAAATGGTACGATTGAAATTGGTACCTTCGTATCTTTTGCGTTTTTCCTTGGTATGTTCTGGGAGCCGATATCAAGGCTTGGTCAGATGTACAATCAACTGTTGATGGCGATGGCCTCTTCTGAACGTATATTTGAATTCTTGGATGAACAACCAAATGTAAAAGAGAAAAAAGATAGCTATGTGTTTAAAGATATGAAAGGTCATATCGAATTTGATCATGTTGGTTTTTCTTATAACAAAGATCGTATTGCCTTGCATGATATATCCCTTGATATCAAAGAAGGTCAGACGATAGCGCTAGTCGGTCATACAGGTAGTGGGAAATCGACGATAGCTAATTTGATTAGCCGTTTCTATGATCCAACATCAGGATCCGTTAAAATCGATGGCCATGATTTAAGGGACATGAAGTTGGATAGTTTACGTCAACGAATTAGTGTTGTGTTGCAGGATACATTTATTTTCTCAGGTACGATAATGGAGAATATTCGCTTCGGCCGTCCAGATGCAACCGATGAAGAAGTTATCCAGGCAGCAAAAATAGTGGGCGCAAATGATTTTATTCAACGTCTGGCAAGTGAATATCAGACAGAAGTAGAGGAGCGTGGAAATATATTGTCTGCCGGAGAAAGACAACTTCTATCGTTTGCGAGAGCACTGCTTGCTAATCCTAGTATTATTATTCTCGATGAAGCAACAGCAAGTATAGATACGGAGTCAGAAGTAAAAATACAAAAAGCATTACGTAAGTTATTAAAAGGCAGAACATCAATTATCATCGCACACCGACTATCAACTATCCGTGAATCAGATAATATCTTTGTTTTGGAACAAGGTCGTATCTTAGAGTGGGGGAATCATGAGGAACTGATGAAGCAACATGGTAAATACTTCGATCTTGTTAAATCGCAGTTTACAATGCTTGATGCTATTTAATTAGTAGATATGCATAAACGAAGGAGCAATCTTCCTACTGAAGGTTGCTCCTTTTCCTATGAATTAGTATTATTGTAGGAGATCACGTTTTTAATGGGGGATAAACTATGTCAAAAGATTTTGCTGTAATCGGTCTTGGTCGCTTTGGTGGAAGTATTTGCCGTGAACTAAGCCAAGAAGGAATGCAGGTTCTAGCCATCGATTCTGATGAGGATAGAGTTAATGAATATAAAAACATTGCATATCATGCAGTGATTGCAGATTCAACTGATGAAGATACGTTAAGGGAAATTGGAATTAAGAATTTTGATCATGTAATTGTTGCGATTGGAGAAAATATTCAGGCTAGTATTTTGACGACAGTAATTTTAACGGATATTGGGATAAAAAAAATTACTGTTAAAGCTCAAAATGATTATCATGAAAAAATACTGAACAAAATAGGTGTTGATCAAGTAGTACATCCTGAGCGTGATATGGGAAGAAGATTGGCTCATAATATTATTTCAAACAATATCTTGGATTATCTCGAATTATCGGATGAACATAGTATTGTTGAGGTAAAAGCCGGAAAAAAAATGGTTGGAAAATCCTTGATCGATTTGGATATCCGTGCAAATTTCGGGTGTAACATCGTAGCAATAAAGCGCGGACGCGATATCAATGTATCGCCAAGTGCGGAAGACGCACTGCGAGAAGATGATATACTGATTGTTATTGGAGCAGATAAGGATATATCAAGATTTGAAAGAAGACTTGTAATTGATGATGATTGAGATTGAGAACAAAAGCTTAAAGCTAGGTTAACGACGTATGCGTATGGACTGGACCTTTTCCCTTAATAAAAGGCTATTTTCGTAATGCTTGTTGCATTTAATCATCGCAGAGTTGAGATAAAATGCGAACTTACTTCTATCTTTATTAGATCCTATCTAACTTCTGGGTGGTATTCTAAGATGTGTGCTATTGCTGCCGTCCGGGATCGCTACGGGCGGATGCGCATCCTTAGGGCACGGCCTCAGCCCCGAAGAGAAAACCGCTCTTCTGGTCTTCGGACACGTGCTGGGACTGCGATTACTCGCCCCACCGGAAACATTTGTTCCCGCAGGAGTCACCGTCCTTCGCTCACCCGGACTGGTGAAGCTGTGTGATGAGATTTTTATAACAATCACTAATGCAGTTAATCGTTTGTAAGCTTAAAACCAGCTCTGGGAAATATACGAAGACTCCAGTGGGAGGAAAGGTATCGGTGAGACCTCGGAGTGCGAAGCACGAGGAGGGCTCACCAGCCGCCCACGGAAAGCGAAGTATATTTCCCAGAGCGGTCGCCGAAGTAACTTTTTTGTTTCGTAGCATTCCTGTAGAACGCTAAATTTAAGGTTTGAAAAAAATAGAGCCCCTCGGTAAGATGGA
>NZ_JBHSAO010000007.1:0-158887 GCF_042650085.1 Oceanobacillus longus | reverse complement strand
AGTGGTTTGAAATCCTGCGAATAAGCGAGCATTTAAGAGTAAATTGAATCTATCTGAGGGAGTTTATCTCAACTCTGCAATGATAAAAAAGCAACAAACTATACGAAGAGGCTTTAATTAAAAGGGATATGCCGATTCATTTGCTTTTTTTATTTCTTCTGCTGCTTGAATAGAATAGATGGTATCATCTGCAAGTCTGTCGAGTCTGAAGATTATTTCGTCATCTATGATTTCTTTTTGATAATAATGCTTTTCTTCTATAAATACATATTTTGAAACAACCGATGCCAGCATATAGGTTAATATCGGTTTTAATTGCTGTTCTACAACTAAATAATGCTTCGCTGATCCAGCAGTTGAAACGATACCGATAACTTTATCACGGAAAGCATCCATGGGGAGCAAATCAAATAGGTTTTTCAACGTTCCTGGTATGGAGGCCTGAAATGTAGGTGTGCCGATGATATAACCATCGGCTGCCATGATTTTTTCCAAAACCGTTTTCGTATCCCCTGTATAATCGCGATAATCCCTGCCATCGCTGAACACAAGCCGGTATTCTTTCATATCAATTAGTTCCACTTCAACATCTGTATGTTGCTTTTTCATTCTATTTAAAACCCGTTCGACAGCTATTCGGGTTTTCGAACCAACAATAGAGCCGGAAATTCCGATTATTTTCATTTATAACCCTCCCCTTTTACAAGATTATTTATATAATTTTAAATTTTGTTCTCTTTGGTTTATACACCTTATTATACCGAGTAGATTTATTGAAAGATAATATGTTGCCTGAAAAAGATATTGTTTCCTACTATTATACTTTAAATAATTTTTAGTTGTTCATGAACAACTAAAAAATCCAAAGCCTAAGCTTTGGATTTTTTGATTTCAAATGTTTCTATCACATTTATACTTCCTTTTACTGATTGCACCATGGAACAATTTTTTGACGACGTTTCCAGTGCTTTTGCTACTTTAGTCTCGGAAATATCATTGCCAAATATAATAAAATGCACTTTAATTTCTTCCACACGATTAGCCTCATCAGGATTTCTTTTAACATCAGCAGCTATTTTTATATCATCATAGTCAATGCGCATTTTTGTAAGAACCTTTTTCAAAACGCCCCCACTACAGCCCGCAATGGAAGATACGAGTAACGCAAATGGTCTGAAGCCGAATTCATCGTTACCAGAAATAGTTAACTTTCCAAAATCAAACTCTGACTCAAAACCGTTCTCATGCATTTTAAACTCCATTTAAAGTCACCCAACCCTTTTTAGTATTTATCTTTATTATAGCGAAGCGAATTAAAAGTAAATAAACATATGCTTAAATAGCTATTTATACTTCTTCATTATTGAATATTTCATTGATTTGATATTCCTTTAAGTCAATATAACCAGTATCACTAACTTCGATTCCTTCATCCTCAAGCAGTAATTTTTGTTCCATCCAGGCCTCTTTATCCTTTATGGCAATCTGTCCTTTCGCATTAATCACCCGATGCCATGGCAACTTATGCTTATTGCTCATGGAATGGAGAATCCGTACCACCTGTCTGGACGCTCGAGGGCTCCCCGCTACCTTTGCAATCTGACCATAAGTCATGACTTGTCCTTTTGGGATTTGCTTAATAATACGAATAGCTCTTTCAGTAAATGGTGTCATCGATTTCTTTTCCAATCCGAATTCGTTTTTTATAGGCATTTATTTTTTCAATTAGTATCATCTCCCAATTAATGTTGCTTTGTATATTCTTCTGTGACACAGCAAAAAATAACATACAGCCATACAAAGGAGGATTCCCATGGATAAACAACGTGCACAGGAAATTTTGGAATCCATTGCGATGGTCAATGTAAACTACCATGGTATTCCGGTATATATTCAATCATTGGACAAACAAAATAATACAGCCACCGTATTTCCACTTGATAATATGAATCACGAGCAATCCGTTGAATTAACTGGTTTGGACGAAGTAAAAATAGGTAAATAAAACATTTTATGGATGAGAATGCTCCCTGCAGAGAGCATTCTCCATCCTAAAGATAAACACGTGGCACCCTTTTCCCAATTAAGCACGCTACCTCATAGTGTATCGTATCCATTTGTTCGGCCACTTGTCCTAGCGAAATAAAGCCATCTTCGGGGTCGCCAAATAATGTAACTACATCATTCGTATTCAAGGTATTTACAGCTGTCACATCTACCATTGTCTGATCCATACAGATTCTGCCTACGATTGGTACATGCGTGCCTTTTACAGTAACGCTCCCTTTATTGGATAGGAGTCTTGAAAATCCATCTGCATAGCCGACAGGCAAGGTAGCAATGGTTGATTTATGCTTAGGTATGTAGGTGCGTCCATAGCTGATTGGTTCATCTTCTCCGAGAATTTTTATCATAACTGGTTTTGTTTTAAAACTCATTGCCTGTTTCAATTGTATTTTTTCTTGCAGATGTTTACTGGGATAGAGTCCATATAAGCTTATTCCAACACGGACCATGTCCATATGTAAATCTGGGTAAGCAATGGTTCCTGCACTGTTACAGCAATGCTTAATTGGTATATCTATCTTATGTGCTTCCAAATAGTCAATGACAGCAGTGAAATGATTAAATTGTTTATATGTATACGTCGATTCCGGATGATCTGCATCGGCAAAATGGGTAAATATCCCTTCTAGTTCGATGTCAGGAAAGGCCAGCATGGATTGTGATACTCGGAGAGCTTCTTCTTTATCACGTATTCCTATACGATTCATTCCGCTATCTATTTTAAGATGTATCTTTGCCTTTTTATTGTATGCTTTTGTTGCGTTTATAATTTCTGTTATCGACTCATCCGAGTAAACGGTGATGGAAATATCATTCTTGACTGCTTCTCCGACGGCAGCAGGTGGGGAGTATCCCAAAATGAGGATAGGAGTACGAATCCCCGATTCACGGAGTTTCAAGGCCTCGTCCAAAAAGGCAACACCCAAATAATTTGCGCCGGCATGAATGGCTGCATTTGCTACTTCTACTGCTCCATGACCATAGCCATCCGCTTTTACTACTGCCATTAATTTACTGTTTCTCTGGATGTGTCTTTTAAACGTTTTTACATTGCTTTCAACGGCATCCATGGATACTTCCACCCATGTGTCGCGATAACTTCCATGATTCATGAAGTTGGCCTCCTCAAGTATATATAATGATCCATACAATCATTTTACCATTTTAGAAAAGGGAATTCACAGATTTTATGATATAGGAGATTTTACAGTACTTTACAAAAAAAGAAATTCCATAAAGAAAACGATACAGTTATAAAAACTGTATCGCCTTCTTTATTTATTACTTTTTTCCTTTTCTCTTTGTTTCTGGGATAGTAGATAATTCTTTTGCAGCTGAGCCGATCCTGATATCATGCTGAGGATATACGATGAGGTCTGTTCCATTTTTTCCGATAAATAATTTGTACGTTCAAATAACAGACTTCGGAAATAGTCCACTTGTCTGGTTATTTTTTCCATCATTGCTTCCTGATTATCCAACCGTTTGGTAACAGCTTCATTGGAATTATCTTGTGTGCTAATTTGCTCAGACATTCTTTCCTGCACACTTGTCTGTTGATCCATCTTTAGAACAAGCTGCTCGTTTACTTGTGATACTCCTTCTAACATTTGACTGATTATCTCTTGTGAGGCGTTCAACTGTGTAAGCTGCTCCCTTACTTGTTGTTCGGATAATCGGTCTTCTTCAATAAGCACTTGAAGTTTTTGGTGGTCTGCATCGATTTTGTTTAATCGCTGCATCATCTCGTTTTCCATTTCTGCGTGTTGGGCATTCATCTTTTCTAATTGTTTCAATTGAATACCCAACTCTTCCCACCTCAAGGAGTTCTTATATTCTTGTTGTTCTTTCCTGTTTGATATCTCATGAAACGAACGCAGTAGTGACTTGTTTATTCGCTGCTGTTCCTGAATCATCTCTGAGACATTGTTTTTTATAAACACACCTTGATTAGGCGCTTGTATACTTCCATCATTTTTATAAATATTTTTATTGTTCGTAGCATTAATGTATAATCCCATTGAATTGCACTCCTTATCCATTACTGCATTATCTTATGCATTATCTTAAAACATGGGACTAAGGAACGGTGAGCATAACAAAAACAGCTACTTTTAAGGAAGCAGCTGTAAGTATTCTAGTATTTCACTTAACATTTCCTTTGTCTTGACGAATTGTTTCACGATAATCTTTAAATGCCTCAACGAACGCCGCAGGGGAAGACTTTACGATATAGGAATACACCCCGTATTTAGTATGTAAGTATAGTAACCCGCCATCCTCACCTATAAAGCGATAAGAAATATCCAGTATATCTTCTATAGAGAACTCTCTATGTTGGGTAACAATCTTTTCTTTATATAAATACATCTTTCGTTTCTGTTCGATATCTATCTGATCAATACTGCTTACTTCCCGTACAATCTTTATGTAGGACTGTTCGGCTATCAGATTCATAAAAACCCTCCATTACATGACAGCGTGTTTCCTTTTGTCTCCAACAATCTTAGCCCTCCGCCAGACTCAGGTGATTGGTTCTCCATTGCAGCCATTGATACTCGCGGGTCTTTCTAGGAAGGAACTGTCGTATGTCCTCTTCATGATAGCCGACCTGAAGTCTTTTAGCATCCACAATAATTGGACTTCTGAGTAATCTTGGATGTTCCTTAATTAATTCAAGAAGTTCCTGTAAAGGCAATGATTCAATATCCAGATTTAAATCTTTATATACTTTTGATCTTGTAGAGATAATTTCATCTGTCCCCTCTACGGTCATACGTAAAATACTTTGAAGTTCATGAACAGTCAATTCATCTTTCATAACATTTCTTTCGACATAATTAATGCCATTTTTTGAAAACCACTGTTTTGCTTTTCTTGTGGACGAACAGGCAGATCCATAAATTGTTACTGACATTTATCATACCCCATTTAGAATTTATTTTCATATGTTATTTCTTCATACTTTAACTGATTCTAGTTCAATATATCCTTGCGCACTAATCTCAACACATTAAAATGTGACATGATGTCACCTTCTCTATTACCTATAATAAATGGCACAGTGGCATATGTCAATAAATTATATGACATTGTGTCACTTTTATCGTGAAATTTGACCATTTTATGAATTTAGTTCCCCATTTCCTTATCTACTTATTCCCTATTTTTTTAAACTTTAATCATCCATTTTAGAAAACTTGGCATTCGCCAAGCCTTTGGGCGATGCCTTAGTTGCACTTATGCAGAAAGCAGAAAGGAATATGGATATACTTTCTTTACTGCCAAAAAAGCCCCTGCCTATTAGGCGGGGCCAAAAAAATGTTTAAACCATTACCTTGCAAATATCATTTGTGAACTCTACCGGATCATTAATTGGCAGTCCTTCGATAAGAAGCGCCTGGTTGTACAGTAAATTTGTATACAATTTCAGTTTATCTTCATCCTGCTCCTGAGCGTTCTTTAATGTCTGGAATACTTCATGATTAACATTAATTTCAAGTACCTTATCAGCCTGAATCGTTTGATCGTCAGGCATGGCATTTATAATTTTCTCCATTTCAAGGGAAATTTCCCCATCTGCAGTCAATACAACTGGATGAGATTTTAATCGCTTGGATGCTCGTACGTCCTTAACTTTATCAGACAAGATTTCCTTCATTGCTTCAAAGAGATCTTTATTTTCATTTGTCTCTTCTTCTGTAGAATCCTGTTCGTCATCCTCGATTCCTAAGTCTCCGCTTGATACAGATTTGAATTCTTTTTCTTTAAAGTTCATCAGCATCTTTATAGCAAATTCATCAATTTCATCGGTGAAGTAGAGAATTTCATAACCCTTGTCTGCAACCATTTCGGTTTGTGGAAGTTTTTCAATACGTTCATTGGACTCACCCGATGCATAGTAAATATATTTTTGATCTTCGGGCATTCTTGATACATACTCTTCCAGTGTAACGAGCTTCTTCTCTTTTGAAGAATAGAACATTAATAAGTCCTGCAGTAAATCTTTATTTTGACCATAATCACTATAAACACCGAATTTCAGCTGTTGACCGAAAGATTTATAAAACTTCTCATACTTTTCTCTTTCATCACGCAAAATGCTGAGCAACTGTGTTTTAATTTTCTTATTGATATTCTTGGCAATTAACTTCAATTGTCGATCATGTTGCAGCATTTCTCTTGAAATATTTAGAGAAAGGTCCTCGGAATCTACCATACCTTTAACAAAACTAAAATAGTCCGGAAGCAAATCAGCACTTTTCTCCATGATTAATACACCATTGGAATAAAGCTCAAGCCCTTTTTCAAATTCCCTAGTGTAATAGTTATGGGGTGCATTTTCTGGAATATAGAGAATGGCGTTATAGCGTACGGTACCATCAACATTAATATGAATATGTTTTAACGGTTTATCAAAGCCATAATGTTTTTCATTATAGAAGTTTTCATAGTCCTCGTCTGTCAGTTCACTTTTATTCTTTTTCCAAATTGGAACCATTGTGTTAAGTGTTTGTTCTTCGATGATATCCTCGTATTCATCTTCACTGCCCTCTTTAAGCTTACTCTCTGTAATATCCATTTTAATTGGATAGCGGATGAAGTCGGAGTATTTTTTAATAATCTGTTTCAGACGATATTGATCCAGAAACTCGTCGTAGTTCTCATCTTCTTCATTCTGTTTAATTTCCAAAATAATTTCTGTACCTACTTCATCCTTTTCAGCAGAAGTAATCGAATATCCATCAGAACCTTTGGATTCCCATTTAAATGCCTCATCACTATCGATCGATTTACTGATGACGGTTACTTTATCAGCTACCATAAATGCAGCGTAGAAGCCTACACCAAACTGCCCAATAATATCATGGCCATCTTTAATCTCATTTTCCGATTTAAACGTATGAGAACCACTCTTAGCAATGACACCAAGGTTATTTTCCAAATCTTCCTTCGTCATTCCAATACCAGTATCTGTAATCTTTAACGTTCGATTATCTTTATTTGCATCAATCTTTATGTAATAGCTCTCTTTATTAAAAGTTAACGCATCATCGGTTAACGCTTTGTAGTAAATCTTATCAATTGCATCACTCGCATTGGAAATAAGCTCTCTCAAAAATACTTCACGTTGCGAATAAATGGAGTTTATTACCATATCCAATAGTTTTTTGGATTCTGCTTTAAATTTTCTTTTTCCCATTACTATTCCACTCCTTTAACTTTTTGATGTTAGCACTCTCGATACCAGAGTGCTAACCCCTATACTTTTAATACCATATTCACTTTTTTATGTCAATTATAATAGCTGTAAATAAGAATATCGATTAATTTTTTACTCAACTTTCGCACTATTAAAATAAGTTCGAATCGTTAACTGGGTTAAACTTAGAACGTTTCTAATAATCCCCTTGCTAAACTTGATTAAAACAAGGCTGTTTTTCGTACTGTTTATAGCCTTTTAATCATCGCAGAGTTGAGATAAAATGCGAACTAACTACTAGCTGATATCCAAAATCGTGTGCTTCTATCTCCGTCCGGGATCGCTCTGGGCGGATGCTTTCCGCGGGCACGGCCTCAGCCTCCTCGAGAAACCCACTCTGCGGGGTCTTCGGACACGTGCTTTTCCCGCAGGAGTCACCGCCCGCCGCTCACCCGGACTGGTGAAGTTTTATAATGTTATTTTAGCTACGCTAGTATAGTAATTATTAGCAACCTTCTAACCAGCTCTGGGAAATACACGGAGACTTCTGCGGGAGGAAAGGCATCGGTGAGACACTGAAATGCGTCAGCATGAAGAGGCTCACCAGTCGCCCGCGAAAAGCGCAGTGTATTTCACAGAGCGACCGCCGAAGTTTCTGCATACCGATAGAAACCAACCAGCATTTACTTCGCATTTTATATAAAATCCGACGATAAAAGAGGGAAATTAACGAAAAGATCCTTGAGTATAGATGTATCCAGACTGCTCAGTGCAAACAGTTAATCCAAAGTCAACTTAAACAGTGTAGCTCCAGTCCTCCTAATTCTAAACACCAATACAGGAATTGGATAGATAAAACAAGCAAAAAAAATCTCTTTTCTAAGTAAGAGATTTTTTTGCTCTATGCCATCCATTTTGGTGGGGTATTTTTATCCCAATAGATTTCACCGATATCATGATGTTCTTTGAAACCGTCACTACTTAAATGATAGTGGAAGTTAAAGTAGTATCCTTCTAAAGGCCGGTTATCACGTCGTACATGAAACGTTGCAATGTCTTGTTCTAAATGATGATCATATACATTAAAAATTCTTTCCCCATAACCTTTGGCGGGTTGTTCCGTAATTCCGAAATAAGAATAATCATTTACTACATGATCCGCTACGATCGTTTGAAGTACTGCTTCGATATTAGGCAAGATTACTGCATTAAATTCTTCTTCCACCTGACCAGCAATTTTAGGTCCAAATTTTGTGATTGTTTGCTCTTTGGCTTTTTCAGTTAGTTTATTAATTACATTATCTTTACTGTAATCTTCGGTGCCTACATTAAAGTCAATCTTCTCTGCTTCTTTTGAATCAGAAACAGCTTCATTAACATCTGCTTTCGACGCAACATTATCCTTATTATCTTCGGCTTCTATATTTAAAAGATCTGCTGGCGTATAAATACCCAATGTAACAATCGTAACAAGGACAACTGCTATTTTTCTCATCCATAGCTTCATCAAAAATCTCACCTTCTTATTTAACTACTTATTTCTAAATTTTATCATGTTCAGCGAATATGTCCATAATAGTTTTAATATTTACTTAAATTTTACACTTCTTTTTCATTAAATAGTTGAATTTGCTTATATGTTCTTCGGTTTCCAGGAAATTAGCGCAATCTCCCAATTTTATAGAAGCTAATGACCCTATTTTTAATTCAAATCTTTTGGAAGATGTGAGATAAAATGAATCGGGATATTTATCATGATACCTTATACCTGTAATGATAGTTCTAAATAAACAGAAAAATATTATCCTATTAAATAACTAGGATAATAGGATTAAGAATAGTCTAATTTATTTAAATATTATTACATTAACTTAATAGTAATTTAAAAGAAGTATTTTATACTGGAATAGAATCAAATTTGTTAGGAGAGGTGATTATATTGAAACTGAAGAAGTTAACATTTGCTATGATGATTGCGATTCTTTCTGCAGGACTATTAGTCGGATGTGGAGCTGAGGATGGAGAGAATCCAGAAGAGCCAGCAACTGAAGATCCTGCCGAACAAGAAGACCCGGCGGAATCTGATGTAGAGGAAGAAGAGGGAGAATAAAAATACGATTTTTTTGAAGCCTTCACTTAGTGAAGGCTTCTGTTAATCCCTTCAAATAGCTCACAAGCAGAAAAATCATGTGTCATGAAATTTAGATTGACTTTAGTAAGAAACCTCCATTTCTCTCACACTTGGTGTACAACAACATATTTCACACCCCTGCTGCCTTATCCTGCATCTAAAACGGCTCTCACTCGTTTAAATCAAACATACACATTCTATTTTGATATACTCTAAGATACAGCAATCAATTCCTTAATTAATTATCCTTTTTTTAGAAAAAAACTAGCAATGTCTCTTCTAAAGTTTTATAGTTTTAAATAGAGGCACTGGAAAGAGAGTGAACATGATGGGGCGTAAATGGAATAATATTAAGGAAAAGAAAGCTTCCAAAGATGCAAATACGAGCAGGATATACGCAAAATTTGGGCGTGAAATCTATGTTGCGGCTAAACAGGGTGAACCCGATCCAGAATCAAATGAAGCTTTAAGAGTTGTACTTGAACGAGCGAAGACCTACAGTGTTCCGAAACATATTATTGATCGAGCCATTGAAAAAGCGAAAGGCAATTCAGAGGAAAGTTATGACGAAAATCGTTATGAGGGATTCGGACCAAGTGGATCCATGGTAATTGTCGATACACTAACAAATAATGTTAACCGCACCGCATCTGAAGTGCGCGCTGCATTCGGTAAAAATGGAGGCAATATGGGTGTAAGTGGATCTGTTGCCTATATGTTTGACTATACAGCAGTCTTTGGTATTGAAGGCAAAACAGAGGATGAAGTGCTTGAACTACTGATGGAGACAGACGTTGAAGTTCGGGATATAATGGAAGCAGATGGAACCATTATTGTTTATACCGAACCCGATCAATTCCATGCCGCACATGAAGCATTTAAGTCGATCGGCATTACAGAATTTACAGTGGCTGAGCTTACAATGCTCGAACAGAATGATCTTACTCTTGCACCAGATGATCAGGAGCACTTTGAAAACATGATCGATGCGTTAGAAGATTTAGAAGATGTTCAACAGGTATACCATAATGTAGATTTAAGTGAATAAGATAATAAAGAAATCCAGCATTTGCTTTTCATAGCAAAATGTTGGCTTCATTTTAGCGTCGAATAATAATCCTTCCATACTTTCGCATATTTCTTTTGATACTTAGGATCCTCTTCCATCTCAATTAATTCCTCTGCCAGCTTTTTTATATGCTCATCTTTTACTTCATCATATAAGTTTCGCAAATCTTGAATAATATCGAATCTGATTAATGTATAATTCTTTTCGTCCTTACAATTTTTAAATCGATTAGCCAAATGATGGACCACCATCTCTTTTTGCTCCGGTCCAGCTAAACCTACTTTCCAAATCGATTGCAAGGCGTGTCTTGCCGTAACAAATTTTTCATCTTTGGTTACTTGCCAAAGAGCAGGGAAATCATTCATGATCCGCTTATCATGATCACTTTTTGAAAGGCCTGATAGAAACTGTGCATACCGTGAACGCATATGGTTATCAGTTGAAGACAGCCCTGCCACTAATTCATCCCATACTTCATATGCCCAGTCTACTTCATGCTCAATCGCCGTAATGATATGATTGAAGGCTTCATATTGTTCGTTTTTATCTTTAGAATCAAGATTATCAAAATGAATTTTCATTGCTTTATCCATACTACCCGCCCTTTATATATATACTAGTTTCATTAAAACCATATCATATGTTAATACATTTGGCTTTTTGATTCATCAGCTGCAATGAAAATGTAAATACTAATGACAGGAATTAGGGATGATTATGAACTTTCTTTTAATAATATAATTGCTGACATAATTGTTTTTTTCGGATAAGATAATTAAATAATATCCTTAAAATCCCTCTTACACCAAGATGTCTACATATTTTTTTCAGGAGGTTATCTATAGATGAAAAACATCATGGTCGTCATCGGCTCATTAATCATTGCATTTGCTTTTAACTTTTTTCTCGTACCTTTTGAAATTCTAAGCAGTGGAATTAGTGGGATTGCCATTTTAGTGGGATTACTTACTCCGTTTGATACTGGATTATTGAACTTTATTTTTAATTTACCTATCCTTATTTTTGGCTACTTTAAGCTTGGAAAGGAAATCACAGTCAATACACTCGTATGTGTTGTCACACTCTCTTTCTTCTTATACCTCTTGCCCGTAGTGAATGTAACAGACAATATTCTGTTATCGGCAATTTTTGGAGGGGTTATAAGCGGAATTGGAATAGGGACCATTATGAAGTTTTCCGGTACTTCAGGTGGTTTGGATATTATTGCGATTTTCATTTCCCGTACAAGTAATATCAGTGTTGGTCTGCTTCTCACTGGAATGAACGGAATTATTGTTCTTATTTCTGGTGCTACTTTCAGCTGGAACATCGCATTATATACACTATTATCAATTTATTTGACAGGTAAAATGATCGACAAAGTCCACACGAATCATATTAAATTAACGATGCAGATTGTGACGACCGAGGGTGAGGCCATTCGTCAAGAATTGCTTCAATCCATTTACAGGGGAATTACGATTACAGAAGGTTACGGTGGTTATACGAAAGAGACCAAACAAATAATCATGATGGTTGTTACACGATATGAAACATTGCATATTAAAAATGTTGTTCGTTCACATGATAGTAAGGCATTTATTAATATTTTTGAAACGGTTGAAGTTGACGGGGAATTTGCTAGAAATTAAGACTGGGAAATCGTAAAGGAAGCAGGTTGAACCTGCCTCCTTTACATTCCGGGCCACCTATCTACTACTTATTAGCCTCAAATACTTTTAATAACTTACCTTTCACTTTAGTATCCTTCATTGTTTTTAAAACCAGTGGGCCTTTGCCATTTAATATTTCAACATACGTAGATGTCTCCATGATTGTAATAATTCCTATATCATCAGCTTCTACGCCATCAATCTTAGCAATTGTCCCAACGAAATCGACCGCTCTGAGTTTCTTTTTCTTTCCACCGTTAAAATATAATTTCATAATTTGTTTGTTTAACTGCTCACTTTTAGACTTTTTAACTTCCCGGTACATCTTCATTTTTTCCTGGAAGGCAAATCTGTTTCTATTAACTTCTTCTTTTGATGGAGGGGAAATTTTTCGAATTGTAAAACCGATATAGTCTTCAATTTCCCTTAAAAAGCGATCTTCATACGGTGTAACGAAGGTGAGCGCCTTTCCCTTTTGTCCTGCACGTCCTGTTCTTCCCGTACGATGCACATAACTATCTTTCTCTAATGGAATATCGTAATTGATGACATGCGTGATATTATCAATATCGATTCCTCTGGCAGCTACGTCTGTAGCGACTAGGTAACGAAATTCGCCTTTTCTAAAGCCATTCATGACAACAAGTCGATCATCCTGTTCCATTCCACCATGGATTTTATCACAGCTATATCCTTTTTTCTTCAATTGTTCTGAAACTGTATCGACACGTTCCTTCGTTCTACAAAAAATGATACAACTATCCGGATTTTCAACAACCGTAATATCCATAAGTCTCATCAATTTATCATTTTCAGGAACTTCGTAGAGAAAATGGTCGATTTTTTCCGTTGTTAGCCCTGTTGCTTTAATTTCAATATCTGTAGGTGTTTTCATATACTTTTGACTTAAATTTTTCACAGCTTCAGGAAGTGTAGCCGAGAATAGCATGGTCACTCGATTTTGAGGTAACTCTTTTATAATAGATTCCACTTGTTCGATGAAACCCATGTTCAACATTTCATCCGCTTCATCAATAATAAGATAACTGATTTTATCTAATACCAACGTACCTCTTTCAATATGATCCGAGACCCGACCAGGAGTTCCAACAACAACATGTGTTTTCTGCTTTAACTCTGTCTTTTGAATAGCAATGGGTTGTTTCCCATAGACTGCTGTTGCCTTTATACGCTTAAATCTGCCTATGTTTGTGAAATCCTCTTTTACTTGAATAGCCAGTTCTCTTGTTGGTGTGAGAATTAATGCTTGTGGTTTATTCTCCATCCAATCGACCAATTCACATATAGGAACCCCGAATGATGCCGTTTTACCACTACCTGTTTGTGATTTTACGACAAGGTCCTTCTTATCTAACGCAAGTGGAATGACTTTACTTTGAACCTCTGTAGGGTTTTTATATTCCAATTCTGTTAGTGCTTTTATAATTTCATCACTTAATTTATAATCCTCAAAACGTTTCGCTCTCATTATTTAGCCTCTTTTTCAAAGTATTTTCTCTTATTGTTGTCATGGATATTATTACATTATACAAGTTATTGTCATCGAAAAACCACTTTCTAATGAATCTCCCACCAAAAATTAATATAAACAGGGCCAGTTCCTTACTACCTTAGTAGTGAGGAACTGGCCCTTTAGCATTGCCTAATCAAATATTTAACTAAATGCCAGTTCTTTTTTTTCGCTTAGACCTAGCGTCTGCTCTATGAAAGTCTGAATTTCTTGGTAAATCTCTGGGTTTTCTGATAGGGACACACCGTAAGAAGGAATCATTTCTTTTATTTTCGGTTCCCACTCAGTCAGATGTTCTGGAAAGCATCTTTCCATGATCTCAAGCATGACGTGAACGGCAGTAGAAGCACCTGGTGAAGCACCTAGCAATGCAGCGATCGAACCATCAGCGTCAGTAACTACTTCTGTGCCAAATTGAAGTGTTCCCTTGCCGCCAGTCTCTGTATCTTTAATCACCTGCACACGTTGGCCCGCTATTACAATCTCCCAATCTTCGCTTTTGGCATTTGGGATAAACTCTCGTAATTCTTCCATGCGTTTTTCATCTGATAAAATGACTTGCTGGATTAAATATTTTGTTAACGGCAGCTCTTTTGCACCTGCTGACAACATGGTTAAGAGGTTATCGGATTTTACAGAGGTCACCAAGTCAAGCAATGAACCCGTTTTTAGAAACTTTGGCGAGAAGCCGGCAAACGGTCCAAATAGCAACGATTTTTTATTGTCGATAAATCGTGTATCAAGATGCGGAACGGACATTGGTGGAGCACCAACCTTAGCTTTACCGTATACTTTTGCATGATGCTGTGCTACAACTTCCGGATTGCTACATACCATAAATTGTCCGCTTACCGGAAATCCTCCAATATGTTTTGATTGCGGAATTCCGGTTTTTTGTAATAAATGCAGACTTCCACCCCCACCGCCAATAAAGACGAATTTTGCAGTATGGTATTCAATTTTACCGTTGTCGATATCATGTACTTTCACTTCCCACAAATCATCGTCCGTACGTTTAATATCCTCAACACTATGCTTGTAGTTTACCTCGACATCTTTACTCTGTAAGTGATCAAACAGTATACGTGTTAAAGCGCCAAAATTGACGTCTGTTCCGGAGTCGATTTTTGTTGCAGCTATCGGTTCATTTGATGTACGCCCTTCCATGATTAGTGGAAACCATTCTTTTAGCTTTTCAGGTTCATCGGAAAATTCCATCCCTTGAAATAGTGGGTTGTTTGATAATGCTTTAAAACGATTTTTTAAAAACGCTATATTTTTTTCCCCTTGGACCAAACTCATATGAGGTAATGGCATGATAAAGTCTTGCGGATTCCGAATCAGATTGCTATTTACAAGATAAGACCAAAACTGTCTGGAAAGCTGAAACTGTTCATTAATCTTTATTGCTTTGCTAATTTCTATAGAGCCATCTGATTTTTCGGATGTATAGTTAAGCTCGCACAGTGCAGAATGGCCTGTACCCGCATTATTCCATTCGTTAGAGCTTTCTTCTCCTGCACTTGCGAGTTTCTCAAATGCTTTGATTTCCCATTCTGGTGCTAACTCTTTCAATAATGATCCCAAAGTTGCGCTCATAACTCCGGCACCAATTAAGATAACGTCTGTTGTTGTCGGTCTGCTACTCATTATACCCTTCCTCATCTCAATATTTGCAAAAAAGATGTAAGCGCTCTATCATAGATTAACAATAGCCAGCGCAATTTTAGCAACACACCTTTTCTGTATGAATTGTAACCGTGTTTTAGTTAATTTTAAATATGAATAAATTTATAAATCTATTCTTATCTAATAATTATAAACTATTTCACAATATTTATAAACATGAAGTCTTCCAAAAAACAGATTAATCCATAATCGAAATCCCTATTGCTGACAATTACAGATACATAAGATCAGCAATGTTATGATAAAGCGCACATTCATACATCTAAAGGAGGTTGTCCTACTTCAGATGTATGAATATTTCCTACAAACTTCTTGGCAGCACGTGATAACGGAACACTTTTTAGATAGCATATACCAATATTTCTTTTTGGAATTTCCTCTTCTAGCTTTATTTCATATAAATCTCCTCTTTCTAAATAATCCCTTGAAAACTCTTTTATGACACAGGAAATGCCTAAATTTATTTTTGCGAATTCTAATACTAAATCAAATGATCCCAGTTCAAATACTGGAGAGACATGGAAGCCCCTCTTCTTAAAGAACTGGTCGACAAACCTTCGTGAATTTGATTTCCTTTCTAAAAAAATGAGCGGCATCCCCATTAAATACTCTAAACTAACTGGTTGTGTAGTGAGATTTTTATATTTTTCTCCGCAGACAAAAATATCTTGAATTTCCTTACAGGGGATAACTTGAAGATGTTCGTCATGGATTGGTAAATTACATACCCCAACATCGACTTTTCCTGATTTAATAAAATCACAGATTTCTGTTGTGGTTCCATTTAATATATTCAATTTGATTCCAGGGTATCCTTTATGAAATTTCTCCAAATACGGTAATAAGAAGTAACGAGAAATCGTATCTCCAACCCCTATACGTAATTGTCCAGTCTTTAAAGTTTTAAATTCTAACATTTTATCTTCTGCTACGTTAATGATTCCCAAAGCTGAGTTAATATGCTTATTTAATAATTTTCCTTCGTTCGTCAATACTACTCCCTTCGATGTTCGATAGAAAAGTGGTATCTCTAATTCTTTCTCCAACTTCGAAATAGCTTGACTAACAGCTGATTGTGTCATAAATAGTTCTTGTGCGGCTTTCGAAAAACTTTTATTCTGACTAACGACGTTAAAAATACGATATGCATCCAATTTCCCAATCATATAACTTCTCCTTATATCCGATATTATTATTATTAATTTTAATTATATCCCTATAAAGGTTATAGTAACATAGGGTTTTAAATTAGTGCTTACATCATATAAAGCAACTCTTATTAGAGGAGAGATTATATTGGAAAGAGTAGTTGGAACAGTAGTACGCGGACTTCGCGGACCAATCATTAATAACGGAGATAACATGGAGCAAATCGCAGTAGATACGGTATTACAAGCTGCAAAAATGGAAGGTTTTTCAATCGAGGATCGGGACATTGTAACGATCACTGAATCCGTTGTAGCTCGTGCACAAGGGAACTATGCGACAATTGATGATATTGCGACTGATGTTAAAGCAAAGTTCGGTGAGGAGACAATTGGTGTTATTTTCCCAATTCTTAGCCGTAACCGTTTTGCTAACTGCTTACGAGGCGTTGCAAAAGGAGCAAAGAAGATTGTCTTAATGTTGAGCTATCCAGCTGATGAAGTGGGGAATCACCTTGTAGACATCGATGAACTAGATGTGAAAGGGATCAATCCATGGACAGATGTATTATCAGAAACTGAATTCCGTAATCATTTTGGTTATAAAAAGCACCCATTCACAGGTGTTGACTATATCGACTATTATAAAAGTTTAATCGAAGCAGAAGGCGCAACCTGTGAGGTTATCTTCTCAAACAATCCTAAAACAATTTTAGACTATACCAAAAATGTGTTAGCGTGTGATATCCACTCACGTTTCAGAACAAAACGTATTTTAACAAATAATGGTGTTGAAAAGGTATATGGCCTTGATGATATCCTTAAAGAATCCATCAATGGCAGTGGCTTTAATGAAGAATATGGTCTACTTGGATCAAATAAAGCAACCGAAGACAGCGTAAAATTATTTCCAAATAACTGTCAACCGATCGTTGATGCAATTCAAGCAAAAATAAAAGAAGTAACAGGTAAAACCGTTGAAGTCATGGTTTATGGCGATGGTGCATTCAAAGATCCTGTCGGAAAGATTTGGGAACTTGCGGATCCAGTTGTATCACCCGCTTACACAGCAGGACTTGATGGTACACCTAATGAAATAAAATTAAAATACCTGGCAGATAACAATTTCTCTCATCTTCGTGGGGAAGAGTTAAAACAAGCTGTTTCCAAGTATATTGAGAATAAAAACGAGGATTTAGTTGGTGCGATGGAAGCACAAGGTACGACACCACGTAGATTAACAGACCTAATTGGGTCATTATCTGATTTAACTTCTGGTAGTGGGGACAAAGGAACACCAATGATCTATATTCAAGGTTACTTCGATAACTATACAAAATAAGATTCGTGCAAAAAGGATGCCTTCTATATGAAGGCATCCTTTTTTACTTTCATAAGACGCCATTTCCTTCACTGTCATCGGGGCAATCATGTACCGTTCACCTTTTTTTCTGAAAATTGCTTGTTCTCCTATTTGATTTATGATAAGGTATTAAAAAGTTTAAACTTCTTTTTAAACAAATTAAAGGAGAGACTTCTTTTGGAGGATACGCAAACAATTAAAGACAGGATTGAAATGCATTTTAATGCACTATCAAAGAAGCAACAAAAAGTAGCAAGTTTCGTTTTAAATAATCCGACATTTGTGGGGACGCATGCTGCAGCTGAAGTTGGAGAGAAGGCTGGTACAAGTGAAACAACGGTTATCCGCTTCTGTTACACGCTTGGACTCAAGGGCTTTGCACAGCTACAAAAAGAGATTACTCTTTTTGTATTTAATCAAACCAGTACGCTTGGTAATTACCTTTCTTCTAAAAAAGAACTTTTCAATGACCAAAGTCTGATTGAAAAGGCAATGGGGGAAGACATTTCCAAAATTAACAGAATTGCTGAACAAATTGATAGGAAATTATTTTATGAGGCAACATATAAATTACACGAAGCAAAAAGCATCTATATTATTGGAGCGGGTGCATCGCAGTTTCCTGCCCAGTGGCTCCATTTTACGTTGAATATACTTCGGCCAAACGTTTCGTTTATTCAAACAGAAACACCAGAATTAATTCGGACACTGCGGGAAATAGATGAAGAATCTATCGTCATCGTTATATCCCAACATCGTTACTACAAAGAACCCATTCAAATAGCTGAATTACTTCATGAACGAGGTATACCCGTGCTCGCGATTACAGATTCCAAACTAGCACCGATTCAAGAGCATTGTTCCTATGCTTTTATATTAGAACAAACAGAGACATCAACGATTGATCTAATGCCAGCACTTATTTCCTTTCTCAATTTATTAGTAACGGGAATAATGGCAGTTAATCCAAACTATTACAACAAGCAACGCGTGAATTACGATGATTTTAATAATAGTTTTATTGCAGAAAAATGGAGTTGAAAAAATTGACAGAACAACAATTAGCAGAACGATTACAACCAATTTTTGAGCATTTGCATCAGAATCCTGAAGAAAGCTGGAAGGAAGTAGAAACAACTGCGTATCTTGTTAAGCTCCTCCAAGAAGAAGGCTTTCAACCCCAAACCTTTGAAAATATGACCGGATTGTATGTAGACATTGGAAAAGGTACTCCTAAAGTTGGATTCAGAACCGATATTGATGCCCTTTGGCAAGAAGTTGATGGAACATTCCGAGCAAATCATTCCTGTGGGCATGATGGCCATATGACAGTTGCACTTGGCGCCATTCTTTTATTGAAAGAATTAGAGGCTACACTACCAGGAGCAATTCGCATCATTTTCCAACCAGCGGAAGAAAAGGCACAAGGAGCAAAATTGCTTGTAGAAAAAGGTGTAGTGGATTCCCTTCAATTTTTATTCGGGGCCCATGTACGACCACTCATCGAATTACAAGACGGGACATACGCACCAGCATTACACCATGGAGCAGCGAAGCATTTTACTGGGAAAGTAGATGGGATGGAAGCACATGGAGCCCGGCCTGAACAGGGTGTGAACGCGATTGAAGTAGCAGCTGCACTGATTGATGGGCTCAAGCGAATTTGGATTAGTCCCACAGAGTCAGCCTCTATCAAAATGACGCAAATACAAGCAGGTGGTACGGCGATCAATATCATTCCAGGCAGTGCAACATTTAGTATTGATGCCCGTGCTCAAACGAACGAAACAATGGAAGCTTTGACAAATGGTTTTGAAAAAGTAGTGAAAGCTGTAGGTACGCTATACGGTATTTCGATTGATTATCAAGTAGATGCTCATATTGCTGCAGCTCAGGTTGATGACACAGCAAAAAACATTATGAAGCAAGCAATTATCGGCGTGGTAGGTAATGAAAAATGCGCACCAGAAGTAGTGACACCGGGTGGCGAGGATTTCCATTTTTACACCTATTCCAAACCCCAGCTTCAAACGACGATGCTTGGCCTTGGCTGTGGTGTTACACCAGGACTCCACCACCCAAAAATGACATTTAATCAAAAACGCCTACCAACTGGGGCAAAAATAATAGCTCAAGCACTTTTGCTCGCATTACAACAAGTAGAAGGAAGAGAAGAATCATGATTGAAAGCCGAGAACTAAAAACGATGGACGAAATGGAACAAATACAAGGTCTGGAACAGAAAGTTTGGGGAATTGACACCATTCCAACACATCAAACACTTACAGCAGTTAAAAATGGCGGAATTATGGTTGGTGCTTATGACGGGAAGCAATTAGTCGGATTTAGTTACGGATTTGCAGGTTTTCATGATGGAAAAAGCTATTTATGCTCCCATATGCTTGGGGTTGATGACGCCTACCGTTCAAAAGGCATCGGTGAAATGCTTAAGCAAAAACAACGTGAAATTGCGATCGAAAAAGGTTATGACAGGATGCATTGGACATACGATCCTCTTGAAACACGTAATGCTTATCTAAATTTAACCAAACTGAATGGTATTTGTGATACCTATCTTGAAAATTGTTATGGTCAGATGCAGGACGGTTTCAATAAAGGTCTCCCATCCGATCGCTTTGAAATCCATTGGCATTTAACAAGCCCACATGTAGTTGAAAAACAGTTACCAACCAGTGAAAGCGCAGTAAGCTTAAATACATTAACATTTAATAATGCAGGATTGCCTATCTTTGTTGCTGGCGAGATAACCGAACTAACAGAGGATGCCTATTCCATGGCTGTACCAAAGGATTTTCAAGGATTAAAAGCAGCAAGCCAGGAGCTAGCGATGGACTGGAGATTACAAACACGCAAGCAATTCCAAAATCTTTTCAAAGCAGGATATGTGGCCGTTCATTTAAAATCTCATGAAACTTATGGTGAATACATTTTCGTAGAAAAAGATGCATTAGAACTTGGAGGAAAACAATAATGAAAATCACAGAAATTACAATCCGTCATTTACAAATGAAGTTAAAAGCTCCATTCACAACAAGCTTTGGAACGTTTAAAATAAAGGAATTTTTATTACTAGAAGCGACTGATGAAGCTGGTACCGTTGGTTGGGGTGAATCTGTGGCATTTAACGCACCATGGTATAACGAAGAAACACTGCAAACGAACTGGCATATGCTGGAGGATTTTTTAATTCCTCTTATTTTAAATAAACAAATAAACCATCCAGATGAAGTGAATGAACTTTTTGCCCCAATTCGTAAAAATAACATGGCAAAATCAACGCTTGAGGGTGCTGTTTGGGATATTTATGCACAACAAACAAATCAATCACTCGCCAAAGCCTTGGGTGGAACGAAGGACAAAATTGAAGTTGGGATCAGTATTGGAATTCAAGAGTCTATTGAAGAGTTAGTAGCATTAGTAGATGGCTATGTGAAGGAAGGCTACAAGCGCATTAAAGTGAAAATCAAGCCAGGCTGGGACGTGGACGTCATGCGCACATTACGTGAAAATTTCCCAAATGTAGCAATTATGGCTGATGCAAACTCAGCTTATCACTTAGAAGACACTGACCACTTAAAACAGCTAGATGCGTTTGACCTAACGATGATTGAACAACCATTAGCATCGGATGATATTATCGATCATGCACAGCTGCAAAAGGAACTAAAAACGCCGATTTGTTTAGACGAAAGCATTCATTCTCTAGAGGATGCACGAAAAGCCGTTGAGCTAGGAAGTACAAAAATTATTAATATCAAGATTGGTCGTGTCGGAGGCTTAACTGAAGCGAAGAAAATCCATGATTATTGTGAAGCAAATGGTATTCCAGTTTGGTGTGGTGGCATGCTGGAATCAGGTGTTGGTCGCTCCCATAATGTCGCTTTAACAACATTATCAAACTTTATTTTACCCGGTGATACAGCTGGTTCAACTCGCTACTGGGAAAAAGATATTATCGTTCCTGAAGTTGTCGCTACAGACGGTTATATTGATGTTCCACAAACAACAGGCATTGGTTATGAAGTAGACCGAGAAACAGTCGAAGCTTATACCGTAGCTAAGAAAGATTACAGATAAGGGGGATGGCAGCATGAAAAAGAGTTTTCAAATAGGTAGTGCCTTTGTCGGACTCATTATTGGAGCTGGGTTTGCTTCAGGACAAGAAGTCATGCAATACTTCACTAGCTTTGGTATTTGGGGAACGGCTGGAGGAATTCTTGCTACCATCCTATTCATCTTTTTAGGATACACATTTGCCCAGCTAGGAACAGACCTACAAGCAACATCACATAAAGGCGTTATTTATCATATCGGTGGCCGGTATATCGGAGCAATATTAGATATTTTAATTACATTTTTCTTATTTGGTGTAGCGGTTGTTATGTTTGCAGGCTCTGGGTCAACATTTGAGCAAATGTTCGGCATCGATACCAGAGTAGGGAGTATCATCATGGTAACACTCACCATTCTTACGCTATTATTAAATACGAAAAAGATTATTAGTATCATTGCAATGATAACACCTTATTTAATCACTATTATTTTTATCATTTTAATCTATTCTATCTTTACAATGGACCTATCATTTTCTGAAGCTAACACCTTAGCAAAAGAACAAGTTTCTGCTACAGGCAACTGGGTACTAGGTGCTTTTCTTTATGTGTCATATAATCTGGCAGCCGGTGCCGCATTATTAATTGTGATGAGTGGTGGCGTTAAAGACCGTAAAGTTGCTGGCATGGGTGGTATTCTTGGTGGCGCCATGCTAGGAGGACTGATTATCCTAATTCATATTGGGATGTTAGTGAAAATTGATGTGGTAGCTGGTGCTGACATGCCAACACTAGCACTCGCAAACCAGATCCATCCAGCTGTCGGCATATTAATGGCGATTGCGCTGCTCGGTATGATGTATAATACTGCAGTAGGTATGTTCTACTCCTTTACAGTACGGTTCATCGCACCTGATAGTAAATTATATAAACCAGCCGTAGTTGTTATCGGGTTACTTGGTTTTGTCTTAAGTCTTGTAGGGTTTACTACACTTGTTGGTGAAGTATATTCAACAATGGGCTACTTAGGATTTGCGTTAATTATCGCAGCTGTTATCGCGTGGATAAAAAAGGGAAAAGCCAATTATCAGTAAATCGTAACGGAATGAAAAGATATGATTCCCACATTGTGATGGGAATCATATCTTTTTTAGTGATGATTGTGAGATTTAGGCTGACACAGATAGAAGTAAGAATGCTTCATTTTTGATTAACTCACCTAATGCTATTCGGTTCGCTTCTACCTGATTTCTTTGAACAAGGGTAGAATTTCCCCATTTGTTTTTAACCCTAAAATATCACAGTAACTATTCCAAAAGCCGTTCCCCAGATTTGGAAAATCAGCTTTTTATATCAACTTTTATTATACCAATAGTTCATTTGCATCTTGAATCTGGTAAACACCAAATCCAAGGGCAAGAGGCCCCTTCTTACTATATTACCTGAGCTAAAAAGCATTGATAACAGCCCTTTCTTTCTTGCCATGCAGTAAAAAGAAAAGACCTGAAGTTGCCAAAACGACAAAACCTAAGATGATATACAGCGTACTATAGCTAATGAATGGAATGAGGAAACCAAGCAGATAAGGACCAAATCCTAGCCCTGCGTCAAGAAAAATAAAGAAAGTCGACGTTGCTAATCCCATACGATGAGAAGGAGTCAACTTAACAGCAACTGCCTGAGTACATGACTGCATATTGCCGAATCCGAATCCAATAAGAGCACCCGATAATAACAATGTGATGCTGTTGTGGGCTGATCCTAAAAGCAGCATTCCGGCTGTAAAAAGAATAAAAGCCGGGTACATCACATAGTTTGCCCCTTTCACATCCATTAAACGGCCTGTGAATGGGCGGGAAATCAATACAGCTATGGAATATACTAAAAAGAAGAAACTCGCTGCAGAGACCAGGTCAATTTCAATCGCATAAAAATTAATATAAGATAAGACACTAGAGTAACAGAAAGCTATTGCCAGTGTGATCAATGAAATCGGAACTGCCTTAGGCTCAATAAATTGCGACAGCTTGAATCCTTTTATTTCAGTTGTTATTGCTGTTTCTTCCAATGTTGGCACATGCACGAAGAATGCGATGAACAAATTGGTGATTCCTAAAGCAAGACAGAGGCTGAAAATCAGTTGAATACTTGTATATTGACTCATATATAGCCCAATGAACGGGCCGATCGCGGTAGCCAGTGTCGCACTCATGCTGTAATAGCCGATTCCTTCTCCTTTTCTTCTATTCGGAATAATATCGGCTACAATCGTTCCTGCCGCTGTGCTCGCGACCCCCAGTGCAATACCATGTAAAAAACGAGTAATAATCAGGAATTGGATACCTAAATCGATAAAATATAAAGTTGTTGTCAAGATAAATAAAATTAATCCAATAAACAGCGTTTTTTTCCGACCGATTGTATCAATACTTCGGCCGATAAACAGCCGCCCAATTAAAGTCCCGACAATAAAAATACCTGTAACAAGTCCGGCTTGGCTTGTGGAAGCATTATATTCATTGACCGCATATACACCGATAATGACGATTAATAAATAAAAGACTAACGTCAATAGAAAATTGACGCTGGATACAATGACAAAATCCTTTGTCCACAATTTAGTTTTATTCATTTTTGTCCCCCTCTCTTTTCATAATGTTATTCTATATTTTAGGAAGCGTTTGGAACGTAATCATTTGCTCTTTATTATCGATTCCTTAAATCACCCTATTTCCCAAATCAGTTATTTCTTTCTACACACTTTATAAATTTCTTCTCCTGATTCCGTTAACTGAATGACTTTTTCCCGCTTATATTTACCAGGAATTTGCTTCACTATTTGCAGATGTTCCAAATGATAAACCCTCTTCGTAATAGTAGGCTTTTCAACATGATAGTGATTTGAAATATCAACGAGTGTCGGAGGTCCATTGTTAAGAAAACAGAAGTCCTCTGTTCACCTAATTATAACACCTGCAATTTTCCTTGATTAGCAAAAAACCCCTACTTCGATAAGTGAGGGGTTCGTTCAATTAACAATCTACATTTTACGTAAAATGTTCTCTAACTCCATCCTTCAACCATTTCTCTGTCCATGTTTCTGCATGTAATATCTCTTACTGATTTTATAATTGTTACGTTACTTATACTGTTATTAGCATTTTTATCTCTCAAAGCTGAACCCGTTAGTTTCCAGTAAAATACGTTTTAGATTCTGTTTGTGCCAATCTACATTTTCCTTTAGGTTCACCTATGCCTTTCTGGAAAAGCAAACTTCTTTCTAACTACCTAATGAACTGAAATCTGATAAAGATAGTTTACTTACCACTTCAAAACCGCTTCCTTGTCCTTTGGGGCTTATAATAACTGTTCCCATATCAGGTATTTGACCTAAACCAACTCCTTCTGGGAAACTGTGAGCAACAATTACCTTATTGCCTCCTTCTGGAATTCTTTCCAGCATAAACAGAAGATTATTCAATATTCCTTGTCTCTCACTACTAATTAAATCTCCACTCAACCTATATATATCAACCAAAAAAGGATCAACTTGAACATTACCACTTCCAAATGCTAACTGTGCTGTTTCTATTGTCCTACAAAAGGGACTGGCAGAAACAGGGAATTGAATAGGTATTTGTAAAGAGCGAAGAATTTCTCCATAGTAAGTAGCCTGCCTTCGTCCCTTTTCAGAAAGGTTTCTTTGGGTTAAGCAATTTTGAAAGTTCAAATTTGGTAAATCCCTTCCAACGGTTGCCTCCCCATGCCTCGCATAGAATATATATCCTCCCCTTCTAAGGGCATCAAATAATGATCTATTCAAGTCAATCTTCCCCCTCCATGTTAACGTCTTTGTTTACTGCTAATCTATTCTATAGCTTTACCACTATTTATGATACGGTTCACCCCGATTAATCCGAAACCCTCGATAAACCTGCTCCAACAATATCAATCGCATCACCTGGTGTGGAAACGTCATCTTAGAAAAGGACAACGCCAAATCACTCCGCTTCTGGACATCTTCACTTATTCCAAGTGATCCGCCTATTACAAAGGCAAGTTTGCTTTTCCCATAAATGGCAAGCTCGTCCATCTTGGCAGCAAGTTGCTCTGAGCTCAGCATTTTCCCATTAATCTCAAGTGTAATGACATATGTATCATCATGGATATTGGAAAGAATCCGTTCCCCTTCTTTCCGCTTAACTTCCTGCATTTGGGCTTCACTCATATTTTCTGGAGCTTTCTCATCGGCTACTTCAATGATTTCGACTTTCGCATATGCACTCAATCGCTTCATATATTCCTGAATACCCTGTTTTAAATATTTTTCTTTTAGTTTCCCGACTGAAACAATCGTTATTTTCATCCTGCACTTCCTTTACGTAGCATAGTAAAAACTCCCATCTATCCTGGAACAGAGGGGAGTTAACGAGCTCTATTTAATTATTTGTACTTGCTTGATCGATCTTCCATCGACTTCAAGAATTTTAAATGTAAGGTTTTCCCTCTCAATAACATCTTCCTCTTCCGGAAACTCATTAAATTCCTTTAATAGAAAGCCTGCTAGAACGTCTTCTTCTTCAGGTATTTCGGTGTTGAAAATGGAATTTAATCGATGAAGTGTGATTTTACCATCACAGATAATTTCGGTATCCGTCAGTTTTTCGACGAGGGAGTCACTGTCGACATCCATTTCGTCTTCAATTTCCAAACCAATCATTGCCTCAATAATATCTTCATGTGACAATATACCTTCTGTTCCGCCATATTCATCCAAAACAATTGCCATATGCTTTTTCTCTTTTGTCATTTTGCGGAAGACATATTCAATGGAATGAAATTCATATACCGTCAACGGATCTGTGTCACTGTAATACTTCAACGATTTCCCAACTTCAACTGTCCATGCAATAAGGTATTTGGAATGAAAAACGCCTACAATATTATCAATATCGTCTTCATAGATTGGATACCTTGTAAATGGGTTTTGAAGAACCGTGTCTCTCACTTCTTCATATGTTGCCGTACTTGGGAGTGAAACGATTTCGACACGTGGTGTTTTAAGTACATCTTTCACATTCATATTATAAAAATCAAGAACACCTTTGATACGGTTGGATTCTTCCTCCCTAAATGTCCCTTCTGAATCAGCTATATCGACAATTGCCCTTAAATCTTCCTTGGAGATGGATGCATTGTTAGGCTGTCCTTTGGAAAGTGCTTTGGTAATTATTCCTGTCAGTCCATTAAGTAAGATCGTAATAGGTTTCAAAATAACCACAACAAACTTTATAACCGGATAAACTAGAAATGAAATTCGATCCGGAAATGTTGCTGCAACTGACTTTGGAATTACTTCGGCAAATATGATAATTGCCACTGTTAAGACGGCGGAAGCAATGGCAACATTCCAGCCGTAATCAATTGCCAAC
Organism: Oceanobacillus longus; assembly: GCF_042650085.1. Lineage (NCBI taxonomy): Bacteria > Bacillati > Bacillota > Bacilli > Caryophanales > Bacillaceae > Oceanobacillus > Oceanobacillus longus. The sequence goes on along the minus strand of NZ_JBHSAO010000007.1, from coordinate 131,511 downwards.
ATGGTTACGAGCGTTGGCAGCAATATATTGGAAATGTTATTACCAATTAATATTGCAGTAATAAACTCACCTGGTTTTGATACTAAATCTAAAATCTTTCCAGCCTTTATGTCGTTGTTGTTGGCCTTTGATTGCAGCCTCATTTTATTTGTTGCTGTTAGTGCCGTTTCACTTCCAGAAAAGAAAAATGAAACAAATAATAATACGATGATCGCAATGATCACGAGCAAATTCCTCCTCTAATATGTACACAAAAAATGGGTAGTTAAGTTAATCATAGCGTATTTATTCCAAATAAAAAAGTATTATGCAACTATTGGGATTACCATTAGCTAACCCCATTCTATTATTGCCTTTTCCTGCAGTTTATTACAATTTTATGTTTTAACATTTTCCGATTCGGCTATATGTATAAATATCATTGAAAGCAGGTGCATTTACTTGAATACGAAGGAAGAACTAGAAATACATATTGAACAACTAAGGTCTAAAATGTATGATGCTTCTGAAAGCAAATTGAATCAGGATAAAGTTATAAAAATATCTCAAGAATTGGATCTTTATTTAAACAAACTGAAAGAAACCGAATAAGAAAAAATATAGAAAAACACTTTCATCATTGGAAAGTGTTTTTCTTAGAAGATAGGAAAGTATAAATCTTTTTAGCAGTAATTAACTCTTACACATAAACGGCCACGTCCAGCTCCAGCGCCCAGGGAATAGCGAGACTTCCCTCACCTCCGTACGATAAGTCAACATCGACTCCCTCCGGTCGGCGTATTTCCTTTATCTCCTACGTAGGAATGTTCAACAAGTTGAACCACCCCACAGTACGGGGCGCAGTCCGTAGTCCCTTAACGGGCGCTTGCGCTTTTGTTATTTATGATAGATTTTCTATGAATAAACGAACAACATCAAAACCACCGATTAATGTACCCAACGAACTTCCTAAGTTTGCAAATACCACAACAAGGAGGATTTGCGTAACCTTATTGCTCCAAAATCCTTTAACGGTATGCACATCATCCGATAAACTTTCAAAGTCTCCGACATTCGGTTTCTTAACGTAAGCTTGTACAAATCCGGCAAACCAGCCAGCAGCAAGTAACGGATTTAACGATGTAATTGGTGCTACAACAAATGCAGTTAGAATAGCCAGTGGATGAGCCAATGCGATGATTGCTCCGATTGCCGACAACGACCCGTTCCAAAGGGCCCAGCTGATTGTCTGTTGAAGACCTGCAGAAGGATTCATATAGAATGTATAGGCAATAATCGCGAGAATAGCTATTGGAATCGTCCATCCAATTATTTTTGGCGCTTTTGATTTGACAGGGCGTTCAGAAAGCCGTTTTAAATCATGTTCCTTATGAATTTCTTTTGTTATCCCAGGGACGTGTGCTGCTCCGAGAATTGCTACAACTTTTTCGCCAGGAGCATCCTTTATTTTCTGTGATAGAAACTGATCCCGCTCATCAATAAGCGGCGTTTTCAATTTTGGAAAATTGTCCGTAAACTCCTGAAGCATAGCATTAATGGTATCCTGCTCTTTCATTTTTTCCAGTTCTTCTTCGGAAATTTTCTCATTGCTGAAGATACTGCCAATTACTTGCATCAGCAGCATTGCCTTTCCTTTTAAACCAATATTCCCCCATATCCGGGAAAAGGTAATTTGAATATCTCTATCCGCCAAAACCAACTCAGCACCCGTTGCTTTGGCCGACTCAATCCCCTGAATCATTTCCTGTCCTGCATTTATTCCAAACTGCTTTGCCATTCTCTTTTGAAAAGAGGAAATTGCCAAGTTCATTAACAATAATGTTGCTTTTTTATTCTTAATTACTTCAAAGATATCGGTTTCCTTCCATTTATTTCCTTCAGATATAGATTGGTACCTTTGCTCATCAAGTTCGATACAGACAGAATCAGGCTTCTCTGCCTCTATTACTTTTTTTACTTGTTCTGCGCTATATTTGGAAACATGCGCTGTTCCAATAAGGATGTATTCCTTATTGTTAAGTTGTAATCGGGTAATATTCTCTTCGGTCATATTTAGGACCCTTCCTTTTATGTACTTGAGTCACTGTCTTCACGTTAGTATTCTTATTTTAATACAAACCTATCTTCATAATAAACTAGAATGACACAAAATAGAAATTTAACTATTTAAAAATATAAAGTAATTATAATCCATGCACTTCCAAAAGAGGTCATAAAAAGACAAAATTGCATTATTTTTTCTGACTATTTATATGGTATGATTATTTCACGAGATGTAAAAATGAACAGGAATGGGTGGGATACTCCATGTTTATATACGAGGTGGATGAGAATATCGTACTGAAGCAGTTAAAGCTGCAGGATGCCAATGAACTATTTGAGTTAACAGATTATGCGCGTGATTACCTCCGCGAATGGCTTCCATGGGTAGATACAACCATCAAGCCAGAAGATACACTAGCCTTTATTGATCATACATTAAGATCTGCTGAATTAAAGACTGGTTTCACTACGGGGATTTTTTTTAAAAAGAAATTAGTTGGGCTTATTGGTTTTAATCATTTAGACTGGACAAACAAAATTGGTTACATCGGGTATTGGCTTTCCCCGGATTATCAAGGTCACGGTATTATGACAAATGCGGTCAGGGCATTAACAGACTATGCCTTTGCAAAGTTAGAGCTAAACCGGGTGGACATTCGGGCCGCCTATGAAAACAAAAAAAGTAGGTCCATACCCGAACGTCTGGGTTTTACCGAAGAAGGGAAAATCAGGCATGCCGAGTGGTTGTATGATCATTATGTGGATCATGTCATATATGGCATGCTGGCAGGTGAATGGTACAGGTTTTAGTTAGTAATATTTAATAAAATTAATTACTGATCCGTTTCTTCAAAAGTAATATTTAAAACTTCATCCGTTTCCGTATCAAATTCGATATGAATAAAGACTCCAAACTCTCTACTTTCTTCATTCAACCATAACTTGAATTTCTCTACCGTGGTATTACCATTTGCTTCTCTCCCAACGTGCAAATAATCAACAATTTTTGCATTCGGGTATTTTGATTTCGTTTCCTGTACAGCAAGTCGTCCCCACTTTGCATAGGAAGGAATTCCTTCTTCCGCTTGTACATTTCCTCCAATTGGTATAAAGGTGCTGGAAAATGTAGCAAGAATCAACACAATACTGATAAAAAAATAAGTGCCCCTCATATTTACGTCCTCCTTTATTATAGGATGTGTAATTTAGAGTGATATTATTAACTATTACTACTTTAGATACAACAAAAATGATAAACCTTCTCAACTAATTTCGAGAGGTTTATCATTTCCCGGGAAATATCGACAAATTACATGAAATTTGTCGAATCCACCTATCTTCTATTTTTCAGAGATCAATATTCCGTTTTTGTTGAATTTTCTAACATATCAACAGGGTTACTAACAGAAATTGGGGATAACTTTGCTGTTTTAATATAAAAATCATAAAGACAAAAAAATAATTAACTTATATTTTCTATAAATTGCGGTGTAAGAGTTCCATGGTGTTGCGTAATTCGACAACATCTACTTGACCAGGAGCAGAAGCCTTTTTAGCGGCACCAAAAGTTAAAGCTGAACCAAATATTTCACCGGCTAAACGACTAATCACACCTTTACCGGACATAGACATCGTTATAATTGGACGATCTGCATATTCTTCCATCATAATTCTTGTTGCATCCAGTAATGTTAGAACATCAACTGTACTTGTAGGCATAACAGCAATCTTTGGTAGATCTCCACCCAGTTCCTGTGCCCTTTGTAATCTGGAGATAATCTCATTTTTTGCCGGTGTTTTTTGAAAATCATGATTTGAAATGATAACAAAAACATGATTATGATGTGCTGTTTCAATTAAATTTTGTACATCTTTCTTATCTTTAAATAATTCGACATCTATAATATCGACTTCTCTTGTTTCAGCAATAGTACGATTTAATTCCACATAATAGGCGGTGCTTACTTCTGTTTCTCCACCTTCTTTAGCACTGCGGAATGTAAATATAAGTGGCGTATCGGGTAATGCAAGGCGAACTTCGTACAGTGCTTCTTTTACTTTTTCAATATCTTCTACCGCTTCAAAAAAATCTACACGCCATTCTAAAATATCAAATTCCACAGATTTGAGATGTATTGCTTCCTCTTTTAATTCCTCAATGGTTGTACCGACTATAGGAACACAAATTTTTGGAATGCCCTCACCAATTACGACATCTTTAACCTTCACTGTATTAATCATCTTTTCGACTCCTTACTGGGTATGGGTGCTTTCTTATTCACTCGTTAAAAGATGTTCCAAGTTAACTAACTCATCTGCACATTATGCAATTGAGCAAAGATACCATTACGTTCAAGTAATTCTTTATGACTACCTTCTTCTTCAATTCCATTCTTTGTGACAACCATGATTCGATCTGCATTTTTAATGGTTGCAAGACGATGGGCAATAACAAGTGTCGTACGATCTTTCGCAAGTTCATTCAATGCTTCTTGAATAATCATCTCTGTTTCCGTATCCAGAGCAGAAGTTGCTTCATCCAAAATAAGGATTGGCGGGTTTTTTAAAAACATACGTGCAATCGCAATACGCTGCTTCTGACCTCCTGATAATTTCAACCCACGTTCACCTACTTGGGTGTCATATCCTTCAGGTAATTCTTTAATAAACTCTTCCATGTGGGCCTGGCGTGCTGCCAATTCAATCGCTTCATTGGTAGCATTAAGTTTACCGTAGGCAATATTTTCACGTAACGTTCCAGTGAATAAGAATACATCCTGTTGGACGACGCCGATATGACTGCGAAGGGACTCCTTCTTAATATCACGAATGTCAATTCCGTCAATTTTGATACTTCCAGCATCCACATCATAAAAGCGGGGAATCAACGAAGATATCGTCGTTTTCCCAGCACCCGATGGTCCGACAAAAGCCACTGTTTCACCTGCATGAATATCAAAATCAATCGCATTTAGAACAGGGGCGTGTGATGTCTCATAACCGAATGTAACATTGGTAAAAGTAATATCGCCCAATACATTCTTCATGTCCAAAGCATCTTTTCGGTCTTGAATATCTGGACTTACATCCATTAATTCTGTGAATCGCTTAAATCCAGCCATTCCTTTTGGATACATTTCTAGGAGAGCAGTAATCTTGTTTATCGGATTCGTCAATACATTTACAAATAATATAAAACTTACAAGTTCACCATGGGACATTCGCCCATTAACAGTCAGCCATGATCCGATTACAAGTACAAGTAAAGTAATTAAGCGCATGAGTAGATAGATATTAGAATGGACTACTGCCATCACTTTATATGCACCTATCTTCGCCTTTCGAAAACGCTTGTTATCCGTAGAGAATCGTTCCATCTCAAATGCTTCATTTGTAAATGATTGTACAACTCTTACACCTGATACCGCATCTTCCACACGGGCATTTACCCCGGCAATATTTTCATACATATGCTTCCACGATCTATTCATTCTGATATTGCCAAACGTGATTAGTAAAATAAGAATAGGGACGGCAATTAAAATGATTAAAGCTAATGTCGGATTTATCGTGAACATAATTAAAAATGCTCCAATAAATGTCATGATGGAAATAAAGAAATCCTCCGGCCCATGATGTGCAAGTTCACCCAAATCAAACAGGTCGTTTGTAATGCGGCTCATAATATGACCTGTTTTCGTATTATCAAAAAACCGGAACGATTGCTTTTGAACATGGTCAAATAAGTCTTTACGCATATCTGTCTCTATGTTGACTCCAAGCTTATGTCCAATATAAGTAACCACATACTGTAAATAGGTGCTCAGTATATAAACGAATAACAACAATATTGCAACCGTTACGATGAGATTCCAGTCTTTTCCTGGGAGAAGTCCATCTATAATCCATTGAACAGCGAGTGGGAATGCAAGTTCAAGCAATGCAACAATCAATGCTGCAGTAAAATCAATAATAAATAACCGCTTATGCGGCTTGTAATAAGAAAAAAATCTCCGAATCAATAATCGCACTTCCTTTATTTTAGTCTAAAGAAAATTATAGAGATAATTAGTCTAGTTGGCAATTAGATGAACCACCAAATCTTTTAAGGGAAATTTTCCTTAATAAGAAAGATTGTCCACTTGTAGGCATAGGTTATAGGAAGGATAAATCAGGGAGGTAATCATTTGAAAGGAATGCACATAACAACATGGATTTGCTATTGCATTGGCTATGTATTTATTGTTTCTAGTATTATGAAATTAATTAATGGAGATTTTAAAGGTTTTTTCATGAGTATTGGTCTACCCTTTCCAGAGTTGACTTTATTTTTAGTGGCAATTACGGAGCTTGCCTGCGGAATGTTGATTGTAGGAAGAATGTATATGAAATTAGCTGTTCCACCACTTATTCTTATTATGCTCGGTGCCCTCTATTTTACTAAAATCCCTGTATTGTGGACAGATGGCTTACTCACCTTCGCAATGAATGCTCGATTGGATATTGTCATGCTTATTCTACTGCTACTCATTTGGCAACAAGTTAAAGGCTATAAAATCAATTAAGTTTAGAAGCTCGTTTCCGTTTATGTTTTATTATCCACGGACAGTATTTTTTATAAATTACTAATTCACAAGATATACTTTTTTTCTGTGGATAATGGGGGCATAACACCTAAATTACCTTAAATAACGGTAGTTATCCACAAAGTTATGCACATATGCACAAGTGTTCGTAGCTATTTTGTTATGGAATATTTTTTCTATACTATATGTTGATTCCCTATAAATAATTATCCACCGTTTGTGCATAACTTTTAAAATCTGTGGATAATCAGTACAAAAATTAACATTAAACAAGCTCCCGTTATAATAGGAGCTTGTCTTTACTGTGTGCCAAGCGTTATCGTTGTAGTACTTTTTTCACCATTCCGGTAATACGTAATTTCTACATCATCACCGATATTCTTTTCTTGGTACAATATTTTTCTAAGATCAATCATATTCATTACTTTCTCTCCGTCCAGTTCGGTAATAACATCCAATCGCTCTATACCAGCTGTATCAGCCGGAGACAAAGGTTCAATATTCCAGACATAGACGCCACCTTCTACTTCTGAAGGTAGATTTAATGTACTTCTCCACTCCGTGTGTGGAACTTCATCCAGTGAATAAATCTCGACACCTAAATACGGACGTATGACCTCTCCTGTTGCCTCCAGTTCTTCAATGATTGGGATAGCGGAATCAATTGGGATTGCAAACCCTATTCCTTCTACTGCTTCCTGATTGATTTTCATGGAATTGATACCAACCAGCTGGCCGTATATATTAATGAGTGCACCACCACTATTACCTGGGTTAATTGCTGCATCCGTCTGTATAACTTCTGCCTGCCAATCAGAACGTCCATCCTGATTAAAATCCTGTGGGATCGTCCTTTCTGTACCACTGATAACTCCCTGGGTTACCGTACTTGAAAGGTAAAGTCCAAGTGGATTACCAATCGCAATTGCAGGTTCACCTACTTTAATATTAGCTGAGGAGCCAACTTCGATAATCTTGTCTACTTGAGACCCATCCATCCGCAATACTGCCAAATCTGAAAACAAATCACTTCCCACAATTTCTGCTTCGATATGGGTATCATTGGATAAGACCACCTCTACCGTGTCTGCTCCTACTATTACGTGGTGGTTGGTTACAACAAATGCAGTTCCATTTTCATTTTTATAAATAACACCTGAACCTGTACCCGCTTCCACACCATCCTGTTGTTCCCAAAAGTCGTTTCGCTGCTGAATATTTGTAATCCCGACAACTGATGGTGTTACTTCTTCAATGATCTCCGTTAGCTGTGTTGTAACATCAACTTCTAACACTTGATTCATAGACCCATCATCATTCGTATTGGCCTCTTCCTCCGTACCGTTATCGTCTAAAGAAGCTGTATCCCGGTCCGTACGAAATAATTCCGGCATAACAATGAATACCAACAAGCCACCTATTACAATTCCCATGATTAAAGGTATCAACCATCTTCCTCTTCGCTTATGTGGCCTCCTGTAGTTCTGATCATAGTATCCCATGTTTTAGATCTCCTTGCTATATGATATATCATAGTATTACCTTAAACTGAAAAATATTAAACAGCAATACATTATCCGACTTCATATAAAGCAGTAGGAATTTTTGGATCGGTATCATGCAACTCAATATCGATGCCTCTTTCTTGTAGAACATTCTTAACAGACATCCGCGCAAGATCCTTCATATTATTATCAAGGCTTAAATGCGCAAGGTAAATTCTTTTCGTACGATTGCTTATAATATCTGTCAATGCAAGCCCACAATCCTCATTAGATACATGACCTGAATCACCCAGTATTCTGCGCTTTACACTCCATGGGTAACGCCCCATACGGAGCATTCCCACATCGTGATTCGCTTCGAAGATATAAGCATCTGCATCTTCTACCGTTTTTTTTATTCGCTCTGAGACATAACCAAGATCTGTTACGAGGGCTATTTTCTTCCCCTCATGGCGAAATGTATAGAACATTGGCTCAGCAGCATCATGGGAAACACCGAAGGATTCTATTTCCATGTCCTTAAATGTCTTCATCTCTTCCATCCCAAAATGGAATTTCTGATCCACCGAGAGTTTCCCTAATGACTTCTCCATCGCTTTCCATGTCTTTTCATTGGCATAGATTGGGAGATTATATTTCCTTGCAATAATGCCTAATCCTTTAATATGGTCACTATGCTCATGGGTTACTAAAATCCCTGATAATGTGGACGGATCTACATTAACCTCACTAAATAAATAATCCATTTGTTTTCCACTTAGCCCGGCATCCACCAGGATTTTCTGTTCATTTGATTCAATATAAAAGGCATTTCCTGTACTTCCTGATGCCAAAACACTAAAACGTAATGTCATTCTGGTTCACTCCGATTTTCTCTATCAAGCTTTTGATTAAAAACTGCTAACGTTGGTGCCTTCATGTCATTTTCATCTGGTAAAAGTTTAATTTTTTCAATATAATTTTCCATTGTTGTTTGTATGAAGATTGAATCATCCTCGGAATAAACAAGCCCTTCGATAGCGTTCACGAAGTAATAATTTTCCTCATCGATCGTAATCTTCCAAGTTGGCGCAAACACTTGAGATTCAATACGAGAGAGGAATCCCAACGATATATCCGTTACTTCTTCATCTTGCGTAAGTGATCCACGGTCATAAAGTGACCCTATTGCCTGTAATTGCGTGATACTTTCTTCGGTGTTTCCTTGTTGTTCTGCATCCCCAAGCATCGTTTGGGTGTAATGCGTAATCTCATTCTTGTCATTTAAATAAAATAGCAGTAATGCATTCTGATTAAAATAAATGGGTTTGTTATCTTTCTCCTGGAAAAATACAATAACATTTGATTCTTCATCCCAGGCCCAATACGTAAATTGATCCGGATATAACAAATAAGGTGCAACAAGGTTCGTTATATTACTATTGGTTGGATTTGCTGGTAACGTTATTGGTTTTTGAAATTGGGATAGTATAAAATTATCCTCAACCAACGTTGCCTCCAAACCATCCAGATTATTTAATTCATCCATTTCTTCATCGGTAAATGTCTTTTCACTTACATTTATATAATTGGCTTCGGTCACGTCTTGGTTTAATTCAGGAATTTTAATATTCTCTGATTCAAATTGTTCTTCATAACTACCGGATTCTTCATCAGCCAAGAAACCTATATCTGCAGAATCTCTTTGTTTGTCAATGAATTGTGTTAATAAATAGATATTTAATACAAGAAAACTGAGAATGAATAATGTTTTTATATGACCCCATTGCATCCTCAATCTCCTCCTTTTTGAACCGTTTCGTTAAATACAGGCGCCTGCCAATTTCCTTTATAATTTATATACCAAGCAGGTTCCAATTCTATCGCATTTTTTTCAATACTAAGTCTTAACCGATAACCAAGCTTTATATCCTCAATCATTGCTCTATCATAATCTGGATGATTTAATAAATTAGCAATAAAATTTTCAGCTGGTACCAAGTCGAAAGTGGATTGCTGAAAGGATCTATCTATCAGAAAGAGTGGACGACGATATTCCTCCAATTGCTGACTGTTCCATTTTTGTTCAATTACAGACAAGTCCGGATATCCATTATTAAATGTTGGGTATCCTTTATAATGCAACCGATACTTCACCAGGTTTTGATAGATATTCAATTCGGTTAACTGAAAATCACCTGTCCAGCCTCCATGATCATTAATATTTGCAATGCTTCTTTCCAAGAGACTATCTACAGTAAGGGGTGGGTCTGTATTCTCAGTAAAAGGGTTAACATATTCCATCCCCAGATTATTATCACTAATTCGCATTTGTCGGCTGTCCGTAAAGTAAGTCAATCCACTTTGTGGTGTAGTTGATTGCATCACTACAGATGGGTTTGGAAATAGGATATCCCGCATATCAGAAGGACTGATTCCCGTAAACCGCATTGTTTCTTTACTTAATTCAATTTCACCTGATGGAATGTAAATATCCTTTTCACCTGTATCCATCACAGTATATTCACGGAACATATCTGTTTCCAAATTAGTCATGAGAGACCACATCTGTTCATAATCATTTGGATTATTTACCGTTGCAGTCGCTTTTTCATTACCATTCGTTGAAACAAATTCAATACCCATTGATGCCGTATCTGTAAAGGTGATGTATAACCTTTCAAATGACCATTCTGGGAATAAAATATCGTCATCTTTAAAAGACATCATACTGCCGAATAATCCCATTGGAATAGCATCCGGAAATATTACTTCCACTTCATAGTTATCTGGATTTCTCTCATCCGCAACCCGAGTTGTAAAATCAGCAAAGGTCCAGGATTGCATATCCACATACATTTCCTCTCGATTTTGTGTGCTTGAAAAACCATAGAAACTTTCATTTGATTTAAATATAATCTCACTTGGTTGAATTAGACTTCTCCGAGTCTCTTCTTTTGTACCACCCAATTCAACCTCTTCAAACGACTCTTCACGTAGCGTTCCTACATCAGGCTGATAATTCCACATCCCAAATGTAAGAATTAAACTGGTACCTATAAGGATAATTAATACAAAGGATTTTGCTGTTTCCAATTTCATCTGATATCCCTCCGCTTCTTACTCATCAGCGGTAGAGTAAAGAGAATCGTTGTTCCTTTACCTTCTTTACTTTTAGCCCATATTTTCCCATGATGTGCTTCCACTAATTCTTTCGTAATCGCAAGTCCTAATCCTGTACCACCAAGTTTTCTTGTTCTTGCTTTATCAGCTCTGTAAAATCGTTCAAAGATTTTTTCCAGTTTATCATAAGCAATTCCCATCCCTTGGTCCTCGATGCTTACGAGTAAGTAATGTCGCTTTATATCCAGCTTCATGCGAATTTCTCCGCCATCCGGGGAGTACTTTATGGCATTCGAAATAATATTATCCAAAACCTGTGTCATCTTATCTTTATCCATCCAGACAAGAGATTTTCCTTTTGGAATTTCTCTGATTAAGGTTATTTGTTCAGGTGTATTCATTTCGAATCGATCAATCACCTGGTGGAAATAACCTACAAAATCCGTACGTTCCTTGTGCAATGGTAATTCATCGGAATCCATTTTGGAAAGTTGGAGCAAATCATTAACCATGCGAATCATTCTGTCCGTTTCATTCTGTGCAACATGAAGGAATCTTGGCGCGATTTCCTTGTCTTCCCAAGCCCCATCCGTCAATGCTTCAATATAGCTTTTCATCGTTGTTAATGGTGTACGCAATTCATGCGAAACATTGGACACGAAATCACGACGTTCCTGTTCTACTTTTTCCTGTTCTGTAACATCACTAATAACAGTTATAAATCCAGTTATTTCATCCTCATCATCTGAAACCGTAGAAAAATTAGCTCGCACTAAGAAAGGGGAATCATCACTGAAGTCAATAATCATGGAACCACTATCCTGGAGTTCCGTTAAATCAATTATTTTCCCTTCCAACTGAAGTACATCAAGTAAGAAGTCCCCAATTACTTCTTCTGGGTTTTCTCCAATCAATCTTCCTGCTGCTTCATTCATTAATGTTATGGAGCCAGAATTATCGGTTGCGATAACCCCATCAGACATATTTGACAACACCGAGCTGAGCTTTCTCCGCTCCTCCTCGATGGTAGCATAGGAATGCTTAAGCCGGCTGTTCAAATCATTAAATGTCTCCGCTAATTGACCTATCTCATCTTTCCCATACACATTAACTTTTTGAGTAAAATCTCCATTTGCCATTATTCGGGCTTGTTCTCTCATCTCCATGATTGGCTTTGTAATGGTTCGTGCTACAAGTATTCCAATAATTGCCGATATACTAATTGCCAAAATTGATCCTTGCAAAAATATACGGTTAATATCTTCTACCTGATCATAAACCTCTTCCAATGAGGATTGGAAATAGATAACTCCAACTGCAATACCTTCTGCGTCAATTAAAGGTTCTACATGAACATAGACATGACTTTCTGCTTCAGGGTCCCAAAGCTCCTTTTTTTGTGGCAAATCAAAGAACAACGCTTGTTGTACCAATGTTTGTGTTACTTTTCTTCCAAGTTGTTCCTGTTGGTTAAGTTTATTCGTTCCGATAATACGACTTTGATTACTAATAACATTCACGGTCGTTGCTATATTATCTGTATTGATATCTTGCACAATTTGTTGAATTTCGTCCTCTAAAGTTGGCCCGTCATCCTCTTCACTACGTTCCCTGTCAAAAGCCTGCTCTAAGTTATAGCTTAACAGCTCCACACGCTCATGAATCGAATCTTTAAAATTGTTAAGGAGATTATCCTCTAATTTTTGTGTGAAGAAAGATCCGATAACTTGAACGGCAAGAAGTAATAAAAGGATATAGATGATAATAAACTTTAATTGAATGGAACGGAAAAAACCAACTTTATTCATAACAACTACTCCTGCTCAGGATTACGTAAATAATATCCAACACCCCGTCTTGTGACAATCCACATCGGGTTACTTGGGCTCTCTTCAATTTTTTCACGAAGTCTGCGAACTGTCACATCAACAGTACGTACATCTCCAAAATAATCATAGCCCCAAACGGTTTCGAGTAAATGCTCCCTCGTCATAACTTGTCCGATATGACGTGCTAAATAATGCAGTAATTCAAATTCGCGGTGTGTCAATTCAATCTGTTCACCTTTTCTTGAAACGACATATGCATCTGGATGGACCGTTAAATCGCCAATAACAATATCCTTCGTTGTTTTAACTGTATCCTCAGGAACCTGTTGTCTACGTAAATTAGCTTTCACACGGGCAATTAATTCACGATTGCTGAAAGGTTTTGTCACATAGTCATCTGAACCTAACTCCAGCCCAAGCACTTTATCAATCTCTGAATCTTTTGCTGTAAGCATAATGACAGGCATTGTTTGTGTCTTTCTTACTTCCCGAAGGACTTCATTTCCATCCTTACCTGGCAGCATTATATCTAATAGTATTAAATCAGGCCTTTCACTATCTGCAAGTTCAATCGCTGTGTCGCCATCATTTGCAATAATTACCTGATATCCTTCTTTTTCTAAATTAAATTTTAATATATCTGCAATTGGCTGTTCATCATCTACTACTAATATTTTTTGACTCATTTTAGCCACATCCTTTTCATCCATTACTACCCTCTATTCTACCGCAAATCAGCTCATCTGTCTTGTGGTGCCTGTCACTCCCCGAATTTTGTCGAACACCAAGGAATTGTAAAAGGCCGACTTCAACGAGTCAGCCTTCTGCTTATTTGCTTACATATTCGGTAGGGTTTTGTAGTGCTCCATTTTTATAGACTTCAAAGTGAAGGTGGATTCCTGTTGAATTTCCCGTTGAACCCATTACACCGATCTTGCTTCCCTTTTCTACAACTTGACCAACTTTAACATCAATCGAAGAAAGATGAGCATAGATAGTTTTCATTCCATTATTATGATTCATAACAACTTTATTCCCATATCCACCACTGTTAAATCCAGCAGATTCAATTACACCGTTATCAGCGGCAAGAATATTGCGGTTTGATGGACGGGCAATATCAATTCCCTTATGTGTTTTACCCCAGCGTTCGCCTGTATGACTGGAAATATATCCGCCAACAGCTGGCCAAACCATATCACCTGTACCTGTAGGTGATAGTATCTTTGTTCCTCTGATAATTACTTCTTTGACTGGATCCTTTGTTACTGTTTCATCCAATGTCTGTTTATCAGTCTGTTTTCCATTTGTTTTTTCGATCGAATAAAGAACTTCTTTTATACCATCTTTTCCTTCCTGCTTCACCTTCTCTTCACCCTTGTACATTTCATCAGATTCGATTACTTCTGTTTCATAACCAACTGTATCTTCAACTAACTTTTCTTCCGTTATAATAACATCGACAAACGGTTCATATTCCATTACATGTATTTTTTGATCTGGCTTTAAGATGGAATCTGCAGATAAGGAAGGATTTATTTCTAGTAATTTATTTATGGTTAAATCATATTCATTGGCAATTTCACCTAGTACTTCACCTTCTTGTACCGTATGGACTTGTTCTTCAAGTGTTCCTTTTTCCAACATGGTAATACCTTGCTCAACATTTAAAATCTCATCGGGCAATACTTTTTGAGTGGATAATGAAACTTCGTCTGATAAAGTAACATCTGTTACCACGCTTTCCCCAACAGAGAGCTCCATATTTTCCTTTTTCAATAAACCTCTAATTGTTACTTCATCTGTATCATTTTCAAGCTTTATATCTGTAAAAAGCTCCGCATCCACATATTCCTTCATATAGTCCTCTAAAACATGATAGGCTGCATCATTATTGCTGAAATATCCAACTGTCTGATCAGCAATTTTAAGTTCTACAGCATTCGCTTTTAAAGATAGCTCTTCATTTAGTCTATTTTGTACCTTATTGTTATTAAAAGAGGGGTTAAACACCTTCTCTGGAATATAAGACACATCTTCTCCTACTGTTAAGGATAAATTTTCAAATTTTTGTTCGCCTTCGGTAATCTTCGTATCAATAACACGCTGAGCCACTTCTTTTTTATCCACTTTTCCAACATGTTCTCCGTCCACATACACATGATAAACCGTTCCAAGGGCGTCATCAGCATAAGCGGTTGTTATGGTAAACCCAAGTCCCAAACATGCAGTTAAAGCCAATTTCCCTAATAGATTACTTTTCTTCTTTATAAGTCTCTCTGTTTTTCTCTTAAACATTCTCGTATTTCCTCCGAAATTCTTTGATACGATGTATATCAATATGAATTTTCTCTTTTTATAGATTTTAAGTACTATAATAATCTATCATAGGTAAAAAGGATTAAAAAGAGAATGTCGAATAATGTAAAGAAACTGTATAAATACTCCCATTATTTTACATATTTTGCTTGAAAACAAAAAAGGCTGCCTTAGTAGACAACCTTACATACGAACTGATTATTGACTGTATACACTGCGTACATTATTTGTTTGCGCACGGTCTGGACCCACAGAGAAAATCGATAAAGGAATTCCCGTTAATTGTGACACTCTCTCTAAATAGTGGCGAGCATTGGATGGTAATTCATCAAGGCTTTTAACACCTGTAATATCCTCTGTCCAACCGGGCATTTCTTCATAAACAGGCTCACACTCAGCTAATACCTTTAAGCTGGCAGGAAACTCCTTCATGATTTCTCCTTTGTAACGATATGCGATACAAATTTTTAGGTTTTCGATACCAGTTAAAACATCAATGGAATTTAATGATAAATCCGTAATTCCACTCACGCGACGCGCATGACGTACAACGACACTATCAAACCAGCCAACACGACGTGCTCTTCCGGTTGTTGTTCCATATTCACGACCTACTTCACGAATTTGATTACCGATTTCATCATGTAATTCTGTTGGGAAAGGGCCATCACCTACACGTGTTGTATAAGCTTTGGATACTCCAACAACATGATTGATTTTTGTCGGGCCTACACCTGAACCAATCGTTACACCACCGGCAATCGGGTTGGAAGAAGTAACAAACGGATAGGTACCTTGGTCAATATCAAGCATAACACCTTGCGCGCCTTCAAAAAGAACACGTCGTCCCGCGTCAAGTGCATCATTTAATACAACCGAAGTGTCTGTCACATATTGCGCCATTTGCTGACCATATTCATAATACTCTTCCAAGATATCTTCTACTTTCAATGGATCCACTTCATATACTTTTTCAAACAAACGATTTTTCTCATTCAAATTCTGTTCAAGCTTTTCACGGAAAGCTTCTTTATCCATTAGATCGGCAATACGGATAC
Source organism: Oceanobacillus longus (assembly GCF_042650085.1). Classification (NCBI taxonomy): domain Bacteria; kingdom Bacillati; phylum Bacillota; class Bacilli; order Caryophanales; family Bacillaceae; genus Oceanobacillus; species Oceanobacillus longus. The sequence continues at coordinate 115,069 of NZ_JBHSAO010000007.1, read as the reverse complement.
CCATGCGCGCTGCTTTATCCATATAAGCAGGACCAATACCTTTTTTCGTTGTACCAATTTTATTAATGCCTTTTTCTTCTTCTTGAAGAATATCTAGCTGTAAATGATATGGCAAAATAACATGTGCACGATTACTGATGCGAAGGTTATCTGTCGAAACATTGCGCTCATGTAAATAGGCAACTTCTTCAACAAAAGCTTTCGGATCAATTACCATTCCATTTCCTAAAACACATAGCTTCTCTTTAAAGAAAATACCGGATGGGATTAAATGCAATTTATAAGTCACATTATCAAATTTAATTGTGTGACCTGCATTGTTTCCACCTTGATATCTTGCAACTACTTCTGCGTTTTGCGATAGAAAGTCAGTAATCTTCCCTTTTCCTTCATCGCCCCATTGTGTTCCTACAACTACTACTGAGGACATAGCGCACCTCCAATAAATTTATGTGAATAATATGCTTTTATTATAACCAATTGTAAGTTTATCAATAATAAACGGGAGAGTCAATTTAGAATACGAACATTAAGGGAATTTTAAATGGTATTGTACGGTAAAACAGCAATAACAACAGTAAGCAACCACAGTACCACTTTTTAAAAACAGCCAATTAAAAAAACAGACTGCATAAGTACACAGTCTGTTTTTATCACTTAATTATTCAATTCCTTCTGTCCATTCAGCTACTCTATCGGAATTTTCTTCCACCCATGTTGCTGCAGCTTCCTCTACATCTGCTCCTTGATTGATATCAAACATGATAGATTCAAGGTCTGCAGGTGTCCAGTTAAAGTTATCCAAAACTTGGTACGCTTCTGGCATATCTTCTTCCAATCCTTCGCGAACCATCGTATTGATCGTTTCAGCTTCACCAAATGTACCTTCTGGATCCTCTAGATATTTCAAGTCATATGCTTGGAATTTCCAGTGTGGAGACCAACCAGTAACAATGATTTCTTCTTCGTTTTCATATGCCTCACCTAATGCTGTTGCCATGGCACCACTTGAAGAAGTTTGTACTTCCCAGCCTTCAAGGTTCTCATAATCTTCTAGTGCTTGTTCGGAAGCTGCAACCACACCTGCTCCTGGCTCAATACCAGTAACGGTTTGATTAGCTTGTCCTTCTAAATCAGCAATGGAGTCAACATCCATATAGCTTGGAACAACTAAGCCAATAGCTGCACCTTCTAAGTTTGGACCTAAATCAACGACTTGATCCCCGTATTCTTCAAACTGTGCAGCGTGAGTTCCTGGTAACCAAGCCGCAACCATACCATCTGCCTCACTATTTGCAACTGCTTCCCACATAACAGCATTGTCAAGTCCTGTTAATTTAACATCAAAACCTAAGTCTTCTAAAACCTTACCAATGACATTTGTGGATGCAACCTCTGTATCCCACTCCACATAAGCCAATTCAATTTCCTGACCTTCCACGGATGAAGATTGTTCTGTCTCTTCGTTTGTATCTGTTGATCCAGTATCTGTTTCTTCTTCTTCTGCAGCTCCACAACCTGCTGCAAACAATGCTAATGAAAGTCCGGATACTAATCCTAGACGTTTCCAGTTAAATTTCAACATAAAATACCGACTCCCTTTTCTTAAATTTTTTTATATGGAAACTTTTCAAATGAAAAGATCGCCAACAATTAATTAAGCTTCCTTGCGATTTATATTCTGTGTAATTCGATCGATTATAATCGCTAGAATAACAATTCCTATTCCTGCGACAAAGCCTGGTCCTACGCTTGCACGTTGTAAGGAAGATAGAACCTCTTTACCTAGACCTGGCGCTCCAATCATCGATGCGATAACAACCATGGATAATGCAAGCATTACCGTCTGGTTAATCCCGGCCATAATCGTAGCTTTCGCCATTGGCAGCTCTACTTTAAATAGTTTCTGTGCACCTGTACTACCAAATGCATCAGCAGCCTCAACCAAATCATTCGATACTTGTCTGATTCCTAAATTAGTAAAACGTACCGTTGGGGGTGTTGCAAAAATTAGTGATGCAAAAACACCTGGTACCATCCCAATTCCAAAAAATGCAACAGCAGGGATTAAATAAACAAATGCCGGCATCGTTTGCATAAAATCTAATATTGGTGTGAAAATTGCATTTGCAACTTTACTTTTCGACATTAATATTCCAATAGGCACCCCGATAAGGATAGATAATAAACTAGCAAGCAGTACGAGGGTGACTGTATTCATCAAGTCTTCCCAATGACCTTGATTATAAATTAGCCACAGCCCCACAATAGAAAATGCTGCAAGTCCAAACTTCTTACCAGTGACAAAAAATGCAATAAGTGCAACAAGGATAATAAAAATAATAGGTGGGATGTTCATTAATACACCCTCAGCAACAAATTCCATAAGATTCCCAAAGTGCTCCTTGATTGGATCAAATAGAAATGCAAACGTATCTTTTAACCAATCTGTCACAGTCTCTGTTGCTTCTGATATAGGTATTACTGGAACAAAATCCAACATGTTATTAAGCATTTTCCAAATTCACCTCGCCATCCCCAGCTAAAGCGGCAATTACAGCTCCACGAACGATAATCCCTTTTAGTTTGTTATCTTCAACGACTGCAACAGGTGTTTGTGAGTCGTGAATAATGGTAAAAATATCATGCATCGTTGTGTCTGGATTTACTTTAGGGATATCCGTTCGTAAAATTTCCTGTAAATTACTACTTTCTTTCTTACGTGCAGCTAAAGCATCCTCTGCTGTAACATAGCCTTTTAGATCACGTTTACCATCAATTACCAAGATACTTGATATTCCCTCTTCGCGCATACGTTCAAGAGCAACACGTGGGCCATGTTTTTCTATATTTACTGTCTCTGGTCGTTTCATAATATGATGTGCCGTTAGTATCTTGGATCTGTCTACATCCTCCACAAATTTTTCCACATAATCATTTGCTGGATGCACTAAAATTTCTTCAGGTGTTCCAATCTGAACGACAACACCGTCTTTCATCAAGGCAATATGATCACCTAAGCGCAGCGCCTCATCCAAGTCATGAGTAATAAAGATAATAGTCTTCTTCATAGAAGATTGTAAATCAATCAGCTCGTCCTGCATTTCTTTACGAATCAGTGGATCCAATGCAGAGAATGCTTCATCCATTAATAGTACTTTCGGGTCGTTGGCTAATGCGCGGGCTAAGCCAACACGCTGTTGCATCCCACCAGATAATTGTCCTGGCTTCTGGTGCTTATAGTCACCTAATCCAACCAAATTCAAAGCCTCTTCAGCCTTTTTCTTGCGTTCTTCTTTTGGTACGTTTTGGATTTCCAAACCATACTCTGCATTTTCTAGAATAGTTCGATGTGGAAATAGAGCAAATTGCTGAAAAACCATACTCATCTTTTCTCTACGTGCTTTTCGCAACGATTTTTTATCCATCTTCGCCAAGTCTACCCCATCAATTAAAATACTACCTTCTGTTGGTTCAATAAGGCGATTCAATAACCGTACTAAAGTGGACTTCCCACTACCGGACAGCCCCATGATGACAAAGATTTCTCCTTCTTCCACCGTAAAACTGGCACGGTTCACACCTACTGTATTACCAGTTTCCTTCAAAATTTCTTCTTTAGATAATCCTTTATCCATCAATTTTAATGTCTGTTTTGAATTTTTACCAAAAATTTTTGATAAATTCTTTGTTTCAATTATTGGCACATCTTTCACCTCTTATAGTTCATTTTTACCTCTTTTGACGAAATATGTAAAATGGTCGTATAGTCGCACTACCATTATATCATCTTGTAAACATGGGAAAAAAATGAATCTAATTTTGATTCATTTAGGATAAATTGTTCATTCCGCACGGCTTTTCATCAACTTATTTAGTTTAAACTTAATGAATACTTATCACAAACCTTAAAAATAGCTGTTTTCGCAAGTAATTACCGGCAAATTTGCTTGTATCCTTAGTAAATCGAAATAACATACATTTCCTCAACATTCCTTCAAAATACGAAATAATTATTGAAAAAAGGGTGTTTTCTAATAAAACGGGACTCCGCATTGCTTATTCTACCGAAAAGAATTGTTGCTAGTGTCACAAAATCTATAAACTACGAAGTAACTGCTGGTTGGTTTGGTTTCTATAAATAAGCGCTTTTCCCGCCGTCCGGAATCGCTCTGGGCGGATGCTTTCCGCGGGCACGGCCTCCGCTCACCCGGACTGGTGAAGCTGTAGGATGTTATTTTATCTATTAGCAAGTGAAGTCATTGTCAGCAACCTTAAATAGCTCTGGGAAATACACGGAGACTACTGCGGGAGGAAAGGCATAGGTGAGACTCTGAAATGCGTCAGCATGAAGGGGCTCACCAGCCGCCTTAGGATGCGCGCAGTGTATTTCCCAGAGGGTCGCCGAAGTTACCTACCCTAGTTCGCGGTTTAACTCATCTCTGCGATACTTAAAAAGCAATTCTTATTGGCAGGACGAGTAACAGAAGTCTAAAATATTAGTAAATGGGCCAAAAATAAAAAGCAGCCCTTGGCTGCTTTTTATTTGATTCTACGCCTGCATCATCGCAGGAGGAACATCTCCCTCTTGATAACGATGATCCAAATCAACGAATTTATTATATTCTTTCACAAATGCAAGCTCAACTGTACCAGTTGGTCCGTTACGTTGCTTGGCGATAATAATCTCGATAATATTCTGTTTTTCTGTTTCCTTATCATAGTAATCATCACGATATAGAAATCCAACAATATCTGCATCTTGCTCAATACTTCCAGATTCACGAATATCTGACATCATCGGTCGCTTATCCTGACGTGATTCCACACCACGAGAAAGCTGCGATAATGCAATCAGCGGGACTTTTAGCTCTCTTGCCAGTGCTTTTAATGCTCGGGAAATTTCTGATACTTCCTGCTGACGGTTTTCGCGTGAACTTTCACTCCCCTGTATAAGCTGCAAGTAATCAATTAAAATCATACCTAGCCCATGCTCCTGTTTTAGACGACGGCACTTGGACCGAATTTCACTAACACGAATTCCGGGAGAATCATCAATATATATCCCTGCATTGGATAATGAGCCCATTGCCATGGTCAGTTTCCCCCAGTCATCTGCTTGTAGTTGTCCATTACGAAGCCGTTGTGCATCTATATTTCCTTCTGCACAAAGCATACGTTGAACAAGCTGCTCTGCACCCATTTCAAGACTGAAGATGGCAACATTTTGTTCCGTTTTCACTGCTACGTTTTGGGCAACATTTAAGGCAAATGCTGTTTTACCCACTGATGGACGTGCAGCAATAATGATTAAATCATTTGGCTGGAAACCTGACGTGATTCGATCTAAATCATGAAAACCGGTTGGAATCCCTGTAACATCACCACTTTGTTGATGAAGCTCCTCAATATTGTCATAAACATCAATTAATACGTCTTTTATATTCTTAAAAGATCCCGAATTTTTCCTACCTGATACTTCGAGAATATTCTTTTCTGCATCATTCAGTACATCTTCAACTTCATCTTCCTTTTCAAAGGTGGAAGTAACAATGTCTGTTGCAGTCCGGATCAATCGTCTGAGTATCGCCTTTTCCTCAACTATTTTGCTATAGTACTCAATGTTTGCAGCGGTTGGAACACTCTCAGCTACCTGCGATAGATAGGTTACACCGCCCGCTTCTTCTAACTGTTTCTTATTATTTAAAAAAGTAGTAACTGTAACAACATCAATTGGCTCACCTTTATCTGTTAAACTCATCATTGCAGCAAAGATTCTTTGATGACTTGCACGATAAAAATCTTCAGGTACGAGTAATTCAGATGCTGTCGAGAAGGCTTGCGGCTCTAAAAATATTGCTCCAATTACCGATTGTTCCGCTTCAATATTATGTGGCGGTGTACGATCATTCCACGTTTGACTCATCATTCTCTCCCCCTTTTTCCAAGAGGTAAATTATTTCCTCTTTATTTTTACCAAATTATACAAGTCAACTGTCCATAAAGAAGAAATCGGCTTAATCGCCGATTTCAGTAATGTACTATTTTTTAATCCTTTACTGTTCACTTACATGTACTTTTACAGAACCAGAAACTTCAAGGTGTAGTTTCACTGGTACAGTTGTATAGCCTAATGCTCGAATTGGCTGATCGAGTTCAATTTTACGTTTATCAATCTTATACCCGTGTTGTTTATTTAGCGCATCGGCAATTTGTTTACTTGTAATGGAACCGAACAAGCGACCACTTTCTCCTGATTTTGCTTTCAGTTCTATCGTTAATTCTGCTAAAGTATCTTTAAGATTCATAGCTTCTTCTTTTTCCTGTTGCTCCATTTGACTGCTTTTGCGCTTTTGAGCTTCCAATGCTTTCAAACTTCCTGCAGTTGCTTCCTCTGCAAGTTTATTTTTTAACAGATAGTTACGTGCATATCCGTCGGGTACGTTTTTTACCTCACCTTTTTTTGCTTTGCCTTTTACATCTTTAAGAAAAATTACTTTCATTCCGTTTCTCTCCCTTCATAATACTCATTCAGAATATCTACTAGAAATGCTTCTGAATCATTAATCGTTGTATCCTCTATTTGAGTAGCGGCATTTGTTAAGTGGCCACCACCATTCATTTTCTCCATGATAACCTGTACGTTTACATCACCAAGCGATCTGGCACTAATACCAATTCTTCCATCACTTCTTTCAGAAATGACAAATGATGCTATTATTCCCGTCATCGTAAGCAGCGTATCCGCAGTTTGGGCAATCAATACGGGGCTATATGCTGTGCCTGATTCAGCTTTTGCGATTGCTATATGATCTCGGTAAATTTTAGCACGTTCAATTATTTTACTTCGCTTAATATAAAGTTCCAAGTCTTCCTTCATAAATTGCTGCACCAAGACTGTATCAGCCCCCTTGGAACGTAAATAAGAAGCAGCATCAAAAGTTCTGGATCCTGTTCGTAATGTAAAACCTTTTGTATCCACAATTATGCCTGCCAGTAAAGCAGTCGCTTCAAGCATTTTCAGCTTGGTTCCTTTGGGCTGGTATTCCAATAGCTCTGTTACCAGTTCCGCAGTGGAAGAAGCATATGGCTCCATATAAACCAATGTAGGATTATCGATAAATTCCTCACCTCTGCGGTGATGGTCAATAACAACTTTATATTCCGACTTATTAAGCAGGCTTTCAACAGCTACCATAGATGGTTTATGCGTATCGACTATGACTAGTAAACTTTTGCTTGTTATCATTTCCTCTGCTTCGTCAGGTTCAACAAAATAGCTCCATAATTCTTCATTCGCTTTAATTGCATCAACTAAACGGTATACACCTGTATCCAAATCATCTGGATCAAAAACAATATGCCCATTAATATTATTGATTTTCGCAATATTTAACACACCTATCGCCGCACCAAGAGAATCCATATCTGGTGACTTGTGTCCCATGACAATGACATTATCACTCGCTTTTATCAATTCTTTTAATGCATGGGATATCACACGTGCTCTGACACGTGTTCGTTTTTCCATTGGATTTGTTTTTCCTCCGTAAAAACGCACTTTGCCCTGATCCTCTTTAATTGCAACCTGGTCACCACCGCGCCCTAACGCCAAATCAAGACTGGATTGTGCGAGTTCTCCTAGCTCAGGCAAACTGATATTCCCAACCCCAACACCAATACTTAAGGTCACTGGATTATTCTCTGCACCAATCATCTCTCGCACTTCATCTAAAATATCGAATTTAACCTTTTCCAGCTGTTGGAGAATTTCTTTCGTTCCAACCGCCAAAAATCTTTCTTGTGATGTACGTTTTAAATACAACCCATAATGGCTGGACCAATTATTCAATACAGTGGTCACTTGAGAGTTCAATTGACTTTTCACAGTATCATCCATGTTTTGGGTGATTTCTTCATAATTATCCAAGAAAATAATTGCCAATATCGTTTGTTCATTATGATAAAGCTGCTGCAATTCTTGCTGATCCGTTCGGTCCATTAAATAAAGTAATCGTTCGTCTCTCCTGATAACTGTCTGAAACTTATAATCATTCAGTTCAAACCAAACACTGTCCTTATTCTCTTTAATCATTGGGATAAGATTTTCAGATAGTTTGTTAAGGGAATCACCAACAAGCGAGTCATGATTATTATCACTGAATTTATTCATATATGGATTAGCCCATTCAATATTAAAATCTTCATTATAAAGAATAATTCCAAATGGCATCTCCAATAATGCTTCTTCCCCAACTTTCTTAATCCGGTGGGAAATCGTGGAAATATACTGTTCTGCTTCATGAAGAAGTGCTCTTTCTGTCCTAATACTATAATAAAAGGAAGCAGCCAAAACAACAGTCATAATGAGACCCAATATCCATTGAAAGTACCATGTTACACCAAGTAAAATAAGGGATAATAAATAAATTACCCACAAATGACTACTCAGAGTAGGTTTCTTTTGTAAGTCTGGCATCACGATCAGCTCCTATATCTCAAATCACCTATCTATTTATTTCCGTTTTTCAGGCGATCCCTTAGCCTAAAGCCTATATCAATTATACCTAAGATTCGAACGAAATAAAGCAAAAATGTTGGGAAAAGTATTGTAAGAACAATACTAAAAATCGGTATAAATTTTGACATCTTCTTATGATGGGCATAAAAGAATATAAATGAGAATCCTTGCAATGTCATTAATAGACCGGTAAGTACGATAACATTCTGTACCGCCATAAAGTATATACCAGAAGGATCAAGATTAAAGAATGAAAGAAGTAAAGCAAAGAAATAAACCCATATTATTGATGTTGGGAATCTTAAATTGCGAAATGGTGGAAAACGAAGCTGTTTCCTTTCAATCCTGTTAATAAACTTATAACTAATCCATTGAGAAAGAAATGCAAGCAATATAGCAGATAAAGCTACACCTACTGGCAGCAGGTCAATTAGAACTTGTACTTGCAACTCCAACAGTTCCCCTATTGCTTCTGTTTGTTCTGCGGCACCGAATTGTTCCATCAAGGACGCACTCATTTCCAATGAGTCAGTTACAATTAACTCAAATTCCTCGACCAAGTTAACCGAAAATAGGACTTGGCTGAATACAAAAACGAACAATAGACCAATAACAAAACCCAATGTTCCTCTGGCCCATGTTTCATATGGAGATAATCCTTTATAAATAGCACTACCTATTGTGAGGCCTCCCAATCCCATTAATACTGCTAGCGGTAAAGAAAAGAATGTTGTAAAAAGTGTTGTTAACAACATGGCTACAGCAAACATTAACAAGGATGGCTTAAAGCCATATCTGGAAGCAAAAAACACAAATGGAATTGGTAGAAAGAACATGCTAATTATCGATATTACAGGAACAAAAATGGTAATAAACAATAGCACCATAAATATAGCCAACATTAATGCTCCGTCTGTCATTTTTCTAGATTGATTCATTCATTGCACCTCTATGCTAGTAAAAATATATTGATTGATACGTATTATAATATGATAACATGATTTTTATAGAAAGGCTTGTCGGATAATGTAGAAATTCTTATTTCCCGGGCAATAAGAATTCAAGCCTAGCGCACACTAAATGGAATGTTTGGTTTCTTATCTGACAATATTTGTCACAATTTGAAAAATGTGATCTATTTCCCACAATGAGAGACGCATTCCTCTTTATTTTGCATTATAATGTAAGTAATTACATATATATAAGGATGAAAATCATGAATTACCTACAAGTTTTTCTTAACAGTATTAAATTACCAAAGAAAGAAGCTATGTTCCGATTGAATCGAGTCGGAATGGATGTTGCAATCATTTATATGTTCATTCTTTTGGCTATAGTCTGCATTCCTGAATTTATTGAAAGGTTAAATGCTACTACCGGATTTGGATCAGAACTTAACTTTATCTTTAAATTCATCTATTTTTTTATGTTTTATTATCTTCCATTGACCATTATTGCTATAATCAGTCTCTCTCTTGTTGCTTATATTGGAAGAGGGATCGCTTATTTAATGCAACGTAAATTACGGTTTCCCATCCTTTGGAAAATGAGCGCATTCTCAACCACGATTCCATTCTTACTCTTTACTATTATCGCATTCATTATTGGTGTAAACGATACATATCTCTTATTTGCTTTTATATATACGATTGGATTATTAATAAAAATGATATCGATTTATCCAAAAAGAAGAATGTAAAACTTACGTTGGCTGTTTAGGTAGGAAGGTAAATCGACAAAATACTAATTATTATTTTATGTGAAGGCTGTTTTCTAACAGCCTTCACATACTCGTCCCATCGAAAAGAATTGTTGTTATTTCATAAAATCTATAAACTCCGAAGTAACTGCTGGTTGATGTAGAAGCTTCGGCGACCGCTATGGGAAATACACTTCGCTTTTCGCGGGCGGCTGGTGAGCCTCTTCATGCTGGCGCATTTCGAGTCTCACCTATGCCTTTCCTCCCGCAGAAGTCTACGTGTATTTCCCATAGCTGGAAGGTTGCTGACAATGACTTCACTTGTTAATAGATAAAATAACATCCTACAGCTTCACCAGTCCGGCATCGCTGTGGGCGGTGACTCCTGCGGGAATAGCACGTGTCCGAAGACCAGAAGATTGGTTTTTTCTTCGGGGCTGAGGCCGTGCCCGCGGAAAGCATCCGCCCGCAGCGATCCCGGACGGCAGCAATAGCATACATCTTAGAATACCACCCAGAAGTTATTACGTCGCTTTGTGGATAGGATCTAATAAAGGTAGAGGTTACTTCGTAGTTTATCTCAACTCTGCGAATTAAAAAGCAACTAACATTACGAAAATAATCTAAATGAAAAAACCTCAAAATCTAATCAAGATTTTGAGGTTTTAATTATATTACTCAGAAACATATGGTAGTAATGCCATTGTACGAGCACGTTTAATAGCAATTGTAAGTTTGCGTTGGTATTTTGCAGATGTTCCAGTTACACGACGTGGAAGAATTTTTCCGCGTTCTGAAACGAAACGTCTTAGCAAATCTACATCTTTGTAATCGATATGTGTAATTCCGTTTGCAGTGAAATAACACACTTTACGACGCTTTGCGCGTCCGCGACGAGCTGCCATTGATACCCCTCCTTTTAGATTCTAGAATGGTAAATCATCGTCTGATATATCGATAGGCTCTCCATTATTTTTAAATGGATCGTCTTGATTCTGATTTTGATTCTGACTCTGATTTTGCTGATATTGATTTTGGTTCTGACTCGTTTTATTTTGAAATTGGTTCTGATTTCTGTTTTGCTGGGATCCTGATGAGTCCTGTCCTCCCTGAGAAGAGGAACCTTTTGACTCTAAAAATTGTACACTGTCAGCAACTATTTCAGTTACGAATACAGTTTTACCATCTTGTCCTTCAAATGTACGTGTCTGAACACGGCCATCCACACCGATCAAACTACCTTTTTTCATATAATTTGCAAGGTTTTCAGCCGGTCTACGCCAAACAACACAGTTAATGAAGTCGGCTTCACGGTTTCCTTGTTGATTAGAAAAGGGTCTATTCACTGCAATAGTAAAGTTAGCCACGGCAACGCCATTAGGTGTATAACGTAAATCAGGATCCTTCGTTAACCTGCCTACCAATACGACACGATTTAACATCAGAACCACTCCTTATTATTGTTCATCTCGAATTACAATATGACGAATAATATCATCAGAGAACTTAGCTAGGCGATCAAATTCGTTTACTGCTTCATCACCACTGCTGAAGCTTATAATAATATAATATCCATCACGATAGTCATTGATTTCATAAGCAAGACGTTTCTTGCCTTTTTCATCTACTTTTGCGATCTCCGCCCCATTATCTGTTAGGATCTTGTTAAAACGCTCAACTAAAGCTGTTTGAGCTTCTTCTTCAATGTCTGGGCGGACGATATACATAATTTCGTATTTTCTCATCCGTTACACCTCCTTTTGGTCTTAGCGGCCCCTATCTGTCACAAACATTATCTGTTCATTTAAGGTAGGAGCAAGGAATAATCATAATCTAATTACTCACAATGATGAATTATACCAAATTTTACTCCGTTTGACAAGTACTCGAGAGATCCAAATTATACGTTATGGTAATTTTTACTGTTTTAACCCACACCTAGCTACCGTGTTTAAATAGCTTTCTATACATTAAATCGGAAATGAATGACGTCTCCATCCTTAACAATATATTCTTTACCTTCCAGTCGAACTTTCCCTTTTTCCCGTGCATGTCCCATAGATTCTGCTTCCACAAGATCATTATAGGAAACTGTTTCTGCCCGGATAAAGCCTTTTTCAAAATCAGTATGGATAATTCCTGCTGCTTGTGGAGCTTTAATCCCTTTACGGAATGTCCACGCACGCACTTCCTGAACACCTGCTGTAAAGTAGGTTGCCAGACCCAATAGACTATATGAAGCTTTAATCAACTTATCAAGCCCTGATTCTGTGATACCTAAATCTTCCAGGAACATCTCTTTCTCCTCTGAATCCAGTTCAGATATTTCCTCTTCAATCTTTGCACAAATAACAATTACTTCTGCATTTTCCTTTGCAGCAAACTCTTTAACCTTTTGTACATTTTCATTTGAATCAGGATCAGTAATTTCTTCTTCACTTACATTTGCTACATATAACGTCGGCTTGCTTGTTAACAAATGGAGACCTTTTACAATCTTCTGCTGATCTTCGGTAAATTCCATAGCCCTTACTGGTTTTTCATTTTCTAAACCGTCTTTTATTTTCACGAGTACATCGTGTTCAGCTACTGCATCTTTATCTTTTTGTCTTGCAAGCTTTTCAACACGGTGAAAACGTTTATTGACGGTTTCCAAATCTGCCAAAATCAACTCCAAGTTAATAATTTCAATATCATCAATTGGGTCAACCTTGCCCGATACATGGGTAATGTTCTCATCCACAAAACATCGGACTACCTGACAAATCGCATCCACCTGGCGAATATGTGATAGAAATTGGTTTCCTAAACCCTCCCCTTTGCTCGCACCTTTTACGATACCGGCGATATCAGTGAATTCAAAAGCTGTTGGTACCGTTTTTTTTGGTTTTACTAATTCAGTTAATTTATTTAAGCGTTCGTCAGGTACTTCTACAATTCCCACATTTGGATCGATCGTTGCAAATGGGTAATTTGCTGCTTCTGCTCCAGCTTGGGTAATTGCGTTAAATAGTGTAGATTTCCCCACATTAGGAAGTCCGACGATTCCTGCTGTTAATGCCATTAAACTTTCACTCCTTAAGGATTCCATTCAAATGAACGCGTTCGTTATTCCAATTATAGATAGTAGTAAGTAAAAAGACAAGCGAGTAAAAAGCAAAAATAGGCATATGATGGATGCCTATTTTTGCGTTGAACCCTATTACTTTTAATTTTTTATATCTCTTTATGATTCTATAATACTATTTCAGGAGCAATGTAGTCAATTTTAACTATTTTTTTAATTATTTAACGATGGCGTAAAATACTTAATAATTATTTTATTATCGGAAAAAACTCTAATTTAATTCCTCTGCTTTTTCGATGACCTTTTTCATCTTTTTTGCAAATTCTTTTCGTGGGATCATTACGCTATGTCCACAACCAAGGCACTTAATCCGAATATCCATGCCTAAGCGAATCACTTTCCATCGATTCTCTCCACATGGGTGCGGTTTTTTCATTTGTACAACGTCATTTAAACCAAATTCTTTTTCCATTTCGGGCTCCCCTTTTTTTCTATCATTATAACTAAAAATTAAAGCCCGCGCTCTCTATTTTCTCTAAATAATTTTTCTTTATCTTCATTGGAATACATAACAAGCCGTGGCGCTGGTATTTCAATGCCTGATTTATAAAGTTTGTCCTGCATTTCTTTTCGAATAACTCTTTCTCCTGCCCATTGGAACCCAGGCAATGTATCTGCAATGATGCGAATTGCAAAGTGCGATACATCTAAATTCTGCACTCCTATTGTCTCCGGCACACCAACTATATATTCATACTTTTCCGGCAGCGTAATCGCTACCTGGTCAATAATTTTTTCTGCATCTGCAACATTACTCTCATAAGGGATATTAATATCAACTACAGCAAGCCCATTATGAAGGGAATAATTCGTTACTTGTGTAACATTTCCATTAGGTAAAATATGCATTTCACCTGTCCAGCTCAAGACCTGTGTTGTTCGAAGTCCAATTTCCTCTACTGTTCCCTCCACACCGGAAACAGCTACATAATCTCCAACTGAGAATTGATCTTCAAAAATGATAAAGAATCCAGAGATGATATCCCTGACCAGGTTCTGTGCACCGAAACCAATTGCCAAACCTACCACCCCAGCACCTGCGAGTAGCGGTCCAACATCAAAGTTAAATACACCTAAAATCATTACGATTGCCATGAAGTAGACAACATATGCAACTACATTTTTAATTAGTTTTTTAAGCGTTTTTTCACGACGTTGTGAAATCCGAATGGGACCACTTGTCCTGTTTGTAAAAGTCTTATCGACCAGTGACCTCGTAACCTTCACGATAGTTATTGCGATGATAATAATAACGATAATTCTTAAGAAAGCTGTGATCAATGTAGTCCATAATTCCGGACCTGTTATATATGTCCATAATACTGATAATTGTTCATTAATTATTTCCATTTCTATCCTCCAAAATTCAATTACTTCCATTTGTCCAGCTTACTCCATAGTGGATATAATAATAATCTGGCTAATATATACAAATTAAGTATCCCATATATGGGGTATATAAAGCTAATTAATGTTGAAAATCCAAATGTAGTTAGTGGAAGCATTAAAACTAACGTACCAATAGCTATTGACTGTAATGGTTTCTGAAAATACTCTTGTAATCTAGTAACAATCCCCAGCATCCCAGAAGCTGCTGTTGTAAAAATAGCAAACCACAAGAGAATCGACATAAAAATCAGTATCTCAAATGGGTAATGCTTTAATATGGCAAACAAAGGAATTTCATACAAAAGGATTTCATCTGCAATTTGAATTAGACTATTGTTATAAATATAGGAAATGCCACCGAGACAAATGCCGCTACCCAAGCAGGCAATCATGATTTCCTTTTTCGAATGAACCTTACTCCCAATCGCTCCAAGAACTGCTACAAGTGGTAAAATATTTAAAGCTGTAAATGGAAAGGCAGCCATCCAATTTCGTTGTTCATGCCAATGCGAGAACAACGCCAATTCCTGATCGATGGTGAACATAATTAGAATATACAGCATTCCTCCAAGGAGAATCGGCAGGATGAACTGGTTTATGCTTAAAAGCCCATTAACTCCCTTACTGAATAATAAAACCAACGCTATAACAATAATACCTATTCCCATCCAGTAGGGGAAATTAAACGCCTGACCGGTTGCGCCACTACCAGCAATCATGATGACTGTCGTTGTAAATAAATACAATAAAATCATAACATCAAATGCACCGGTTAATCTTTTCCCTACAATCTCCTGAAGTACCGGTAAGTAATGAGGTGCTTTCAACTTATGGCTTATATTCATAATCACCGAACAACAAATTGAAAATAATACCGTAAATAATAATATAGCAAGTCCACTTTCATGTCCAAAAAATTGCCATAATTCCCTGCCCGATGCATACCCAGCACCAATCGTTGTACCAATTATTAAAAACATCCATTTAAAGCCAGCTCCCCACATTTTGCTTCCTCCAATATTTTTAATATTCGTATGTATAGTTCGTTAAAAAAATCCGTATACTATACCAATATGTTTCGGGAGGATAAGCTATGAATCTAAACAATCGATTTGACAAATCTGCTGATTATTTCCGTATGCCACATACAGACGCTGAGCTTTCTATTTTAATGAGCGAAAGGATTTTATCCTGGTTTCCGGAAATCCCTCGTGAATATGTAATACTCTGTATAGGAACCGACCGTTCTACAGGAGATGCACTTGGTCCATTGGCCGGTACATTTTTTCAAGAAACAAAACCAAAACATATGCAGATTTATGGCACACTACGTAAACCGGTACATGCTGTTAATTTACATGAAGCAATTGATAGAATAAAAGAAAACCATAGGAACCCCTTTATTATCGCAATTGATGCTTGTCTCGGACGGAATGCTTCCATCGGGCACATAATTACAGAAAAGGGTCCATTACAGCCAGGATCTGCTTTAAATAAATCCCTACCTGCAATCGGAGATATAAGCATTACTGGAGTTGTCAATATTAGTGGATTTATGGAGCATTCTATTTTACAAAATACTAGACTGTCAATTGTTATTGATATGGCTAGAGAAATATCTAAAGTTTTGGATAGCGTTGATCGGCGTTTAACCTACCATTTATCCCCTACTGTTATTATTTCAAAGGGCCAGAAACCCAATAAATGGACCGTCTGACTTTGTATGCAACCGATTAAAGACAGCAATGTATGAACGATGAATGATTACATACAAAAAACACACACGTTATTAATTACAATTAACGTGTGTGTTTTTGTATATCTATCCTCTATTTCAATCCTATTTTTAGTGAATTATAAGTTGATAAATATAATAAATACATCCCACAGTTGCTATAGCAGGCAATAGATTACCTATTCTGATTTGAGTTATCTTTAGGAGATTTAAACCAATTGCTACAATAAGTAATCCGCCTACTGCAGTCAATTCGACAATCATTCCGTTCAAAAATGACTCTGGTATCCATTTTTCAATTTGCGTTGCCAACAAGGCAATAGCACCCTGATAGAGAACGACTGGTATAACCGATAGAATTACTCCAAAACCCAAAGTAGTTGTCAATACAAGTGCAGCAAATCCATCAATTACACCTTTGGTTATTAACACTTCATGGTCGCCTCTAATACCGCTATCCAAAGCTCCGATAATGGCCAATGCACCAATACAAAATATTAATGTAGCTGTAATAAAACCTTGCGCTACACTAAATTCACTTCCTGATGACGTAAATTTACTACCAATCCATTGACCAAGTCTATTTAACCCCTCTTCCAAACGAATGATTTCACCAATAATGGCACCAGATAACAAGCTTAGGAGAAGAATAATGATCTGTTCAGTCACAAATGCCATTTGCAGACCTATTAACACTACTGCCAGACCTATACCTTGCATCACTGTTTCTTTATACCTTTCAGGGATTTTGGTGAAAAATAATCCAAAAATACTTCCTATTATTATTAATAGTCCATTTATTAATGTTCCAAATAAAATCATCGCTACCTCTCCAACATATGTATTCGTAATACTCTTGCTAACGAAGAATGTTCCACGTGAAACATTCTTCGTTAGCAAGAGATGAAAATTCAAAACCAATTAATATAGCATTTCATCCGACTTCAGATTCAGCCTCTCGAAGCACCCACTTTATTTAGACAATTACTTTCACAAAAGGTTTTTTCTATATTATTTTGTTACATTTGTTGCATTATAATCCTCGTAGTTGAGATAAAATGTGAACTAGGATAGGAACTTCGGCGACCGCTCTAGGAAATACACTGCGCTTTTCGCGGGCGTCTGGTGAGCCTCCCGCAGTCAAACATGTATCGCAATGTGTCTATACTAGTTCTTAATATAGTACGCCAGCTATATTCTATAAGAATTTTTAATTAGGCACTGTCTCTTTTTTACGAATGAGCTGCGTCTACTTTATTATTGCCTTTTTTCCCTATTTCAGAGGTTTGTTTTCATGGTAGAAGTCTCCGTGTATTTCACAGAGCTGGTATTAAGCCTACAAAAGACTAACAGCTTAGTGATATTAGATAGAAATCGTATCACAACTTCACCAGTCCGGGTGAGCGGCGGGCGGTGACTCCTGCGGGAATAGCACGTGTCCGAAGACCCCGCAGAGTGGGTTTCTCGAGGAGGCTGAGGCCGTGCCCGCGGAAAGCATCCGCCCAGAGCGATCCCGGACGGCGGGAAAGGCAGTTACTTCGCAGTTTATTTACTCTTTATGAAATAACAACAATCCTTTTCGGTGGGATGATTAAGTGCTGTCTCAATCTTCTAGCCAACCTTTAATAAAATAAACTAAAAGACTGACGATTGCTTTGTCAGCCTTTGTGATAGATGTCTATTTATCCAAAAATTCAATGATCCGGTTTAAATCTTCATCATTATAAAACTCAATTTCTATTTTCCCTTTGCGTTTACCTTTATGAATATTTACGGCTGTACCTAATCGTTCTCTCAAAGCAGTTTCTCTTTCCTCAATAAAAACATCTTTTTTTGGCTGTTCCTTTTTTCTGGAAGGTCTTTCATTTAATTCTATAATTAACTTTTCAACTTGTCGTACATTTAGCTTTTCCTGCCGAATTTTATTAACAAACGGCATTATTTTTTCCTTATCTTTTAATCCAAGTAAAGCACGACCGTGCCCCATTGATAAGTCTCCGTTATTTATATAGGCAACTACCTGATCTGGGAGGGAAAGTAAGCGAACAATATTCGCAATATGAGATCTGCTTTTACCCAATCTTTTTGATAATTCTTCTTGCGTAACCTTCAGCTCACTCATTAAATTCGCATAGGCATGTGCTTCTTCTATCGGTGTTAAATCTTCACGCTGCAGGTTTTCCAACAGTGCAATTTCCATCATTTTTTCATCGGATAAGTCCTTTACGACGACAGGAATGGTTTCCAGTCCCGCTTCTTTTGCGGCACGTAACCGTCTTTCACCAACAACGATTTCATAGCCTTTGATACTTTTCCGTGCAATTAACGGCTGAATGATACCATATTCTAAAATTGACTCTTTTAATTCCTCAATTGCATCCGCATGAAATGTTTTTCTGGGTTGATACGGATTTGGTCTACATTCTGTGATAGCAATTTCTTGAATGGAAGCATCTTCTTGTTTTTCAATTTCAGGAAAAAAGGCGTTTAACCCTTTACCTAACCCTTTCGCCATTAGCCATCACTTCCTTCGCTAATTCAAGATAAACTTCGGCACCTTTGGACTTTGGATCATAAATAATGATCGGTAAACCGTGACTTGGTGCCTCTCCCAACCTTACATTTCTCGGTATGATTGTTTTATAGACTTTATCCTGAAAATATTTCTTTACTTCTTCAATGACTTGAATTCCCAAATTCGTTCTCGCATCGAGCATTGTTAGCAGCACACCCTCTATCATAAGATGTTTATTTAAATGCTTCTGAACGAGACGTATCGTATTTAATAATTGACTAAGTCCTTCCAATGCATAGTATTCACACTGAACAGGAATCATTACCGTATCTGAGGCAGTAAGTGCGTTAATCGTTAATAACCCTAGTGATGGAGGACAATCTATAATTATATAATCATACTCTTCTTTTAAGCTTTCTAGAGCCTTTTTCAATCGTATCTCTCTTGAAATAATAGGAACCAACTCAATTTCAGCACCAGCAAGCTGAATCGTTGCAGGTATTATATCTAAGTTGCTTACATTTGTTGGAATTACAACCTCTTCAGCAGGTAAATCTTCAACGAGCACATTATAGATACAATTACTGACATCAGCTTTGTTGATTCCTACCCCACTCGTTGCATTTCCTTGTGGATCCGTATCAACAAGCAATACTTTATTTCCTAATGATGAAAGGCATGCACTAAGGTTTACTGATGAAGTTGTCTTTCCTACACCACCTTTTTGATTTGCGATGGACATTATTTTCCCCATGTTGACACCTACCTAACTATATAAATACTATATTATCATTATTTTCACCAAAAGGACTATTAATTTTACAATTTTAAAGAAATAGTATATTAATCTTTTCATGACTAACCACTACACAGAAATACCCATCTTGAAAGATATAAGATGGGTATAGATTAGATAAAATATAATAAGATTATTTCTTTTTTGGTATTTTTATTGTGATTTGATAATAATCATCATGTTCTTTTTCATCGGACTCTACATCTACACCCGTATCCGATACCATACTCAACGACTGACGAATCGTATTCATTGCTATACGAATATCTTTATTAACACCTTTTAATTTTGGGCGTTTTCTCTTCGGCTCTTTCGGTTCATTTATTTTAGCTATACGTTCTTCTGTTTGCTTTACATTAAGATCGTTATCTATAATCGCTTGCAGGACTAATAATTGTTTTTCCTTGTCCCTTAATTTAATTAAAGCTCGTGCATGCCGTTCCGTTATCCTTTTATTCAATAAAGCTGACTGTATTTCCTCGGGAAGCTTTAACAACCTGAGCTTATTAGCAATTGTTGACTGGTTTTTCCCCAGTCGTTGAGCTAAAGCTTCCTGTGTCAGTGAATGCAATTCAAGGAGCTTCGCATAAGCATGTGCTTCTTCAATAACCGTTAGCTCTTCCCGTTGCAGGTTTTCAATTAATGCAACAGAAGCAGTTTCTGAATCAGACATGTCTCGTATTATTGATGATACCTTATCCCAACCTAAAAGTTGAACAGCTCGCCATCTACGTTCACCAGCGATAATCTCAAATTTTCCCTCGTCTATTTTTCTAACGACGATGGGTTGAATCATACCATGCGTTTTAATAGTTTGAGCCAATTCCTTAATTTTTTCTTCTTTAAAAATGGTCCTTGGCTGAAAACGGTTTGGTTGAATGTTCTCTATTTCAAGTTGAATCACTTCATCCGGAGTATAACCTACTTCGTCCGGTTCAGGACTCCCCTTATCCCCCATACCAAATATCCGATTAAAAGGATGTACCACTACCTGACACCACCTTCATAATTTAACAATATAAACTAGTTTTCTATCTATGTATAAAATTGTTTCACGTGAAACAATTTGAATAATTTAATAAATTAATATAAAAATAGTATAGCATAATAATCTTTCATTAAGAAAAAACGCCACAGCATTGCTGCTGTGCGGTAGAATGCATGATTAATAAACCTATTTTACCATATCTGACCCTGAAAAAGTAAAGAATAGTTTAATGCTTTTACGATTTATTTAATTCAAGCATAAAATAAGGAATCATTCTATGGGTTCTTTATTTGGCAGACCTGCTTTTCTTGGATATTTCTTTGGAGTTTTTCTCTTTTTATTTATAATAACAATAGAACGCTCACTTTCTTCTTGTGGAAGTTTGAAGGTGTGGAACGCAGCTGTTTCTCCACCCATCAATTCAATTGCATTCTTTCCATCATGAAGTTCATTCTTAGCCTGAGACCCTTTCATTGCTATAAAAACGCCATCTTTCTTTACTAGTGGTAAGCATAATTCACTAAGTACAGACATTCGAGCTACTGCCCTTGCTGTTACAACATCAAATGACTCCCGGAATTGACTGTTTTTTCCAAAATTTTCTGCGCGATCATGATAGAAAGCCACATCTGACAATTTAAGCTGGGCTGCTAAATGGTTAAGGAACCCAATTCTTTTTTGAAGTGAATCAACAATCGTTACCTTCAATTGAGGAAAACATATTTTTAATGGAATACTTGGAAATCCTGCACCTGCACCAACATCACAAATTTGAAGCTCCTTATTCATATCATAATAAAAGGATGCTGTGATACAGTCAAAAAAGTGCTTTAAATAGACTTCTTCTTCATCAGTAATTGCAGTTAAATTAATTTTCTCGTTCCATTCAACCAACGTTCTAAAATATATCGAGAATTGCTGTTGTTGGAAACTATTTAATTCAATTCCTTGTTCTTTTAATGCGGTTACAAATTGTTCTGGATTCATTAGGATATCTCCTTCTTCGTAATTGAAAGATAGCAGCGTATTACGTTAATACGCCGCTATTTTCAAGTCTCTATCCATTTAATTAGTTTGCGATACGAGCAATACTTCCTTGTTGAATATAAACAAGTAATATAGATACGTCGGCTGGGTTGACTCCTGAAATTCTGGAAGCTTGCCCTACTGACAGTGGGCGAACTTTTTTGAGTTTTTCCACTGCTTCCGTAGCTAGACCATGAATATCATCGTAATCGATATCTACTGGTACCTTTTTATCTTCCATTTTTAGCATACGTTCAACTTGTTCTCTTGCCTTTTTAATATAACCTTCGTACTTAATTTGAATTCCTACTTGTTCTTTTACCTCATTATTAATTTCAGTATTACTTTCAATCATCCGATCAATTATTTCATAACTAAGCTCAGGGCGTTTCAATAAATCATATGCTTTAACCGCTTCTGTTAAGGGTGAAGCACCGGCTTCTACCATGATTTCATTAACTTCATCTGTTGGCTTAATTGTAATTTTGCTCAGACGTTTTTTCTCTTCTTCAACAAAACGCTTTTTCTCAACAAATTTATTATAACGGTCATCTGAAACAATTCCAAGAGTATGCCCTAATTCAGTAAGTCGCATATCGGCATTGTCATGACGCAATAGCAATCTATATTCTGCACGTGATGTCAACAAACGATACGGGTCATTTGTACCTTTTGTTACAAGATCATCAATCATAACACCGATATATGCTTGTGCTCGGTCTAAAACGACCGGATCTTTCCCAAGAATTTTAGCAGCAGCATTAATCCCTGCCATCAAGCCTTGGCCTGCAGCTTCCTCATATCCCGAAGTTCCGTTGATTTGCCCTGCTGTATACAAACCAGGGACTAGTTTCGTTTCTAACGTTGGCCAAAGTTGGGTCGGCACGATAACATCATATTCAATTGCGTATCCTGGACGCATGATTTGAGCATTTTCCAGACCTGGAATTGTTTTAAGCAACTCATGCTGAACATTCTCAGGAAGTGATGTTGATAAACCTTGGACATACACTTCTTCCGTATCCCTACCCTCTGGTTCAAGGAATATTTGATGGCGCGGCTTATCATTAAAGCGAACAATTTTATCCTCAATGGATGGACAATAACGTGCACCCGCTCCACGTTTTGCACCAGAATACATCGCAGAAAGCCCTAGATTATTATTAATAACCTCGTGGGTAAATTCATTTGTATAGGTTAGCCAACACGGAAGCTGTTCTACCATTTGATCAGCTGTATCATGGGAGAAATACTTTGGATTTTCATCTCCAGGCTGAATCTCCGTTTTTGAATAGTCAACTGTATGACTATTTACACGTGGGGGTGTCCCTGTTTTAAAACGCGTTATATCAAAACCTAAGTCTTCCAGGTTTTTAGAGAGATTAACAGAAACTCGTTGATTATTTGGTCCACTTTCATATTCCAAATGACCCATCAATACTTTTCCGCGCATAAATGTACCGGTTGTTACGATAACCGCATCCGCATAGTAAGCCGTTTTTGATTCCGTAATAACCCCTTTACAAACGCCATCTTCAACGATTAATTCATCTACCATCCCTTGACGAACTGTCAAATTCTCTTCATTTTCTAC
The DNA here is from genome assembly GCF_042650085.1 of Oceanobacillus longus. Classification (NCBI taxonomy): domain Bacteria; kingdom Bacillati; phylum Bacillota; class Bacilli; order Caryophanales; family Bacillaceae; genus Oceanobacillus; species Oceanobacillus longus. The sequence goes on along the minus strand of NZ_JBHSAO010000007.1, from coordinate 91,679 downwards.
TAACCTTTTCATTTCTTTCATATAAATAGGTTTGTCAGCCTGTGCACGTAATGCTTGTACAGCTGGACCTTTTCCTGTATTTAACATTCTCATTTGAATATAGCTTTTATCTATTACTTTGCCCATTATTCCACCAAGGGCATCGATTTCACGTACAACAATTCCTTTTGCAGGACCACCAATTGATGGGTTACACGGCATAAAGGCTATCATATCTAAATTCAACGTAAGCATTAATGTTTTTGCGCCCATGCGTGCAGCTGCAAAACTAGCTTCTACTCCGGCATGGCCAGCACCAATAACAATTACATCATATTTGCCTGCATCGTATGTCATCTTATTTCATCCTTTCAAATTTTTTTATTTATTTACCTAAACAGAACTGCGAAAATAACTGATCAATTAAGCTGTCACTCGCAGTATCTCCAATAATTTCTCCTAAAAACTCCCATGATCGAGTAACATCTATTTGAACGATATCCATAGGCATGCCAAATTCAATACCTTCCATAGCTTCCTCAAGCGCTTGTTTCGCCTGCTTAAGCAGCTGGATATGCCTTATATTGGAAACATATGTCATATCACCTGTATCAATATCTCCAGTAAAAAATGTTTCAGCAATTGCCTTTTCCAGTTCATCTACCCCTTCTTCTTCTATTAAAGAGGTGGTAATAATTGGTCTATTTCCTGCTAGTTCCTTTACTTTATCCATATCAAGCTTTTGATCCAGATCGGTCTTATTTATAATAAGAATGTATTCCAGTCCACTGACCGCCTCGAATAACTTCAAGTCTTCATCGGTAATTTCATCATTATAATTTAAAACAAATAAAATTAGATCTGACTCCTTCAATACTTTTCTGGATCTCTCTACACCAATTCTTTCAACAATATCTTCTGTCTCACGAATTCCAGCCGTATCAACTAATCGTAAAGGTACCCCTCTGACATTAACATATTCTTCTATAATATCACGGGTCGTACCAGGAATTTCAGTAACAATTGCTTTATTTTCTTGTACAAGTGTATTCATTAATGAGGATTTCCCTACATTTGGTCTGCCGATAATTGCCGTAGCAAGACCTTCACGCAAAATTTTCCCTTGTTTAGCAACACCCAGCAGCTGTTCAATTTCAGCACGAACTTCTTTCGTTTTCACACGCATCATATCATGGGTCATTTCTTCTACATCATCATATTCAGGGTAATCGATATTAACTTCCACATGTGCAACTGTTTCCAACAATTCTTGTCTTAGTCGCTGGATTAAACCCGATAAACGCCCATCCATTTGTTTCAGTGCAACAGACATCGCTTTATCAGTTTTAGCCCGAATTAAATCCATTACAGCTTCCGCCTGGGATAAGTCAATACGACCATGGAGAAATGCGCGTTTTGTAAATTCCCCTGGTTCAGCCAGTCGTGCTCCTTGTGCTAAAATAATTTCCAGCACTCTATTAACAGCAACCATTCCACCATGACAATTTATTTCTACAACATCTTCACGGGTAAATGTCTTTGGTGCACGCATTACAGAGACCATTACTTCCTCAGCAATTTCATTTGTCTGTGGCTCCATAATCTTTCCGTAATGAATGGTATGCGAATCAACATTATTTAAATTTTTCCCTTTAAAGATCTCTGCTGTTATTGAAATTGCCTCACGCCCACTCAACCTCACAATGGCTATTGCACCCTCACCAATTGGGGTTGATATTGCAGTAATTGTATCTGTCTCCATCTCCGTCACCTCCAATATTCTTCTTACTCTATCTATATAAATTAATATGTTTTATATTTTTAATGTCACTAACAAAATAGAATAACATAATTTACAATAAAAATAAAGTTATCCACATAAAAAATATATTTTATTATACAAAATATATTTATCCACATGTTAATAATTATATTTTTATATTTAAAGACACAAAAAAGCGTAGATAACTACGCTTTTTGTCAGGATTTTTTATTGTCTCTTTCTACTTCCTTGGAATTTCTTCGTTTTCTGCATGATCATCACGACCATTTTTTCCTTCTAATCGATCAATGGTTCCTTCCATATACGTATCGGAAACCTGTTCATGGGATACAGCCATACCTTTGGAGAGCTGGTCATTGCTATAGTAGTCGGAATACTGATACGTTTTGTCGGCAACAGTCTTGGCTTTTTCATCTATTTTCTTATCCATTTAGCACATCTCCTTTCCCTTACGAGGTCTTCAAAGCATTCATTATACTTGCAAGATCAACAAGTAATTCTGCTACTTCCTTTTCCTGCAAAAGAATTGGGATCTGATCATTAATTGTAATCATACAGGATTCACCCTGATTGCTTAAATATTGATTAAGCTGCATTAATTTACCCTCTGATAAATTAGATGCTGTTTGGAGGTTTTTAACCTGGGTTAGATAAAATGAATCCTGTAAGAGATCCAATTCTCCACTAAATATCTTTCCAGAAAAATTTCGCACGTTTTTACTCCTTCTTGAAATTCTAATTGAATATAGTTAGTATGCTATAAATTAAAGAAATGATTCATAAAAGGATTTAATATTAATATGTGCAAATTGAAGTTATTTAATCACAAAAAGACCCTGAAAAAAACCAGGGTCTTTTTATTTTATGATCTAAGGCTTTATTACAATATGCCTATGAGGATCCACACCATCCGAATAAGTGGAAATATCCACTTTATTCTGAAGTGCGTTATGGATAATTTTACGCTCAAAAGCCGGCATTGGCTCAAGAGCTACTTTTTTATTCATCCGTTTTGCCTTCTCAGCCATTTTAAGAGCCAGTGATTCAAGGGTTTCTTGTCTACGGTTTCGGTACCCTTCAGCATCCAAAGTAACCGTATAGTAATCCTTACTGTCTTTATTAATAGCCAAATGAACTAAATATTGCAGCGCATTAAGGGTTTGTCCACGTTTACCTATGATGATTGCAATATTTTCGCCGTCTAATTCATAAGTAACATGCTTTCCATTTACAGTAGTCGTGATTTCTACAGTTAGATTCATATTGCTGGTTACTTGTTTGATAAATTTTTCTGCTTCTTTAACAGGATTTTTGACAAGTGTGACTTTGACAATGGCGCGTTTCGAACCAAATATACCAAAGAAACCCTTTTTCCCTTCATCAATCACATCGATCTCTACTTGGTCCTTCGTGGTGTTTAACTGCTCTAATGCTGATTGAACCGCTTCTTCAACTGTTTGTCCGCTAGCAGTTATTTCTTTCACTATTTGTCTCCTCCATTACTTGTTCGTCATCATTGGTTTATTGATGAGAAGTACCTGAACTACCATAAAGATATTCCCGGTTACCCAATATAATGCTAAAGCAGCTGGGAAGAATAGAGCAAATACACCAATCATAATTGGCATTACATACAGCATAACCTGCATTTGTATCGCCATTTGTGGATTGCTTTTCATAGATGTATTTGTCGACATCATCAGCTTTTGCTGCAGGAATGTAAAAAGGCCCGTCAATATCGGTAAAATAAAGTATGGATCCGGTGAGCCAAGTTCAAACCAAAGAAAACTGTAAGAATTGATTTCATCTGTACGCATAATTGCATGGTACATGGCTATCAATATTGGCATCTGTACGAATATTGGCAAACAGCCAGCAAGTGGGTTTACTCCATTTTTTTGGAATAATTCCATTGTTTCCTTTTGAAGTTGTTGCTGTGTATTTGCATCCTTCGAACTATGCTTTTTCTGAATTTCCTGAAGTTTCGGCTGAATCTCCTGCATTGCTTTTGAACTTTTTAATTGTTTAATATTCAATGGCATTAACAGTGTACGAGCAAGTATTGTTACAATAATGATTGATAGACCATAACTGTTATTAAAAAATTCGGCTATTTTTATTATTACCCACGATAGTGGATATACAAAGATTGTATTCCAGATTCCTTCACTTTCTGGTGTAATCGGTTGATCTACTTCCATACAACCGGAAAGGATTGCTACTAAACCAATCATGGTTATAAGCAATAAATACTTTTTACGCAATTTATTTCCTCCTTAACAAAACCAACATCTATTCTAAATGCTATTTTATCCTAAACAAGTACAAGATTCTATCCTAAACTTATTTTTCCTTCATTTCTTTAATAATTTTTCTTTATACAACAGATGCGTCAAACTTTTTTTTATGTCTTCATAGCCCATATCCTTCGTAGGATTCCTTGCGATGATGACAATGTCTAGAGGATAGCGGATAGCAACTCCCAGTTCTTGAAAAGCTTGACGCAGATAGCGTTTTATTCTGTTTCTAGTTACAGCGTTCCCAATTTTTTTGCCGACAGATAGGCCTACACGAAAATGCTCCTGATCTTCTTTCTTCAAGTAATAGATAACAAGCTGCCGGTTGGCAAAGGTCTTTCCATATTTAAATGTGGATTGAAACTCTTTATTCTTTTTAATACGAAATTGTTTTTTCATCTCTATCACCTTTAATTACTGCATTACACCTGCAAGCCTGTAAGTTTTTATGTAAAAAGCAGCAGGAATCGCTGCTTTTATTCTTTCCAAATTTCGCTAAAAAAGCAGAAAAAAACCACTGATATTTCAGTGGCCTATGCAGATAATACTTTTCTTCCTTTACGACGACGGCGAGCTAAAACATTACGACCGTTTTTAGTACTCATACGCGCGCGAAAGCCATGTACTTTTTTGCGTTTACGATTATTTGGTTGATAAGTTCTTTTCATGTATCTTGCACCTCCCCAAGGGAACCCTTTTTCGATATCTAAATTTAAATAATAACTAATCCAGTAGACAGTCCTTGATATTATACGAAATATTACTACCATCTGTCAACATCCTATCCAAATATAAATTATCCACATACGCAGTTAGTAAAAAAATACCTTTACATTTCTATCCACAACAGGTGAATACAGGTTAATCACAAAATATAGTAGTGTGGATAGATTTAATACACAAGTAGTGGAATATGTGGATAACTATCTTAAAACCATTGCTTTATTACCTTTTTTTTGATATTATATTTATGTTTTCACCTGTGGAAACTAGAATTGACTTTTAAAGTTATGCACAATCTGTGGATAAGATGTGGATACTTGTTCACACGCTTCCTTATAACTTTTTCAACAAGGTTGTGGATAACGTTTATAACAATTTGCAAGTCCATGTCTATCACCTTTATCTATCCACACGTATTTTCTGCAAAAAAATTTAATTTTATATTCCCTATCAAATAGAAGCATCTATTATGATATGCCTTTCCATCTGCTTTAGATTGAGAGAGGCTTTTTCTGTCATCCAATTTCATTTATCGATGTTGACTGAGCACCCAGAGTATATAGAAGTCAACAACGCATGAATACTGGAGGACGTGGCAGGCTTATGTATTAATTGTTTTTATTTTTTATACTTTATTATTTTTGTAAATTATTTTGAAAGGAGTGAAATCGATTTTGGAAAACATCGAAGAACTTTGGGTTGCTACATTAGAAAAAATAGAAGAAAGAATCAGCAAACCCAGCTTTGATACTTGGTTAAAAAATACGAAGGCAGAATCTCTTGAAAAAGATACATTGATCATTTCCGCTCCAAACGAATTTGCTAGAGACTGGCTGGAAAATCAATATACTGAACTAATTTCTGAAATTCTTGATGAAGTAACTGGTACTAAATTAAATACAAAGTTTATTATTCCGGATTCAACTATAGAAATAGAAGATCTAAAGCCAGTGCCTAAATCGAAACCAAGTATGAACAGTACGGATACACCGAAATCAATGCTAAATTCCAAATATACATTTGATACTTTCGTAATTGGAGCAGGAAATCGATTCGCTCATGCTGCATCCTTGGCTGTAGCTGAAGCACCTGCCAAAGCCTATAATCCGCTTTTTATTTACGGTGGCGTTGGACTCGGAAAAACCCATTTAATGCATGCTATTGGACATTATGTCCGTGATCATAATCCAAATGCAAAAGTCGTTTATATTACTTCTGAAAAGTTCACGAATGAATTTATCAACGCCATTATGGAAAATAAATCAAATAACTTTAGGAACAAATATCGAACTATTGATGTGCTATTAATAGATGATATTCAATTTATTGCTGGAAAAGAATCAACCCAGGAGGAATTTTTCCATACATTTAATGCGCTGCACGAAGAAAGCAAACAAATTATAATCTCCAGTGATCGTCCACCAAAGGAAATCCCTACATTGGAGGATCGTCTGCGTTCACGATTTGAATGGGGACTGATTACCGATATTACACCACCTGATTTGGAAACAAGAATTGCTATTTTAAATAAAAAGGCAAAAGCTGAAGGTCTTGATATTCCGAATGAAGTCATGCTTTATATTGCCAACCAAATTAACACGAATATTCGTGAACTAGAAGGAGCTCTAATTCGAGTAGTTGCTTATTCTTCACTTGTTAATCAGGATATTGATGCATCACTTGCGGCCGACGCTTTAAAGGATATAATCCCAAGCAGCAAACCTAAGATCATTACCATTCAGGGGATTCAAGAAATTATAGGGGAAAGATATAACATACGTCTGGAAGACTTTTCAGCGAAAAAACGGACAAAATCAATTGCATACCCAAGACAAATAGCCATGTATTTATCCAGAGAGCTAACTGATTTTTCTTTACCTAAAATTGGTGAAGAGTTTGGTGGTAGAGATCATACAACGGTTATTCATGCACATGAGAAAATCTCCAGGTTATTGGAGCAGGATTCCGATTTAAATCGCGATATTGAGGATATTAAAGAAAAATTAAAGTCTATTTATTAAGTTCAAGAAACTATTATCCAAATTTGCTTGCAATCCGATTTTTATAAGAACGGTCCACATGTGAATACTGTTAATAACTGTGCAAAGATACAAACAAGTTATACACATGTGGAAAACTGTAACCATTATGGTAATTATTCACTTATCCACATAATCACAGTCCCTATTACTATTACTACTGTTTTTTTATAAATAATAATAAATAAAAGAACTTCCATTAGGAGGATATTTTCATGAAATTTATAATTCAACGTGATCAACTAATTGCAGGTGTACAGGATGTTATGAAAGCAATTTCGTCCAGAACCGTAATTCCAATTCTTACAGGAATGAAAATTGAGGCAAAACAACATGGCATAACATTAACAGGAAGTGATTCCGATATTTCCATCGAGTCATACATACCAGCCGAAGAAGACGGTGTCGTTCATGTAGAGCAAATTGAAGAGGGAACAATTATATTACAGGCTAAATATTTTCCTGATATTGTACGTAAATTACCGGAAAAAACAGTGGAAATTGAAGTAGATGCCAATCTGAAAGTAACAATCAGATCCGGAAAAGCTGAATTTAACTTAAATGGCCAAGATGCAGAAGAATATCCACATTTACCAAAACTAGAAACTGAAAACAGCTTTGAAATGTCCATCGAATTATTGAAAAGTATGATTAAACAAACGGTATTTGCTGTTTCAACGATGGAGACACGACCCATTCTAACCGGGGTTAATTTGAAATTAGCAAATAACGTATTATCGTTCACTGCAACAGACAGTCATCGTTTAGCTAAAAGGGAAATCCCTGTAACAGATGCGAATATTGAATTTCAACAAGTCGTAGTTCCAGGAAAAAGTTTAACTGAACTATATAAGATTCTTGATGATTCAGAAGAAACAGTGGAAATTAGTGTTACAAACAACCAAATCTTATTCCGAACAAAACATTTAAATTTCCTTTCTCGTCTGCTTGATGGAAACTATCCGGAAACGTCACGTCTCATCCCTGAGCAAAGTAAAACAAAACTCCAGGTGAAGACAAAAGAACTGCTCAGCACAATTGATCGTGCCTCCCTTCTTGCCAAAGAAGAGCGAAATAATGTTGTAAGGCTATTTACACAAGGTGATTCTGTTATTGAAATTTCTAGTAATTCTCCTGAAGTTGGAACTGTAGTAGAAGAAATATCTGTTGAACTCATCGAAGGAGAAGAACTGAAAATATCTTTCAGCTCCAAATACATGATTGATGCTTTAAAAGCAATTGAATACGATGATGTGACAATTGAATTTACAGGAGCAATGCGACCTTTCGTCATTCGCCCATTAAACGATGATTCAATATTACAATTGATTCTTCCGGTAAGAACATATTAAGTTATAAGATAATATGGCAACTCAGCAAAAAGCTCTTTTACAGAGCTTTTTTTCTTGTAAATCAAAAATAAGGCTAATTTACGCGTTTTTATCTGAATTGAGGGTATTACCTTCCCTTTCACTTAAAACTTTAGTAAAATAGGTTTATAGGACATTTAAAGATACGTTGATATAAAATAATACAGAATTTGGTGATAATATTGCATGAACAAATCGAAATAAATACAGAGTATATTACGTTAGGCCAATTCATTAAATTACTTAATATACTGGAATCCGGTGGAATGGTAAAATCTTTTCTCACGGATGTAGGAGTATTGGTTAATGGTGAATTGGAACACCGACGAGGCCGTAAGCTTTATCCAAAAGATGTAGTTGAAGTTGAAGGCGCAGGTTCGTATATCGTAATTAAAGAGGATTAATTTGCATGCACATAGAACAACTTCAATTAAAAAATTACCGTAATTATGAAACTTTAGATATCTCTTTTGATGATAAAGTGAATGTAATCATAGGTGCTAACGCCCAAGGGAAAACGAACCTGATGGAAGCTATTTATGTATTGGCTTTTACGAAATCTCATCGTACCCCTCGTGAAAAAGAGCTTATCCAATGGGAAAAAGATTATGCTAAAATAGAAGGTAGAATAACGAAACGAACTCAGTCCATTCCACTTGAAATCATCGTTTCTTCAAAAGGTAAAAAAGCCAAACTAAACCGGCTTGAGCAAAGGCGGCTGAGTGATTATATAGGAGCTATCAATGTCGTCATGTTCGCCCCCGAAGATTTAACTCTCGTAAAAGGGCCACCTCAGATCAGAAGACGTTTTATTGATATGGAGCTCGGTCAAATTCAGCCGCGATACATCTATCACTTGGGGCAATATCAAAAAATACTGAAACAGCGAAACCACTTATTAAAGCAAATGCAGCGTAAAGATAATCCTGATCTCACTATGTTAGACGTGCTAACTGAACAATTAATTGAACATGCTGCAACTTTATTGGAAAGACGGTTTGTTTTCTTGGAGTTGTTACGGAAATGGGCTCGGCCTATTCATCATGGCATCAGCAGAGAACTCGAAAGTCTTGAAATTCACTATAGTGCAACAATTGAAGTATCAGAAGAAGCAAATAAGGAAAAAATAGGAAATATATATATTGAAAAATTTCATGAACTTAAACAAAAAGAAATTGAACGTGGAACTACGTTAATTGGTCCCCACAGAGACGATCTTCTTTTCTATGTAAATGGCAAAGATGTTCAGACTTATGGTTCTCAGGGCCAGCAACGGACAACAGCATTATCGGTGAAATTGGCTGAAATTGAACTAATTTACCAAGAAGTGGGTGAATATCCAATTCTACTTTTGGATGATGTTCTAAGTGAGTTGGATGACTTCAGACAATCGCATTTACTGAATACGATTCAAGGCCGTGTTCAGACATTTGTTTCGACTACAAGTGTTGATGGAATTAATCATGAGACATTAAAACAAGCAGAGCTGTTCCGGGTTTCAGATGGAAAAGTCGACAGGTAAACCCAGACATAGGAGTTGACATGATGTTTATTCATATTGGAAATGGAAATGTGATTCAGTCGGAAGAGATTATTGCAATCATTGATTGTAACTTAATATCTTCGTCCGTCATAATCGATGAAATGATGACTGCATCCAAACGGGAGAAGAAAGTTATCGGTCCGAAGAAAGATGCGAAAGCGGTTATGATAACTAAAGATTATATTTACTACAGCACATTATCCGTCTCCACGCTAAAGAAGAGATCGAGTATTATTTCAACCATTAATAAATTGGATGATTACTCTGAAGAAATCAGCAGCAATTAAGACAAGCGTACTTCAATAGAAATGAGTGTGAGAATATGTCGATGGAAGACAAAGTAACAGAAAATCAAGCATATGATGCCGATCAGATTCAGGTATTGGAAGGCTTGGAGGCCGTTCGTAAAAGACCAGGGATGTATATTGGATCAACAAGTGAAAAAGGACTGCACCATCTCGTATGGGAAATTGTCGATAATAGTATCGATGAAGCACTAGCAGGATATTGTGATCATATTCAAATCATTATCGAAAAAGATAATAGTATAACTGTTAAAGATAATGGTCGTGGAATTCCGGTTGATATTCAGAAGAAAACGGGTCGTCCAGCACTTGAAGTCATTATGACGGTTCTGCATGCTGGTGCTAAGTTTGGTGGCGGTGGCTATAAAGTTTCCGGTGGATTGCATGGTGTAGGTGCCTCGGTTGTAAATGCACTATCAAGCAATTTAGAAGTTCATGTCCACCGTGATAACAAAGTTTACTTCCTTGGCTTCGCTAAAGGTGCCCCGCTTGGAGAAATAGAAGTTGTAGGTGAAACAGATATTACCGGTACGGTTACACACTTTACACCAGACAAAGAAATCTTTACAGAAACAATTGAATACAATTTTGATACATTAGAGCAACGTATTCGTGAATTAGCTTTTTTAAACAAAGGATTAACATTAACGATTGAAGATAAACGTTCAGATAAAGAGCCAATCACTTATTTTTATGAAGGTGGAGTAAGCTCTTATGTAGAGTATATAAACAAAAATAAAGAAGTATTACATGAACCTTTTTATGCAGAGGGAGAAGAACAAGGAATAGCTATTGAAGTTGCTATTCAATATAACGATGGCTTTGCAAGCAGTCTTTACTCTTTTGCGAATAATATTCACACCTACGAAGGTGGAGCACATGAAGTTGGATTCCGAAGTGGTTTGACACGTGTAATTAATGATTATGCACGAAAAAAGAGTCTGTTTAAGGATAATGATCCGAATCTTTCAGGTGAAGATGTACGCGAAGGTTTGGTCGCAATTGTATCTGTTAAACATCCAGATCCTCAATTTGAAGGGCAAACAAAAACAAAACTGGGAAATAGTGAAGTTCGAACGATTACAGATTCCGTTTTCAGTGAGAAATTTTCCAAATTTTTATATGAAAACCCATCTACTGCAAAAATAATTGTTGAAAAAGGATTGATGGCTTCACGTGCACGGTCTGCAGCAAAAAAAGCGCGTGAATTAACACGAAGAAAAAGTGCATTGGAAATTTCAAGCTTGCCCGGAAAATTAGCTGACTGCTCATCAAAAGATGCTTCCATTAGTGAATTATATATTGTTGAGGGTAATTCTGCAGGTGGTTCTGCAAAATCGGGAAGAGACCGTCATTTTCAAGCAATTCTTCCATTACGTGGGAAAATCTTAAATGTAGAGAAAGCTCGCCTTGATCGAATATTATCTAATACAGAAATTCGTTCCATGATTACAGCACTCGGTACAGGCATTGGAGAAGATTTTGATATAACAAAAGCCCGCTATCATAAAGTGGTTATTATGACAGATGCGGATGTTGATGGTGCACATATTCGTACGTTACTTTTGACATTCTTCTTCCGCTATATGCGTCCTTTAATTGAATATGGCTATATTTACATTGCCCAACCACCGTTATATCAAGTGAAACAGGGCAAATCAGTACAGTATGTCTACGATGACAATCAATTAACCAAAATTTTACAAGAGATCCCAGCATCTCCTAAACCAGCTATCCAACGATATAAAGGTCTTGGTGAAATGGATGCGGAGCAACTATGGGAAACTACAATGGACCCAGAAATGCGTACATTGTTGCAAGTAGAATTGGCAGATGCGATTGAAGCAGACCAGGTCTTTGATATGTTAATGGGCGATAAGGTAGAACCTAGGAGAAACTATATTGAATCAAACGCAAAGTACGTGAAAAACTTAGATATTTAAAGAAACGCGAAACGATTGTATAGCAAGCAGGATGCCGTTTACTTGCGTCCGCATCTATCTATGGGAGCTAATTAATAGCCAAGGCAAGAAAAAAGTGTGAGTAGTGAGAAATCTATGTTTGGATCAAAAATAACAATAGCTCGTTTGCTACTAGGTTACAATCCTTTCTTAAATCTCTTACTACTACTGGGAAAGCATAGAAAGTGTTTTTCTAATGGGAGGTAGTTAAAATGGCGGAGGAAAAACGTCGAAACGTTCAGGAAGTTAATATAAGTAATGAAATGCGTACATCTTTTCTAGATTATTCAATGAGTGTTATTGTCTCAAGGGCTTTGCCCGATGTACGCGACGGCATGAAACCAGTACATCGAAGAATTTTGTACGCAATGAATGATTTAGGAATGCATTCAGATAAGGCACATAAAAAATCAGCCCGTATCGTTGGCGAAGTTATCGGTAAGTACCATCCACACGGTGATACAGCTGTTTATGAAACGATGGTTCGTATGGCACAGGACTTCAGCTATCGGAAAATGCTTGTAGACGGTCATGGAAACTTTGGATCTGTTGATGGAGATCAAGCTGCCGCTATGCGTTACACAGAAGCTAGAATGTCAAAAATTGCGATGGAAATAGTACGTGATCTGAATAAAGACACAGTTGATTTTAGGGATAACTATGATGGTTCTGAACGCGAGCCAGTTGTGTTCCCTGCTAGATTCCCTAACTTACTTGTAAATGGCACCTCGGGCATTGCAGTTGGAATGGCTACCAATATTCCACCTCATAACTTAGGTGAAACAATTGATGCTGTACTAGCTATTAGTAAAGATCCAGAAATAACAATTGATGAACTGATGGAAGATTATATTCCCGGACCAGATTTTCCAACAGCAGGAATCATCATAGGCAGAAGTGGTATCCGTAAAGCATATGAAACAGGAAAAGGTTCCATTACGATGCGTGCGAAGGTAGATATTGAGGAACATGCAAATGGAAAGTCAACCATTCTTGTTACCGAATTGCCTTACCAAGTAAACAAAGCTAGACTGGTTGAGAAAATAGCGGAGCTTGTTCGTGACAAAAGAATTGAGGGAATTACAGATTTACGGGATGAATCGTCCCGTGATGGGATGCGTATTGTCATGGAAATTCGTCGTGACGCAAATGCCAACGTCATACTGAACAATCTATATAAATTCACCTCGTTACAGACTACATTTGGTGTTAATACGCTAGCACTTGTCGATGGTCAGCCAAAGGTTCTAACGATTAAGCAATGTTTAGTGCATTATTTAGATCATCAAAAAGTAGTGATCAGACGACGGACAGCCTTTGAATTAAAAAAGGCAGAAGCACGTGCACATATTTTAGAAGGCCTACGTATAGCCTTAGATCATTTGGATGAGGTAATTTCGCTGATCCGTAATTCAAAAACAGCCGATATTGCAAGAGAAGGATTGATTGAGCGCTTTGAACTTTCTGAAAAACAAGCACAAGCTATTTTAGATATGCGTTTGCAACGTTTGACAGGCTTAGAACGCGAGAAAATAGAAAATGAATACAGTGAATTAATGAAGCTTATAGCTGAATTAAAGGATATTTTGGCCAATGAAGAGAAAGTCCTTGAAATTATTCGAGAAGAACTTACTGACATCAAAGAACGTTTTAATGACAAACGTCGGAGTGAGATCGTTGCTGGGGGCGCAGGATTCTTTGAGGATGAAGATTTAATCCCTGTAGAGAACATCGTTATAACGCTAACACATCAGGGTTATATCAAGCGACTGCCTGCTTCGACTTATCGCACACAAAAACGTGGCGGTCGTGGAATTCAAGGTATGGGGACAAACGAAGATGACTTCGTAGAACATCTCGTTTCCACATCTACGCATGATACAGTGCTATTCTTTACGAATAAAGGTAAAGTATACAAGGCAAAAGGATATGAAGTTCCTGAGTATAGTCGTACTGCAAAAGGAATTCCGATTATTAATTTGCTTCAAATAGAAAAAGGCGAATGGGTCAATGCTGTTATCTCTGTAAGTAATTATGATGCAGAATCCTTCTTATTCTTTACAACAAGACATGGGATTACAAAACGGACATCGTTAGACAAATTCGCTAATATTCGTAAAGGTGGATTAATTGCTGTTGGCCTTCGGGAAGATGATGAGCTGATTTCTGTTCGATTAACAGATGGAACAAAAGACATGATGCTTGCAACGAAAAATGGCTATCTGATCCGATTTGAAGAAACGCAGATACGTGCAATGGGTAGAACTGCTGCTGGTGTTAAAGGCATTTCACTAAGAGGTGACGATATCGTAGTTTCCATGGAGATTATAGAACCTGATTCGAAAATCCTTCATGTTACCAATAAGGGATTTGGGAAACAAACGAATGAATCGGAGTATCGCCGTATAAATCGTGGAGGAAAAGGTGTTTTCACTTGTAAACTCGATGAAAAAACTGGCGATGTTGTTGCTGTAAAAGCCGTTACTGGTGATGAAGATCTCATGATGATTACTATAGCTGGAGTACTGATTCGTATTCAGGTATCAGAGATTTCCACTACTGGTCGTAATACAAAAGGTGTCCATCTGATTCGACTTCAGGATGGTGAAGAAGTTGCTACCGTCGCTAAAGTAGAAAAAGAAGAGGTTGAAGCAGAAATTGAGGCTCAACCGGTAGAAGAGAAAGTGAATGAAGAAGTTATTATAGACTCTGAAGACACAGTAGTAGAGACGGAGAATACGGAAAACAACACAACAGATGAAGATTAATAAAAAACTCTTTTACGGGGCAATATTGCCCGCATGATGGGATAAAGCTTAGAAGATGACTTCGGATAATCAGTAACTTATTCCGAAGTCATCTTCTTCATCTTATTTATAACGGGGGAAATCATATGCGAGTTGAGCCATCACGGTTAGTCCCAGGCTGTATACTGCTTGATGAGGTAAAAGGGAAATCCAATCGGGAAATCATTCCAAAAAACACTGTTTTGACAGAAACACATATTACCATTCTTAATAAGTTTCTTGTTGAATCCGTTGAAGTATCAACTAAACTTTCTGATGGGAATAAATTTGAACCGAAACAACTACCTAACATAGTAATAGAACAAGATGTCCGAAAACCTGATCAAGTGGGTATGGATGAAATCTCATTTGTGGATCATTATCTAACAGCTACAGCATCTTATAAGAATCAATATAAAAATTGGCAAAACAGTATGCCAATCGATATGCCAACTGTTCGAAAGATTATAATTCCGCTATTGGAACGGTTGAAAGATATTAAATCAGAACAAATATATTCACTACATAAATATGTGGAAAAGAATGATTATATTTATCATCATAGCGTAGCAATTTCACTTATTTCTGCATTTTTAGGTAGAGAGATGGGTTATTCCAAAGGAGAATGGTTGCAGATAGGATTGGCAGGATTATTATGTGATTGCGGAATGGTGCGGATTGATTCAGATCTTATTTTAAATGCTGATCCTTTAACATCGATGGGGATTAATGACATTAAAAACCACCCGACATACTCCTATCGAATGGTGGAGAACCTTCCGACCATTACTATAGGCGTAAAATTGGCAGTTTTACAGCACCATGAACGAGTGGATGGTAATGGCTACCCGCTTGGAATAACAAAAGAAAAAATCCATCAATACGCTAAAATCATAGCTGTTGCTGATATGTACCATGCGATGACGAGTGAGAGACTCTATCAAAAAAAACAGTCCCCATTTAAAGTAATCGAGGAAATTCAGAAAGATCAGTATTTAAAATTTGATGCAGAGGTAGTGAAGTTCTTCCTAGGGAGTTTCTATCATCTATCATTAGGTTCAAAGATTATCTTATCCAACCAACAAAGCGGAGAAATTGTATTTATCCATCCAGATAAACCTACACGACCAATGATTCGAATGGATGATAGTGAGGAAATTATCGCACTAGAACAGATACCTGAGCTTTATATAGAGGAAATCACAGGGGGCTAGCCATGTTATAGCTCCCTGGTCTCTTTGTCTTTTCGTAAGTATTGTTGCTTTTAATCCTCGCAGTTGATATAAACTACGACATAACATAAGAAACTTCGGCGACCGCTCTGGGAAATATACTTACGGTTCGCGGGCGGCTGGTGAGCCTCCTCGTGCTAACGCACTGCGGGGACTCACCGATGCCTTTCCTCCCGCAGGAACCTTCGTATATTTCCACAGCTTTTTTAAGCCTGCACACCATTAACAGCATTAGTGAATTATAAAAAATTACATCACACAGCTTTACCAGTCCAGGTGAGTGGAGGGTGGTGACTCCTGCGGTAACAGCACGTGTCCGAAGACCCCGCAGAGTGGTTTACTCGAGGAGGCTGAGGCCGTGCCCGCGGAAAGCATCCGCCCTCCACTCACCTGGACGGCAGCAAGAGCAGATATCTTTGGAAATAAACCTAACTAAAGTACGTCTTCGTTTATAACTTTTATAGCAAAAGCAATAAACTTTTAGAAAACAGCCTATATTTAAAACAGCTTTTGATTCTTATATTTATCCATCAGTTTCTTTCCAATCATATAAGGAATTTTTTCTGAAGTGATTTTTAAAAAATGATGTATAAATGGATAATCAATATCAGGTCTTGATAATAACAGATCCCCCCACCATTCCGCTTCGTAACGGCACAACATACTAAGATTGAATAAAATCAAATAATGGGTAATGATTTCAGAAATTGGAAGAAAATGATTCCTATCTGAGGGAAAATAAATTTTTTTATCATGCATATGAACATAAAAAGGACCATGGGACGAAGAAAATGACTTTCCTAAATGAATGGAGATGTTTGAATTATCTATCTTTATTTCCTTGATCGAGGGCAGAAAACCTTCTAAACGTCGTATAAATGCCTTATCTGTTAAATGATAGTTATCCAATAATTGGATTGGAAATTGCAGTAATAGTGATTCTGAAACACCAATTTCAATCATTTTATTCTTATTTTGAAGGGAGAAAAAATCATTCATTTCCGGTAATGTACTGAAAAGCATTTCCATATTGATTTTCTCAAAGGAAAATTTCTTCATGGAAAAAAGATGCTCGGAGAAATAAGGAAACAGACCTTGTTGCTGAATTTTGACTTCATCGTCCATAAAGGTATACTGTTTTTTCTTACGCTTTCTTGTTGTGACTCCGTGTGCAAGTAATGATGTAGATTCGGGGTAATCCGGACGTTCCGTCAAAAGGGATGCCTTTAGTAGGTGAACCATTCCGTAAAAATAAAGAACGGGCTGTACCACTTGATCAGCCTTCTTTCCATTTTCATAGAAACGGAGTCCATGGTCTAAATAATACATAAATGTATTGCAATTCTGATAACTTTTGGACTCCGCATCTTCCATTCCCTTATAACAAGAATATAAATATTGCTGAGCTGTTTGCTGTGCATTTAAGTATGTATAGAAATCAGATGTATTCATTTGTTCCCTAACCTCATAACTGTTTTAATATTTTGAATCAAGTTTCTTTTTGAATTCCATTAAACTGGGTTGAAAAAGCAGTAGGTTTAGAGTAATGTAAATAAAAATAGATATACGTATATAGTGTGAACGATAAAGTCTAACTTCATGCATGAGTGGGGTTTCCATATTATTTCTAAGTATGGAGTTAAACAGAATAGGCATGTAACGGTAGTGACTTCCAATAAATGAAATCACTTGTTTTGCGGTCATATTATCCGTGACTGCATGGTAAATACATAACCTTAGAAGGAGGAATTAAAATGAGAGAAGATAAGTTTGCAAAGGAAGGGTTAACTTTTGATGATGTTCTACTAATGCCAGCCGAATCAGAGGTGTTACCTAATTCGGTAAATCTTAGTACACAATTATCATCGACATTAAAGTTGAAATCACCTTTTATCAGTGCAGGTATGGATACTGTTACAGAAGCTAAAATGGCTATCGCAATGGCACGTCAAGGTGGTTTTGGAGTTATTCATAAAAACATGACAATTGAAGAACAGGCTGAACAGGTAGATCGTGTAAAACGCTCGGAAAGTGGCGTTATAACGAATCCATTCTTCCTTACTCCAGAGCATCAAGTATATGATGCGGAGCATCTCATGGGTAAATTCCGAATTTCAGGAGTACCAATTGTTAACAATATTGAAGAACAAAAACTTGTAGGTATTCTAACTAATCGTGATCTTCGTTTCATTCAGGATTATTCCATTTCTATTTCAGAAGTAATGACAAGTGATAATCTCGTAACAGCTCCAGTAGGCACCACATTGGAAGAAGCTGAAAAACTTTTGCAGCAATACAAGATAGAAAAATTACCACTAGTTGATGAAAATAATATTTTAAAGGGACTCATTACAATTAAAGATATTGAGAAAGTAATTGAGTTTCCAAATTCTGCAAAAGATGATCAAGGACGACTGCTTGTAGCAGCAGCAGTTGGTATAACCGGTGATGCAATGCATCGAATTGAGAAGTTGGTTGCAGCAGGTGCCGATGCTATTGTTATTGATACGGCTCACGGACATTCAAAGGGTGTTCTTACCCAACTGAAGGCCTTTCGTGAAGCCTACCCTGATTTGGAAATAATTGCAGGCAATGTCGCTACGGCTGAAGGTACTAAGGCGTTAATTGAAGCTGGAGCATCCGTTGTGAAGGTCGGAATTGGTCCTGGATCTATTTGTACAACCCGTGTTGTATCAGGAGTTGGGGTACCGCAAATTACAGCAGTTTATGACTGTGCATTAGCAGCATCAGAATATGGCGTTCCAGTCATTGCTGATGGAGGTATTAAATACTCTGGTGATATTGTAAAAGCATTAGCTGCAGGAGCTCATGCTGTCATGATTGGGAGTATGTTTGCCGGTACAACGGAAAGTCCTGGAGAGACGGAAATCTATCAAGGAAGAAAGTATAAAGTGTATCGCGGAATGGGATCTGTTGGTGCAATGAAATCTGGTTCTAAAGATCGTTATTTCCAAAGCGATTCCGATAATAAAAAACTTGTTCCAGAGGGAATTGAAGGACGTGTTCCATATAAAGGCGCACTTTCTGATACTTTCCACCAGCTCGTGGGAGGATTACGTTCGGGTATGGGTTATTGTGGATCAAAAACAATTGACGCGTTACGTAATGAGGCACGATTTATACGAATTACAGGAGCTGGACTTCGTGAAAGTCACCCACATGATGTCCATATAACGAAAGAAGCACCGAATTACTCCATTCAATAGTGAACATAAATCGAATTATTCAATAAAAAAATAGATGAGGGACTTTCCTCATCTATTTTTTTAATTTTTTCTGTGGTAAAATAAAAAAGGTGCATATTAATGAGCCAAACAGAATACAAAAATAAACTATAAAGCGATACAGCTTCTTGGAGGTACGGAAAGTTGAACTACAACGTAAAAAAAATTTTATCATTGGTACTTACAGCATTAATAATAATGGCGTCATATATTACATATCCAATAACTACAGCAGCAGAAGAAGTTGAATTAAATGCTGAATCAGCAATACTTGTCGATGCGAAAACAGGAAAAGTTCTATATGCTAAAAACCCTGATATCTTACTTCCACCGGCTAGTATGACAAAGATGATGACAGAATATCTTGTTTGGGAAGCTGTCGAGAATGGTCAAATCAGCTGGGATACGACAACGCAGATTAGTGATTATGCATATAGTATATCTGCAAATAATTCCTTCTCTGGTGTTGGTTTAAAACAACAACAGGATTATACTGTACAAGAATTATATGAAGCAATGGCGATTAATTCCGATAATGCTACAACGATTGCATTAGCTGAACTAATTGCAGGCTCAGAAGGTGAATTTGTTACATTAATGAATGAAAAAGGCGAGGAAATGGGTCTTGAGGAATATGAATTTGTTAATTCCACTGGACTGGATAATGCAGACTTAGGTGAAAATTATCCCGAGGGTACGGATCCAAATGCTACCAATTTACTTTCAGCAAGATCCTCAGCTTTACTTGCATATTACCTTGTTAATGATTATCCAGAGGCGTTGGATATTTCTAAAATTCCACAAACCGAATTTGATGGACAAACAATTGATAACTGGAACTATATGCTTCCACATGAAGGAGTTAACTTGGAACAATTCTTTTATGAGGGAGTAGATGGCCTAAAAACAGGTTTTACAACACTTGCAGGCTATAGCTTTACTGGTACTGCTCTGGTAGATAATCGACGCTTAATTACTGTTGTAATGAAAACCGAAAGTGAAACAGAACGTTTTGTAGAAACAGCTAAGCTACTTGATTATGGTTTTAGCCAATTTAATGAACAAGAACTTTTCCCAGCAGGTCATCAGCTTGAGGGAGATGAAACAATTCCTGTAGCAAAAGGAAAAGAAGATGCAGTGAATGTTTCCTTAAGTAAAGCTATTAATGTTCCGATTAAAACAGATGAAGCAGAATTATATAGCTTAAAATACGATTTAGATGAAGATAAACTAAATGAAAATGGTGAATTGATAGCCCCGGTTGAAAAAGGGGATGTCATCGGTACTGCTGAGCTCGTGTATAATGGCGATACAGACTATGGATATATTTTCTCTGACTCTTCAAATCAGATAGAGTTAGTAACCAATGAAGCTGTCGAAAAGTCAAACTGGTTTATGCTTACATTAGGTGCAATTGGTGATTTCTTTGCCAATCTGTTCACATCAGCTGTGGATTGGATAAAAGGACTTTTTAGCTGATTTAGGCATAGATAGTTAAGTTTTTCTTAGATAACTTGCATCTTCTTGAAAAATTGATTATGATAACAATAATTAAAAGCAAATGTATTGATAGGAAGCAGTAACAGTACTTCTTTCTCTAGAGAGCCGATGGTAGGTGGAAATCGGTGTCAGAGTCCTGTGAATCCATCCTTGAACTGGTTTACGGAAAAGATTTTATCCAAGTAAGTAGACCCGGTAGAGTACCGTTAACAACTTTGAGCCGGAAGATATTTTATCTTCAACAAGGGTGGCAACGCGGGAAATAAACTCTCGTCCCTATTTTTAGGGACGGGAGTTTTTTGATTTTTTATAGCTATAAAGGAGGAATTTTTATGTTGGATATGAAGTATTTAAGAACTAATTTTAAAGAAGTACAAAAGAAGCTTGCACATCGTGGTGAGGATCTAACGGATTTGGATAAATTTGGTGAGTTGGATGAAAGACGCCGTGAATTGATTGCGGAAACGGAAACGTTGAAAGCCCAACGTAACGAAGCAACCAAGCAAATTTCTGTTCTAAAGAAAGAGAAAAAGGATGCAGAACCTGCAATAAAGGAAATGCGATTAGTTGGGGATAAAATTTCCATTCTTGATAAAGAATTGAGAGAAATTGAAGAAGAACTGCAGCGTATTATGCTGTCCATACCTAATATTCCTCATAAAAGTGTGCCAATTGGTGAAGACGAAGATGACAATATTGAAGCACGCAAATGGGGGGACGTACCGGAATTTAATTTTGAAACCCAACCACATTGGGATATCGCAACAAACCTTGATATATTGGATTTTGAGCGTGCCGGAAAAGTAACCGGAAGCCGCTTTGTATTCTATAAAGGTTTGGGAGCAAGACTTGAACGTGCATTATTAAACTTTATGATGGATTTGCATGCAGAAGAACATGGATATGTGGAAATGCTGCCACCAAGCATTGTTAATAGAACAAGCATGACAGGAACGGGTCAGCTTCCTAAATTTGAAGCAGATGCATTTAAACTAGAATATTGGGATTACTTTATGGTTCCAACAGCGGAGGTCCCAGTAACAAACTATCATCGAGATGAAATTTTAAACACGGAAGAATTACCGAAGAAATATGTAGCATATAGTGCAAGTTTCCGTTCTGAAGCTGGTTCTGCTGGGCGAGACACAAGAGGATTAATTCGACAGCATCAATTTAATAAAGTGGAACTTGTAAAATTTGTAAAACCTGAAGAATCCTATGAGGCTTTGGAAACTTTAACAGGCAATGCAGAAAAAGTATTACAGCTGTTAAATCTTCCATATCGTGTTATGAGCATGTGTACCGGTGATTTAGGTTTTACCGCAGCGAAAAAATACGATATCGAAGTCTGGATTCCAAGTCAGCAAACCTATCGAGAAATCTCTTCTTGCTCCAATTTTGAGGATTTCCAGGCGCGTAGAGCGGGAATCCGCTTCCGCAGAGATGCAAATGGAAAACCGGAGTATGTGCATACATTAAATGGTTCAGGTCTTGCAATTGGACGCACAGTTGCAGCAATTTTGGAGAACTATCAGCAGGAAGATGGCACGGTTATTGTGCCGGAAGTGCTTCGTGGCTATATGGGAGGAAAAGAAGTTATTAAGTAAAGTTTTAAGGTGGAGCCTGGGACATAACTAAAGTGTTTAACTCAAAGCCGAACATTTCGCCATAATAGCGAAGGAAATACACGGAGACTCCTGCGGGATGAAAAGCCTAGGTGAGACTACGTAGAGCGATAGCTCGGAGTAGGCTCAGCAGCGCCCGCGGAAAGCGTAGTGTATTTCCGTAGCGGTATATATGCACCAACTATGTTCGGATTTTACTTTGGTTAAAACACTTTTGTCCCAGTCTCTTTCCTATTTTTTGCAGAAAATAGGAAAAAAAGTCGGAAAATATTTGACAGCAAACTATGCAACATGTTATATTAATTTTTG
This sequence comes from Oceanobacillus longus, assembly GCF_042650085.1. Lineage (NCBI taxonomy): Bacteria > Bacillati > Bacillota > Bacilli > Caryophanales > Bacillaceae > Oceanobacillus > Oceanobacillus longus. The sequence goes on along the minus strand of NZ_JBHSAO010000007.1, from coordinate 68,982 downwards.
TCGTCATACGGAGGTATACCCAAGTCCGGCTGAAGGGATCGGTCTTGAAAACCGACAGGCGGGTCAAACCGCGCGGGGGTTCGAATCCCTCTACCTCCTCCATTTTTAAATTCAAAACTTAAATAGATAAGTAAAAACCGCTGTTCTTCAGCGGTTTTTTTGTTTTTATTTCTCATGTAAAAAGGACTTTAAGAAGTTGGTAGGTAGATGAACTTTTTCCTCATTAATTTGCAGGTAAAAAATATCCTCATCTTTTATCCCATCTTCTGTTTTAATATTATTAACCTCTTTATTCAATTTTTCCATTTTGAGATCCAGTTCATTGGCTACCGTTGCTGCTTCCGTTATTTCCATTGTTAAATGATCAGGTATTTCCCTATTATATTTATAATAGATTTTATGCTCGAGGCTTGCCCAGAAATCCATTGCTACGGTTCGTATTTGAATTTCTACAAATACTTCCTCTTCCCTGTCAGATAAAAATACTGGAATTGACAAAATAAGATGAAGGCTTTTATAACCATTTGGTTTTGGATTTGCGATATAGTCCTTTATTTCGATTACTTTTACGTCTTTTTGCTTTTGTAACATATCGCTTATTTTATAAATATCAGAAATGAATGAACAGACAACACGTATTCCAACTATATCTTGTACATTTTCCTTAATGGAATCCATAGAAACTTCTAGATTTTTCCTAGTCATCTTTTTTAGGATGCTTTCAGGAGATTTAATACGTGATTTCAAATGCTCAATTGGATTATATTCATGAATATATTGGAATTCTTCTTTTAATATATTTAGCTTTGTATTCATCTCATCCAATCCAAATTTATAGGTTACCATAAAACGGGTTAATTCATTGCGGACTTGCTTCAGTGCCTGAATTTCCTTTGGTTCCATTATTCTAATTCCTTTCCATGATTCAGAATATAATTCAGTATAACAAATGATTTTGTTCTTATATAGTTTCTTGACAAAACATACCTGAACGCTTATAGTACAATCAATTAAATGAATATTTATATAAGACCGTAATTAGCCAGTAATACAATGTTTGTCAAGGGATTCGCCGGCTGAAAAATCCACCTGAAACAGCATATAGGAACCAAGAGGTCGTTAGCAATAAACTAACCACAGGAAACTGTGTTAACAATTAGAGATGGGCAACTAGCCAATTAGGTGGTACCGCGGAAACTGATTCCGTCCTTTTAAAAGGATGTGACATTGGTTTTTTTATTTCGAGGAGGAAGCATATGAATAAAAGAATAGCATTTCTAGGAGCGGGATCCCTTGCGGAGTCGATTATTTCAGGTATTATCAAATCTGAACTAATTGCAAGAAAAAATATTTATGTAACCAACAAAAGTAATATGGCGCGTCTGGAGTACATGCAAGAAAGATATCAAGTACAATGCAGCACGGATAAGAATGAGCTTGCCAAAGAGGCGGATATCATTGTATTAGCTATGAAACCAAACGATGCAACAGATTCGATCCAATCTATTAAGACATATTTAAATAATAGCCAATTAATAATATCTGTTATTGCGGGTTTATCTACAGAGAAAATGGAACGTGCTATAGGAATAGATATTCCAGTTATGCGTGTTATGCCTAACACTTCAGCCTTAATAGGCCATTCTGCAACTGCCATATCTCCTGGAAAGTATGCGACCAGTGAACATGTTCAAGAAACAGATCAATTGTTTCAAACCGTAGGGCTAACAAAAATTGTCGCTGAAAAAGATATGCATACCGTTACTGCAATATCGGGAAGCGGACCTGCTTTTATTTATTATTTAGTTGAAGCTATAGAAAAAGCTGCAGTGGAAGCTGGTATGGATTTAGAGACTGCTTCGGAACTACTAGCGCAAACGGTCATTGGTGCAGGGAAAATGTTGCAGGAATCTGGAAAAAAACCGGGAGTACTGCGGGAAAATATTACTAGCCCGGGTGGGACGACCGAGGCGGGGATCGAAGTTTTAAAAAGACATGAATTTCAGGAAATGATGATATCCTGTATACATGAAGCTCGACATCGTTCGATTGAGTTAGGAAACAGTAAATAAAGGGGATAGATAGATGGAAACACCAGCATGTGCGTTTTGCAAAGAAAAATGGAGCTATACGGATACGTTAAAAAATAATTTTCGTTTAACGATGATTTGTCCTCAATGTGGGAAGGAAAATTATTTTATGCCAATGGAACGGAATGGTAACAAAGCATTAATGATTCTACCAATTGTTATTTTAATCGGTGTTTTTATAGACATATCTATTGGATGGCTAATCGCTCTCTCTGTTGTGTTGCTCTCTATACATCTTCTGTTATTTCCGTTCAAAACCAGATTAAAGAAACCACATCAATAGAGATGCAGTTATTATTACATAAAAAAAGAATGCTCCGTTTTATTCTTGGGGCATCCTTTTTCCTTTAAATGATGATTATCTTGTTAATTGTTTTCTTGTATAGCGACTGGAATGTTGTAACGAATGCCCTACCTTTTCCAAAATCTGCTCAATCGAATTCTCCTGCTTGATCAAGTCATAATCAGAGATATTTATTCGTAAAATTGGACAAGCATTAAAATTATCAATCCAATTGTTGTAACGTTTGTACATTTCTTCCCAATAGCTTACGGGAGTATCTTTTTCCATTTGGCGTCCACGCATCTGAATTCTGCTTACAACTTCATCAAAAGATCCATCTAAATAAATTAGGAGATCAGGATGGGGGAAGTATGGAGTCATGACCATTGCATCAAACAGGTTTTTGTATGTTTCATAATCAGTTGGTGACATTGTTCCTTTGTCATAATGCATTTTTGCAAAAATCCCTGTATCTTCGTAGATGGATCGGTCTTGTATAAATCCACCACCATATTCAAATATCCTCTTTTGTTCTTTAAATCGTTCTGCAAGGAAGTAAACTTGAAGATGAAAGCTCCAACGTTCAAAATCATCATAGAATTTTTCGAGATATGGATTTGTGTCCACTTTCTCAAAAGAGGTTTTAAAGTTTAAAGAAGTTGCCAATGCCTTAGTCAATGTTGATTTACCAACCCCAACAGTACCAGCAATGGTTATTACACTGTCGTTTCGGATATGGTACTTTTCTCTTAAGTTCATATATGGTTCCCCTTTATTATCTTTTAATCACTGCATCGGTTAAATCGTTATTTACCATTTCAATAATCTGATCAAGGTCATCTTGGTAATGTACAAAGTCAGTTTCGTCTCCATTAATCCGAATGACCGGTATTTCTGGGTGTAACAATTCAAATTCATTCATAAAGTCTTCATAATCGCTTGCAAGCTGTTCCAAATAGGAATGTTTGATGTTTTGCTCAATATCCCTGCCTCGCATACGTATTCGTTCCAAAATGGTATCCAGATTTGCATTTAGATATATCAGCATGTTTGGTACAGGCATATCCTTTGTAAGAATCTGATATATTTGTTCATATTTTTCAAATTTATCCTCTTGCAATGTGCGTTTGGCGAAAATCATATTCTTTGATATATGGTAATCAGCAATTACTGCTTTGTTTGATTTCAAGTATTTCTTCTCGATATCCTCCAATTGCTTGTATCGGTTACATAAAAAAAACATTTCCGTCTGGAAACTCCATTCATCGATATCATCATAAAATTTGCCAAGGAAAGGATTTTCCTCAACAATTTCTTTTAGTAAATGAAAATCAAAATGATTGGATAGCTTCTTTGCGAGAGATGTTTTACCAATGCCAATTGGACCTTCAATTGCAATGAACGGCACTTCTGCCATCGCTATTCCTCCAATCACTGCTACATAGACAGATGTGCTTATTTTATCACAAATTGCTTTCTTCTACTATAAGAATTCGGAATTTGCTTTCCAAATTAGTTGATTTTTAGTATAATGGTATTTGTTCTCTAAAAATTAGGCCTCGTAGCTCAGGGGATAGAGCATTGGTTTCCTAAACCATGTGCCGCAGGTTCGAATCCTGCCGGGGCCATAGCTTTTCTTTCTCCAATTTCAAAAGTAAAACGATCATGAATCAGGAAACCATCTACTTTAATCGTAGGTGCTTTTTTATGTGAGAAAAAAGATGAAATGTTGCTAAATACACTATTAGAAAGATTAGTTATTGCTCTTTCTTCACTGCAGAGTTGAGAAAAACTGTGAACTAGGATAAGTAACTTCGGCGACCACTCTGGGGAAATACACTTCGCTTTCCGCGGGCGGCTGGTGAGCCCTCCTCGTGCTTCGCACTGCGGGGTCTCACCGATGACTTTCCTCCCGCTGGAGTCTTCGTATATTCCCCCAGAGCTGGTTTTAAGCTTACAAACTGATAACTGAATTAGTGATTTATAAAATTCATATCACCGAGCTTCACCAGTCCGGGTGAGCGGCGGGCGGTGACTCCTGCGGGAAAAGCACGTGTCCGAAGACCCCGCAGAGTGGGTTTCTCGCGGAGACTGAGGCCGTGCCCGCGGAAAGCATCCGCCCAGAGCGATCCCGGACGGCGGTAATAGCACTTATATATAGAAATCAAACAACCAGCAGTTACTTCGTAGTTTATGTATTCTATGAAATAACAACAATTCTTTTGGAGGGGCGAGTAACCGAAGTCCCAATCTTTTAAAAAACAGCCAAGGTTAAAAATAGTTGATTTTAAAAATTTACCAGTTTATCGAGCGAAACACTTTTAAATTGTCACAGAATGTTCTAAAATAAAACTAGTTACCGAATGTTTTAATAATTTAATGTAATCGGATATGTAATCGTTTGCAAATATTGATAAGAGGTGAATAAAATGGATATGCAAGTAGTACCGGCCCGCAAAGGAAATTATAATCTGCAAGACTATGAAAAGTTACGCGAAAGTTTTTCATGGGAAGATGTGAAAAAGAATTTCACCTGGAATACAACAGGTAAAGTAAATATGGCATATGAAGCTGTTGACCGACATGCAACAGATCCAGCTAAAAAAGATAAAGTAGCTTTATTGTATTCTTCTCCTGAGAGGGAAGAAAGCATGACATTTGAACAACTAAGTCAAGAAAGCAATAAGTTTGCCAATGTACTTAAAAAATATGAAATAAGCAAGGGAGATCGTGTATTTCTCTTTATGCCGAGAAGTCCGGAATTTTATGCTGCATTTTTTGGTATTTTAAAAGTTGGCGCTATTGCCGGTCCATTATTCGAAGCATTTATGGAGCAGGCAGTTAGAGATCGCCTTCAAGATAGTGAAGCAAAATTACTTATTACGACACCTGATTTACTTTATCGTGTGCCACTGAACGAACTGCCGAAGTTGGAGAAAATAGTTCTTGTGGGGGGCAATAAGGAGGACACAAATAAGTTTATTGATTATAACAAGGAAATGAAAGAGGCTTCTATTAATTTTTCAATTGAATGGGTAGATTTGGAAGATGGGATGCTATTGCATTACACTTCTGGTTCTACTGGGAAGCCAAAAGGGATTTTACATGTACACAATGCAATGATCCAGCATTATGCAACTGCTGAGTGGGTATTAGATTTAAAAGAAGAAGATGTCTATTGGTGTACTGCAGACCCGGGTTGGGTCACCGGAACAAGCTATGGAATCTTTGCTCCATGGTTACACGGTGTTACAAATGTAATCCGTGGAGGCAGGTTTACACCAGATGATTGGTATACTACATTGGAAAAAAACAACGTTTCCGTATGGTACACTGCCCCAACGGCATTGCGAATGCTTGTAAGTTATGGCGAAGAAGCTGTTAAGAAATACGATTTAGATACACTTAGACATATTTTAAGTGTTGGTGAGCCACTTAATCCGGAAGTCATTACATGGGGATTAAAAGCATTTGATCTGAGAGTCCATGATACATGGTGGATGACAGAAACTGGTGCACAGCTTATAGTCAACCTCCCATCTTTAGAAATCCGCCCTGGATCAATGGGGAAACCTATACCAGGTGTAGAAGCATCGATTGTGGATAATGAAGGAAATGAAATTCCACCAAACCAAATGGGGAATTTGGCAATTAAAGAAGGATGGCCTTCGATGATGCGGCAAGTATGGAATAACCCAGGTAAATTTGAGAGTTATTTTATTAATGGCTGGTATGTATCCGGCGATAGTGCATATCAGGATGAAGATGGCTACTTCTGGTTCCAGGGTCGGTTGGATGATGTTATTAACACTTCCGGTGAACGTGTTGGGCCGTTTGAAGTAGAGAGTAAGTTAATTGAACATCCGGCTGTTGCTGAAGCGGGTGTTATTGGTAAACCTGATCCGGAGCGTGGAGAAATTATTAAGGCTTTTATTACTCTAAATGATGGATATGATGATACCAAAGAACTCCTGGAAGATATCCGTCAATTTGTTAAAACAGGATTGAGTGCACATGCAGCACCACGTGAAATTGAAGTGAAAGATAGCATTCCAAAAACAAGAAGCGGTAAAATTATGCGCCGTCTCTTGAAGTCATGGGAGCTTGGGCTTCCGACGGGGGATACCTCTACATTAGAAGATTAATTATAGTAACTTTGGTTTTTGCCTTTCAGTGGCAGGAGCCAAAGTTTTTTTATTTTTGTTATAATTAGTAGAAATACGATTCTGAGGAGAATTCTAGTATGAAAGAATCAAATGATTCTATCCCTAATTATCCGGGTACATCTATTCGAATGATCCCTGGAGATGTTCTTTATTCGCATAAGACAGCTTTGTCTTCCCTAGTCGTTGGACACTCTGGGATTGTTGGTGAAGATTTTTATATTTACCATGTAAACAAATGGGGGAAAAAAGGACATGCTGATCGTATGCCTATTTACTTGAGCAGACATAAGTCAGGGGAAAAATTAACCGTATTACGAGCCAGTCATTCGAACCATGCCATAAATGCAGCAAAATGGGCCAAGCAAAATATAGAAAGTGTAGAATCATACTATTACACAAGAGATCTCAATGACCTCACAAAGAATTACTGCTCTAAATTTGTTTGGCAGGCCTTCTATTTTGGAAGTGAAGGGAAGGTCGATCTTACCGGGCATAGATTACATGTTGCCTCAAAATATTATATTATGCCTGCACAAATTTACCACAACCTAGAGAAAATCGGCGTCTTTGATTATGATATCCGTGTTAAATAGAGAAAACATAGAATAAAGCAAAAAGGAGAATCCCCTGAGGAAAATCTCCTTTTTGTTTTATTTTATTGTGTAATATCTTCAGAAGGTCCAAATATTTCAAAGTGTAGGTCCTCATCGGAAACATTTAATTTTTTCAAATGTTGGTAAGCTGCACGCATAAAACCTTTCGGACCACAGAAGTAAAATGCTGCGTCAATTGTAGGGAGAATCGATGATAGCCACTCCTGATTGATGTGTCCCTCTCTATCATACTGATCCCCTTCAACAGGGCTATCGTATACGGTAAAACGAGTAACATTATTATTTACAGAGGCTATTTGCTCCACGCGATCTTTCATAGCATGGAATTTCCCTGAGCGAGTTGCATGGATATAGATTACCTCACGTTCAGGATGGTCTTTCACTACGGTTTCAAGCATACTCATCAGTGGTGTTAAACCAACCCCACCACTTATTAAAACTAATGGTCTTTCATCGTTTTGAGCTAGATAGAAGTCACCAGATGGGGCACTGATTGGTAAAATACTACCTTCATGCAGATGATGGTGTAAAAAACTAGAAACAATTCCTTTTGGATGATCTTGGGTAGCATCTTCGCGTTTAACACTAATGCGATAATAATCTTCACCAGGAGCACAGGATAAACTGTATTGACGTAAATGATCGTATGTTTCACCGGGAATTTCAGCTTTTACAGTAATATATTGTCCGGCTTCGTAAGTTGGAAAGGCTTTTCCATCTGCGGGTACCAAGTAAAAGGAAGTAATGACATCACTTTCTTCTACTTTCTTAACAATCTTGAAGTCTCGGAAATCAATCCAGCCACCAGTGTTTTTTTCTACTTCATCATACTTTTCTTTTTCTACAGAGATGAAGACATCGGCGATTACTCCATATGCTTTCGCCCACGCGTTCATGATATCATCTGTTGCTGCATCTCCTAAAACATCTTTTATCCCCATTAAGAGGTATTTTCCAACGATTGGATAATGTTCAGGTTTAATATTTAAACTTCTATGTTTTTCTGAAATTTGTTTCACTACTGGTAAAATTGCTTCGAGATTTTCAATGTGTACAGCTGCTGCATACACTGTATTTGCCAATGCTTTTGGCTGATCGCCTTTTCGTTGATTGACTTGATTAAATATATTTTTCAATTCCGGATGGTCTTTAAACATGAGCTGATAAAATCTTGTGGTTATCGCGGTTCCATGTTCTTTTAAAACTGGTACAGTAGCTTTAATTATATCCATTGTTTTCTGATCTAATCCAATTGCTGTTTCTGTTGCCATTTTAAGCACTCCCTGTCTTTAATTAAACATGTATTTCAAATACATCTTTAATTGTATACTATTTATTAAAACGGTATCAATAGTGAAAGCTCCTTTTGTGTTACAATATTGTGAAGAAGTTATTGAGGTGATGTACATTGCAATTAAAAAAATATACCGATTATGCACTGCGCATTTTAATATATACTGGAACGAAACCGAATACTGAGCTTTCCAGTATCAAAGAGATATCTGAAGTATTTAATATTTCACAACATCATTTGGGAAAAATCGTTTTTGAGTTAAATAAAATGGAATTATTGGAAACAGTGAGGGGAAGAAATGGAGGAATTCGTCTCGCCAAACCAGCAGAGGAAATCAATGTTGGCTTGCTTGTCCGCAGTTTAGAAAGTGATTTTAATTTATTGGAGTGCTTTGATAAGGAGACAGATCATTGTGTTATATCGCCGGCATGTACATTAAAACATACGTTGAATAGAGCGTTACATGCGTTTTTTAAAGTGCTAGAAGATTATACAATTAAGGATCTAATTGTAAATGAACAAGAGTTAAGGAATTTAATGGGAATGAACAAGTGATGTTTTATTTTTAATTTAAGGGGTAGACTCATTATGAATCAACTCAGGAAAAGGAGCGGATTACAAATGGGTAAAAAAATAGCAACTCTCATTACAAATATGTTTGAGGACGTTGAGTATACAAGTCCAGCAAAAGACTTTAAAGAAGCGGGTCATGATGTTGTAACGATTGAAAAGGAAAAGGGTAATGAAGTAACTGGTAAAAACAATGAAGCTACAGTAACAATTGATTATGGAATTAATGATGTGAATCCTAGTGATTTTGATGCACTCTTTATTCCTGGTGGTTTTTCTCCGGATCAGTTAAGAGGGGATGATCGTTTCGTGAAGTTTGCAAAACACTTTATGGATGAGAAAAAACCAGTATTTGCAATTTGCCATGGCCCACAATTACTAATTACAGCAAAAGCACTGGAAGGCCGGGATGCTACAGGATTTAAGTCCATTCAGGTAGATATGGAATATGCAGGTGCAAAAGTCGTAGATAAAGAAGTGGTCGTATGTCAAAACCAATTGGTAACGAGCAGGCAGCCAGATGACATACCAGCATTCAATCGTGAATCGTTAAACTTGTTAAAATAATATAAACAACGGAAAGGGACTCACCTCAGATGTGGGTCCCTTTTCATGCACGGAAGCGCCGATAATTTTGTAAATAAGCTGATAAATTTATTCATTCGCCGATAAAACAGCCAATAGGCCGATAAACATCCTTACACTTATCATTCTATTTTTGTAATCGCAAATTGATCATTCAGTAACAGCCAATTTTGTGGGAAGGCTAAACCAAGCTTCCAGTATGCAATACCTAATAAATTTAATTCACGTATTAAATCGAATTTGGCCTGAATTGACCTTGCATCTTCAAACCAAACTTCATGTTGCGACCCTTCATCATCTGTGTAGAAAAAGAACGGTGCTTGTGCTGTTGTATCATATTGAATGTCCGCATTGTTCTCACGTGCAATTGTTATTGCCTGCTGAGGGCTTACTGCACGTGCTGCTGGTCCACCTTCAATAAATGGAAGTGTCCAATCATAGCCATATAGATTTTGACCCATTAATATTTTATCAGGCGGTATTTCGGTTACGGCGTATTCAATTACTCTTCTTACTTCATTAATTGGTGAAACGGCCAGCGGAGGACCATAGCTGTAACCCCATTCATAAGTCATGAGAACAACAAAATCAACTATTTCCCCATGCGCAGCATAATCATGTGCTTCATACCATTGCCCCGCTTGTGTTGCACTTGTCTTTGGAGCCAGTGCAGTGGAAAGCAGCAAACCTGCTTGAGAAAGCCATTCCTTTGCTCTGCGCAAAAAGTTATTATATGCTTCCCGATCTTCTGAAAGCAAGAATTCAAAGTCAAAGTGAACATCGACAAATCCGCCTGCTGTGGCAGTATTTACAATATTATCCAATAATGTATTCTGGACAGCCTGTACGGTAAGTATGATATTTCCAAGTTCATCACTGAATGCGCCTTCTTCCAAATTTGTAACGACCATTGTGAGCGCGGCATCATTATTTTCTGCTATCTTTCCAAGATTCCCTAAGGGAGGGGGAGTCAATGTCCCATCGCGGTTGACTCGATAGCTGAATAATGCAAGATAGGTTAAGTAAGGTGAATTTTTCCTGGCAGCATTTTCAAGTGTTTCTGAAACGGTCTCACCAAAAGGCTCGATATACGCATAAGATGTGATTGGCCTTTTATCCCAAGATGGAATATAAAGACGTAACCCAACAGAAAGCGTTGACTCAACAGAAATATTATTTATTCGAGCCAGTTCCTGGTATGGTATCCCAAATCTAATCCCAATGGAATATAGGCTATCGCCAGGCTGGACAAAATAAAATTGTCCGATAATCGGTATGACAATCGCCTGCCCGATAACAAGATTATCAGGTGTTTCCAATTCATTGGCATCCGTTATGGCGGCAGCAGTTGTATTGTATGTATTTGCGATCGAGAATAACGTATCACCCTGACTAACAACATGAATTTGCAAAAAAACTTCCCCCTCTATTTAGTTCTCTATCCAAATTTATGAAGGGAAAGTATAAGATATGACTTAAATGGGTGTAATATCTGCATCCATGACAGAACGCATCAAATATAACGCATAATCATTATTTTGCACCTGCTCAGATGCCATGCAGTTTTTTGGAATACGTAAGTTAAATTTATACATATAGGCATCTTGTGCTGAAAATAGAATACATATATCTCCCGCGATACCTGCCATAATTAAATAGTTTCGTTCCAATTCCATAAGCAATGATTGGAGTGGTGTCTGGAAAAAGGTAGAATGTTGTGGTTTAATCAGAAAGTAGTCTTCGTCATCGGGTTCTAAAGCTTCGATAATTTCACTACTTTTTTCATTTGTGCACTTATTGATGATTTTTCGGAAGTCTGCTTGCCATAAGTCGTAATGATCATTAACATAAATGATAGGAAGATCGTTTTCCTTGGCATATTTTCTTAACTTGATGAGATTGGGTAAGATGGCTTTTGTATGACGGTATAAATCATCTCCGCCATCAAAGTCAAAATCGTTTATAATATCTACAAAGATTACGGCAGTATTTGAAAATGATTGATCCATATTTAATGCTCCTTCACTAAACGTTTAATTAGCTTATTTATTACCCTATTACGTGTAATTCAAACTACTATAGAAGTGTTGTGATTAGATGAATGATGAAATATTTATGCGAGCAGCCATAGAAGAGGCGAAAAGAGCATGGATTCTGGATGAGGTACCGATTGGTGCAGTCATTGTACATGAAGATGAGATTGTTGCCAAAGGCTTTAATCTGCGTGAATCTTTACAAACCACTCTATCCCATGCAGAATTGATTGCCATCCAGGAAGCCAATACGAAAACAGGTAGTTGGAGGCTGGAGGACTGTACACTTTATGTGACACTCGAACCATGCCCAATGTGTGCCGGAGCTATCGTTCAATCGCGTATGAAACGAGTTGTATATGGTGCTCCTGATCCAAAGGCGGGTTGTGCGGGGACACTGATGAACTTACTAGATGAACCGAGGTTTAATCATCAGGTTGAAGTAACAAAAGATATTTTAAAAGATGAGTGTGCATCTTTATTAAAAGAGTTCTTTCGGGAACTCAGGAATAGGAAAAAATAGAGTAACAATATTTTCCATTGCAATATTCGACTAATGTAGTTATAATAATAAATACCGTGCTAAGCGGGGAGGTAGCGGTGCCCTGTACTCGCAATCCGCTATAGCGAGGCTGAATTCCCACTCAAGGTGCGGCGTTTTTATGGTCTGCCTTAAGGGAGTGGTGTTGACGCCCGGGTCCTGCGCAACAGGAACCCATGAACCCTGTCAGATCCGGAAGGAAGCAGCAGTAAGTGGACATTCTTGTGTGCCGCAGGGAAGCCTAGGCCGAGCCATGAACTTAAGTAACGCATAGGGACGTCGCATCGACAGTGGGTGCACGGCTACATAGAAATCAAAACCTTGTCAGTTCGTTGATAAGGTTTTTTTGTATCTTTACCCGTTATATCACGCTGGGTTCTGATACAATACCATAAAGGATTACGCTTATTAAAAATATTATTCTTCCACGGTTCACATTAACCCCTCAAATCGGGTATAATTAGAAATAGATCATAGAGGGGAATCTGTATTATGAGCTATCAGGCATTATACCGCGTTTGGCGTCCAATTACATTTGAAGATGTTGTAGGACAAACACATATTACAAGAACACTGCAAAATGCAATTGAACAGGAAAAATTTTCGCATGCTTATTTATTTTCCGGTCCAAGAGGAACAGGGAAAACGAGTGCTGCAAAAATATTTGCTAAAACCATTAATTGTGAGCATGCACCAGTGAAAGAACCATGTAATGAATGTTCGGCATGTCGGGGCATTCAGGATGGATCCATTTCAGATGTTATTGAAATCGATGCTGCTTCCAATACAAGTGTTGACGATATCCGCGAAATCCGTGACAAAGTAAAATATGCTTCAAGCTCCGTACCTTATAAAGTATATATTATTGATGAGGTACATATGATTTCCATTAACGCATTTAATGCTTTATTGAAGACATTGGAGGAGCCGCCAAAGCATGTCGTATTCATTTTGGCAACTACGGAACCACATAAAATCCCATTAACCATTATTTCCAGATGTCAGCGTTTTGACTTTAAACCAATTTCCAACCAAGCGATTGTTGGCCGTATGCGAGCCATTATGGATGCAGAAAATGTAACAGTATCACCTGAGGCGCTCGAGACAGTTGCGTTGGCTGCTGAAGGTGGAATGCGTGACGCATTAAGCATTCTTGATCAGGCCATTTCATACAGTGAGGACACTGTTGGACTTGATGATGTACTGGCTGTTACAGGTGGGGTATCTCAGGCTATTCTGACTGAAATTGTTAAAGCAATGTATGAAAAAGATGTGGAACATGCACTAAAGCGATTAGACGATTTAATCCAACGTGGAAAAGATCCGGGAAGATTTGTATATGATCTAATTTATTTCATGCGTGATTTACTGCTGTTTAAAAGTGCGCCAGCGTTGGAGGGCCTACTTGAACGAGCAAGAGCAGATGAGAGTTTCCTTGCTTTAGCAGAATCCGTAACAACCGGGTGGATTCAAGATGCGATTATGCAACTAAACCAGTGTCAACAGGAAATTAAATGGACAAACAGCCCGAAGGTTTTTATTGAAATTGCGGTACTGACGATTACGAATCGATATCAAGCCCAAGAAGCAACTTCAAGTTCTATTGATGCTGAATTAGTTACAAGGCTTAGTAACAAAATGGCTCAACTGGAAAAGGAAATTTCAATGCTAAAGGAACATCCAGTTACAGTAGCTCAAGCTCCAGCTGCCAAGGAGAAAAGAAGACAGCCTACGAGATCATCTAAAAATGGATACAAGATACCGTTTGAACGCATTCGTGATGTACTTGGTCAGGCAGAAAAACCTGCGCTTAAACAGGTACAATCACAGTGGGCAAACTTTCTGAGTAAGCTAAAGACAACAAACGCACCTGCACATGCGACCATTCAGGATAGTAAACCTGCAGCTGCTTCGGTCGATACATTGATTGTTGCCTTTAAATATGAAATTCACTGTTCCTTGTTTTTAGACAACAGAGAAACAGTTGAATCCGTACTTGCAAGTGTAATGGATAAGCAATTAACCATAATTCCCATTCCGGATAAGGATTGGTCAGAGTTGCGTACGGAATTTATTAGTAAACAGGAGAAACCAAAAGACGAACAATCCCAAGCAGATCCTGTTGTAGAAGAAGCCAAAAAACTTTTTGGCGAAGAACTATTAGAAATTCATGATTAGCATAGAAAGATGGAAGCGACTGTAATATAATAAGCAAGCAACGAAAAGTTCATGATTTTTGGCGCGATGACTGTAGTCGCTAGCATGTGAAACTGAACAAAAAAAGTAAGAAGGACTTACCCAGTGACGAAAAATCTGTAAAACATAAAATATTTACAAGGAGGTATTTTCCATGAAGGGAAATATGAATAATATGATGAAACAAATGCAAAAGATGCAAAAGAAAATGATGCAGGCACAGGATGAGTTACACGAAGAATCATTCGAAGCTTCTGCAGGTGGTGGAATGGTTACAGTTTTCGCAAACGGGAAAAAGGAAATTACTGATGTACAAATTAAAGAAGAAGTAGTTGATCCGGATGATATTGAAATGCTTCAGGATCTTATTATCGCAGCAACAAATGATGTATTGAAACAAATTGATGATAAGACAAATGAAACTATGGGGCAATACACAAAAGGATTAAATATGCCTGGCATGTTTTAATCTATGAAATAAAAGTGGATTATTGTAATTTTTTCTATCCACATACGCGCAGAAGTCCGAATAACTGGGTGCCTGCGCTTTTTGATTTTCTAGGAGGCAAATTTGATGTATTATCCAGAACCGATATCGAAGTTAATTGACAGTTTTACAAAATTGCCTGGGATAGGGCCAAAAACCGCTGTCCGCTTGGCATTTTTTGTCTTGAATATGAAAGACGATGATGTACTTAACTTTGCAAATGCGCTAGTGAATGCAAAAAGAGAACTTTCGCATTGTACGATTTGTGGTCATATTACGGATCAAGACCCTTGCGCAATCTGTCAGGATACCTCTCGTGATAATTCCATCATTTGTGTTGTCCAAGACCCGAAAGATGTAATCGCAATGGAGAAAATGAAAGAATTTCACGGGAAATACCATGTTCTTCACGGAGCAATCTCACCTATGGATGGGATTGGACCAGAAGATATCAATGTCCCGGATTTGATTAATCGATTGAAGGATGAAGAAGTTAAGGAAATTATCCTGGCAACTAACCCTAATATCGAAGGGGAAGCAACAGCAATGTATATTTCGCGTCTCGTAAAACCATCAGGAATCCGAACAACAAGAATTGCCCACGGATTGCCAGTTGGTGGGGATTTAGAATATGCGGATGAAGTGACATTATCGAAAGCATTAGAGGGAAGAAGAGACGTATAGTGTTTTTTGAACATCCTCTTATTAGGAGTTAGGTGAAGAACATGGGTAGAAAAATTAATAAAAGAGATGTGGATAGTGATCTGTTGGATGTGATCTTTCGAATGGAGCATGAATGGAAGCAGCTCCAATCGATTGTGCGAAAAAGTATCGAACCAACACAGAGTGGTGTTCAGCAGGAGGCGCTTGCTCGGGCGAAATACCTATTTCTCCTGCGTGAAGCAAGACAACGGAAAATGAACGCAATGCGAGTTTAATAGTTTAATAGTAAAGATTAGCTTTCAAAAGACAAGGATGATAGAATTCCTTGTCTTTTATTTAGGTTCTTTTCTAATGTTTGTTGCTTATTAATAAACGCAGAGTTGAGATAAACTGCGAACTAGAATAGGGAACTTCGGCGACCGCTCTAGGGAAATATACTTCGCTTTCCGCGGGCGGCTGGTGAGCCCTCCTCGTGCTTCGCACTGCGGGGTCTCACCGATGCCTCTCCTCCCGCTGGAGTCTTCGTATATTTCCCCAGAGCTGGTTTTAAGCTTATAAACTAATAACTGCATTAGTGATTTATAAAATTCATATCACCGATCTTCACCAGTCCGGGTGAGCGGCGGGCGGTGACTCCTGCGGGAAAAGCACGTGTCCGAAGACCCCGCAGAGTGGTCTTCTCGAGGAGGCTGAGGCCGTGCCCGCGGAAAGCATCCGCCCAGAGCGATCCCGGACGGCGGGAAAAGCAGTTACTTTAAGAAACCAAACAACTAGAGCAGTTACTTCGCAGTTTATAGAATTTGTGGGAAAAGCAACAATTCTTTTTAGTTCCATACGAAAAACAGCAATATTGGTTCTATTATGCAACATGTTTGCATATTTTACTAAAAAGAGGTCCAGGGAGAGGATTGATTCCAATTGAGTTCTTCAATCGTTATTACTTTAATTGTAGGTTTGATTATTATTTTGCTTTTTGTTGGTGCGCCTGTAAAGCCGATGAAATTTATTGGACAGGCAACAGTTAAACTTGGAATTGGAATACTATTTTTGTTCTTCTTTAACGTTTTTGGAGGCATGCTTGGCCTTCACATACCTATTAATCTCTTTACCGCAGTTGTTTCTGGTTTTCTAGGTCTGTTCGGGCTAGCTTCACTTGCTGCAATTCACTTATTTATACTTTAATGTTTTTCAAAGTTTCCTTGTATACTTTCCGTTAGATTAGGAGATACTAATTTTAAAACGGAGGTGGGGAAATGAAACAGTCAGATTCCTTTGAACACTGTGGCATTTGTGAGGAAGAGAAAGCAAAGGGGATTCATCTATACACAACGTTCATTTGTACAGAATGCGAGTATAATATGATTCATACCGAACCAAGAGAAGAGAAGTATAATTATTACTTGCAGAAGTTAAAAAATATCAATCAACCGAAATTATATTCATAGGTTAATAAAAAGTGGCTATTACGAATTGATTGAATTATCATGTATGTGGAAGTCTTTGCTTGCAAAGGCTTTTTTTGTTGAATTAGTATAGAAAGAGAACGCAGGCTGAGGAGAGAGTAGCAATGAAGAAAGTAGACCATAAAAGAATGCCGCTTTTTCAAATACTGAAGCAATTCTCGGCAGAACAACCACTATCCTTTCATGTGCCAGGCCATAAAAATGGAACATTATTTCCGGATGAACCATATAAATACTTCGAACAAATTTTGAAAATAGATATGACAGAACTACCTGGTCTTGATGATCTTCATGCCCCCAGTGAAGCTATTGCTGAAGCAGAATATTATGCCTCTGACTTCTTTCAATCGGATCACACCTTTTTTCTTGTAGGAGGAAGTACCGCTGGAAATCTGGCAATGATTCTAGCTTCGTGCAGTCCGGGAGATAAAGTTATTGTGCAACGTAATAGTCATAAATCAATAATGAACGGCTTGGAGTTAAGCGGTGCTAAGCCTGTTTTCATTGCACCGGAGTATGATGAGACGGTTGGTCGCTACACCAATCCAAGCATAGCTGTATTGGATGAGGCGCTAAGGCAACATTCTGATGCGAAAGCGTTGTTGTTAACTTATCCGGATTATTTTGGAAAAATCTATCCAATTAAAGAGATGATTGAAAAGGCGCATGCGTATCATATACCTGTTCTTGTGGATGAAGCGCACGGGGTTCATTTTTCTTTGGGCAGTCCATTTCCTGAATCTGCATTGGATTTAGGTGCTGATGTTGTCGTTCAGTCTGCACATAAAATGGCTCCAGCCATGACAATGGCTTCCTTTCTACATATTAAATCAAAATTCATAAGGAAAGAACGTATCGCGCATTTCTTGCAAATGATTCAATCTAGTAGTCCTTCATATCCGCTCATTGCTTCTTTGGATATTGCGCGATCCTTTTTAGCGATATTAACGACTGAGGAGATAAAAGCCATTATGGAGAGCGTTTCAAATGTGAGGAAGATTTTGCAAGCTACGACTTATGGCAAATTACTCCCTGCAGATGATCCATTAAAAATAACGTTTCACGTGAAACATGGTCTTTCCGTTAAGGAAGTGGCCAAGTTATTTGAAGCTGAAAATATCTATCCAGAGCTAGTAACACATAACCAAATTTTATTTATTCATGGACTTGCACCATTTAAACAAGAAGAGGCCTTGAAAAAAACAGTAAAAAGCGTAGAGGAACGATTAAAAAATCATACAAATCATGCTACAATAGAGATAGCAGAGCTCTTTTCCCAACCAATTCAGGAATTGGCTTTGTCGTATCAGGTAATGAACGCACAATCATATACAAGGGTACCTTTTATAGAAGGCATCGGACATATAGCAGCTGAGGCGGTTATTCCATATCCGCCGGGGATTCCCTTCATCGTTAAAGGTGAAATAATCACAGCAGCACATATTGAAGCAATTGAACAACTTCGTCAGCAGGGAATTCGAATTCAACAGCGCGAAGAAGGCATCAGGATTTATTGATAGGATGAAGGAGACACATACATGAGTGGTTATTTTATAACATTTGAAGGTGGCGAGGGTGCAGGAAAAACATCTATTCTCCATGCCATTTACACAAAGTTAAAGGGAGAAGGATACGATGTACTGACTACACGCGAACCCGGTGGTATTGAAATTGCTGAGCAAATTCGCAAAATTATTCTCGATCCTGTCCATATAGAAATGGAAGAGCGAACAGAGGCACTTTTATATGCAGCAGCACGGAGACAACATCTAGTGGAAAAGGTGTTACCGGCGCTTAAACAAGGAAAAGTAATCCTTTGTGATCGTTTTATTGACAGCAGTCTTGCTTATCAAGGACATGCACGAGGGTTGGGAATTGATGAAGTATTTGCGATTAATCAATTTGCCATCAAGGATTGTATGCCGGACCTGACCTTGTTTTTTGATATTGATCCAAAAAAGGGGTTAGACCGCATCGCGGCGAATAAAGATAGAGAGAGAAATCGTCTGGATCTTGAGAATATAAAATTTCATGAATTGGTTCATGAAGGATATGAGGTTCTTACAGACAGATTTCCCGAACGTATTCAAACGATTAATGCAGACCAATCCATGGAGGCTGTTGAGCAGGCCGCATTCGATTGTATTATCTCTCATCTAAAATAAAGGGGGCTTTTGCACATGAAATTAATCATGGCTGTTGTTCAGGATAAGGATTCGAATCGACTTGTTAATGCTTTGGGGGAAGGGGACTTCCAAACAACCAAACTGGCTACTACCGGTGGATTTTTAAAAGAGGGAAATACAACCCTTATGGTAGGATGTAAGGATGACGAAGTAGACCTTGCACTAAAAATCATCGAAGATAACTGTTCCCATCGTGAACAAATGGTAGCTCCAATTTCACCAATGGGTGGCAATGCAGATTCGTATATCCCAAAACCGGTTAAAGTTGAAGTTGGTGGGGCAACCGTATTTATTCTGCCGATTGAATCATTTTATCAGTTTTAATAATACACGTTTGAGAAGGGACTGAACCGATGAAAATCACAAATGAGATGCAAGCCAAGACAGAACCGAAATATACAAGGCAGGCATTTAATGAGAATCAAACTTTTAATAAACTGGTTCAGTCCCAGGCACAAAGTTTAAAGCAGCAGGAAGTACAGCAGCTGATTCAAAATATTACTGCTCAAGGTAACAAACTTGTGCGTTTCCGATCATTTCGAGAGTTGGCAAAATTTAAGCGAATGGTAAAGGGATTTTTACAGGAAACAGTTAATAATGGCTACAGCATGCAGAAATCACACAGTTTTGGTTTAAATGGTAATCGTAAATTGGCTATTATCAAACAAGTAGATGAAAAATTGATTGAACTTACAGAAGTAATTATGAATCAGGAAAAGAAGACAGTAGATATCTTGGGGCTTATTGGAGAAATCAAGGGATTACTGATTAATATATATACGTAGTTTTTTAAAACGCTGACAGTTTTAGCAGTGTGGATGAAAGTTAAACTTTTAGGGCGGGTACTTATGAAAACATGGTCTGAGGTTGCCGAGGTGCAACCACTAGCAAGTAGGATTATAATAAACAGTATAAAAAAAGGCCGGGTTTCTCATGCGTATTTGCTTCACGGTGAACGTGGGACAGGAAAAGAAGCAATTGCGTTATTAATTGCTAAAGGGTTATTCTGCAATCATAAATTTGGTGTAGAGCCATGTAATGAATGTAATAACTGCAAACGGATTGCTTCCGGTAATCATCCAGATGTTCATTGGGTCGAACCGGAAGGGCAATCAATTAAAATAGAGCAAGTGAGAAATCTTCAAAAAGAGTTTACCTATTCAGGTGTAGAATCGAATCAAAAGGTTTATATTATTAAAGATTCAGATACACTAACTGTTAATGCCGCAAACCGAATTCTTAAATTCCTGGAAGAACCAAGTAAACAGACAACAGCGATTATGCTGACAGAGAACAGTCAGTCCATTATTCCAACAATACGTTCACGTTGTCAGGTTGTTGATCTGCAACCATTGAATACTGTTTCTTTTCAAAATCATTTGGTAGAGCATGGAATGGCGAAGAATGATGCAGTGTTAATGAGTGCACTGACCAATAATCTCGATGAGGCATTTAAATGGAATGAAGATGAGTGGTTTGCAGAAGCAAGAAAATTAATGGTACAATTAATAGAAATGTTTACAATAAAGCCGGAAGACGTCTATCTTTTTATTCACAATCACTGGGTTCCTCATTTTAAGGATCGGAAGCAGCAGGAGCAGGGATTGGATTTATTGCTTTTGGCTTTTAAAGATATCCTTTATTATCATGTAGGAAATGAAGGTGCATATGCTTTTTTCACCCAAGAGGATGCATTAGTTGAAAAAGCTGCAATGTCCTTTTCCCAGGAACATTTGGTGAATATTTTGAATCTCGTCCTGAAGGCAAAAAGGAAATTGAAGCAAAATGTTCAACCCACACTTGTGATTGAACAACTGGCACTTCAAATACAGAGGTGAAATAATGATAGAAGTTATCGGAGTTCGCTTTAAAAAAGCGGGTAAAATATATTATTTTGATCCAGGCATTGAAAATGTCTCCATGGATAGTTATGTTATTGTAGAGACGGTACGCGGGATTGAATTTGGAAAAGTTGTTATTACGAATAAGCACGTGGATGAAGAAGATGTTGTTCTTCCTTTGAAAAAGGTGATTCGCGTTGCTGATGAGAAAGATAAATTGACCGTTGTGGAGAATCAGGAACAAGCTGAAAAGGCTTTTCATATATGTTCAGATAAAATTATGCAGCATAAGCTGGATATGAATCTGGTAGAAGTAGAGTACACGTTTGACCGCAATAAAATTATTTTCTATTTTACGGCAGATGGCAGGGTTGATTTCCGAAACCTCGTTAAAGACTTAGCATCCATGTTTAAAACAAGAATTGAACTGCGCCAAATTGGTGTTCGTGATGAAGCGAAAATGCTAGGTGGTATCGGTCCATGTGGCAGGATGCTCTGCTGCTCAACATTTTTAGGTGACTTTGAACCAGTTTCCATTAAAATGGCAAAGGATCAAAACCTTTCCTTGAATCCGGCGAAAATATCTGGATTATGCGGAAGACTGATGTGCTGCCTGAAGTATGAGAACGATGACTATGAAACAGCGAAGCGTGATTTGCCGGATATTGGGAAAGCTATTAAAACCCCATATGGAAAAGGAAAAGTAGTTGGTTTGAACATACTCGAACGACTTGTCCAAATCGAAATTCCGGAAAAGGAACGCGTTGTTGAATATACATTAGATGAATTAATAGAAGAAGGAATTTTAGCGCAAGCCACAGAATGATGAGGTGAGTGGGCGTGGGGAACAGAGAAATTTTTGATCAGGTTTCCGATATGGAAAAGCAAATTGGCGAGTTGTATGAGCAACTTGGTGATCTAAAAGGAAGATTAAGTGATCTTCTTGAAGAGAATCACCGGCTAGCCGTAGAAAACCACAATTTGCGTAACCATCTAGATCACACTGAAGCAGTTAAAGATAAAACTGCCAAAAAGGGATCTAAAAAGGGAAGTCATCCGGGTGAAGGATACGATAATCTTGCCAGGCTATATGAAGAAGGCTTTCACATTTGTAATTTGGAATTTGGAAGTCCGAGGAGAAATGAGGATTGTATTTTCTGTCTTGATTTCTTTGATAAAACAAAATAAAATGGCTTTCTGCAGTTCTTGTAGAAAGTATTTCATCGCTGCCTCCTATTAGAGGCAGCTTTCTTTTCAATTACGGAAGAATTCTTAAGTTATTGATAATAAAGTAGATGATGTAAGGAGTTAATGATGGTACAGTTATTTGATGATGAACGAATTGATTATTTATTAGCGAATGAAAGCATGCAGATTATTCAGAGCCCCACTGCTTTTGCTTTTTCACTCGATGCCGTTTTACTTGCTCATTTTACCTATGTACCGGTGAAAAGTGGAACAATTTTAGACTTATGTACGGGAAATGGTGTTATACCTCTACTTCTATCCATTCGAACAAATGCTAGGATCACCGGAGTAGAGATTCAAAAGAGAATCTTTCAAATGGCTGAAAGAAATGTAAAATTAAATAGTTTAGATGATCAAATGCAAATTATTCACGGTGACTTGAAAGAGATGCAGCCTGTACTAGGTCAAAGTAGTTTTGATGTGGTAACCTGTAATCCTCCTTATTTTAAAACCCTATCAAGCACAGAGC
This sequence comes from Oceanobacillus longus, assembly GCF_042650085.1. NCBI lineage: Bacteria > Bacillati > Bacillota > Bacilli > Caryophanales > Bacillaceae > Oceanobacillus > Oceanobacillus longus. Next base: position 46,253 of record NZ_JBHSAO010000007.1, on the reverse strand, counting down.
ATAACCAAAATGAATACTTAACAATTGCCAGACATGAGGTGTATTGTACATTGGAAGATGTTGTAAAGGCATGTAAATTACATGTGAGACCTGGAGGAAAGGTAGCAATGGTACACCGACCTGGAAGACTTGTTGATATCATAGAACTTTTCAGAAAATATAAGATTGAACCGAAGCGGATGCAATTTGTCTATCCCAAAAAAGGGAAGGAAGCGAATATGCTACTGGTGGAAGGTATTCGGGATGGAAAGGCAGATTTGAAAATATTGCCTCCTTTGTATATATATGAAGAAGACAGAACCTATACGAAGGAAGCAAGGGAAATTATCTATGGCAGGTGAACATGTCGTGTACATCCTTCGTTGCAAAGATGATAGCCTTTATACGGGATATACGAATAACTTGGAACACCGGTTAAAAATGCATGAAAGTGGTAAAGGTGCAAAATATACAAGAGGTAGAGGACCATTCGTAGTAGTTTTTGTCGAAAAATTTAAAACGAAAGAAGAAGCCATGCAAAAGGAATATCAGATAAAACAACTTTCCCGAAAGGATAAAAAGCTGCTTATAGGGGAATTGTCGAAAGAAGGTATATGAATGAAAATACAAAAGAGCTTTGATGATGAAACACAAGGTGCACTGTATGTTGTTCCCACCCCGATAGGAAATCTTGAAGATATTACATATCGAGCATTGAATATCCTACGCTCTGCTGACTTAATCGCTGCAGAAGATACAAGAAACACGAAAAAGTTGCTGAATCACTTTGATATTTCCATTCCTTTAATCAGCTATCATGAACATAATAAATTGGCCCGCGGAGAACAATTACTTGAACGGATTGAAAAGGGTGAATTGATTGCTCTTGTCAGTGATGCGGGAATGCCAGCTATATCTGACCCTGGTTTTGAAATCGTTCAGGCAGCAATTGAAATGGATCAAAAAGTAGTTGTCTTACCTGGGGCAAACGCAGCATTATGTGGGCTCGTTGGATCAGGCCTACCTTCAGAAGAATTTTATTTCTACGGTTTTTTGCCGCGAAAAAAGAAAGCAAAAATGGAAGAATTGGACCGTTTGAAACGATTAAAGGCAACTCTTCTATTTTACGAATCGCCGTATCGGATAAAAGATACCCTAAAGGCTATTCAGGAACAGTTTGGAACACGACGAATTGCCATTGCCCGTGAACTGACAAAACGATTTGAAGAATTTGTACGCGGAACTACGGAAGAGCTAATCACATGGGCTGAGGAAAATGAGCTGAGAGGCGAATTTGTAATTGTGGTGGAAGGTGAAAGTGAATCGTCTGAAGACCCAGTTGAATCTGATTGGTGGGATGATTTAACTATCCTTGAGCATGTAGATTATTATATAGAAGAAAAAGCTTTATCGAGCAAAGATGCAATCAAACAGACAGCTGTTGATAGAAGTATGCCCAAACGAGATGTATATCAGAACTATCATATTAAATAGAGTCTTTTATATAAAGCATTGGGACTGCTCTTACTCGTTCTACCGAAAAGATTTGCTGTTATTTCATAAAATCTATAAACTACGAAGTAACTGCTGGTTGATTTCTATCGGTATGCAGAAACTTCGGCGACCGCTCTGGGAAATACACTGCGCTTTTCGCGGGTGGCTGGTGAGCCTCTTCATGCTGACGCATTTCAGTGTCTCACCTATGCCTTTCCTCCCGCAGAAGTCTCCGTGTATTTCCCAGAGCTGGTTAGAAGGTTGCTAATGATTACTATACTAGCGTAGCTAAAATAACATTATAAAACTTCACCAATCCGAGTGAGCGGCGGGCGGTGACTCCTGCGGGAAAAGCACGTGTCCGAAGACCCCGCAGAGTGAACTTCTCGAGGAGGCTGAGGCCATGCCCTAAGGATGCGCATCCGCCCAGAGCGATTCCGGACGACAGCAATAGCACATATCCTGAAAATAATTCTAAAGTTACATCACAGTTTATCTCAACTAAAAATAGCCTAAATAAAAGAGAGTTGACGTGCTCGGGTGCAGGCGTCAGCTCTCTTTGTAACTTTGTTATTTATTTGGTGAGTATGATTTTTATGTGATTATTTTAATCGTGTTTGAATCTCATCCATCAGTGCCTGTGCACCTTCTGGGCTGAGGACTAGCTTCCCATTTGCTAAAGACATGTTTTCCTCTGAAACTTCACCAGTAATTTGGCAAGTCATATTGGGTTTATATTTCTTCAAGATGATTTTATCGTTATCCACATAAATTTCCATTGTATCTTTTTCATGGATATCCAGTGTACGACGAAGTTCAATTGGTATGACAACACGGCCCAGCTCATCGACCTTACGTACAATTCCAGTAGACTTCATTGTTTCCTCCCAAGGTTAGTAAAACAAGAATCCATGTTTTACTGTAAATTTTCTCTTTGTTAAAAAAATCGTCATGGTTCGACATCTTTATTAGAAATAGAATACCAATTTTAAATTAATGTGTCAACAAAATTTTACCATTAGTGGGAAAATTTTATTTACTTCATTCGTTTTTAATTATATAAATAAGAAGAATGGGTTATAAATGCATTAGAAGAGTATTTTATATGTCGTTATTACACAGTATTTGGCAAATTACGTTATAATAGCTACAATAGATTTTATGATAATATGAGGGTATAGATTAAGGAGGTACGTGTATGTCAAAAAATGAGAAAACTTTTTATATAACTACACCAATTTATTATCCAAGCGGTAAGTTACATATTGGTAATGCTTATTCAACAATAGCTTGCGATGTAATGGCTCGTTACAAGAGAATGCAGGGTTTTGATGTATTCTATCTAACAGGTAGTGATGAACATGGTCAAAAAATAGAAAACAAAGCGATCGAGTTAAATACAACGCCACAGGAATATGTGGATGGTATGGCAGATGGTATGCAGAAATTATGGAAATTACTCGAAATAAGTAATGATAAATTCATTCGTACCACCGAAGAAACCCATAAAAATGCAGTAGCGGCTATTTTTGAACAATTCTTAGAGCAGGGTGACATTTATTTAGATGAATATGAGGGTTGGTATTCCGTACCGGATGAAACATTCTATACAGAAACACAACTCGTTGATGTAGAACGTGATACAGAGGGTAAAGTAATTGGAGGAAAGTCACCTGATAGTGGCCACCCGGTTGAATTGATTAAAGAAGAATCGTATTTCTTTAAAATGAGTAAATATGCAGATCGTTTGCTGGAATATTATAATGCGCATCCGGAGTTCATTCAACCTGAATCCCGTAAAAATGAAATGATTAATAATTTCATTAAACCAGGTTTAGAAGACCTCGCTGTTTCACGTACAACTTTCTCATGGGGAATTAAAGTACCAAGTAATCCGAAGCACGTTGTATATGTTTGGATTGATGCATTAGCTAATTATATTACTGCACTTGGTTACGGTACAGATGATAAGAAACTATATGACAAATTCTGGCCGGCAGATGTGCATATGGTAGGTAAAGAAATTGTACGTTTCCATACGATATATTGGCCAATTATGTTAATGGCTTTGGATTTACCATTACCGAAGAAAATCTTTGGTCATGGTTGGTTGTTAATGAAAGATGGTAAAATGTCAAAATCAAAAGGAAATGTTGTTTATCCTGAGATGTTGGTAGAACGCTATGGTTTAGACGCATTACGTTATTATTTGATGCGCGAAGTTGCTTTTGGAAGTGATGGCGTGTTTACACCAGAAGATTTTGTTTCACGGGTGAATTATGATTTGGCAAATGATTTAGGGAATCTGTTAAATCGTACGGTAGCAATGATTAACAAATATATTGGTGGCGATGTCCCTGCATACAATGGAAATGTAACAGCATTTGACGAAGAATTGAGGTCAACTTCTGAAAAAGTAATTGAAGTGTATCAGGAAGAAATGGAAAACATGCAATTTAGCAGTGCACTTAACAATGTATGGACATTAATTTCACGTGCTAATAAATATATTGATGAAACGGAACCATGGAAACTTGCAAAAGAAGAAGGGAAAAAAGCTGAATTAAGGAGTGTAATGGTCCATTTAGCTGAGAGTTTACGTGTATCGGCTATTATGCTGCAGCCATTCTTGACACATGCGCCAAAAGAAATCTTTACTCAACTAGGTGTTGACGGAGACGACGCAGGAGATTGGGCAACTGTGAATTTCGGTGGATTCCCGGAAAATACGAAAGTGGTTAAAAAAGGAACACCAATTTTCCCTCGTTTGGACGTGGAGGAAGAAGTAGCATATATTCGTGAGCAAATGGCTGGTGGTACTTCTAAGACTATAGAGGAAAATGAAGAAACAAACGATTGGAATCCGTCAGAAACAGAATTAATTTCGGTCAAGGAGAAACAAATTAAATATGATGACTTTGATAAAGTGGAATTAAAGGTAGCTGAGGTCATTGCCTGTGATAAAGTGGAAGGTGCAGATAAACTACTGAAATTCCGCCTGGATGCAGGAGACAAAGCACACCGTCAAATCCTGTCGGGTATTGCGGAATGGTATACAAATCCAGAAGAATTAATCGGTAAAAAAGTAGTTATTGTGGCGAATTTAAAACCACGTAAGATGCGCGGCGAAATTAGTCAAGGCATGATACTTTCTGCCGAAAAAGATGGTAAGTTACAAGTTATTGAAGCACCATCTGAAGCACAAAATGGATCTGAAATTGCCTAACTAAAAGATGCCCTGCTAAAATTTTAGCAGGGCGTTTTCAATAGAAATATAAGCGTAAAGGATGAGCGGCATGTTATTTGATACACACGTACATTTAAATGCAAAACAATTTGCGGACGATCGTGAGGAAACCATACAACGGGCTATTGAAGCAGGTGTTAACTATATGGTTGTAGTAGGGTTTGACAGGGAAACAATACCGCTTGCTATTGAGATTGCTGAACAATATGAAACGATTTACGCAGCGGTTGGTTGGCATCCGGTTGATGCGATTGATATGACGGATGAGGATCTTCAATGGATTGAAGATTTGTCAGACCATCCAAAAGTCGTTGCAATTGGAGAAATGGGACTGGATTATCATTGGGATAAATCTCCGAAAGATATTCAAAAGGAAGTATTTCGTAAGCAAATCCGCTTGGCTAAAAAGCTAAACATGCCAATTATTATTCATAATCGCGAGGCAACAGAGGATATTATTGAAATCCTGAAAGAAGAAGATGCCTCTAAAGTGGGTGGAATCATGCATTGTTACAATGATTCTATTGATTACGTACAGACATGTTTGGATATGAATTTCTATATTTCTCTTGGTGGTCCTGTAACCTTTAAGAATGCTCCATTGCCAAAAGAGGTTGCTAAACAGGTACCGTTGAATCGCTTATTAATTGAAACAGATGCACCCTTTTTAGCTCCTCATCCAAATCGTGGGAAACGAAATGAGCCTGCTTATGTGAAATTAGTAGCAGAAAAAATCGCAGAATTAAGAGAGATGGAAGTAAAAGAACTTAGCGAAGTGACGACGAAAAACGGACTATTTTTATTTGGAATTAATTAAGATTTCTGTAATAAAAGTTATATTCATGGAAAAAATTAGGGGATTGGCTTGATGCCAATTCTCTTTTTTTCTTATTTTGTAATAATCCACAAGCCCTTACACAGCAAGAAGTGAGAATATCTTTACTAATTAATTTCAGTCGTTGGATTACCCTCTGTAATATAATTGTAAACTAGTTGTAAACGGAATAGCTTTGACTTTACATATATCTGTTTATATAATCGATTGGGAATAAGGGGGCAGGAGCATGAGATTAATTCAAAAGCTATTGCCGGCATCGAAAATGAAGCTGGTTATTTCTGGTATTGGTGTTTTAGCACTACTTGTATTTTCTGGATTTGTACTATTTGAAGCAACGAAAGCGGAAGTAGTTTTTGCAGATAATGGAAAAGAACAAACAGTTATGACACACACAAATACTGTAGAAGACTTGCTTGAAGAGTTAGGAATAACCGTTGGAAAGCACGATGCGATATCCCATGAGATGGATACTCCCATTGAACATGGAATGTCAGTTGAATTTGACGCTGCTAAAGAAGTAACGGTGAGTATTGACGGCGAAGAAGAGACTTACTACACAACAGCCGAGACAGTTGATGATTTTTTCACAGAAGCAAACTTTTCGTTTACAGAACAAGATGAAATATCACATAATACAACAGAAGCAACCGAAGATGGTTTACATATAGAAGTTTTAACAGCATATGAAGTTACTATCAATGATGGTGGCAAAGAAAAGCGGATTTGGACAACAGGTGGCACTGTAGAAGACTTGTTGAATAAAGCGGAAGTAAGATACGATCGAAAAGGTGAAGATAAAATTGAACCAGCGCTAGATGAAGAAATTACAAAAGCTGATGAAATTTCAATTGTGCGTGTTAGTGAAGAGGAAGAGGTCATTACTGAAACACTTGCATATGACACCGAAAAACGTGAGGACCATTCTCTTTTGAAAGGGAATGAAAAAGTGATCTCTGAAGGAAAAGAAGGTACCGTTAAAAAAATATATAAGATTATAAAAGAGAACAATAAAGAAGTGAAACGTGAGCTGGTTAAAGAAGATATTACGGAAAGTGTTAACGAGGTCGTAGCTATTGGAACGAAGGAAGAGCAGCCGGAACCCAATCTTGTTACAGTAGCAAGTAAGAAATCAAACGCTTCAGCTGAATCTTCAAGCAATAATTCAGGTAGCAAAAGCATTACGATGACTGCTAGTGCATTTACCGCAGGCTGTAGTGGATGTTCTGGGATGACTGCTACAGGAATTAATTTGAAAGCAAATCCGAACATGAAGGTAATTGCTGTCGATCCAAATGTTATTCCTTTAGGAACGAGAGTATGGGTAGAAGGTTATGGAGAAGCAGTTGCTGGTGATACGGGTGGTCATATTAAAGGGAATCGTATTGATCTTCATGTTCCAACCAAATCAGATGCCTATTCATGGGGTGTTAAAACGGTTCAGGTAAAAGTTATAGATTAATTATATGTTTGTGAAATATGGGATAAAATGCTCTTATCATGCTATGATGATAAGAGCATTATTTAGTTATATTATCGTATTTATCCATTTGTTTATTGGAGGAAATCTTTTGAAAATCAAAGAAATAATTGTTGTGGAAGGCAGAGATGATACAGCTAAAATCCGCTTAGCAGTAGACGCGGATACAATTGAAACCAATGGTTCTGCTGTCAATAAAGAAATTCTGACCCGAATTAAGCATGCAAAGGAGAAACGTGGGGTTATCATCTTTACCGATCCCGATTATCCAGGCGAACGTATTCGTCATATCGTAGATCAGGCTGTCCCAGGTTGTAAACATGCCTTTTTGACTAGGAATCAGGCCAGAGCTAAAAATCAAACGAACAAAAGCCTTGGAATTGAACATGCGACGATCGAATCGATTCGTCATGCATTAAAGGATGTTTATGAACTAGCAGAAGTAAGTGACGGTGAGATAGATAAAGCTGATTTGATAGCATTTGGGCTTATTGGTGGGCCTCAGGCAAGCATGAGAAGGGCAAAGCTTGGTGAATTGCTCCAAATCGGACATACTAACGGAAAACAACTATTAAAGCGACTAACCCAGTTTCAGATTACGAAACAGCAATTTGAACAAGCTGTTAAAGTTTTGCAACAGGAGGATAAAAATGTCTAAAAAATATATAGCTACTCCTTTAAAAACGAAAGAAATACTAAATAAATATAAATTTACTTTTAAAAAGAGTCTTGGACAAAATTTTTTAGTGGATGTAAATGTATTGAAAAATATTATTAATAGTACAGGGATTGATCAATCTTCAGGTGCAATAGAAATCGGTCCTGGAATGGGGGCGTTGACGGAACAACTGGCTATTTATGCAAATAAGGTTGTTGCCTTTGAGATTGACCAACGTCTTTTACCAATTCTTGGAGATACGCTTGGGGACTATCCAAATGTTGAAATTATTCATCAGGATATCCTGGAGGCAAATGTAAGCGAAGTTATCCAAACATATTTTGAGCCTGGACAAGACATACATGTCGTAGCAAATTTACCATACTACATTACGACCCCTATACTAATGAAGCTTGTGAGGGATAAATTACCTGTTTCAAGCTTCACAGTGATGATTCAAAAGGAAGTTGCAGAACGAATGGCAGCAAAACCCAACAGCAAAAGCTATGGATCATTGACGATTGCCGTACAGTATTACACAGAAGCAAAAATTGTTATGACGGTACCTAAAAGTGTATTTATGCCACAGCCAAATGTTGATTCTAGTATTCTACAGCTGACCATGCGTGAAGAACCACCTGTACATGTAGAGAATGAGGAATTTTTCTTTAACCTCGTTCAGGCATCTTTTGCTCAGAGGAGAAAGACATTACGTAATAACTTAACCAGTTATTTTAAAGAGCAGTATACAAAAGAGGGAATTAATGAGATTTTAGAACGCATCGATATCAATGGTACAAGACGTGGAGAATCCCTTGATATGGCGGAGTTTGCTCTGCTTGCCAATACGTTTTATAAAGAGAGAATGTAATTATACAGCTATTGCCCTATAAGGCAGTAGCTTTTTCAATTTTTATGGGGGTAACATGACTTGGCTGCCAAGGAACAGGAGCCCTTACATACTCATAGTCTATAGAAGAACGAAGTCAAGAGGTGGGTAAATGGATATTACTACGGGTGATCTCGTTACACGAAAGTCTTATAACCATGATTTATTATTTCGTGTAGCATCGATAAAAAAGGATACAGCAATTATACAGGGAGCTGATTTGCGACTGGAAGCGGACGCTCCGATTAATGATCTTGAAATTGCTGCTGGAAGAGAAATTGTTAAAAGACAGGAAAAGGAAAAAGAGAAAGAAGAGTTTTCCTATCGACTATTTCGACAGGATTATCAGCTTATGAAAGAAAAAAGAACGTATCAAACAACAGATGGGTACCTTAACGAAGGTAGGTTTTTTCAGCTGCCAGCAAAAGTACTGCATTTGGACGGGGATCAGACATATTTAAGAAAATGTATTTCTTTATATCAGCGTGTTGGCCTACAGGTTCATGGAATTCATATCAATGAAAAAGAAATGCCGGATGAGATTGGAAGTTTAGTGAAACGAATACAACCAGATATTATCGTTATTACAGGTCATGATTCCTATTCAAAGAATAAAGGGATGAAAAATGATTTACAAGCATATAGGCATTCTAAATATTTTGCAGAAACGGTAAGGGAGGCAAGGCGAATAAATCCGAACTTGGATCAGCTCGTAATTTTCGCTGGTGCTTGTCAATCGCATTTTGAATCCCTTATACGTGCAGGAGCAAATTTTGCCAGTTCCCCTTTACGGGTCAATATACATGCACTAGACCCTGTCTATATTGCAGCAAAAATTGCCTATACACCATTTATGGAAAGTGTGGGTGTATGGGATGCACTGAGGAACACACTGACTGGGGAAAAAGGAATGGGTGGAATTGAAACGAGGGGCTTACTTCGAACTGGGATGCCCTATCTTGAAGAAAATGGAGAATAAATTTGGGGTTTTTCCTTATCCAATAGAGATAAGGACCCAAACTTCTGTTAGGACAAGTTTTATTCCGAAAATTTTTCGATAAAATAATACATATTTTGTTAATAATTACAGATAATATAGGAAATAGACAAATTTTATTGTTGACAGGAAAAAAGACTTACTGATATAATATAAAGTTTTATTTGACTATTGGACGGGTTTGTGTTAAACTATAAATTAGTGAGGTGGAGTATAGTGGCTAAAACATTAATCGAAATTAAGCAAGGTCTTGAATGTCATGTTGGAAAAAGGTTGAAATTAAAAGCTAACGGAGGAAGAAGGAAAACGATTATTCGATCGGGAGTTCTGGCAGAAACGTATCCTTCAGTCTTTGTCGTTGAGCTTGACCAAGACGAAAATGCATTCGAACGTGTTTCATACAGCTATGCAGACATATTAACAGAAACGGTTGAATTAAATTTTCTTGATGGAAATAAAGCAATATTGATGGAACAGTAGACACTTGTCTACTGTTTTTTGTTATTCAAAAAAATTTCCTTTTTTACATAAATCTGCTGGGTGTTTTTTTTTACGAATCAACACATGCTAATATTGTCGTAAGAAAGCTCAAACAGAAAGGGGTTGTTCTTTCGTGGGTAGACGCCGAGGAATCATGTCCGACCATTTGAAAGAGGAGATTGCCAAAGAGTTAGGGTTTTACGACACGGTACAGCAAGAAGGTTGGGGCGGCATTAAGTCAAGGGATGCCGGTAATATGGTTAAACGAGCTATTGAAATCGCAGAACAAAATATGCAACAGAAAGGCAGATCCTAACGGGTTTGTCTTTTTTAGTCTTCCTGTTTGCTATTTGTGCCTGTTAACAACACGCGAGTCGCCTATGCTTTTTAATTATGTTACAATTATTTATATTTTCAAGGACGTGAAAAGGTGGTGATAACAATGACTATATTAGAGAAAGCCCCAGCGAAGATTAATTTATCTCTTGATGTATTAAGAAAAAGAGAGGATGGATATCATGATGTGGAAATGATCATGACTTCCATCGATTTAGCTGATCGTATCGAATTGGAACGGTTAGAGGAAAATAGGATTGAGATTTCTCTGGAAAGCAGATATGTACCTAATGATGAACGGAATTTAGCATATAAGGCCGCAAATGTTTTTAAAGAGGCGTACGGGATTACGGAGGGGGTCCACATCCGTATTGATAAGAATATTCCAGTTTCAGCCGGACTGGGAGGAGGCAGTACAGATGCAGCAGCAGTATTGCGCGGGCTTAACAGACTATGGTCATTGGGTATCCCACTTGAAGAATTAGCAGAACTAGGGTCAACGATTGGCGCGGACGTCGCCTTTTGTGTATATGGAAATACTGCAATAGCTAGGGGGTATGGTGAAAAAATAGAGTCATTACCATCCCCACCTTCCTGTTGGATTATTTTAGCAAAACCAGATATTGGTGTTTCTACAAAGACCATTTTCGAGAAAATCGATGTAGAGAGACTTTTTCATCCCCAGACTTCGGAAATACTTAAAGCGTTAAGTGAAAGGAAATTCGATAAATTATGCAGGAACATCGGGAATTCACTTGAAGACATCACGTTTTCATTACATCCAGAAGTAATGCGGATAAAAGAGGCTATGGTTCATGCGGGCGCTGCAGGAGTACTTATGAGTGGTAGTGGGCCTACTGTATATGGATTAGTCGAACAACAAAGTAAAGCAACTCGAATTTATAATGGGATGCGCGGATTTTGTGATGAAGTATACCTTGTTCGTTTATTGGGGTAAGTATTGCTAAAATACGTATAATAATGATATATTATTAATTAAATATACGGTTTTGGGGTGTAGTAATGAAAAGAAGCAATAGGTTGGTAGTATTGACTGATTTTTTCCTGGAAAACCCAAGAAAACATATACAATTGCCATATTTCGTAACAATTTGTGAGACAACAAAATCTTCTATTAGTGAAGATTTGGATATTATTAATGAAGTTTTCCAGAATCAAGGTATGGGGTATCTGCAACGATCCACGGGTGCAGGGGGCGGCGTAAAATATATCCCTGCGTTTTCTCGTGAAAATAGTATGCAATTCATTGAAGAATTAAGAAAGAAACTCGAGGACCCAGCACGAATTTTGCCAGGTGGCTATCTTTATATGAGTGATTTACTCGGTGATCCGAGAACAGTAAGGGAAATAGGACGTGTTTTTGCATCTGCTTTTTCAAAAGTAAAGATTGATGTGATTGTCACTGTTGCAACAAAAGGTATTCCATTGGCATATGCTGTTGCCTCTTTCCTGAACGTCCCGGTTGTAATTGCCAGAAGAGATCCAAAAGTGACAGAAGGTTCATCCGTAAGTATTAACTATGTTTCTGGTTCTTCACGAAAAATACAAACGATGGTATTGCCAAAACGTAGCCTTGAAGAAGGTGCGAATGTTTGTATTATCGATGATTTCATGAAAGCTGGAGGAACCATTACCGGTATGATTAATTTGCTTGCTGAATTTGATGCGCGTGTACAAGCAATAGGAGTATTGGCTGAAGCAGATGATGAGGAAGAAGAACGTGTCATAAATAATTATACTTCCTTGGTAAAAATCACAAATGTAGATATCCGACATAATAAGATTGAAATACAATCAGGTAATTATGTGGAGAACCACACAGATTCCTAATAACCCACTAATGACGTTATTTTTAGATACTAATTCCAATGGGTTATTCGTATTTTTCCTTTTAAACTTACTTCTAATTTAAAATATTTAATTTCTTTTGTATTTTAAGCAGGAATTTCAATTGTTTTGTTGAAATAGTTAGAGTAAGTCCATAAGGGAAAAGGTGGTGAGACATCATGGAAGTAACTGACGTTAGATTACGCCGCGTTAATACAGAGGGCAGAATGCGAGCTATAGCATCTATCACGTTGGATCAGGAGTTTGTAGTCCATGATATACGCGTAATCGACGGTAATAATGGATTATTTGTGGCGATGCCGTCAAAAAGAACTCCTGATGGGGAATTTCGGGATATAGCACATCCAATCAATTCAGGAACACGTTCAAAGATTCAGGATGCCGTTTTAGAAGAATATCGTCGTGTGGGTGAAAGTGAAGTTAAATATGAAGAAGCAGGTGCTTCTTAATAGAGGTTTAAATAGTCATGATAAGTAAAGGGGTCAAATCTGTTAAAGGTTGACCTTCTTTTTTTGTTTAAAAAATCGCTATTCCCTCAAACATTTAAGGTTGCATTCCCACGCAAACGTCACAGCATCTACATTTTTCACTTCAAATATTATCCTCCATCGTTAACCGTTGTTGAAATGATATGTTTTTTACGATATATTTTAAAGTGGATAATTAGAAATGATGGAGGTTTCCTTATGACTAATCGTTATGCTGTCATTCTTGCAGCAGGGCAAGGAACTAGAATGAAGTCTAAGCTTTATAAAGTTTTGCATCCAGTTGCTGGACGCGCAATGGTGCAACATGTTATAGATCAATTAAATACAGTGAAATTGGATAAAATGGTAACAATAGTAGGCTTTGGTGCTGAAAAAGTGAAAGACCAAATTGGGCAGGCAAGTGAATTTGTAGTCCAGGATGAACAATTAGGTACGGGACATGCTGTTTTACAGTCAGAAGCGTTATTGAAAGATAAAGAAGGTACTACCATTGTAGCTTGTGGTGACACACCTTTGATTAAGGGAGAAACGTATCAGGCGTTATTTAATCATCACGAAGAATCAGGTGCTGGTACAACGATTTTGACTGCAAAGACAGATAACCCGGCAGGATATGGAAGAGTCTTACGTAATGAAACGAATGAAGTGGAACGAATTGTTGAACATAAGGATGCGAGTGAAGGTGAACTTCTTGTTAATGAGATAAATACTGGTACGTATTGCTTCGACAATCAGGCTCTCTTTGCTGCACTACAAGAAGTTTCCAATGATAATGTACAGGGAGAATACTATTTGCCAGACGTAATTGAAATTATGCGTAATCAAGGTAAAAAAGTTAGTGCCTTCTTAACTCCCGATTTTGAAGAAACATTGGGAGTAAACGATCGTGTTGCATTGGCTGAAGCCGAAAAAACGATGAAAAAGCGTATTAATGAGAAGCATATGCGCAATGGCGTTGCAATTATTGATCCGGATCATACGTATATTGAACCAGATGTCGTTATTGAATCCGATGTTATTATTCACCCGGGTACAATCATAAAAGGAACAACCATTATAAAAACGAATGCTGAAATTGGCCCAAACAGTGAAATCTCAAATTGTTCTATAGGGGAAGCTACAATTGTTAAACAAAGTGTGGCAAATGATAGTAAAATTGGTGACCGTGTCAAAATTGGCCCATTTGCGCATATTAGACCTGATTCAACGATAGGTCATGATGCTAAACTAGGTAACTTTGTAGAAATTAAGAAAACTGAACTTGGCGACAACAGCAAAGTTTCCCATTTGAGTTACATTGGTGATGCAGAAGTAGGAAGTAATGTAAACATTGGTTGTGGTACAATTACAGTAAATTACGATGGAACGAATAAATTCTTGACTACCATTGAGGACGATGCCTTCATAGGCTGTAATTCAAACTTAATTGCTCCTGTGAAAATTGGAAGAGGATCCTATGTTGCAGCAGGTTCAACGATTACGGAAAATGTTCCAGAAGAGGCATTATCTGTTGCAAGAGCTAGACAAACGAATAAAGAAGGCTATGTTACAAATTTAAAAAATAGGAAAAGAGATTAACGGAGGTTATATTTCATGACATCTAGCTACAAGGATTCATCGTTGAAGGTCTTCTCATTAAATTCCAACCCTAAGTTGGCGGAGGAGATTGCAGATCATATTGGAACAACACTTGGGAAATGTACGGTATCAAGATTCAGCGATGGGGAAATACAGATTAATATCGAGGAAAGTATTCGTGGTTCTGAAGTATATGTAGTTCAATCTACATCTGCTCCTGTTAATCAGCATATTATGGAATTACTTATTATGATTGATGCACTTAAACGCGCTTCAGCAAAATCGATTAACATCGTTATGCCATATTATGGCTACGCTCGCCAAGACCGGAAAGCTAGATCACGTGAGCCGATTGCCGCTAAATTGGTGGCAGACCTAATTGAAACTGCAGGGGCAAACCGAGTTATTACACTCGATTTGCATGCACCGCAAATACAAGGGTTCTTTAATATTCCAATTGACCACTTGCAAGGTGTTCCGATTTTATCAAGTTACTTTGAAGCCAAAAACCTTGAAGACTTAATCGTAGTTTCACCTGATCATGGTGGTGTGACGCGTGCACGTAAAATGGCTGATCGTTTGAAATCACCTATTGGAATAATTGATAAGCGTCGTCCGCGCCCAAATGTAGCTGAGATCATGAATATTATCGGAAATATCGAAGGGAAAACAGCTATTCTGATTGATGATATTATCGATACAGCAGGAACGATTACCCTTGCAGCAAATGCATTAATTGAAAATGGCGCCAAAGAAGTATATGCTTGTTGTACACACCCTGTACTTTCAGGTCCGGCAATTGAGCGAATTAATAACTCTCAAATCAAAGAGCTTGTTATTTCAAATAGTATTCCGCTTCCGGAAGAAAAATACAGTGGCAAAATTACAGCTCTCTCCGTAGCCCCGCTTATTGGAGAAGCAATTGTACGTGTGCATGAAATGCAATCCGTTAGTGTTTTATTTGATTAATGGTTTAGATCGACCGAATATCGGGTATTAATTATATTGACCGTTTTTTTCTCCACGATAAACATATGGAATGAATAGAAAGAGAAATACTTAACTGTTCGAAGAAATGTTTTAAAAAATTTGGAGGGTGATTAATATGGCAGTAAAGTTAAATGCAACGAAACGGGAAAATCTTACGAAATCAGCAACAAAAGAGATTAGACTAAGTGGGAAAATTCCAGCGGTTGTCTACGGAAAAGAAAAGGAATCGAAAAGTGTTGTGATAGATAGCATTGAATTAGTTAAAACGGTTCGGGACGAAGGTAGAAATGCAATCATCTCATTGGATGTCGAAAACGACGGCGCGGTGGATGTAATGCTTCATGATTATCAAATCGATCCGATTAAAGATCAATTAATTCACGCAGACTTTTATGTAGTTAATATGTCCGAAGAAATGGATGTAGCTGTCACACTTCGTTTAGATGGAGAAGCACAGGGCTCAAAAGATGGTGGAGTCTTGCAGCAGCCGTTATACGAAATTCAGGTAAGAGCAAAACCTGGCAGCATTCCTGAAGAAATTTCAGTGGATGTTTCTGCTCTGGAAGTTGGAGACAGTCTCACTGTTGCCGATATTCCAACAGAAGGATCATACGAAATTTTGGATGAACAGGACACTACCATTGCTACGGTAGTACCGCCAACCACAGAAGAAGATTTTGAAACAGATACAGATGAAAATGCAGAGCCAGAGTTGGTAGGCGCTGAAAAAGAAGATAAAGAATAAAATCAATTAAAGTTTTAATATAATGAACAGCAACGTACCCTCCTTTAAGAAGGAAAAACCAATTTCTTAGTGGGGGGGTTGTTGTTTAGAAATAGTTTATTACTTTTTTTCCAAAGGAAGAAGCAAAATGAAATGTATTGTAGGATTAGGCAATCCAGGTAAAAAGTATGCACAGACACGGCATAACATAGGTTTTATGGTGATTGATGAGCTCTTGAAACGTAATCAATGGAGCTTGAACAAGTCTAAATTTCACGGAGATTACGCCATGGAGATTTTTGGCGATGATAAAGTGATATTTCTAAAGCCACAAACGTATATGAATCTTTCCGGAGAATCTATTCGTCCATTAATGGATTATTATAATGTGAATCTCGAAGATGTTCTTGTTATCTATGATGATCTCGATTTACCAACAGGAAAGATACGACTGCGCCAAAAAGGTGGCCATGGCGGGCATAACGGAGTCAGGTCGACGATAGATCACCTTGGTACTAAGGAGTTTAAACGCATTCGCCTAGGTATCGGCAGACCATCAACATCTATTCCAGTAGTCGACTATGTGTTGGGATCTTTCCCAAAGGCAGAAAAAGAAGATGTTGTCATTAGTATTAAAAATGCTGCAGATGCCTGTGAATCTTGGGTTAAGGGTACATCCTTTATTGAAGTAATGAATGAATACAATAATTGATACATAAGCTTATATATACGGATTGATTTAAGTGTTGATGTATAATATACCATCAAGCGGATAAACTTTTAATAGAAAGATTATTCGAGGTGGATATCTATGTCAATTATTTATAACTGCAGACACTGCGGACATACAATCGGGAAACTGGAGCAAAAGGTGATTGATGCATCGTCACTTGGTTTCGATCAGTTGAGCAAAAGTGAAAAGGAAGAAATGATCCATTATGATAGTAATGGTGATATTCAAATAAATACTATTTGTGAGAACTGTGAACAAGCCTTAGGACAGCATCCCAATTATCATGAGTTGGATTTTTTTATACAATAACATACGCAGCAAAAGCTTTGGTTCAGTAAACCAAGGCATTTTTGCGCTTATATATGCATTTTAAGAGGGGTATAACGATGAAGGGTATTAATAACTATCTAAAAACGAAAGAAGATTTCCAATCGATTATAAGTGGGGTTACCGACGGAATGAAAGAGCAGCTAATTGCAGGGCTTTCTGGGTCTGCAAGAAGCATGCTCGTATCTGTGGTCAATCAATCTGTTAACAGACCGATTCTCTTGGTGACCCATCAACTGGTGCAAGCACAGCAGCTCTATGATGACCTATCAGAGTTCATGGGGGAAACAAATGTTTACTTATATCCAGTTAATGAATTGATTGCCTCAGAAATTTCCATTTCTAGTCCAGAACTAAGAGCCCAGCGGATTGAGGCACTAACACAATGGTCCAATAAGAAATCGGGAATATTAATTGCCCCAGTGGCAGCATTAAAACGAATATTACCGCCCAAAAATTATTGGAGCAACTACCAATTACGTTTTACCAACGGGGAGGAAATTGCAATTGATTCCTACCTTACTTCACTTGTCGATATGGGATATGAACGAGCATCGATGGTCACTACTCCTGGCGAGTTCAGCCGTCGTGGGGGAATTATAGATATATATCCAATTACAGAACAGCATCCAATACGTATTGAATTATTTGACGAAGAAATAGATTCGATACGTTATTTCGATGCAGAAACGCAACGATCCCTGGATAAGGTAGACAAGGTAATAATCGGGCCCGCCACCGAGCTGCTACTAACAGATGAAGACATTTTAGCCGCTTCAACAAGGTTGGAAGAGGCACTTGCTGCAAGCTTGAAAAAAATGAAAGCAATAGATGCGAAAGAGAAGTTAGTCGAAGTCATGGAGCATGATATTAGTCGCTTTAAAAATTTAGAGCGGTTTCAAGAAATGTATAAATATATCGGCTTTCTCTATTCAAAACCTGCTAGTTTATTAGATTATATAGCTTCTGACGGACTTATTATTCTTGATGAGATGAGCAGAATTCAGGAGACGGCTACGAATCTTGATACAGAAGAGGCAGAATGGTATAGCAGTTTGCTTGAATCCGGTCATATGGTAAGAAACAGCAGATTTTCATTGGATTGGAATACTGTAATAGAAACAATGAAGCACCAACGAATTTACATGTCTGTGTTTCTGAGACATATACCGAATACGCAGCCGGAAAATATTATTAATCTATCTTCAAGAGTCATGCAGGAATTTCACGGACAAATGCACTTATTTAAAAATGAGTTGAAGCGTTGGGAAAAAGGGGAATTTTCTGTAGTGATCCTTGCCCCGAACAAAAAGCGGGCAGATAAAATCCATTCGATTTTAGCCGATTATGATATTGACGCAACGATTACAAAGAGTTTGATGCTTCCGGTGGACATGCCGACCATAGCAGTTGGTAATATCACGAATGGTATTGAACTACCCATGCACAAGCTTGCGGTCATAACGGAAAATGAATTGTTTAAAAAACGGTCCAAACGACCAAGGAAGCAACAACAGAAGATTTCCAATGCAGAGCGTATAAAAAGCTATCAGGAGCTGAAAATTGGGGATTATGTGGTCCATGCGAATCACGGTGTAGGTAAATATCTTGGTATTGAGACGCTTGAATTAAATGATTTGCATAAGGATTACATGCTGATTAAGTATTCTGGAGACGACAAATTATTTGTCCCAATTGACCAGATTGACCTTGTCCAAAAATTTGTAGGTTCTGAAGGGAAAGAACCGAAATTATACAAGCTTGGTGGATCCGAGTGGACGAAAGTAAAGCGAAAAGTACAATCTTCTGTTGAAGATATAGCTGATGATCTTATAAAGCTCTATGCAGAACGAGAAGCGAAAAAGGGTTTTGCCTTCTCTGAGGATACGGAGATGCAGCGTGAATTTGAGGCTTCCTTCCCTTATCAGGAAACAGAAGATCAGCTTCGATGTATTGAAGAAATTAAGCAGGATATGGAACGGGAGCGACCAATGGATCGGCTGCTTTGTGGTGATGTAGGTTATGGGAAAACCGAGGTTGCAATTCGAGCTGCATTTAAAGCGATAGCAGACGGTAAACAGGTGGCTATATTGGTTCCGACTACTATTTTGGCACAACAGCATTTTGAAACCATACGGGAACGATTCCAGGATCATGCAATTAATATAGGTCTTCTTAGTCGTTTTCGGACAAAAAAGCAACAAACGGATACGCTTAATGGATTAAGGAAAGGGACTGTCGATATTGTTGTAGGAACACATCGAATTTTGTCCAAGGATGTTGAATATCGTGACCTTGGTTTACTTGTTGTCGATGAAGAACAACGATTTGGAGTCAAACATAAAGAAAAAATTAAACAGCTAAAAACGAATGTGGATGTTCTGACATTGACAGCGACCCCAATACCAAGGACACTGCATATGTCCATGCTCGGAGTTCGAGATTTATCTGTTATTGAAACTCCACCTGAAAACCGTTTTCCTATTCAGACCTATGTCATGGAATACAATCCGATTTTCATACGTGAATCCATTGAAAGAGAGATGGCGCGAGGAGGTCAGGTATTTTTCCTTTATAATCGAGTGGAGAACATCGATACGGTTGCCCGAGATCTTGGGATGCTTGTGGATGATGCAAAAATCGCCGTTGCTCACGGACAAATGAATGAAACCGAATTGGAAAGTGTTATTTTCGGATTTTTGGAAGGGGAGTATGATGTTCTTGTCAGTACGACAATAATTGAAACAGGTGTCGATATTCCCAATGTGAATACGTTAATTGTAAACAATGCTGATCGCATGGGATTAAGTCAGCTCTATCAATTAAGAGGCCGCGTTGGACGCTCTAATCGTGTGGCCTACGCGTATTTTACCTATCAGAAGGACAAAGTGCTTACAGAAGTAGCTGAAAAGCGCCTACAAGCGATTAAAGAGTTTACGGAGCTAGGATCTGGATTTAAGATTGCGATGCGTGACCTATCCATACGTGGCGCAGGGAACCTACTAGGGGCGCAGCAGCATGGATTCATCGATTCGGTTGGGTTTGATATGTATTCTCAAATGTTGACAGATGCAATCGATGCACGCAAAGCAGGGAAGAATCTGGAAGAAATGATGCCATTTGAGCCTGAACTCGCACTGAATCTTGATGCATATATTCCGGATGAATATATTAAAGACGAAAAGCAGAAAATTGACATCTATAAACAATTTCAGGGAATGACCCTTAAGGAAGATATTGAAGAACTTAAAGATGAATTAATGGATCGCTTTGGTGATTATCCGAAAGAAGTAGATAATTTATTTACGGTATCTTCACTAAAAATTTATGCCAAAACGGAGCGTGTGGAATCTGTTACGGAGCGGAACAAGAAAATTGTCCTACTTATCGACGAAAATCGTAGCCAGCAAATTGACGGTTCAAAGCTCTTTGAACTGGCAAATTCCTTTGGCCGAAATGTTGGATTGGGAACAGAAAACAAAAAGCTAAAGATTATATTTAAGTGGTCTAATGAATCGGAATATAGCAGATACGAAGTAATTGAGAAATTTATTAAGAAATTAAGTAGTGTTAATAGGGACAATTAAAATTTTCCATGGAATGTATAGTTATTTCTGGATGATTTATACTAAAACCACACCTGGTGATTTTTACACGTTAAGTAAACGAAACGTTAGGGAAAGTAATCATCATTAGAAAGTGAGGCTGCTTAGAGATGAAAGCAACAGGAATCGTACGTCGAATTGATGATTTAGGCAGAGTGGTTATCCCAAAAGAGATTAGAAGAACACTACGTATCCGTGAAGGAGATCCACTGGAAATATTTGTTGATAGAGAAGGGGAGGTAATCTTAAAAAAGTACTCCCCGATAAGTGAATTAGGGCATTTCGCAAAAGAATATGCAGAGGCACTGTTTAACTCTTTGCAATCACCTGTAATTATTAGTGACCGGGATGAGGTTATTGCTATTGCTGGTGAATCGAAAAAAGATTATTTAAATAAAAATATTGCTGCTCAATTGACTAAAACGATAGAAAGTAGAACCCAACTATTTGAAGCGGATCCCGTGACGATGGAAATAATTGAAGGTCAGGAACAGGAACTCCAATCTTATTGTATTAGTCCTATTATTGCGAATGGAGATCCTATCGGGTGTGTAATGATATTCTCTAAAGAGGAAAAAATCGGAAAAGTTGAACAAAAAAGTGCAGAAACAGCTGCAGGATTTTTAGCTAAACAGATGGAATAGTACTTAACGCATCGTAACTGCCTGAGAAGTTTAAACTTCTTAGGCAGCTTTTTATTTGGTGTATTTAGTATCAAGTGAAAGTTCAACACCTGTGTTATACTAAGGTAAAATTTACATGAAGGACGCGAATCATGAATGAAACAAACAAGCTGGTAAAAGGTGCATTGCTTCTGACAATGGCAGGAATTATCAGTAAAATATTAAGTGCAGGATACCGAATACCATTGCAGAATTTGACGGGAGATATTGGATTTTATGTATATCAGCAAGTATACCCAATATTAGGTATTGCATTGATTCTTTCGCTATATGGGTTTCCCTCGGCCATATCCAAAATGGCGGTCGAATTAAAGGCTACAGGAAAACCCCCTTCCTTTCGAAGTTTTTATCTTCCGGTTTTTTCCATTTTAATTGGAATAAATGGAATTATCTTTCTTTTTTTGTTAATGAATGCAGAGTCAATTGCGGCTTGGGTAGGGGATACTAATTTAGCACATACATATCAATTTGCCGCTTTTACTTTTTTACTTGTTCCCTTTTCTGCATTGTTAAGAGGGGCCTTTCAAGGTAATTATATTATGAAACCAACTGCTTACTCTCAAGTGGGAGAACAGTTTATCCGTGTGTTTATTATAATCATGGCAGCTTTGTATGTTGCTTTTGGAAATCACCAATTATATGAGATTGGACAGGCAGCAGCACTAGCGTCTATCTTTGGTGGAATCGTTGCAATTCTTATTCTGACATTTTTCTTTATCAAGACGAAGCCTGTTTCCAATGAGAAATATGAGATTCCATGGAATTACTATATGAGAAATTTGTGGATTCTTGGTATTATAGCTGCATTAAATCATATGGTATTGATCGTTATTCAATTTGCTGACGCATTCACATTGATTCAAAGTTTAAAGGAATATGGGCTAACACAAACGGAAGCGATGGAAGCAAAAGGCGTTTTTGATCGTGGTCAACCATTAATCCAGTTAGGAACAGTATTGGGATCATCTTTTGCATTAGCGTTGATTCCTACCATATCAAAGGAAAAGACAGAAGCAGATCCGGATACGTTTTACAATTATATCCGCACTGCACTACTTTTCAGTTTTTACTTGGCTGTCGGAGCAACTATCGGGTTGATTGCTATCTTCCCAGAAACGAATCTTTTATTATTCCAAGATGAAAAAGGAACAATGGAATTACAAACACTTGTACTCTCCATATTTCTTTGTTCGATTGCCATTACAGCCTCTTCCATCCTTCAGGGAATGGGTCATATTAAACGGACAGCTGGATTTATTTTAATTTCTTTTTTTGCTAAATGGATTGGAAACCAACTGTTAGTCCCAGTTTTAGGAATAATGGGCAGTGCGATTGCAACAGTCTTGAGTCTACTTATGCTGTTTATCATTGTTCTGTATGAACTGAAAAGGAAATTGCCGGGGCTCGACTTTCTTGGCCGAATTAATTGGTTGGCACTTATGAAATCGAGTATCGCAATGGGAGTCTATATTACGCTGATGGATTGGATATTTTCCGAAGCTGCAGAAGTTTCTCGTGTATTGTTATTGTTCTATGTTTTATTTATAGCTATAACAGGTGGGATTATTTTTATTATTATTCTGCTGCGAGGAAGTGCTTTTACAGAGAATGAATTAGCAATGTTGCCAAAGTCAAGGTTGTTTATTCGCATTTATAAAGGGAGGAAAATAAATGAGTAGGATTGAAATCATTGGACTTGGTGCCGGGGACGTGGATCAGCTTCCTTTAGGTATTTATAAAAAATTAACAAAGTCAGATACAATTATTTATACACGCACCATTGACCACCCGGTTATAGAATCATTGCAAGAGGAAAGTGTCCATTTTGAATCTTTTGACGCAATGTATGAGGAAGAAGAACAATTTGGAATGGTGTATGACCGGATTACAGAAACCTTAATTAAATATGCAAGGAATTCTGACGAGACACTTATCTATACTGTTCCAGGTCATCCGATGCTCGCTGAGAAAACAGTTCAGCTTTTACTGGAGCAGACCGAGGTGGAAGTGAAGGTGGTAGGAGGACAAAGCTATTTAGATGATTTATTTACATCCTTAAGGGTAGATCCGATTGAAGGTTTTCAATTTACTGATGGAACCTCTTTCAATCGAAGTGACTTGGATTACCGTCATCATATTATCTTTTGCCAGGTGTATGACCGCTTTATTGCTTCTGATGTGAAGCTTGCTTTACTGGAAGATCTTCCACCAGATTATAAAGTTACTATTATTGAAGCAGCTGGAAGTGAGCAAGAAAGAATCATTACCGTCCCTTTGGAAGAACTGGATCGCTCTATGGAAGTCAGTAATTTGACAAGTGTTTATGTCCCGCCAGCACCACCGACGACATTGAATCACACATTTAATCGCCTAAGGGAAATTATGGCGACATTAAGGGGACCAGGTGGATGTCCTTGGGATCAAAAGCAGACATATGAATCACTAAGGGAATATACCATCGAAGAGGTATATGAACTTATTGACGCCATTGATGCAGAAGATGATGAAAATATAATAGAAGAACTGGGCGATATACTGATGCATGTCATGCTTTATGGTCAAATTGGTGAGGATGATGGCTATTTTACAATAGACGATGTCATCCGTTCGATTACAGAGAAGATGATTTTTCGTCATCCTCATGTTTTTTCAGATACGAAGGTCAACTCTGTTGAAGAGGTAACAAGGAATTGGGAGGAACTAAAAAAAGAAGAAAAAGGCGATAAACGCAAATCCGTACTCGATGGGGTACCGAAGCACCTCCCTTCTCTTGCAAAGGCTTATAAGCTTCAGAAAAAGGCCGCAAAAGTTGGATTCAATTGGAAAGACGTAAAGGATATCTGGTTGAAACTAGAAGAAGAACTAAATGAAGTCCAGGAAGCGATCGAAACAAAGACTATAAATGAAATAGAAGATGAATTCGGTGATGTTCTGTTTGTGCTGGCCAACTTGACAAGGTATTATAAGATTAATCCTGAAATTGCATTAAACAGGGCTAATCAGAAATTCATTTCACGCTTTACCTATATTGAAAAGCAGTTTGAAAAGAAGAATGCTGATATGAACAAGGCAACGCTTGAAGAGATGGATGTATACTGGAACCAAGCGAAAGAAAGAGAGTGATACAATGCGATTGGATAAATTTTTGAAGATATCACGAATTATCAAACGGAGAACATTAGCCAAAGAGGTTGCTGATCAGGGGCGGATAACAGTTAATGGGAATCAGGCTAAGGCTTCCACTACACTGTCTCCAGGGGATGAGCTCATTATTCGGTTTGGACAGAAACTTGTAACTGTAAAAGTTAATGATCTGAGAGAAAAAGTTAGAAAAGATGAAGCCGAAACATTATACACAATCGTCAAGGAAGAAAAGGTTGAATAGAGTTCTATACTTGTCCCTCCTATCATAAATTAATAATGATAAGGAGGGCTTTTTATGAACTATTATGATAACAAGGAAACGATAACTCGTGAACAAACGGATCACTCTGTAAAATTGAATAACCGCAAAAACCTAGAGATAACTGGAGTAAAAGAAGTAGACAGTTTTGATAATGAAGAGTTTTTGTTGGAGACGGTGATGGGCTACCTGATTATTCGTGGTCAAAATTTACAGTTAAAGAATCTAGATGTGACAGAAGGTGTCGTTACAATAAAAGGGAAAATCTATGAGCTTTCCTATGTAGATGAACAGCAACAGGAGAAAGCTAAAGGATTCTTTAGCAAGTTGTTCCGATGACACTCAGTGTCCAATTCCTGACTCTAATCGCTATGGTTTCAAGTGGCTTTTATTTGGGAATAATACAAGAAACGTTTCGCCGATTTACACCTTACTGGAAGAACAGTATCTTTTTAACGTATTTTTTGGAAATAAGCTTTTGGCTGACCCAAACAGGAATTATCTTTTATGTGCTGTTTCGCGTGAATGCGGGGGAATTAAGGCTCTATGTTTTCCTGGCCTGTCTTCTCGGGTTTTCTATGTATCAAGTTTTTGCAAAATCGATATACAAAATAGCATTGGAATGGATTATACAAATTACGACCGCTATTTATCGTTTTTTCAAAAGTTTGTTTCAAGGTCTAATTATTACGCCAATCTCATGGATTATCAAACTTATTTTACGTATTATTGTCTCTATTATTACTTTGTTAGGTTCGATAATCCTATTTATTCTAAAAATGATTTTAACTCCATTTGGGTGGATTGCAATTGGAATGTATAAAGTAGCACCGAATAGATTTAAAAATTTTTTACACAAAATAGCAGGATTTTATAGTACAATGAAGAATATATGTTATAAATACCTGAAGTATCTAAAGTCTAAAAGGAGGTAGTGGCTATGTCGTCCAAGAAAGAAACGATTACAAGATTAGACTCGAATTACATGCAGCAGTATGATGCATACATAGAAAGACAGAAGAGAAAAAAGCAGCGACTAATTCGGCGTCTTGTGTTATTTTCTATTATTATAGCTATCGCTATTGGTAGCATGGCTGCATACCACTTTAACCAGCGTGAGCTTCAAGCCGAAAAACTAGAACAATATGAACAACTGGAAGAAGAACTTACAACGTTGAAAAAAGAAGAAGCAAACCTTACCGAGGAAATTGAGCTTTTAAAAGATGAAGATTATGTTTTGGATATAGCTCGAACGAACTATTTCTTCTCCAAAGAGGGCGAATTAATATTCAAGCTTCCTGACGAGGAGCCGTCTTATTGACACTTTTCAATCACATTAATATACTATATAAGAACTACACTTAATCTTTTAAGGAGGAGCATTTTTTTTATGTCAATCGAAGTAGGCAGTAAGCTGCAGGGGAAGGTAACCGGGATTACTAATTTTGGAGCATTCGTGGAGTTGGAAGCAGGTAAAACGGGTCTGGTCCATATTAGTGAGGTTGCTGACAACTATGTCAAAGATATTAACGAACACTTGAGTGTTGGTGACGAGGTAACAGTAAAAGTCATTAATGTCGAAAAGGACGGTAAAATTGGTTTATCCATTAAGAAGGCAAAGGATCGACCAGTACGTCAAAAAAGCCCGAAAGAACGGACTGAAAATTTCGAATCTAAGATGAATCGTTTTCTCAAAGACTCAGAGGATCGTTTAGCCTCTTTGAAGAAGCACACGGAATCCAAGCGTGGAGGTCGAGGTGCTAAAAGAGGGTAGCAGCTGCTGTCTATGGACAATGCTCTAATATATATAAAGCAGGCGCGGGTCGAAACCAGTACCTGCTTTTTTTAATGTAGAAATCAAATGTTTTACTTTTAATAACTATATCTTTATTTCAAGATAGTTTACAAATAAGATTTGTCGTTATTTCACAAAATCTATAAACTGTGAAGTAACTGCTTTTCCCGCCGTCCGGGATCGCTCTGGGCGGATGCTTTCCGCGGGCACGGCCTCAGCCCCGAAGAGAAAACCACTCTTCTGGTCTTCGGACACGTGCTGGGACTGCGATTACTCGCCCCACCGAAAACATTTGTTCCCGCAGGAGTCACCGCCCGCCGCTCACCCGGACTGGTGAAGTTGTATGATGTTATTTTAGCACACGCTATAGTAATTTCAGCAACCTCTTAACCAGCTCTGGGAAATATACGAAGACTCCTGCGGGAGGAAAGGCATAGGTGAGACTCTGAAATGCGTAAGCATGAAGAGGCTCACCAGCCGCCCGCGGAAAGCGAAGTATATTTCCCAGAGCGGTCGCCGAAGTTTATCTTACGTCGGAGTTTATAGATTTTTTAAAATAACGACAAATCTTTTTGGTGGACGAGTAACCGTAGTTCTATCTTTTAAAAAATAGCAAATAAAAAAATCCACTCAAGGCTGGAATGCCGAGTGGATTTTTATTTATTGATAGCGGCGGAGGGGATCGAACCCACGACCTCACGGGTATGAACCGTACGCTCTCGCCAGCTGAGCTACACCGCCAAAATAAGTCAACAGAATTTATAATACAACAGAGGAGAAATTGTGTCAATAGATATTTCATAATTTGAATGAAACATGCCAACTCTGTAAACAGCATATTTCATTTAAATTATAATTGTGACGCGTTTACCTTCCGAGTTCCTTGGGCTTTTTGAGCATTTTTGCTTGTCACTTGGTAATTGTACTCCTCATCCTCTTCCACAGGAGCTGTTCGCTTAATAAAGAAAGAAAGAACAAAACCTATAACGGCAAATACTGTTGCAACCATAAAGGAATCATTAATTCCTTGGATTGTTGCCATATTTTCAATGTTTACTAGCTGTTGATCCGTAACAATTCCGGAGGCAGGCATCGAATCATTCATGTGTTTCACTGACTGGGTGGTCATGACAGTAACTAAAAATGCCGTCCCAATGGATCCTGCCATTTGACGCAATGTGTTAGACATCGCTGTTCCGTGGGAATATAATCTCCTTGGCAGTTGATTTAATCCTGCAGTCATAATAGGCATCATAATCATGGAAATTCCAATCATTCTTAAACTATAGGCAACCATCATGAAATAATATCCCGTTTCATCTGTAAGGTTAGAAAATAGAAATGTTGTCACGACGATAATGCCAAGACCAATCAGGGCTAATGGCCGTGCACCTATTCGATCAAATAACTTTCCGGTAATCGGTGACATAAAAGCTGATATAAGTGCTCCCGGTAGTAGCAGTAAACCGGAATCAAGAGGTGAAAATCCACGGATATTTTGCAAATAGATTGGAATGAGAATCATAGCAGCAAACATCGCCATGGTTACAACCACACTAATGATGGTAGTTAATGTAAACATGTTATATTTAAACACCCTAAACTCAAGCATCGGAACTTTTATACGTAGTTGTCGGGTTACAAAAAAGAACATAATGACAGCTCCGATACCAAGAGGAAGATATACCTCCGGACTGGCCCATCCTTTTTCGCCTGCACTACTGAAGCCATAAAGTAATCCACCAAATGCAAAGGTCGATAAGATAATTGATTTAAAATCCACTTTCGGATTAGATTGCTTTGTAACATTTCGCAAAAGGAAATAAGCAAGAATGATATCAATAATAACAATTGGCAATACGATAAAAAATAAAACTCTCCAAGAATATGTTTGCACAACAATTCCTGATAATGTTGGCCCAATTGCAGGGGCAAACATCATTGCAAGTCCGATATATCCCATTGCTGAGCCACGTTTTTCAATTGGAAATAAACTCAAAATTACGTTCATTAGTAGTGGCATCATTATTCCTGCGCCAGCTGCTTGAACAACCCGACCTGCAAGAAGCGATGGGTATGAGAATGAAATCCCACAAATTAGTGTACCAATTGCGAAGAGTGTCATGGCAGTGAGAAATAAATGTCTTGTTGAAAATTTCTCCATTAAAAAAGCAGTGATTGGAATCAGTATCCCATTTACCAGCATGAATATGGTAGTTAGTGACTGAGCAGCATTCGCTGACATACCCATGTCAACAATCATTACTGGTAATGCTACGTTTAAAAGTGTTTGATTCAGAATAGCGACAAAAGCTCCCATCACCATGACAAAAATAATAGGTCCTTTAGGGACTTCCGAAGCCTCTACAAAAGCTGTTCTATCTCTCAATTCTGTTCATCTCCATTTACTCTAATCTTTTCTTTAACTAACTGGTGAAGTGCCAGCAATTTTTTTACATCTTCATCACTAATATCATTTAAATTGCGTAATCGATTGTAAAATAGTCGATGGCCTTCTTTTTCCTTTTCCCTCCCTAACTCTGTCAAGTTGAGGATAATTGCTCTTCTGTCAGATGTGGATTGTTCCCTCTGTATAAAAGAAGCCTTTACTAAGCGGTTAACCGTACTGCTAACCGTACTTTTATTAATATTCATTTTCTGAGTGAGCTCATTTAAACTCAAATTGGGTTCTTTAGATATTAATTTAAGTACTTGCAGTTGGACAATGGTTACCCCTAATTCATTCGCATGATGCCACATCTGCTTATTAAAAAATTTATCTACCTCTCGAAAAGAGTAGATAATACTACTAATCTTTTCATTATTCTCCATATCGCAACTCCTTCGTAACTAGAAAAGTTCATGCACGGACAATCTACCTATGAACTACTATAAGCATATGGCTTCCATTTTGCAAGTAGTTTTTTGGTGGAAATTTTGCCACTCATTCGCCAGAACACCTTGGGATTCGGCAAAAGATGGCAGCATCATGAAGTGCATCAATAGCTAAAATCCAAGTACTCCTTAAAAGTAGAATTATAGCTATCCATCTCTTTTCATGATTTTTTGTTGAAACCTGCTTCTTAACTAGAAAGTCGTCGAACGATTTATTGGTTGTGCTTTGCCATTTTGACAAAAAAAAAAGGAATAGTATGGTTTACTAGTTTGAAAGATAGGAGTGGGTGACAATGATGAGTTCAATTCCAAGGATAGAATCAAAAAGTTATAGTGTTGAGAAAACCGAAAAGAAGGGGAGAGTAAGGAAAGGGATTTCTATGAAAATGAGGTTAATTCTATTGGAGAACGGGTGGCTCTTTTATATCGCGGGTTTTTTACTCGGACGGGCTGTTATTTTATCTGCGGTTACCCCGTTTGCTGTAGCCTTTATCGCTTCTATGTGGTTTATACATAGGGAAAAGAGCTTTAAAGCGATGCTTGCCGTTTTGGCAGGAGCATTGAGTTACTCCATGACACACTCTATTTTTATAGGTTTGTCGATGATGGTATTCATTTTGCTTGCTGCCTTATGTAAAAATTTAAAGAATCAGCAGATTATCTTACCCCTTGTTGTATTTGCCTCAACGTCACTTCCAAGAATGTTCTTGTACTCGGTGCGTGGCGCTATTACTCCATATGAATGGCTGCTGCTCGTTGTTGAAGGGGTACTCGGAACTGTCCTAGTATTAATATTTATGCAAAGCATTCCTCTTTTATCACCGAAAAGATATAAACCTGCATTAAAAAATGAGGAAATCGTTTGTATGATTATTCTCATAGCTTCTGTTTTAACAGGTATGATTGGATGGCAATTTTATGGAGTTTCTGCAGAACAGGTTTTTTCGCGTTATTTTGTATTACTGTTTGCCTATATTGGTGGCGCTGCCATTGGTTCGACGGTTGGAGTGGTTGCTGGATTAATTTTATCGCTTGCAAATGTGGCAAATCTTTATCAAATGAGCTTGCTCGCATTTTCCGGTTTACTTGGTGGTCTTCTGAAAGAAGGGAAGAAACCTGGCACGGCAGTTGGACTACTTGTCGGTACTTTTTTAATTGGTATTTATGGAAGCGCAGTAACATTAATTCCTTCACTCGTTGAGTCTTCAATTGCAATTCTATTCTTTCTATTAACACCAGCATCTTGGTTCAATAGAATTTCCCGATATATCCCCGGTACGGAAGAATACACCTATGAGCAGGAGCAATATCTACAGAAGGTCCGAAATGTTACCGCAAGAAGAGTTGAACAGTTTTCGGGCGTTTTCCATGCGTTGTCAAAGAGCTTTGCTGTATCTGAAACATTCCCAACGGATGAGCAAGAGGCAAGACGTGAAACAGATTATTTTCTAAGTCAGGTTACCGAAAAAACCTGCCAGAATTGCTTTATGAAGGATAGGTGCTGGCAAAAGGAGTTTGATCAGACCTATTCCTTAATGGAAGAAATGAAGGAAGATATTACGGAGGGGCTGGAGCCAAATCGAAAAGTAATTCGGGAGTTTGAGAATCACTGCGTAAAATCGAGAAAAGTAGTAGAAGCGATGAAAGAAGAAATGACAGCTTATGAAGCCAATCGTAAACTTAGGCAGCAGGTGATGGAAAGCAAACGATTGGTAGCAGATCAATTACAAGGTGTATCTGAAGTAATGGAAGATTTTGCAAAGGAAATATTAAAGGAACGCCAGCATCACGAACTACAGGAAAGTCAAATTATTGATGCCTTAAAACATATGGGAATTGACTTGGAGAAGCTGGATATTTATCAATTGGAAAAAGGGAATGTCGATATTGAAATCACAGCATCGTTCTATGATTATCGCGGAGAGGGTTCTAAATTAATTGCACCGGTACTATCCGATATTCTAAATGAAATGATTGTTGTTAAACAGGAGGAAATCTCCCCGTTTCCAAATGGATACAGTCACCTGACGTTTGGTTCTGCTAAAGAATTTACAATTCAAACAGGGGCAGCCAGTGCTGCAAAAGGAGGTGGCCTAGTCTCCGGAGACAGTTTTACAACGATTGAACTTGGGGCAGGTAAATTTGCGATGGCTATCAGTGATGGAATGGGGAATGGAAGAAGGGCAAGGGAGGAAAGCATGGAGACACTTCGTTTACTACAGCAAATCTTGCAGACTGGGATTCCGGAGAAGGTAGCCATTAAGTCGATTAATTCCATTCTCTCCCTACGTACTACCGATGAGATGTTTGCGACACTGGACTTGGCTGTCATTGATTTACATGATGCATCGGTTCGCTTCCTAAAAATAGGCTCCACACCAAGCTTTATCAAACGTGGAAGTAAAATGATGAAAATTGAGGCGAGTAATCTGCCGATGGGCATTATTCAAGAGTTTGATGTGGATATAGTAAGTGAACATCTGAGTTCGGATGATTTACTCATTATGATGAGTGATGGCATTTTTGAAGGTCCAAAACACGTGGAAAATATTGATCTATGGCTAAAGCGGAAAATTAGAGAAATGGCAACAGAGGATCCGCAAGAAGTGGCAGACCTGCTGCTTGAAGAAGTAATTCGGACAAGGTCTGGGGAAATAAAAGATGATATGACTGTACTTGTAGCTAAGATTGCCAAGAATACGCCGGAATGGGCAGCAGTTCCTATATATGGCAATAAGGCACTGTAGGGATGGTGGATGTCCTATTCAATTGCCTCCGGTTTCCTCCGCTTTTCTATGTCTAGCTACGGCAACCAGGGGCTACATGGACTTCCTGAGCCCTCCGTGCGATAAGTCAACATCAGTTCGCTTTCGCTTACTGTGTTTCCTTTATCTCCTGCGGTTCAGTCCAGTCCATGTGCCCCTACCTGGTTTCTCCGCTTTTCTATGTATAATCTCCTGTTTTTTTGGTGATGATGTTAGTGGAATAAACAGGGAGGTTGGGGCATTGAAAAATGGGACGTTGAAACAAATTTTACTTCTTACGGATGGTTGTTCGAATAAAGGCGAGGATCCTTCTGCTACTGCAGCTCTTGCTTATCAGCAGGGTATTACGGTGAATGTAATTGGTATTCTCGATGATGATCAAACAGAAAGCCCGGATGGTTTACAAGAAGTGGAAGATATTGCTTTATCCGGTGGGGGAGTCAGTCAAATCGTATATAGTGAATCACTATCCCAAACCGTTCAGATGGTAACGAAGCAAGCAATGACACAAACGTTGCAGGGATTTGTAAATAAAGAACTTAGACAGATCCTTGGTTCCAACCAAAGTCTTGAAGATTTAGACCCCGAGAAGCGTGGGGAAATTATGGAGGTTGTTGAGGACTTGGGAGAGACAAGTGATCTTGAAGTTCTTGTTTTAGTTGATACGAGTGCAAGTATGCATAGTAAACTACCAACCGTCAAAGAAGCTTTGATTGATCTTTCCGTTAGCCTTAATTCGCGGATTGGAAGAAATCGTTTTAGTATTTACAGTTTTCCTGGAAGACGAAAGGATATTCAGAAAGTATTTGACTGGTCTCCAAAACTTGATGCCATATCAACTGTTTTTCCGAAGTTGACGAGTGGCGGCATAACACCCACGGGACCAGCAATTCGAGAAGCAATGTATCAATTTGGCAAAAAAAGCTTATTAAGGAGCTTTAGGCATGAAGATGAATCCGGCATCGAAGAAGCAGGCTATTGAACTCACACCAGGAACACGCATCAAAGGTAAGTGGCACCAACGCAGATATACCATACAACGGAAGCTTGGCGCGGGGGCAATCGGAACCGTTTATTTATGTGAATATGAAGGAAAGCTTGCAGCATTGAAAATTAGTGAAAAAGGCACTTCGATGACCGTGGAAGTAAATGTGTTAAAGTCATTGGAGAAGGTCCAAGGAAATCATCTTGGACCTTCTTTACTTGATGTGGATGACTGGATTACGTCAACAGGGGAAATTTTTTCCTTTTATGTGATGGAATATTTAAAAGGGGAAACCTTATCACATTTTATTGGTATCAATGGGAAGGACTGGATTGGTGTTTTCATGGTTCAATTGCTGGAGGATCTGGAAAAATTACATCAAACAGGTTGGATCTTTGGAGATTTAAAAGCAGAGAACTTAATTGTTGTTTCGTCTCCACCACGAATTCGTTGGGTAGATGTCGGAGGAACAACCAAGACCGGAAGAGCAATAAAGGAATATACAGAGTTTTTTGACCGTGGATATTGGGGAATGGGCACAAGACGTGCGGAACCTAGTTATGATCTTTTTGCATTTGTAATGGTATTCTTAAATATATATTATCCAAATAGGTTTGTTAAAAATGGGGATTCGTCAGAGAAACTGCTTTTCAAGAAAATTGATCAGGTCAAGGATCTGTACATGTACAGGAATGTATTGAAAAAAGCTATCAGAGGAACCTATCGATCAAGTGCAGATATGAAGAAGGAACTTATAACAGTCATAAATACAGCGAAGAAGCGGCAAAATTACCATAGAAAGAAAACCAACACATCTTCAAAGATTCATCTTGCTGAAACTGGGGGAATAGGATTACTTGCAGTACTTTATTACCTTTTCTCTCTACTTTTTTAGGTGTAACAGGTATGATAGAGTTAATTAGTAAAATTAGTCTTGGAGTTGGCCATCGATGAAGCAGGAAGTACTTACTTTTATGAAAAAAAACCAGTTACTAAAAAAAAATGCAACGGTTCTTGTAGGGGTTTCTGGAGGACCAGACTCCATGGCGTTATTGCATTTTCTCTCTACTTTAAAAAATGAATGGGATTTAACGCTTGTTGCTGTCTCTGTAGATCATCAATTAAGGGGAGAGGATTCTCTTGCTGATCTACAATACGTTAAAACTATTTGTGATGAGTGGAATATTACATTTAAAGGCGCTTCATTGGATGTATTTGCATATAAGGAAAAACATGGGAAAAGTACAGAACTGGCTGCTCGAGAACTCCGATACCGTTTTTTTGAAGAACAGATGAAAATTTATCATGCTGATTTTCTGGCACTCGGTCACCATGGTGATGATCAGGTGGAAACGATGCTAATGAAACTTGCTCGTACGGCCTCTTCCAGCTCATTTTCAGGAATTCCTGTGAAAAGGGAATTTTCGAGGGGCTATCTTGTTCGTCCGTTTTTATGCCTAACCAAAGGAATACTGGAGGAATATTGTAACGCACATCAGATTAAGCCAAGAATTGATTCGACTAATTTCGATACCGCATATACACGCAATTTTTTCAGGAATAAGATTCTGCCATTAATAAAAGAGAAAAATAGTAATATACATAGTACCGTTCAACATCTTAGTGAAACAATATCTGAAGATGAGGAATTTCTCAGAAAGGAAGCAGAGAAAATAGTTGAAGAACTGGTTGATTTTGACGCTGAAAATAACGTGGCTACCTTTCAGATAAATTTGTTTAAAAACCGTTACCAAGCTTTACAAAGACGTGCCTTTCATCTAATATTAAACTATCTCTATGAGGTCTTGCCTAAGGATTTATCCTATGTGCATGAGGAACAGTTTTTTGCTTTAATACAACGTGAAGTTGGAAATGCCCGACTGGATTTCCCATCTGCTCTGAAATTGGAGAAATCTTATGGGTTAATGAAATTTTATTTCTCCAATCACGAGGAGGCCCCTAATCTTTCTTATCATTACACGTTGGACATTCCCGGTACGCTTGAATTACCGAATGGTTCTACAATTGCTGCAAACTTCGCTGAAAAAAATACGTTACAACAAGGACATCTCTCTTATATTTTCTCCGTTGAACAGGTAAATCTTCCCTTACATATCAGAACGAGGAAACCTGGGGATCGTATGACTTGGAAGGGACTAAATGGAAGCAAAAAGCTGAAAGATATATTTATAGATGCTAAGATACCATTGAGTGACAGAGAAAAGTGGCCTCTGGTTTGTGATGACAGCGGCGAAATTCTTTGGCTCATTGGATTGAAAAAAGGACAAACCGAGTTAACATGGGAACAGGGCACGACTATTCAATTAATTTTTGAAAAAGGGAAAAATTTAGGAGGACTTTAGATGTTTCAGGAAAACATGCATGGTGAAATCGATCATATTTTAGTTACAGAAGAAGAAATCAAATCAAAATGTCAGGAGATAGGGAAGCAG
Source organism: Oceanobacillus longus (assembly GCF_042650085.1). Classification (NCBI taxonomy): domain Bacteria; kingdom Bacillati; phylum Bacillota; class Bacilli; order Caryophanales; family Bacillaceae; genus Oceanobacillus; species Oceanobacillus longus. The sequence continues at coordinate 10,565 of NZ_JBHSAO010000007.1, read as the reverse complement.
CTTTCCAAGGAATACGATGGCAAATTCCCACTGGCAATAGGCGTGCTTAAAGGTGCAATGCCCTTCATGTCGGATGTGCTTCGTTATACGGAGATACACTTGGAAATGGACTTTATGGATGTTTCAAGTTACGACGGTGGAACTACTTCTTCTGGAGAAGTGAAAATTGTTAAAGATGTGAATACAAAAATTGAAGGACGCGATTTGATTATTGTGGAGGATATCATTGATAGCGGACTGACACTGAGCTATCTGGTTGATCTGTTTAAATACCGCAAGGCAAAATCGATTAAGATTGTAACATTACTAGATAAACCGTCTGGAAGAACTGCAGCCATTAAAGCAGATTTGATTGGATTTGAAGTGCCAGATGCATTTGTGGTAGGTTATGGCCTTGATTATGCAGAGAAGTATCGTAATTTACCATACATTGGAGTGTTGAAGCCGGAAGTTTATGGCGGGGAATAACTCTGATAAAAGGCCATATTTTGAAAAATAACGGGAATAATACTTTGCCCGCGAACCAATAATTATCAGGAAGTAAAATAAATCCTGATTTTAAGTTATATCAGTTGTATTTCAACTTTTTCATATGATACGATGTACTATAGTTTTTCCCACTTGGGAGGAGGTTGGCAATGAGTCAAATATTTCGTAACGTCCTGTTTTGGATGCTCATTTTCTTTGTCATAATTGGCGTAATAGGAGTATTCAACGGACAAGGTGAAGAAACAGAAGAATATAATGTACAGCAATTTATGGATGCTTTAAATAACGGTGAGATTGAAGAGTTGACCTACCAACCGTCGAATGGCATTATCCGTTTTAATGGAACATTGACTGATGGTGAAACAATCTTTATTGCACAGGTTCCTGATAATACAGAAATCATTGCAGAAATTACGGATACAGCAACGGAGCAAAGTATTCTAAATGTTGCCGAAGAAGAGCAGCCCAGTCCATGGCTAACCTTCCTTACTGGAATCGTTCCATTTTTACTAATCGGCCTTTTCTTCCTATTTATACTTAGTCAGGCGCAAGGTGGCGGCGGTGGTGGCCGTGTCATGAACTTTGGTAAAAGTAAAGCTAAAATGTATAGTGAAGAAAAACAAAAGGTTCGCTTCACAGATGTTGCAGGAGCTGATGAAGAAAAACAAGAGCTTGTCGAAGTTGTTGATTTTCTGAAAGATCCTCGTAAATTCTCGGCTGTAGGCGCGCGTATTCCTAAAGGGGTACTACTTGTAGGACCTCCAGGTACCGGTAAGACACTACTTGCACGTGCTGTTGCAGGAGAAGCTGGAACACCATTCTTTTCGATTAGTGGTTCAGACTTTGTTGAAATGTTTGTTGGTGTTGGTGCTTCTCGTGTACGTGATTTATTTGAAAATGCGAAGAAAAATGCACCATGTATCATTTTTATTGACGAAATTGATGCTGTTGGACGTCAACGTGGAGCGGGTCTTGGTGGCGGCCACGATGAACGTGAACAAACGTTAAACCAACTGTTAGTTGAAATGGATGGTTTCGGAGCGAATGAGGGAATTATTATTATAGCTGCTACAAACCGTGCAGATATTCTTGATCCGGCATTGTTGCGTCCAGGTCGTTTTGATAGACAAATTATGGTAGACCGTCCAGATGTTAAAGGACGTGAAGCTGTACTTAACGTGCACGCTAAGAATAAACCATTTGATAGTACGGTTGACTTGAAAGTAATTGCCATGCGTACGCCAGGTTTCTCTGGTGCAGATCTTGAAAACCTGCTAAACGAAGCGGCGCTTGTAGCTGCAAGAAACGATCGTAAATCCATTAGTATGTTAGATATTGATGAAGCTACTGACCGTGTTATTGCAGGGGTTTCTAAGAAAAATAAAGTTATTTCTCCAAAAGAGAGAAATATTGTTGCTTATCATGAAAGTGGACACACGGTCATTGGTATGGTTTTAGACGATGCTGATATGGTACATAAAGTTACCATTGTACCTCGTGGTCAAGCAGGAGGATACGCAGTGATGCTTCCTAGGGAAGATCGCTACTTTATGACGAAACCAGAACTGTTTGATAAAATTACTGGTCTTTTAGGTGGTCGAGTTGCGGAAGAAGTGATTTTTGGTGAAGTAAGTACGGGTGCTTCTAATGACTTCCAACGTGCTACATCGATTGCTAATAAAATGATTACCGAATATGGTATGAGTGATAAGATTGGACCAATTCAATTCACTAGTGGTGGTGGCGGTAATGTCTTCTTGGGCCGCGATATTAACAGCGAGTCAAGCTATAGTGATGCTATTGCTGAAGAAATTGATAAAGAAATGCAAAACTTTATTAATTATTGTTATGATCGCGCTAAGAAAATCCTTACTGAAAACAAGGATAAATTGGAGTTAATCGCTCAAACACTTCTTGAGGTTGAAACATTGGATGCAAGGCAAATTAGATCATTGTTTGACGAAGGTAAACTTCCAGATCCGGTAGAACCTGTGAAAGACGATGTTAAAGTAAATATTCATTCAAAAGATGAAGAAGAAGCATTATCTTATGAAGAGGCCAAAGAAAAGGCAGAAGTAGAAGCTGAGGCTGAAACTGATAATAAGAATTATATCAACGATCCGATTATGAACGATAAGAATTCCGATGCCGATTCGGAAGATAAAAACGATAAGTAATTAAGCAAAAAGCAGCCATGTTGATGGCTGCTTTTGTCTTGCCTTTATAGCTGAAACATAGCATTTCTAATGATTTCTAAAGTATGGTATATTAAAAAATAGAGATGATAGGAAGGTATGGTGGCTAATGTTATTTGTACTTGATGTAGGGAATACAAACACTGTTCTAGGAGTATTCGAAAAAGACAAATTAAAGTATGAATGGCGGATAAAAACAGACCGCTATAAAACAGAAGATGAATTTGGGATGTTAATTAAATCATTATTTGATTTTAAAGATGTTTCTTTTTCGGATATAGATGGGGTTGTCATTTCTTCTGTAGTACCACCAATTATGTTCGCATTGGAGAAAATGAGTAGGGACTATTTTAATATAGATCCAATGGTTATCGGTAATGCGGATTTCCAAGCCTATTTGAAAATGAATTATCCAAACCCAAAGGAAATTGGAGCCGATCGTATTGTGAATGCGGCTGGTGCTATCAAAGAACATGGAGCACCACTCATCATTATTGATTTTGGAACCGCAACAACCTATTGTTATATTAATGAAACAGCCGAATATTCGGGAGGAATTATAACTCCAGGGATTAATATTTCAATGGAAGCATTGTACAGTAAGGCTTCCAAGTTACCAAAGATTGAAATTCAGGCACCGGATCACGTTATTGGGAATTCGACTGTTGAAGCAATGACTTCGGGTGTCTTCTATGGATATGTTGGGCAGGTTGATGGTTTAGTCAATCGGATAAAGGAAGAGAAAAAGGGAAATCCAAAAGTGATCGCTACTGGAGGATTGGCCAGATTGATTTCTGATGAATCGACCACGATTGATATTGTTGACCCACATTTAACTTTAAAAGGACTTTACTTCATCTACCAGAAAATAAATCAGCAACGATAAAAGGAGAGAACCTTAGATGAAAGATCACATTATAAAAGCAACAACATTTAACGGAAAAGTCCGTGCATACGCGATTACATCCACCAACACAGTAGAGGAAGCACGAAGAAGGCAGGATACCTGGGCTACAACTTCTGCAGCACTTGGAAGAACGATTACGATAACCGCTATGATGGGTGCAATGCTCAAGGGCGAAGATTCCAATACTATCAAAGTACTGGGAAATGGACCAATAGGAGCTATTATCGCGGAAGCAAACGCGAAGGGACATGTGCGTGGCTATGTTACCAATCCGCATGTGGACTTTGAATTGAATGAAAACGGAAAATTGGATGTAGCCCGTGCAGTAGGGACAGAAGGAAGCCTAAGCGTTATTAAAGATTTGGGTCTAAAAGATTACTTTACAGGAGAGGTCCCGATTGTTTCTGGAGAAATCAGTGAAGATTTTACGTACTACTTTGCTACATCGGAACAAGTGCCTTCTGCTGTAGGAGCAGGTGTTTTAGTTAATCCCGATCATACGATTTTGGCTGCCGGTGGTTTCATTGTTCAAGTAATGCCTGGAGCAGATGAAGAAGTTATTACCAGGCTGGAGGAACAGATACAATCCTTCCCATCCATATCAAGCCTTATTCGTGAAGGGAAAAATCCGGAACAAATATTACAGCAATTGTTTGCAGGTGAAGAAGTAAAAGTCCATGAAGCAATGCCAATAGAGTTTCGTTGTAAATGTTCGAAAGAAAGACTAGCTAATGCAATCATAGGTCTTGGAAATGAAGAAATCCAAAGTATGATTGATGAAGATCATGGTGCTGAAGCTAGCTGTCATTTTTGTAATGAAATATATCATTTTACAGAACAGGAATTGGGAGAATTGAAGCGGTAGGAAAGGGAGTTTAACAATATGTCAAAAAAATTACTACTTGGTATCGTTGTTGTGCTTCTAATAACAAATATTGCTTCTCTATTGTTTTGGAATCAAGAGGAAAATACCGTTATAAGTGAAAATGATGAAATGGAAATAAAGCAGAATGAACCAGTTGCAACTATTGGTGAGGAAGAAATTTCTTATCAGCAATGGGTGGATAAACTAAGATCTGCTCATGGTCAAAAACAGTTAAAAAAAATGGTTGATCGAGTGGTAGTTAATCAATTAGCTCAAGAAGAAAATATTGAAATTGATGAAAAAATGATGCAACGTGAGATTTCATTTTTGTATACCATGCAAGATATTATGACAGAAGAGGAATCTGAAAGGGAAGAGGAAAAATGGCGGGAAGATATTATTTATCGCTACCAGTTACAACAATTGTTAACGGCGGATGCATCCATCCCTGAAGAGGAATTACAAACGTATTATGATACTTACGGTGAGCAATATAATTTCTCATCTTCAATAAAACTTTCTCATATTCTTGTTGATGATTTTGAGACTGCCGAAAAGGTTTTCGCTGAATTAGAGCAGGGTGCTAAATTTGAATTACTTGCACGGGAGTATTCAATTGATGAAGAAACGAAAAACACTGGTGGGTATTTAGGATCCATTTATACATCAAGTCAGTTTCTGCCAAGCAGTTATGAAGAAGAGGCATTAGAAATGGATGATCACACCTATAGTGAACCTTTTCAGGCTGAAAATGGTGTAGCTATTATATATCTGCATAAAGAGCTACCGGAAATTAAATTTACATATGAAGAAATTAAACCTTATATGGAAAGTGAATTAGCGTTACAGGAGCTCGGTCAAACACTAAATGCAGATCCTTTGTGGGAAGAATTAGACATTGAATGGATATATGGACAATAACAAGTTAACTTATTAATGCGTGTTTCTGAATAATAAACCAGTATTTTCAGATAAATTATTTGACATTTTTAATAGAAAGTCGTACATTATAAATAAATCATATGAAAATACTTGGAATTAGGAGGGGTTAATATGAAAGTTGCTGAAAATATTACAGGTTTAATTGGTGGTACTCCCATTGTTAAATTAAATAACCTGACAGATGCTGAGAGTGCTGAGGTATATGTAAAACTTGAATTTATGAATCCAGGAAGTTCTGTTAAAGATCGTATTGCTGTTGCAATGATTGAAGCTGCAGAAAAAGATGGTGGCTTAAAGAAAGGCGATACCATTATTGAACCTACTAGTGGAAACACGGGAATTGGTCTAGCGATGGTAGCTGCTGCCAAAGGATACAAAGCTGTACTAGTAATGCCCGATACAATGAGTCAGGAACGCCGTAATCTTTTACGTGCCTATGGTGCTGAGCTTGTATTGACACCAGGAGCAGATGGCATGAAAGGTGCGATTGCAAAAGCGGAAGAGCTGAAAAAGGATAATGGATATTTTATGCCACAACAATTCAGCAATCCTGCAAACCCAGAAATTCACGAACTGACTACCGGTAAAGAAATCGTAGAACAAATGAGCGACGGTCTCGATGCATTTGTTTCCGGTATTGGGACTGGTGGAACAATCACTGGTGCTGGTAAAGTGTTGAAAGAGAAATTTGAAGGCATTAAAGTTTATGCAGTAGAGCCTTCTGCATCTCCAGTTTTATCAGGGGGATCACCTGGACCGCATAAGATTCAGGGAATTGGCGCAGGATTTACACCTGAAGTGTTAAACACGGAAATTTATGATGAAGTGATAAAAGTAGAAAATGAAGAATCATTTGAAACATCACGTAAAGTGGCTACAACAAATGGTATTCTTGGTGGGATTTCATCCGGCGCTGCAATAGCTGCTGCCTTAAAGGTTGCTAAACAGTTAGGCAAAGGTAAGAAAGTACTTGCAATATTACCGGATAATGGAGAGAGATATTTATCTACCCCACTCTATCAATTTGAAGACAATGAATAGGAATTAATAAAGGCAAAAGGGTCGGCATGAAGATGCTGGTCCTTTTTTTCTTGTTATAGATAGGGTACGATAGATAAAAGCATACATATAATTACAGAAAGTAGGTTTATATAAATGATTTTAAAAACAAAAACAAAGACCTATGACCTGTCTGAAAGAACACACATGATGGGGATTTTAAATGTTACACCAGATTCTTTTTCGGATGGAGGAAATTATACATCGATTGAAAAAGCGGTTGAACAGGCGGTGCTAATGGAAAGGCAAGGTGCTGACTTTATTGACATCGGCGGCGAATCAACTCGTCCCGGGCATGATCCAGTATCCGTAGAAGAAGAGATTGAACGGGTTGTCCCGGTTATTCAAGCGTTAAAGAAAAGAATTAACATTCCAATTTCAATCGATACGTACAAATCAGATACGGCAAGAGAGGCTGTTAAGGCAGGTGCTGATATCATCAATGATGTTTGGGGTGCGAAAAGAGAACCGGAAATCGCTCGGGTGGCGGCAGACGCTCAGGTTCCGATTATTTTAATGCATAATCGTACAGATGAAAATTATACCTCTATTATAGAAGACATAAAAACGGATTTGGAGGAAAGTATCCAAATTGCAGTCGATGCAGGAGTTCGGAAAGAGGATATTATTCTGGATCCTGGAGTAGGTTTTGCCAAATCGGCTAAGGATAATCTTGTTGTCATGAATAACCTGGAACAGTTCGTGGGAATGGGATATCCGTTTCTTTTGGCAACCTCTAGAAAAAGATTTATTGGTAGTGTGCTCGATCTCCCCGCTGCAGATCGGGACAGTGGCACTGGTGCGACTACAGCCCTGGGGATCGTAAAGGGTGCCCAAATTATGCGAGTACATAATGTTAAGCTGAATGTAGAAATAGCCAAAATGACGGATGCTATTCTTAGAGAAGGAGGGTCTAACATTGGATAAAATTTTACTTAATAATATGCAGTTTTATGGATTTCATGGTTTGTTCCCTGAAGAAAATAAGCTAGGTCAACGATTTAATATAGATTTGGAGCTTTACTTGGACTTGAGTAATGCCGGCCAGACAGATAATATGTATGACTCTGTACACTATGGCCATGTTTATAACCTTGTGAAAGAAATTGTCGAAGGGGAAGCGAAGAATTTAATTGAGGCTGTTGCAGAGGAAATCGCAGAAAAACTACTTTCTTCTTTTGAGCTATTGGAAGCATGCATGGTAAAAGTAATTAAACCTGACCCACCAATTCCTGGACACTACCAGTCCGTAGCGGTAGAGATCTTAAGGGAGAGAACAGTATGAATCGTGCATATCTGGCTTTAGGTACGAATATTGAACCGAGATACAAACATTTATTAAAAGCTTTAGAATTGCTCAAGAGAAATGAACAGATTTCCATTAAAAGACAATCATCTATTTATGAGACAACACCAGTAGGATATACGGATCAAGCAGATTTTTTAAATATGGTTATTGAAGTAGAGACAACATTATCCTCGATGGAACTGCTTGCGTATAGCCAGTCGGTGGAATTACAACTTGGCCGTAAACGAGATATTCGTTTCGGTCCACGAACAATAGACCTTGACATTTTGACATATAATCAAGAAAATAGTACAGTAGAACGATTGATAATACCACACCCAAGAATGCATGAGCGCGCCTTTGTGCTCGTTCCGTTACAGGAAATCGCGCCAGATATGATTCTACCTGTCTGGAATAAAAGTGTAGTGGATTTTATTAATGATCTTCCTGATACAGACATAAAGGATGTAAGCATATGGACACAAAACGAATTGGAAGAAGAGTAAAAGCATTTCGCAAACTGAAAGGATTCACACAAATAGATTTCGCAAAGGCACTAGATGTATCCGTTGCACAGTTAGGAAATATTGAGCGGGGTACAAAGACTATGTCGGATGATCAACTTGCTCGGATTGCTGACAAGCTATCCATTTCAAAGGATGAAATTACGCTGGAAAAGTCCGGTAAAGAGACAGCAGAGTAAACAATAATGTTGTGAGATCTGCCGGCTTTTTTGTTGGCAGGTTTTTCTGATTTACATATAGTGCGTGTTCAAAAAGGAAGATAAAAAGACTAAGAAGTTCGAGGGCGAAAGCAAGGGAATAGACGTGAAAGAAGAAGTGTTTTGCTATATACTTAATATTATCAATGACTGGAGTGATAAAAGTGTCAGAAGAAATGAATGAACAGATGCGCGTACGTCGTGACAAACTAAGCGAATACCAGGAAAAAGGACTTGATCCTTTCGGTGGAAAGTATACTAGAACACATTTATCAAACGAACTTATAGAAAAGTATGATCAATATTCCAAAGAAGAACTGGAAGAAATGACTGATAAAGTTACCATTGCTGGACGCCTGATGACAAAACGTGGCAAAGGAAAAGCCGGTTTTGCACATCTCCAAGATCTGAGTGGGCAAATTCAATTGTATATACGCAAGGATGCAATTGGTGACGATGCCTACGAAGTATTTAATTCTACTGATTTAGGTGATATTGTCGGTGTAACAGGAGTAATGTTCAAAACGAAAGTAGGGGAGCTTTCTGTAAAGGCTACAGAATTCCACTTGCTAACCAAATCACTTCGACCACTGCCTGAAAAATATCATGGATTAAAAGATATCGAGCAACGTTATCGTCAGCGTTACTTGGACTTAATTACAAATATGGACAGTAGAGAAACTTTTGTATTACGTAGTAGAATCATTCAATCAATGCGTGAATATTTGAATGGACAAGGTTTTCTTGAAGTGGAAACACCAATGATGCATAGTATCCCTGGTGGAGCTTCTGCACGTCCTTTTATTACCCATCATAACGCATTGGATATTGAGTTATATATGCGTATTGCAATTGAACTTCACTTAAAACGTTTAATTGTCGGCGGATTAGAGAAGGTATATGAAATCGGCCGTGTATTCCGTAATGAGGGTGTATCGACAAGACATAATCCGGAATTTACAATGATTGAATTATATGAGGCGTATGCAGATTACCATGATGTTATGGCATTAACTGAAAATCTAGTCGCGCATATTGCAAAAGAAGTACTCGGATCGACAAAAGTGACGTACGGAGATGAAGAAGTGGATCTTGAACCACAATGGACAAGACTTCATATGGTAGATGCGGTAAAAGAGAACACAGGAGCGGACTTCTGGCAACAAATGACAGATGAAGAGGCGCGTGCTCTTGCCAAAGAACATGGGATTGTAATTAAAGAAACGATGACTTTTGGTCATGTCGTAAATGAATTCTTTGAACAAAAAGTGGAAGAAACATTAATTCAGCCTACTTTTATCTATGGACATCCAGTGGAGATTTCCCCGCTGGCTAAGAAAAATAAAGAAGATGACCGTTTTACAGATCGGTTTGAGTTATTCATTGTAGGAAGAGAACATGCAAATGCATTTAGTGAATTGAATGATCCGATTGATCAACGCGAGCGTTTTGAAGCTCAAGTTAAGGAAAGAGATGCTGGTAACGACGAAGCACATCTGATGGATGATGACTTTCTGGAAGCACTTGAATACGGTATGCCCCCAACTGGGGGACTAGGAATTGGTATTGACCGCCTTGTCATGCTATTGACAAATTCCCCGTCGATCCGTGATGTTTTACTGTTCCCGCAAATGCGAAATAAATAAACCGTTCTTTAGCCCTCATTACTAAAAAGTTATGTATCTTAGTAATGAGGGCTTTTATTTGTCGGTTTGGTATTATTTGTTTAGAAGCTAACGGTATAGGGAAAGTAGGGAAGAGATACTTCTAATGGGTTGATATGAACGGGAATCAATTAGGAGGAAACAAAAGAATCCACTTACTAAAAAATTATGAGCACTATAGCGTATAAATAGATTAAATAATACAAATACTAATTTCCATATATTTCTTTGCATATTCCTCTTGATTTAGTTTTAAAAACATGATAAATTAATAAACGTTGCATTAAGGAAACACATAAACAAACTTTGAACTGAAAAAGGCTTCAAAATAACTTTAAAAAAGTGTTGACATTAATAACGCGAAATGGTATATTAATAAAGTCGCCAATTTGAAAAGCGACTTACAAATTTGCTCTTTGAAAACTGAACAAAACA
>NZ_JBHSAO010000006.1:423963-461406 GCF_042650085.1 Oceanobacillus longus | reverse complement strand
AAATATGGGCTGGCAAAGTTCTAACCTTTTCATTGCAATCTTGTAACCTTTTAGGTTGCAAAACACATCTCCTACTTACACAGTTTAGTTTACATTTCAAATTTATAATTTTTTAACATCCAGTGTGCGGATAAAACTAACAAATGCATGAACAATATTCAGCTTCAACGAATCTTCATAATAATACATCCATGTTTTGCGTGTAACCGGATCTCCTAAATGATTATATAAAGGTTTGGTGATAAGTTCAGGGTGAGGGCGGACTACTAAATCCGCTAAAATAGCATAGCCCAATCCATTAATAACCATTTCTTTACATGTTTCCACTTGATTGACTTGAATATTTATATTTGGGCTTTGCTTGTAATTATTGTACCACCAAATATCTACAAGATTTTTCATTCGTTCATCCGTATAGTAATCGATACGCGGTAATGAAGGAAGCGTTGCCCATTCGAAATCCCATGGAGAGGCGATGCAAATATTCTCTTCATAGAGTAATTCTTTTTGCTCCTTCCAAGGGTAGTCACCTTTAATAAAGCTAATATGTACATCATTATTCAAAATTAATCGATGCATTTCACTGCTCCATCCAGAAACAACTTGGAATTCTACGTTTGGGTATTCTTGTTTAAATAAACGTAGCAATTTAGGCATTTTATTTAGAGCAAAAAAATTAGAAACTCCTACTCGCAGTGTTCCCGCGACTTTTCCCCCTATATTATGTAACTTTTCTTCAATTTTTCTCTGTTCTTTTAGCATATTTATCGCATGCTCAGCAAGTTTTTCTCCCTCTGGGGTAAATGTGACCCCTCTTCGCTTTCTCATAATAATTTGTATATCGTAATAGTCTTCTAATTTCTTTATTCGAGAAGTCAATGTGGGTTGTGATAAAAATAAACGTTGTGCTGCCTGTGTGATGTTCTCTGTAGAATATAATGTTGCAAGCATTTCCCAGTCTTGATAATTCATTCTAAACACCCCTTTTTTCGATACATTTATATGGAATAAGCATTAGGCATTGATAAAATCTATGGCTATTTATAAATATTATATATTTTCTTAAAATTCAAATCAATAGTATACTAGAATTAGTTATAAATATGATAACGATAGCGAAAATGTTTTAGTGAAGATATGCACCATGAGATACCTCATAAAGATTAAAAGAGGAGGATATTGATGGCGACGACAGAAAACTTTGTACCTGGACTAGAAGGAGTTATTGCTGCTGAGACAGCGATTTCATTTCTCGATACGGAACAAGAGAAGATTATTATCAAAGGTCATAATCTGATCGAATTATCACAGACAAAAGATTATCTTGATGTGGTGCATCTTTTAATTGAGGGGCAATTACCTAGTGAAACTGAAAAGGTGACATTGGAAGCAAAATTAAAGGAAAATTATGATGTTCCATCGACTGTGATCGACGTACTTAAATTATTACCGAAACAAACACACCCAATGGACGGGCAGCGAACAGGAATTTCTGTTCTAGCGGGCTTTGATAATAACATTGATGACCGTTCACTAGAATCGAATAAAAGTCGTGCCTATCAACTCATGGGCCAACTACCAAATATTACAGTAAATAGTTTCCGAATTTTAAATGGACATGCCGAAGTGGCTCCAAATAAGGATTTATCATACAGTGCGAATTTCTTATATATGATTACAGGTAAGGTACCAACGGAATTGGAGGCGGAGATTTTTGACCGATCCCTTCTATTATATAGTGAACATGAAATGCCGAACTCAACGTTTACTGCGAGAGTGATTGCATCAACACAATCTGATATTTACAGCGCACTAACGGGAGCGGTTGCTTCGCTAAAAGGTAATCTGCATGGGGGAGCCAATGAAGCAGTTATGTATATGTTGAGTGAAGCGAGTAGTGTGGCTGAATTTGAAGAAGTAATTTACAAAAGACTAGAACAAAAAGAAAAGATTATGGGCTTTGGTCATCGTGTTTATATGAAAAAGATGGATCCTAGAGCATTGATCATGAAGGAATCATTAAAGCAATTATGTGAGATCGATGGGGATACATCATTGCTTGAAATGTGTGAAGCGGGTGAAAAGATCCTTGAGAAGGAAAAGGGACTTTATCCAAATCTGGATTATTATGCAGCACCAGTTTACTATAAACTTGGGATCCCAATTCCATTGTATACACCAATCTTCTTTAGTGCGAGAACAGTTGGACTTTGTGCACATGTCATCGAACAACATGATAATAATCGCCTATTTAGACCACGTGTAAATTATATTGGTGAGAGTTACTAAGAAAAAAGCAACTATTAGTGTGTGTTCTAAAAGGTGGATAAAAAGGAACGAAGAAATTCGAAGTGTCATTTTTCCGGACTTTTTGAACAACCTTTATTATGACAAGGAAGGAAGAGATAAATGTTAAAGACAGAACAAGAAATTAAAACAGATACATTACTAGAAGAAATCGCGGATTATGTATTAAATAAAGAGATTACGAGTGAAGAGGCACTCTCCACTGCTCATAATGTATTAATTGATACGCTTGGTTGTGGAATTTTGGCCCTTAGTTATCCAGAATGTACAAAATTACTCGGACCGATTGTACCTGGCACAACGGTTCCAAATGGGACACGGATTCCAGGGACTTCTCATGTACTTGATCCAGTGCAAGGGGCATTTAATATTGGTGCAATGATTCGCTGGCTTGATTTTAATGATACCTGGCTTGCTGCTGAATGGGGACATCCGTCTGATAATTTAGGAGGAATTCTAGCTGTAGCAGACTTTCTTAGTCAGGAGCGCATTAGTAAAGGACAAGAGCCACTGAAAATGTTAGAAGTGTTAGAAATGATGGTTAAGGCACACGAAATTCAAGGGATTCTTGCATTAGAAAATAGCTTGAATCGGGTCGGTCTTGATCATGTATTATATGTGAAAATCGCGACAACAGCAGTTGTAACAAAGATGTTAGGTGGAAGCAAGCAAGAAATTATCAATGCCCTCTCCAATGCATGGATCGATAATTCGAGCCTGCGTACATATCGCCATGCACCAAATACAGGGTCCAGAAAATCATGGGCCGCAGGGGATGCGACAAGTAGAGCCGTTCGTCTTGCACTCATGTCTATGAAAGGCGAGATGGGCTATCCAACAGCATTATCAGCTCCAGGCTGGGGATTCCAGGATGTCTTGTTTAATAAGCAACCGTTAGTACTTAGCCAATCACTTGATAGTTATGTGATGGAAAATGTTTTATTCAAAGTATCTTTCCCAGCTGAATTCCATGCGCAAACAGCAGCAGAAGCGTCAGTTACACTACACCCAGAAGTGGCGAACCGTCTTGATGAGATTGATCAGATTACGATTACAACCCATGAATCTGCGATAAGGATTATTGATAAAACAGGTCCATTAAATAACCCAGCAGACCGTGATCATTGTATCCAATATATAACTGCGATTGGCCTGTTAAAAGGCGATATCCGAGCAGAACATTATGAAGATGATGTAGCTAGCGATCCAATCATTGACCAATTACGCGATAAAATGGTTGTGACAGAAAACAAAGCGTATACAGAAGATTATTTAGATCCAACAAAGCGTTCAATTGCAAATGCGGTACAAGTACATTTTAAGGATGGAACATCAACAGAAGATATAGAAGTTGAATATCCATTAGGCCATCGTTTTCGTCGTGATGAAGCAATTCCAAAAGTTCGCGAAAAATATGCAGCAAATATCGCAACCCACTATTCAGATAAACAGCGTGACAAATTGGTAGAAGTAGGAAATGACTATCAGAGATTAGTAGAGATGAATGCTAATGAATTTGTAGAGTTATTTGTTTAATTTTTATAAATAGGAAAGCCTAAAACTTTCCTACCTAATAATATAAATTTAGTGGGGAGGAGTTTTGGTTGTTTGGTGTTCTAGAGTGGACACCAAAATGTTTAACCAAGCTTTTCCCCTGTATAATGTTGTATAAAGGCTTAGTTTTTTTAAAGGAGGATATTTACTTATGGCATGGATTGTTGATCAACCAATCACACAAGCAGAATTAGCGAAGCAATTTAGGGAACAAATAGCAACGGAAGACATCTTACAAATACCTGGTGCGCATGATGCGATGGCAGCACTCGTCGCCAAAAATGCAGGCTTTAAAGCACTTTATTTATCAGGAGCAGCATACACAGCAAGTAAGGGCTTACCTGACCTTGGCATCGTCACTTCAACAGAAGTAGCAGAACGAGCAAGAGATCTTGTACGCGCAACAAATTTACCCGTACTTGTTGATATTGACACGGGATTCGGTGGAGTACTTAATGCTGCACGAACTGCCCGTGAAATGGTGGAAGCCAATGTAGCAGCTGTCCAAATCGAGGATCAACAGCTACCTAAAAAATGCGGACATCTGAATGGAAAACAGCTTGTTACAACAGAAGAGATGTCACAAAAAATTAAGGCTATCAAAGAGGTAGCCCCATCCTTAATTGTTGTAGCAAGAACGGATGCTAAGGCTGTAGAAGGGATAGAAGCAGCCTATGAAAGAGTGCAAGCATATATTGATGCCGGTGCGGACGCTATTTTCCCCGAAGCATTACAAACTGAAGAAGAGTTTCGCTGGTTTGCAGATAAGGTAGAGGTACCATTACTTGCCAATATGACCGAGTTTGGAAAGACTCCGTTTATATCGGCAGAAGGATTTCAAGATATGGGATTCAGTATGGTGATTTATCCCGTTACATCGCTTAGAGTAGCAGCGAAAGCTTATGAGCGTATTTTTAGTTTGATTAAAGAGCAGGGTTCTCAAGAAGAGGGTGTTTCTGATATGCAGACGCGAAAAGAGCTTTATGAGACGATTAGTTATGATGCTTTTGAAGAGTTGGATGAAAGTATTGCAAAGACGGTTTTGCTGGGGGATAAGTAGGTTATAATCAATAGACTTTACTTTGTATTTTTAGTTTTACTAGATTAATGTATTTTTATGAAAAGGTAGAGGAATTATTTAGAAGAGTCATTGACGTTAATGTTGATGACTCTTTATTTTCCATTAAAAATTTAATCGGTTATATAATTGTTCTTTTTAAAATGCAAACATTCCGCAACATAAATAGATAAGACGTAGAAAATATGACTTTGCAGAAGTATTTTTAGATAATGTCCCAATTCCTAAAAGAAATTTGTTTAGGATAAGTCAATAACGGATGGAAAGTTACGATGTTGGCACTTTTGTTTGAAAAGGGGCAGGTTCGTTAGGTAATCGAGCAAGTCTCTATAAAGAACTTATGAAATTGATCGATGTCAGTCAATATATTAAAAATGCAAATGATGCACCTATTTTTGAAGACCTAGTGGGTCCTGTAGTATTTCTAGCATCTGATACATCTTCATATGTAACAGGACAGATTTTAGGAGTTGATGGTGGATGGACAGCAAAATAAATTCTATTAGAATAAAGCAAGTGTGAATAATGAAAACCTAAGAGAGGAAAAACCCTGAAAATGAAGATGACCAAAACCCAATCAAAAAAATGGTTACAATTTGCATTTTTTAAAAGATAGGGATTTTTTGAACATACGACAGTATTTATTACTGTCGTATGTTTTATATACGTGGAAAGAGGCTGGGACACCAAATGCCTTTCACGAAAACCACAAGCAAAAGTGGCATTCGAACTCAAAGAAAAGGATTCCGATTAAAAGATATTCTCTTTGTTGTGGGTATTCTTGAAGCAACTTATCACTATCATGTTAAAATTCTGTGAAATTCATGCGGAAATCTCGTAAATACAACTCCTATAAGGGGAACTTTGGAAAAGTGGAAAAAAACCCGATTATCCCACCGTTTTAGCACACCTATTCCTCTTCAAAATTATTAAACTGACATTACAGAATTCAAATGTCTAGGCGAAGAGAAGTTATACTTTAAAAGAAATGATAGGAATAATAAAGAATCGCGCAACCTATCGCACAACCAATGGGTGAGGACATTAAAAGAAAATAAAGTATTCCAAAGCATGTCACGTAAATACAACCTTCGCAGACAATGCTTCGATGGAGAATTTCTTTAGCATTTTAAAGCATGAAATGTATTATGGAGAGAAATTAATAAGTTATGAAAATACATTTACTGATATAACCATGTACGATCAAAAGTGAAATTGACTGGACTGAGTCCGGTCGAATACCGAACTCAGTCCAGCCAATCAGCTGTATAATAAAAATCTAACTTTTGGGGGTAGCCACCTTCTTGTAAACCTTTTTTACATCGCAGAAATTATCTTAGCATTAATACCATTTGATTTCTAATCGTTTCTAGTATGTTTTAATTAATCTTTTTTCTTTTTTTCTACACGTAATTGATTTTTTAAAATTTTACCTGATGCGGTTTTTGGTAGTTCTGGAATAAATTCAATGACTTCCGGTACTTTGAATTTTGCTAAATGCTTTAAGCAAAATGTTTGAATAGTTGATTCGTCACCTTGCTTTAATGAATCTGAAACTATGACAGCCTTTACCCTTTCGCCATATGTTTCATCGGGAATTGAAATAACAGCAGACTCAATTATCTCAGGATGCTTTTTTAAGACATCTTCTACCTCAATGGAAAATATCTTTTCACCACCACGGTTAATCATATCTTTCATTCTATCTAAAATATAAATAAATCCATCATCATCAATTTTGGCGATGTCACCTGATTTCCAATACCCATCGATAAATGATTTTTTATTAGCTTCTTCATTATCCCAATATTCTCCAATAACCATTGGACCTTTAATTAGTAATTCCCCAGGTTCGTTGGTCCCTAATTCATTACCTTCGCGATCCGCAACTTTAACCTGTCCATTTTCAACAGGAAAACCTACAGATGCGACTTTTGACATCGGATAACTAGCTGGCATCATTGTTGTAGGAGATGTGGTTTCTGTTGCACCGTAAACATTACGATAAGTTGCGTTTGGGAAAATTTCTTGCATTTTTTCTATTGTTTGTTGATAGATTGCTGAGCCGCCGTATCCTACAATTCGAACAAAGTCAAAAGAGTAATCATTTATTATTGGACTTGTAGCCATCATAATAAATAATGTTGGAGCATTTATATGACAATTTACTTTTAATTTATGGCTCGTTCTAATGTAATCTTCATTTTGATATCTTCTAAGGACAGCGGACGAGCCGCCGATATAAACCATATGGAGAAATTGTCCTACTAGCCCGGTAACATGAAAGAAGGGAACGGCAATTATTGTACGAATTTCGCTATCTGTTTGTAGCGTATTCTTATAATGCATTACGCTGTGAAGGACATTGATATGGCTAATTACGGCGCCTTTTGGTCTTCCTGTTGTACCGGATGTATACAAGATAAATGCAGCGTCTGTTTCCTCAATTGGTATCGCTTTCAATTCATTGTTTTGATTGATTAATGATTCAAGCGTAACTCCTGATGCAGCGCCTCCAGTTGATACGGTTGTCTGTGTGTACGGTTCTATTTCTGGAAATCTTTGAATCGACTCATTGATTACAGCCTGATATGCATCTTCATGGATAATGAGCTTTGGTTTAGAGTGTTCAACAATATAAGATATTTCGGAAGCCGTTAATTTTGTATTAACAGGAACCATGATTGCACCTAGTTTAAAACAAGCAAAAGTAACAATTGGGAACGCTAAATCATTGCCGATTAAACTAATAATCCGGTCTCCTTTTGCAAGGCCGTATTCTTGTTGTAAAGTCGCTGCAAGTCTCGTTGCTCTATCATTTGCTTCCGTATAAGTCAGTTCCTCATCTTCCATTATAAAAGCAGTTTTATTTGGGTATTGATCAACTGTTTTTTGCAACATTTCATTTAAATTGGTAGGTCGATTTGCATACACACTAATATTTTCTCTGCCAAATAAGGTGATTTTTTCTTTTTTTATTGTGGCACTCAAACATATCCCTCCTTATACATTAAAGATATTTTTAGGGGTGTCCACCAAAATAGAATCAATGGTAGCCTTGGATACCCCGTGTTTTTCTAATTCCGGAATAATATTTTTAAATAAATGATCCATTTCCCAGTTTCTTGTTAGTTCCGCTAAGTCATCTGGGAATTCAGGTGCTTTTCCGAGCCAAACATTCACTTTGTCGTGCGATAAAGTAAGTTGATTCGCATAGGCGCTATTTATTAATCCTAGCAAGACGATGATCCGTTCACTGTCCATTGGCGCTCCTACAAGTCCTTGGAGTCCTATTCGGTCAAATCCAACATAAACACCATATTCTAATGTTTGTAGTTGGTAATGGATATCCGTATTTCCATCCATATGTCCTATAACTATTTTCTTAGGATCAACGCCTTCAGAAGTTAATAGTTTGGCTTGTTCAGGTCCCATTGTACCTTCCTGTGTATGTGTAATAATTGGAATTCCTGTCACTTTTTGAGCTCTGGCTCCCATTCTAAAAAACAATTCTTCGTATTCGGAAATACTGTCTTTTCCTGATGCTAATTTAATAACACCTGGTTTAATACCTGTTTTTCCAATTCCGTTTGTTATTTCACCCATGAATAACTCATATAGTTCATCCTCAGCAATACCTAGTCCTTGTTTAAATTTAAAGTAGGCTGGTGCGCCTTCTCCCTCGTAATAATATCCAGTTGCACAAATAATGTGAACACCACTTTTTTCCGAAACTTCTCTTAATAAATCAGGATAACGTCCAGAGTCGCTTGGTGTAGCATCTACAATGGTTTGTACCCCTTGGCTTTTTGCTACATTAACAGCTTCCACACCGAGTTTTACTAATTCAGTGCGATCTTTTTGATAAAGTGAATTACCATCAAAACCTGGATACCCAAAGAAGATATGTTCATGCATTAAGGTCTTACCCAATTCATCCGCTGCAACTTGTCCAAGAACTGTATTTACCATTTTAGCCATTCAAATAACCTCCTAATTTATAATATAAATGCTCTACCCTCGCCCAATTGTGAATACCGTAATATTCTAGGATGTTGAGTTGGCTTAAATATATAGAACCTCCTTTTATAGTATTGATAAGCTATATGAAATATGACTCGTATGTGAGAGGGCGTGGAGAGTATATAAACATAGATATAAAAAACATAGTTAAGCCATCGTTTTTTGATTTTATATAATTATCAGAATATATAAAAATAACATATCATACCAAAAAAAGAAAATCAACATTCATATGAATGAAGTTTATTTAAAATTACCGTTGAATGGCTAAAGGTTGAAAACCGAATTTATTTTGACAATCTAAGTGAAATAGCTTATCTTTTAAACAAATGTAATTTTCAGAAAATAATTGATGTTGAAAAAAATCTGATGTTCTACGATTTAGATGAGAAAGGTATGATTAACTTGGCATTGTGTTCACAAATTTATGAAATGGGGTATGAAATAATGGAATTAATGAAAACTGCGAACAAACCATTTGATCTACAAGGCACGGTAAATACAAGGGAGCTTGGTGGGTATAGTGATAAGAAATTAAATATATTAAATAAACAGAAACTATTGCGTTCTGATTTGCTTAGTAACTTGACGAAGGAAGATTCTGAATGGCTATATAAATATAACATTAGAACCGTAGTTGATTTAAGAAGAGAGAGGGAAATCAGGGAAGAACCATCTAAACTGGAGCACTTTCGTGACGTAAACTACTTTAATATTTCCTTATCTACCAATGATAGCGGATTAATGGAAGACAGAAAAATCGATAGTTTGTCTGCACTTTATCAAACCTATTTAACGGAAAGACAAATTGAAATAAAGGAAATTATGGAAATCATAAGTAAGTCGTTATCCGGTGGTGGTGTTATTTTCAATTGCATGGCAGGTAAAGATCGAACTGGAATTATTAGTATGCTTTTATTAAAAATCTGCGATGTAGACCATGAGATTATAAAATCGGACTATGAAGTAAGTGAGGGCTATATTATTAATTATCTTAATGAAAAAAAGCATGAATTTAATGACGATTTTCCAGATTTCTTATTGCGCTCTGAGCGTATCGAAATGGAAAAAACATTGAGTTTTATGGAAGCTAACTACGGAACGGTTGAAAATTATATGGAGCATATTCGTGTAAAATCTGAAGTATTAAATACAATTCGCACAAACTTAATAGGATAAAATTAAAAAGAGAGAACATTATGAACGGGAAAATACCCTAGAAGATCCCGCTTTTTGTTAACAAAAGAGTAAGGTATTAATTCAAAGGAACAGTATGAAGGAATTTTGAACATTTGAATAAACGTTCAAAAAGATACTTGAAATTATATTCTAACAGTGCTAAGATTTAATTGACCTTTTTGATAATTCAATAAATTTTAATTTGTGTATATTTATTTCAATTGGCTAGATAAAAAGTAAATTGAGAAAAGCTATGAATTCGGAACCAAGCCGAAAAAAGCTCCAATTTAACCATTAAATGGAACTTCATTTAAAAAAAGCCTATTAGGATGTGGATATAGGTGATTTTATAGGAACTTAAATTGTAAAATATTATATTGGAGAAGTATTTAAAGTATAAGATACAAGTATATTTAGAACGCTAAAGAAATGAAGTTCCTATGTAGATAGAAATAGAAGAATGATGGGAAATAATCATTCAATATTCCTATAGTTAATAATTTTCAACTGACATAGAAGGTGTGTAACGTGTAACAAAAATCACATAATAATAAAGGAGGAAATTGTATGTTTACTGAATTACCAAGTCGTGTAGAGAAGATGAGAGAGGAAATACTAGAGTTTATGGATGAACATGTCTATCCAGCAGAGAAGGTAGTAGAAGATTATCTGGATAGTGCTGAAAACCGCTGGACAATACCTCCGATTATGGAAGAGTTGAAGGAAAAAGCAAAGAGTAAAGGTCTATGGAACCTTTTTTATGCAGATGAAAAATATGGAAAAGGTTTAACTAACTATGAGTATGCGCATCTCTGTGAAATTATGGGGAGATCGCTGATTGCTCCACAGATGTTTAACTGTAATGCACCAGATACAGGAAATATGGAAGTTTTAATTAAATATGGAAATGAAGATCAACAAGAAAAGTGGCTTAAACCACTACTCGAAGGTGAAATTCGCTCTGTGTTTTCGATGACGGAGCCCACAGTAGCTTCTTCGGATGCGACGAACATTCAAACAGAAATTGTTCGGGACGGAGACGAATATGTCATTAATGGGAAGAAGTGGTGGTCATCGAATGCTTTGGATCCAAGATGTGAAATTGCGATTGTTATGGGGAAAACCGACCTGAGCGCAGATCCGCATAAGCAACAATCTATGATTCTAGTACCAATGGACACGCCTGGGGTGGACATTAAGCGTCCATTAAAAGTTTTTGGTTATGATCACGCACCAGAAGGTCATGCAGAAATTCATTATAATAATGTTCGTGTTCCTATATCTAATTTATTGCTTGGAGAAGGCCGTGGTTTTGAAATTGCTCAAGGAAGACTAGGGCCTGGGAGAATTCACCATGCTATGCGTGGAATTGGACAAGCAGAACGTGCTTTGGATTTGTTAATTGATCGTGCAGAAGAAAAAGAAGCATTCGGTTCTAAATTAATTGATAAAGATGTAATTCGTGCACAAATTGCGGAAACTAGACTGGAAATTGAACAAGCAAGATTATTAACATTAAATGCTGCACATAAAATAGATCAGTATGGTGCTAAAGGCGCTCGTAAAGAAATCGCAATGATTAAAGTCGCTGTACCTCGTACGGCACTTAATGCACTTGATCGTGCAATTGAAGTTCATGGTGGTGCTGGTGTATCACAAGACACACCATTAGCAGAACATTTTGCACATGCAAGAACCCTTCGAATTGTCGATGGACCAGATCAAGTTCATATTCGCGACATTGCTAAATTAGAAATTCGCGAGAGAAGACAACAAAGAAAATAAAACGGGATGTAATACGTTTACCTTACTATATTTCCTGTAAAGTCTAGATTGAGAAATATACACAAGTAGAATTTAGTTCTATTAATATTGTTCATTCTATTGTGTGTGACATACAACGATAATAATGGAGTATTCGATTATAATCTACTTGTTCAATTCATATAGTAAAACTAGCATAATGAAGGGGTGAAGTTATTGAGTAACTCAAATAGAGAGTTTTTATTAGTTAGTCGACCACATGGAATACCGACAGATGAGAACTTTAAATTAGAAATAAACTCACGACCTGTGATAAATGATGGGGAAGTATTAGTGGAAACAAATTATTTATCAGTAGATCCTTATATGCGAGGAAGAATGAGTGGAGTTAAAACATACACAGCACCATATGAATTAAATAAAGTGTTAACTGGAGGCGTCGTTGGAAAGATAATCGAATCTAAAAATGAATCGTTTCAAGTTGATGACATTGTAGAAGGTCATTTGAATTGGGCGGATTATTCAGTCTCCAATGGAAAAACACTCCGAAAAGTTGATCCAGATTTAGCGCCAATCTCTTCAGCGCTAGGAGTAGTCGGGATGACAGGATTGACCGCTTATTTTGGTTTACTAGATATTGGGAAACCGAAAGAAGGGGAGACGGTCGTTGTATCCGGAGCAGCAGGTGCGGTAGGAACAATTGTCGGTCAAATTGCAAAAATTTACGGATGTCGGGTAGTAGGTATTGCTGGGTCAAATGAGAAAAATAAATATCTCGAGGATGAGCTTGGTTTTGAAGCAACGATTAATTACAAAACTGAAAATGTGAAAGAAGCATTAAAAGAAAAATGTCCAGATGGTGTAGACATTTACTTTGACAATGTTGGTGGAGATATTTCCGACGCCGTTATGAGTTTATTAAATTTCCATGCCAGAATTGCAGTTTGTGGAATTATTTCGGAGTATAACAATATAAAACCTTCGACAGGTCCACGTATCCAACGTTATCTACTCAATCGCAGCGCTCTAATGAAAGCTTATATAGTAAGAGATTATCATGAACGGTTCGATGAAGGCTATGAACAATTAGGAGAGTGGGTCAAAGAAGGGAAATTAACTTATCGCGAAAACATTATTAACGGATTGGAAAATGCACCACAGGCTTTTCTTGGTCTTTTTCACGGTAAGAATATAGGCAAGCAATTAGTGTGTGTTCGTTCGGAAAGCTAAAAATATTTAAATAGAACATCGAGTGAACCCTCCTTCTGACGAAGACTAAATAGAAGGAGTTTTCATTTTACCTAGGTGTAATAGTTTGTGAAACCCCACTGAATGAAGTTTCACTTTATATAAAGAAAATTATAGGAGGATTTTATGAATAAAGTATGTGAATTATTAGAGGTTGAAGTACCTATTATAGAAGGTGGGCTTGCCTTTGTTGGCAATGGATTACTTGCAGCAGCCGTGTCAGAAGGGGGCGGGTTTGGGCAAGTAGGATCAGCTGGGAGAACAGTGGAAAACTTTGAAAAACAAATTTTACTTGCAGCAGAAGCAACTGCTAAACCATTTGGAGTTAACATTCCTATTAGCCAACATACTGACTTTACACCTTATATAGAGGTTATTCGTAAACATCGCGACCTTATTCAGGCAGTTAGTCTTGG
Organism: Oceanobacillus longus; assembly: GCF_042650085.1. Taxonomy (NCBI): domain Bacteria; kingdom Bacillati; phylum Bacillota; class Bacilli; order Caryophanales; family Bacillaceae; genus Oceanobacillus; species Oceanobacillus longus. The sequence continues at coordinate 447,837 of NZ_JBHSAO010000006.1, read as the reverse complement.
GGCTGGTAATCCGAAACAATTAATCCCAGTCATTAAAGATATGGGATTAAAGGTTTTGGTTTTAACATCTACCGCATTCCATTCGGCTAAAGCAGAAAGTCTTGGTGCGGACATGATTATATGTGAGGGCTATGAAGCAGGTGGAAGTAACGGTCCTTCTGAATTATCAACATTAACGCTAGTACCACAAGTCAAAAAGACGGTATCGATCCCGGTAGTTGCAGCAGGAGGGATTGTTGACGGAAGAAGTATGGCGTCTGCTATGTTGTTAGGGGCGGATGGTGTGCAAATGGGTACACGCTTTGTTGCAACGAAAGAATGTGAAGCACATGACAACTTCAAGGATGCAATTTTAAAAGCAAGAGATGATTCGACGGAAATTTTGACTAGAATGTTGAAAGGTCCAATCCGGGTTTTAAAGAATGACTATTCAAAGAAAGTGCAGGAGGCTGAAAAGGAAAACCCAACATTAGAGAATATCTTACCAATGGTCCGTGGGAAATATAATGGATTAGCAATGTTTGACGGTGAACTTTCAAAAGGATTTATGAGCTGTGGACAAGTTGCAAGTTTAATAGATGAGGTAGAGAGTGCTGAAGTAATTGTGCGAAGAATGGCAACAGAGGCAAAAGAGATTTTAAATAGTCCGATTAAGATCTAAGTCTGAACGCAAATTTACCGCAGTAAGAGAAAAGATAGGTTAATTAAAATTAGGAGGTTATTTGATGACTCTATCAGTGGGGGAAGTTATTTGGGAACCTTCAGAAGAACGGAAAAATGAGACAGTGATGATAAACTACATGGAATGGCTAAAAGATAAAAACGGTGTAAAATTTCAGGGCTATAATGACTTATGGAAATGGTCTGTCGATGAATTGGAGACATTTTGGGAATCAGTATCGGATTATTGTGAAATAAAATTTAATAAACCGTATAGTAACGTTTTAGCAGAGAGAAAGATGCCTGGCGCGGATTGGTTTCAAGATGCGATGCTAAATTATTCAGAAAATATACTTTTTTAAACAAATTGATCCAGTTGTTCTGTTTGCTGTGGATGGTTATCAATATAACGGAAAATCAATTGACCGCAGTGAGGTTGTTGCAAAACTTCAATCCGAAATTTCTACGATAAACCATACGATACATGTTCCGTTTCAAGGTACAAAACAAAGGAAGAATTTAGCCGATACGATTCACTGGGATGATATGATATTGTGTATGACTACGTACCACTCGTGTATGAAAGTGTACCATTCAATCATCCGCTGTGGGTTGTGTACTCATCTGATGCAACAGGCATGCCTAAACCAATTGTACAGGGGCATGGCGGAATTGTTTTAGAACATAAAAAAACGATGACAATACAAAATAACCTTACACCGAATGATACCGTCTATTGGTTTACAACAACAGGTTGGGTTATGTGGAATATGCTTGTAGGGGCATTGTTTTCTGGAGCGGATATTGTACTTTATGATGGCAGCCCAACTTATCCGGATATGAATACATTATGGAAACTAACGGAAGATGCAGGAATTACTTCTTTTGGAACGAGTGCTCCTTTTTTAGCTAGTTCCATGAAAATGAATGTAGAGCCAGGAAAAAATTACAATTTATCGACATTGCAGACGATTATTTCAACAGGTGCTCCACTAACAAGTGAAACTTTTCATTGGGTTTATGAAAAAGTAAAAAAAGATCTGTGGCTAAGTTCTTCAAGTGGCGGTACAGATGTTAACTCTGTTTTTGTAGGTGGAGTTCCGATTGATCCTGTACGACTAGGTGAAATCCAAGGACGTTTATTAGGAGTTCATGTGGATAGTTTTGATGAGGAAGGTAATGAATTAGTAGATCAAGTTGGAGAATTGGTTATCAAGAATCCGATGCCATCAATGCCGTTGTATTTTTGGAATGATAAAGATGGTACACGTTATCATGAAAGTTAATTTGACACATACCCTGACATTTGGAAACATGGCGATTGGATTAAGGTAGATGAACAAGGAAGGTCTATTATCTACGGAAGGTCCGATTCAACGATTAATCGTTCTGGAGTTCGCATGGGAACAAGTGATATTTATCGTGTGATTGAAGGATTCGCTGAAGTGACAGAAGCATTAGCTATTGATTTAGAAGTTATTGGAAGAAGTAATGCCTTGATTTATTTTGTAGTTCTGATAGAGGGCCAATTAGAAGAGGGTTTAAAGAAAAAGATTAAACAAGAAATTAGAACGAATTTGTCTCCGCGCTTTATGCCGGACGAAATTTATCAAGTAGAACAAATACCAAAAACATTAAATGGGAAAAAATTAGAGGTTCCTATTAGAAAGATGTTATTAGGGTTTGATTTAGATAGGGTAATTAGCCAAGACTCCATGCAAAATCCCAAATCCCTGGAACCGTTTAAAAAGTTAGCTCAAGAATATAAAAAAGATTCAGTTAGCCTATTTAATAAATAATAAGAAAGAGGGTGACGAGATGTATATTCCAAAAGAAATGAAAGCAGCACGTTTTTACGAGATAAATGAACCAATACAGATTGATACCGTACCTGTCCCTGAAATAAAAGAATATGAAGTATTAGTTCAATTAAAGAGTGTTGGCTTATGTGGATCAGATATTCATATGGTTTATGAAGGGGAGATGGTTCCTGTTCATCATCCGATAATAATTGGCCATGAACCATCTGGTGTAATAGCCTCTAAAGGAGCAGCAGTGAACGACTGGGAAGTAGGAGCAAGGGTGTCGGTTTATCCAATTATTTATTGCGGATCCTGTAAAAATTGCATTGCTGGGCATAGTGAAATATGCTCGAATTTAGAAGTGTTGGGAGTACATCGTGACGGGGGATTGGCAGAATATATTGCTATTCCAGCAAAAAATCTAGTCAAATTACCTGATAATATCCCGTTTCATGTCGGATCTATTGTTACCGATGCGGTAGCAACTCCCTTTCATGCAATGATTGAACGTGCGCAACTTCGTCTTGGTGAATCTGTTGCTATCTTTGGTGTCGGGGGTCTTGGCTTACATGCTGTACAAATTGCAAAAATGGCTGGAGCAAAACAAATTATTGCTATTGATATCTTGGATGAACAATTAGAAAAAGCAAAAGAATTGGGAGCGGATATTGTTATTAATCCTTTGTATGAATCTCCAGTTGAAGTCATTAAAAAGCACACAGGATTTGGTGTCGACGTTGCTGCAGAATTTATTGGGAAGAAAGAGACGGTAACAGCAGCAGCAAATTCACTCACTACGGGTGGGAGGTTAGTCGTATCAGGTATTGGCTATGAATCAATTGAGTTAATGTCTGTTGCTAAATACGTGCGAAAGCAGCTTACAATTTACGGATCTTTTGGACATACAAAAAATACAGTCCAGCAACTTATTAATTTAGTCTCAAGTAAACGATTATTTTTAGAAGAGTCGATTACACATGAATTTCAACTTGAAGAAGTAAATACGGCTCTGGAATATTTGTATAAAAAAATCGATAATCCAACGCGCGTGCTAATTAATATATAAGATATCGTTGACAAAATTAATCTAGAGTCCTCTTTTATCATTTAATTATTCTGAAAATTTCGTCCTTTAATATTGATTTTCTATAAAAATCGGTTACAATGAAATTATTCTATTACTAATGGAGGTGAAAATGGTGGGTGAGCATTTTACAGAAGTTATTGTTCAACCAGAAGATATTGATGTATTAAACCATGTAAATAATATCATTTATATTCACTACTTTGAAAAGGCGAGATTGGAATGGTATAAAAAAATAGGGTTTACTATTGATAAATTAATGAAAGAGGGTCAGGCATTTGTATTACGAAACCTTGAAATTTCTTATATAAATGAGGCGCATTTAGGTGAGAAGTTAACGATTACAACCAAACCATATCAACGTGGGAGAAGTAGTTTTACATTAAAACAAAAGATTTATAATGCAAATCATGAGATAATCACAGAAGCTGAAGTAGTAACAGTTATGATTGATTTAGAGAAGAGAAAAAGCATGCCACTAGTCGATTCGGTTGGACAGTTTTTTGAATCTATTATACCTAAATAAGTTCATTTAATAAGTGTTAAAATTAATAGAAATAATTAACAGAATATAATTGATTTTAGGAATAGTCTTTGTTATCATTGGATTCAAAGAAGGGCTATTACACTTCTGTATGTAAGCGCTTTAAAATAAATGTATTGCACGTATATTTTTATGTATTTTTTTGAATGTATATTTAAAAATAAAAATCTAAGTTAAAATTAAAATACGTAGAATGTGAATAAAAGAGGTGATACATTGGCAACAATTAAAAATTTACTTGGAGTACAGATGGAGCCTTATACATTTAAAGTTGAAGAAGGAAAAATTAAAGAATTTGCAGAAGCAATAGGGGACGAAAATCCAATCTATTATGACGTTGAGAAAGCGAAAAATGAAGGATTTGACAAGATCCCAATTCCGCTAACCTTTCTCACAGCTGTAGAATTTTGGGGTGGTGGAGATGCTTTAAAAATGTTTGAGCAATATCAAATTGATCCAGTACGTGTTGTACATGGCGAACAAGCATACGAATTCATAGGTGAAATTTATGCAGGCGATGTACTTACTATTACGTCTAAAATTATAGATATTGTAGTAAAGCAAGGATCCACCGGTGGAATGGATTTAATTACAACAGAGAATAGGTATATAAATCAAGCGGATAAACTGGTTGCAGTTTCTAAGAGCGTAGCAATTCATCGGCATTAAAGGGGGGAGATGATGTATTTTAATGATGTACGTATAGGGGAGTCATTTCCGATTTTAAAGAAAACTGAGATTACGAGAGTCCAATTAGTAAAATATGCAGGAGCATCGGGAGACTTTAATCCGTTACACACAGTTGAAGAAATTGGTGAAGAATCTGGCACTGGAGTCATTGCGCATGGCATGTTAATTATGGGATTTGTTGCGGAAGGACTAACGAAATGGATTCCAAGGAAACATATCACCAAATTTCAAGTCCGTTTCAAAAAAATGACATTTCCTGGAGAATCTATCCATGTGACTGGAAAAGTTCTAGAAAAAAGTGAGGGTAACAAAATTATAGGTGAAGTATTAGCCTCAAATGCAGATGGAGAAGTAAAACTAGCAGGGATTTTTGAAGCGATTTTACCAGATTGAAACAATGCAATTAATTAAAAAAGGGGGGATTATCTTATGTATGAAACAATTAAAACAAACATAACAGACAATATTATGACAATTACATTAAACAGACCTGATCGAATGAATGCTTATACGGAGTTCATGGGAGACGAGATTATAGCTGCTCTTGACCATGCAGATGAAAATGATGATGTACGTGTTGTCATTATGACAGGGGAAGGAAGAGGCTTCTGTGCGGGTGCAGATTTAGATAAAGATGCTAGTATTTTTAAGTCAGATGTGTCAATAGAGGATTATCGTGATGGTGGGGGATTAGTTTCATTGCGGATTTACGAACTTAAAAAACCAATCATCGCTGCCATAAATGGTCCAGCTGTTGGTGTTGGAATTACAATGACATTACCCATGGATATACGGATTGCTTCAGAGGACGCTAAAATGGGATTTGTGTTTGCGAGAAGAGGAATTGCACAGGAAGCCTGTAGTGGCTGGTTTTTGCCGAGAGTTGTTGGAGTGAGTCAAGCGATGGAGTGGGTATCAACTGGTAGAGTTTTTCCTGCTCAAGAAGCGAAAGAGTGTGGATTAATTAGTAGAGTCGTTCCACCAGATGAGTTATTGAGCACAGCTAGAGAAATTGCACTTGAAATCGCAGAAAATACGTCGGCTATGTCTGTTGCATTAAATAGACAACTTATGTATAGAATGCTTGGCGCAGACCATCCAATGGAATCGCATAAAATAGAATCAAAATACATCTATTGGACAGGTAGAAATGCGGATGTAAAAGAAGGTGTGAATGCGTTTCTTGAAAAGCGTAAGCCAGAATTCAGTATGAAGGTAAGTTCGGATATGCCTGACTTTTTCCCATGGTGGGAAGAACGGAAATTTTAATAAACTTTATAGAAATTATTATCTATGAAATATAAAAATAGAACAATATTTACTTGATGTAAGTAATAATGAAGATATGGAACTCACTAAAAAATTAATACATTTGAGTATCGAAGGGAGATGGAATAATAATGAGTAGATTTAACAACGCAATTGCAGTCATTACTGGTGGGGGAAGTGGCATCGGGGAGGCATCTGCAAAACGATTAGCTGCAGAAGGTGCTAAAGTTATTCTCGTTGGAAGAACTGCTTCCAAATTAGATAGAGTAGCAAGTGAGATTAATGAAGTAGAGAATGAAAAAGTTGCTTTTCCATTTACTTGTGACGTAACTTCTGAAAAAGATGTAGATCAGTTAACGGACTATCTAGAAAAAGAATTTGGTGACGTAACTGTTCTCATTAATAATGCCGGAGGTTCATTCAATTCAAATATTCAACAAACCTCCTACGAACAATGGGATGATATCCAAAAGTTGAATGTAGATAGTGTATTTCTTGTATCGAAAAAAATCGGTAAATTAATGATTGATGCCGCTAGTAAAAATGAAAATGTTGACCGTAATATTATTAATATTGCATCATTATCTGGATATAAACCTGGAGCTTTGTTCCCACACTATAGTGCAGCTAAAGCTTCTGTAATTAATTTAACAAAAGCCTTAGCATTTGAGTACTCAAGAAGTGGTATCCGTGTGAACTCTATTTCTCCAGGATTTATTGCGACAGATTTAGTAGATTCCCAAAACGAAAAAGTACAAAAAATTATAAACAGAAAAACAACAATGAGCCGTCTCGGTAAACCGGAGGAAATTGCAAGTGTGGTTGCATTTTTGTCGTCAGAAGAAGCTTCCTATGTAACTGGAATTGACATGCTTGTAGATGGCGGTTATATGTTAACTTGATTTTTTCTGGAATGAATTTATTGAAAAGATACTATTTTCAGTAAAGATAAAAAGAGGAGGAAATAAAATGGATTTTTCTTTTACTACGGAAGAAGAAAAGTTTCGTGATGAATTAAGACAATGGTTAGTAGACAATTTGCCTGACGGGTGGTTAGAAGGAAACAGAGTAATCCCCCGAGATAACGAAGGACAAAGAAGATTTTTTAAAGATTGGCAACGTAAGTTATTTGATGGTGGTTGGTCAGGGATTTCTTGGCCAAAAGAATATGGTGGAAAAGGCGCTTCTTTATTAGAGGAAGTTATTTATGAACAGGAAATGGCAAGAGTAAAAGCTCCTCCACAAATTAATGTGATTGGTGTTGCAATGGTCGGTCCAACATTACTTCAAATAGGGACTGACGAACAAAAAGATAAATATGTTAATAAAATTTTGAATGGCGAGGAAATATGGTGCCAAGGCTATTCTGAACCCAACTCCGGATCTGATTTGGCAGCGCTACAGACAAGTGCAGTCAAAAAAGGGGATAAGTGGATAATTAATGGTCAGAAGATTTGGACAAGTATGGCGCACTTAGCTGATAAATGTTTCCTACTCGCAAGAACAGAGAACACAGGTAAAAAACACCACGGTATAACGGCATTTTTAGTAGATATGCATCAAGAAGGTGTAGAAACAAAACCAATTCGCTCAATTGATGATCAGCATATTTTTAATGAAGTGTTTTTAAATGACGCTGTTGCTTATGAGGCGGATATCGTTGGAGAAATAAATGAAGGTTGGAAAGTTTCTTTAACATTATTAAGCCATGAACGCACAGGTGTGGCAAGACAAATCTTTGAATTGAATCAAGTTTTTGATGAATTGGTTGAATTGGCAAGTACGCTCAAGAAAAATGGGCGACCACTAATAGAAAATCCAATTGTCCGTCAAGATATTGGCAGACTCCGTGCGAAATCAAGAGGGCTTCTACTCAATTATTATCGTAACTTAACCAATTCCATTCGCAATGGCTATCCAGGTCCAGAAGGGTCGATGGATAAACTAGGTGGTAGTGAACTTGGTCAGGAAATCTATTCCTATGCCATGTCACTACAGGGATCAGTTAATACATTGTGGAAAGAAGATGCTGCAGTTGGTGAAGAATGGCAGTATGATTACTTACGTTCTAAGGCTTTTACAATTGAAGGTGGTACGTCAGAGATTCAGCGTAATATTGTTGCAGAACGAATTTTAGGTCTACCAAAGGATATTAAATATTAATATAAATAGAGGAGGTTTTTTAAATGGAATTTGCTTTAAATGAAGAACAACAACTATTTCAGCGTCAGACACAACAAATTATAAAATCAAAGGGGGATTTAGAAATCCCGCGTGCGTATTCGGAAGGAAAAGAAGAAGTCCTAGATGATTTATGGACTGGTTTAGCTGAATTAGGTTATATGGGAATCACTGTTTCAGAATCTTACGGTGGATTAGGAATGGGGCCGTTAACGTTGGTTCCGATATTAGAAGAGATGGGACGCGCAGTTATTCCTGGTCCGTATATAGAAACCGTATCCTTCGCTGCACCACTTCTTGAAAAATATGGTTCAACAGAGCAAAAAGAAAAATATTTAACGGAATTAGCTACTGGCGAGCGCAAATTCTCATTGGCACTTTTAGAAGGAAATGGAGAATACGCCCCTTCAAACATAAATGTTCGCGCGACGGAAAAAGGTAATGAGTATGTTCTGAGTGGCGAGAAAATACTTGTTGCACATGCTGATTTTGTTGATACGTTAATCGTACCTGTAAGAACTGGTATGAGTGAACAGGATATTTCTTTGCTTTTAGTTGATCGTGATTCTACTACACTACAATTAGAAAAACAGATAAGCATGGATGAAACGAGAAAAATGGTAAAGGTGACATTTAATGATGTAGCTGTACCTAAATCCCAACTTTTAGGTCAGGAAAATGCAGGATGGGAATTGCTAGAAATTGGAGTTCGTGGACTAAATGCAGCTTTGTGTTCCAATATGGTAGGTGGAATGGAACGAATTGTTGAAACTGCAACAGAATACGCAAATACAAGAGTACAATTTGGTCAACCAATTGGCAGATTCCAAGCAGTAAAACATAAGATTGTAGAAATGAAGATGAATTTAGAAACAGGACGTTCTCTCTCTTATTACGCTGGATGGGCATTAGAAAATAACACAGAAGATGTGGTTGAAGCAATTGCTATGGCGCGTTCACTAATTACAGAAGCATTCATTAAGTCAGCCAATGATAATGTTCAAATTCATGGGGGGATGGGCTTTACCTGGGAATTTGATTGTCACTTCTTTTTAAAACGCGCGAAGACATTAGAAAACTATCTTGGTTCCCCTGAAGATTACCGCGAAGAAATTGTAAACGCTTTAGTTAGTGATAAAGAAAGTGTTGCAGTAGGACGTTAAAAAGGGGGGCGAAGATTTGAAATCAGTAGAAGAATTATATTCACTAGAAGGTAAACTTGCCCTCATTACTGGTGGAAGTCGCGGATTAGGTAGAGAAATGGCTTTAGCATTTGCAAAGGCAGGTGCTGATATCATTATTGTTAGCCGCAAACTTGACTCCTGTGAAGAAGTAGCAAAAGAAGTAGAAGCACTAGGAAGAAAAGCGTATTCTTATGCATGTCATTTGGGACGCTGGGATCAAATCAATGAATTGGTTGAAGGAATCGACAATAAGTTTGATAAAGTTGATATTTTAGTAAATAACGCTGGAATGTCCCCGTTGTATGAATCATTAACGGATGTAAATGAGAAAATGTGGGATAGTGTTTTATCACTCAACTTAAAAGGACCATTTCGCTTGTCTGCTCTCATTGGAGAGCGGATGAGTGAAGGTAACGGGGGATCTATAATTAATGTGAGTAGTATTGCTGCAGTTAGGCCATCAACGACTGAAATACCATACGCTGCTGCCAAAGCTGGATTAAATATACTTACAGTTGGTTTAGCAGCAACCTATGGACCAAAAGTTAGAGTGAACTGTATTATGCCGGGACCATTTTTAACAGATATATCCAAAGCTTGGGATGAAGATATGATGGCTACTTTCAAAAAGGATGCCTATTTAGAACGTGCAGGTAAACCACATGAAATTATTGGTGCTGCTTTGTATCTAGCTTCAGATGCTTCTAGTTACACAACGGGTTCTGTACTCCCTGTTGATGGAGGATATAAATTGTAAGTATTTTAATATTAAAGGAGTGAAAACGATGACAAGTTCTTCTTTAAATCTATCAAGTCAAATGCTTGTTGGAGAAATGTTAAAAAGGGCAACACATAAAACACCACATAATGAAGCATATGTATTTGAAAATCGACGCGTAACTTTTGAAGAAATGGATAAAAACGCTTCAAAACTTGCTGCATGGTTTCAAGGAAATGGAATTGCTAAAGATGACAAAGTAGGCTTTATGCTGAAGAACTCTATGGCTTTTCCAGAAGTAGCTTTTGCTTCCGCATTATCAGGTGGTGTTGGTGTACCGATAAATTTTCGCTTAGGACCAAGTGAAGTAAAATATATTATAGACAACTCCGATACGAAAGTCTTAGTGATTGATCATGATTATGTCGATATGATTGAATCCATTAAGGACGACCTAGACAAGGTTGAAAAAGTGGTCGTTATAGGAGCAGACACAGTTCAAGATGGTTATATTAAATATGAATCTATTTTTGATGCAGAATTAACGTATCAACCATGTGAAGATTTAACGGATAATGATGCCTGTTATATTGTATACACGTCAGGCACAACTGGACGACCAAAGGGTGCTGTATTATCACATAAAAATATTTGTGTAAACATGATGAATATGGTAATTGACACAAAATCTGATATAGGGGATAGTCAACTCATTTGTGTACCGCAATTCCACATTGCTGGACTGCTGCTCACAATGTATACCTGCTTAACTAGTGGTAAGACGGTTATTCACCAGGATTTTGATCCAGTAAATGTATTAAATACTGTCGAAGAAGAAGCATTAAATGTACTATTTTTAGTACCTGCGATGTGGAATTTCCTTTTCCAAGTACCTACTATTGATGACTATAATCTATCTTCTGTTAAAAGAACGATTACAGGTGCAGCAATTATACCGTTAGAAGTGAAAAAACGAATCCTTCAAACGTTCCCTAATGCTATCTTTTTTGATAACTTTGGTCAGTCAGAGACAACAGCAACTGCAACGAGTAACTCTGGAGAAGATGCATTAAGGAAAAATGACTCTGTAGGGAAACCATATATGAACGTAGAAGTACGTGTGGTAGATGAAAATATGAATGATGTTCCTGTTGGAGAAGTAGGAGAAATCGTTTATCGCGGTCCGATTGTAATGAAAGAGTATTATAAAAATAAAGAAGCAACGAAAGAAGCGTTTGAGGGTGGCTGGTTTCACAGTGGAGATTTAGTAAGAATGGATGAAGAAGGTTTTATTTATGTCGTTGACCGTAAAAAGGATATGGTCATTAGTGGTGGAGAGAATATTTATCCTGCTGAAATCGAGGCAACGCTTTATGAAATGCCTGAAATTATGGAATGTGCTGTTATTGGTGTTCCAGATAAGGATTGGGGAGAAAGTGTAAAAGCGGTAGTCGTAACAAAACCTGATCATTCCTTAACAGAACAACAAGTCATTGATCACTGTAAGCAGCATTTAGCTTCGTATAAAAAGCCAAAAATTGTAGAATTTGTTGATGCGCTACCCCGTAATGCATCAGGTAAAGTATTGAAGTTTGTTATGCAAAAGGAATCTAACCCGATTAATTAATATTAAATAGCAAAAAGCAGTATCAAAGTTTTTTGATACTGCTTTTTTAGCTAGGAAAGTGAATGTATAGTATGTTTTATAAATCCGATTTCAAAGTAAAAAAGAGAGAGTGATTTTAAAAATTGTAAATGAGGATTAATCATGAATAATAATGAATCAGTATTGATAAATGGTCAAATAGAAAAACCAAAAATCAGACCTATTCCAATCATGGCTTCACTTTTGATAGGGGTTTTCATAGGAATTTTTAGTCAAACTTCATTAAATATGGGTTTATCAAATATTATGGATGATTTTCACGTTGATGCATCTACTGTTCAATGGTTAACTACGGGATATATTCTTACAATTGGCGTACTAGTCCCAATATCTGGAGTCTTATATCAATGGGTAACTACAAGAAATTTATTTATCATATCACTTTGCTTTTTAATGGCAGGAACAATTATAGCTATTTTTTCATTTAATTTTGAGTTCCTTTTATTTGCACGAATTATCCAAGCAATAGGCACTGGGATATTATTGCCTCTCATGATGAATGTGATTCTAGTTCTGTTTCCGACACATAAAAGAGGGTTTGTCATGGGGTTAATGATGCTAATTGTTATGGGAGCACCAGCAATAGCACCAACCATTGCTGGTCTACTGATCGAAATCCATAACTGGAAAGGGATCTTTTGGTTCTGTATACCGCTCTTAACCTTTTCCTTTATTTTTGGTTTGATTTACATGCAAAACATATCAAACCTTACCAAACCTAAAGTTGATATAATATCTATTTTCTTTTCAACAATTGGTTTTGGGGGAATTGTTTTTAGCTTTAGCAGTTTAGGAAGTATTGTTGGTACTTGGGGAAAATGGGTTTTCATTTTATCATTAACAATTGGAATTCTCTCTCTTGTTATATTCTCCATTCGTCAATTTAAATTGGATGCTCCGATGATGGACTTAAGAGTTTTTAAGTTCCCGATGTTTGCATTAGGAGCTGCAATTGTTTTTTTAGTGATGTCGGTTAACCTATCAGTCTCCATTCTTATGCCTATGTATTTAAAAGAAGGATTACTTTTACCTGCAGCTATCGCGGGACTTATCATGTTACCAGGTGGTGTCCTTAATGGTGTTACCGCTCTCGTATTTGGACGGGTATTTGATCGATATGGTCCAAAATATATAGTGCGTACTGGATTTTTAATTTTAATCATTATGTTCTTTTTATTTACAACAGTAAAAACTACTACTGGAGAATTAACTATTATTTTAATCCATTGTTGCACCCTTATTGGGGTTGCTTTGGTTTTTAATCCAGCTCAAACGAATGGCTTAAACCAATTACCTACAAAATTCCAAACAGATGGTACAGCTGTTATGCAGACAATGCTCCATGTGGCTGGTGCAATTGGAGTTGCACTTGCTATCAGTACGATGTCTACAGGCCAGAAAGCATATCTAGATAATGCAAAAGGGCCAATCAACATCATTGCTCAATCTGAAGTCGTAGCGGCTGGTATTAATGCCGCCTTCGCCCTTTCTTTGTTTTTATCTATAATTGGTTTTATTATTTCCTTGTTTATTAAGAGAGTCGATGTATAAATCGTTATATTTTGATATTCTATCAGTTGGTATTAATGAATGCTTAAAATTATATAAGAGATAAAAAAGCAGTATCAAATAAAAATGATACTGCTTTTTTATTGGAATATAATAAAAAATTATGTTGAAAAGAGTTGTATAGACTATGTGAAGCGAATGAATTGAACTATAATCCAAAAGTATTGCATAAATTAGATGTTACATTAATAAAATTACTTGAGAATGGAAAATGTATTGTTTGCTTTTATATTCTAGGTTATCTACATCAAATAGTTAATCTACTAAATTTGTTCGGATTATTAAATGATAAATATTTTCTAAAAGTGAATAAAATGTAAGGGTTTTCATATAGATGATAATGTGCAATTAATGGTAGCCCTCTCAATATAAAATTTATCAAAGGAGGAATATTTTTATGAAGAAAAAGTTGGTGTTAGCAATGTCTCTTTCTGTTCTATTGTTTTTACTTGTAGCATGTAGCAATAATACAGATTCAGGTAATAATGAAGGTGAAATACATTTAGTAGCTGCAGGGGGAGGTAGTCCAAATCATGGCTGGGGTGAAGGTTTTTTTACTCCATGGATGGAGGAAGTAACAGAAAGAACGGATGGACGTGTACAATTTGAAGTGTTTTACTCAGGTGAATTAGTAGAGAATACCCATGAATATGATGGGCTTACTCAAGGACTTGCTGATATCGTAAATGTCCCGGCAATTTATGATCCGCAACGGTTCCCAATGTCGGAAGTTACGATGTTGCCACTTACTCATTCAGATGTTCACATTGCTTCACGGGCTTTTGCTAAATTAATCGAAAGTGATGTTGAATTAAAGGATGGAAAGTCCTTTGTGGAATTGGAGTATGGCGATAATGGATTAAAAGCGCTTCCTGTATCTACAACAACAGAATATGTTATTTCTACAACTGGTTATGAGTTTGATTCTGTTGATGCAGTTAAAAGTGCAACACTTCGAACTTCATCGCGTGGTCATGAGGCTTATGCACAGGATATTGCTGCTGGCTCTGTAACAATGCCAGGTGTTGATATGTACGATGCAATGAACAGAGGAGCCTTTGAGGGAGCGTTCTATAGTATCGCTGACTGGTCTGGATATGGTTTTCAAGATTTATTTAAATATACAATTACAGGAGCAAACTATGGTCATTTTAATTCAACGTTGGGAATGACACAGGAAACATGGGATAGTCTACCAGAAGATGTGCAGGAAATAATGACCGAAGTAACACATGAAATAATTGAGTATTCCGCTAATGATTGGGAGAGTCGTAAGCAAGAAATGATCGACTATTCTTTAGAAAATGGTGGGGTATTTGTTGATATTGGTGAATTAGATGAAGAGGTTCAATCACACTTATTAGTGGGAATGGAACAAGTTTGGTATGACTTTATCGAATTAATGGAAGAAAGAGATCTTCCTGGAAAGGAATTGGCAATCCTCTGGAGAGATTTAGTAATAGAAGAAGGTGGAGACGTCCCGGAAGATATTAAAGAACTTGAATAAGAAAAAATATATCTACTCGGAGTAGATATATCATTCGCATTAATCAGAAAAAGGGAGGGAGTTTTTTATGGCAGATATTGTCCTTGTTCCAATCATATTGATCCTTTTTTTCTTGTTATTATTAGCTGGTTTATATATACACTCGGTATTACTAGGTGTAGGAGTAATTGGACTATTATTAATTGACCAGGGGAATTTATTAAATGGATTATTGGGTAGTGATCCATTTAATTCAATAGCAAACTATACTTTAACAACCATTCCCTTATTTGTCTTAATGGCACAATTCGTTCTGAATGCAGGTATTGTTAAAGATTTATTTACGATAGTATATAATATTTCAATTGGCAGAAAAGGAACTTTAGGTGCATTAACATTAGTAGTTGGAGGACTCTTGGGTGCTGTATCAGGGTCAGGAACTGCAACTTCAGCTTCTATGGGACAAGTTGCAGTCCCGGAATTAAGAAATTATGGGTACAATCAAAATTTGGCAGGTGCTGTTGCAGCTGCTGCAGGTTCCTTATCAGGAATTATTCCTCCTAGTTTAATATTAATTTTATTTGGAGTTTTTTCTGAAACGCCAATTGGGGATTTGTTTATGGGAGCTATAATTCCAGGTATTATCATGACCTTATGTTTTATGATAGCTATGGTTTTCTTACTAAATAGAACAACACCGCCTGAACGTAAAAAGGAAAAAATTAAATTTACACGTAGAGAAATCACGAAAAGAGCGATAATTACTTCTCTTGGTGCAAGTTTATTCATTGCATTTGTGATCTTTGGTGGAATTTACTCTGGATTTGTAACACCTACGGAAGCGGCAGCTCTAGGAGCATTCGGTGGATTTATAGCAGCAATAATCTTAGGGAAAGTAAACAAAGAATTTATGATTAACTCGATAAGAGAAACAGTGAACGTAACAGGAATGGTTATCATAATATTTATTGGTGCTAAAATCTTAAGTCGGTTTGTTTCAGTCTCTCTTTTACCAAGGAAATTGGTGGAAAGTTTAGGCAGTCTTATCGAATACCCGATAACAATTCTGATTATTATCTCTCTCGTTTATTTCATCTTATTTATGTTTATTGAAGGTGGAGCAGTTATCTTAATGACCTTACCGGTTTTACTGCCTATTATCGAAATGATAGATATTAATCTCATTTGGTTTGGTGTGTTTGTTGGCGTATTATGTACATTAGGCTTATTAACCCCGCCTGTAGGTTTAAGTGTATTCGCTGTTGGTGGAGTAACAAGAATTCCTCTAGATGGCATATTTAAATATAGTTTGGTATTTGCTGGGTTTTCTGGATTAGTATTAATAGTTTTAATGGTAGTATTCCCGCAATTAGTATTATGGTTACCTAATACGATGTAGACTGTAAACGTTTGAAGGGAGGATAATAGTATGAGTGAATTGTATATGAAAAGTTATAAGGTGCTAGAAAGAATAAAAACAATCGGTCTGATTATAAGCGGTGTAAGTTTGTTTACGATGATGTTGTTTATCGTTGCTGACGTACTTGGACGTAATTTTTTATCTCAATCAATTCCGGGAAATTTTGAAATAGTAATCAATTATTTTCTACCCCTATCTGTATTTACTGCTATGCCTTATGCGTATGGAATAGGGGTTCTTCCTAGGATAACAATGGTTTTAGATCGGTTCTCTGATAAAATCCGGAAAAATATAATTATTGGGTTACTATTATTTGAAGTTATATTATTTTCCTTAATCATTTACTATAGTGCAATTTACGCTATAACTGGTACTGTCGAAGAGTTTGCATTCCCGGCAGGTGGTAATTTATATCCTTATTACTTTTTATTATATTTAGTTCCTTTATCATTTTTCTTGGTAATTATTGAAATAGTATTCTTGATTATAAAGAATGTTAAAGGAGATACTTCGGCACTAATTGTTGCTGAAAAGAAAGTAGATTAATTTATAAGAAGAGGTGACTGTATTGGAGATAATTAAAAAGGAATTATTTGGTAGGAAAGGAATTAAGGTTTTCAGGGACAGGCCATTTACAATGTTGGAGATTTTTGAGAAGTCAGTTACTAAATATAAAGATAAAGAAGTACTAATCAAAGGTAACGAATCTTTAACTTATGGTGAGTTTTTTTTAAAGGTTAATAATTTAGCGGCTGTTTTACAAGGGGAATATGGTATAAGAAAGGGCGATAGAATCGCAACCATTATAGGAAACTCTATGGAATTCCCAATAATTCTATTTGCCAGTTTGAAAATAGGCGCGATAATGGTTCCTGTGAACGTTAGATTAAGCAAGGGTGAAATAACGTATGTGCTGCAAGACTCTTCTCCTTCTCTTATTATGATGGATCAAGTTTTTAGAGAAAATATTGATGTTTCGAAGGTTGATGAGTCAATTTTAGTTGATATGGAGCAAAATAATCTATATCAATTTGATTACTCTATCAAGTTAAAGGAAGCTGATATAGATGAGGAAGATGCAGCTTTAATTATGTATACTTCGGGAACGACAGGTAGACCAAAAGGTGCTATTTTATCCCATGTAAATATTATTCATAATTTAATGGTCTATCAGGATGTATGTAAGACAAACGCTACGATGAAAACAATTATTGCGATTCCGATTTTTCATGTCTCTGGATTAATAGGGCAATTTTTACATGTTTTCTATGTTGGAGGAACCTCTATCATATTAGAGCATTATAAGAATGATGATTATATTGAGGAAATAATTAAACATAAGGCAAATAGTCTTTCGAACGTTCCTTCTATTTTTATGATGATGCAATCCAGTCCGAAATTCAAGAAATACTCTTTTGATTTTGTTACAATGGTTGGTTATGGTGGAGCTCCAATTTATAAAGAGACGATAGAAACTCTTAGAAAGGCTTTTCCAAATGCAACATTTCAAAATGTTTATGGTGCGACAGAAACAGCTTCTCCTACAACATTAATGCCGAGAGAATACCCGGTCGAAAAAGCAAATTCAATTGGTATACCCTCTGTTGTTACAGATATAAAAATTATTAATGAAAAAAATGAGGAATGTGAAGTTGATGAAGAAGGAGAAATTTTGATAAAAGGTCCAATGGTAATTAAAGGTTATTGGAATAAACCAGAAGAAAATGAAAACTCCTTCCTAGATGGATACTGGAAATCTGGTGATATTGTAAAAAAAGATAAAGATGGATATTTCTATATTTTAGATCGTAAGAAAAACATGATTAACAGAGCAGGGGAAAAAATATATTCGATTGAAGTAGAGGATGTTCTAAAAAATCACCCAGAGGTTGAAGATACAGCAGTAATTGGGGTTCCACATCCTGTTTATGGAGAGCAGGTCAAGTGTTTTATTGTTTCTAAAACTTTAAATGAGAAACGGACTGAAGAAATAAGAGATTATTGTGGAAATCATATTGCGAGATATAAGGTACCAGCCATTTATGAATTTGTTGAGGATTTACCACGAAATGCTTCTGGAAAAGTGTTAAAGCATATTTTGAAATAGTTATTCGATACAAAAGTTGATTTTAGATAAGAATATTAATTTCTCTAATTGAGTAAAAAGAAAATATTCATTCATGTGAAGAGTGAACAATACCGATGCGCATATCTATTGAGGTATTGTGGTTAATGTTCATCATTTATTACGATGCTTTTAAATCTATTAGCTTTTAACTGAAAGAAGAATTGGCTTACTGTATATTCTCTGGTCACTAAAACAAAAAATCTCTTTTTGTGGTTAATAGAGTATAGATATTTAATACGAATATTAACTTCTTAATTTTCGGTATATTTAGAATCGACTAAATTAATTTAGACGGATATAATTGTATGTAATTATTATTTATTAGATGTTATTCAATAATTAAACGAAGGATTTTATTAGAATATATGATATATAAACATATTTATAAAATGGCAGTTCTATTAAATATATTAAAAATATATTGAATTCGTCAGGAGGAAAAAATGATCAATAAAAATTTAAAAACAAATGAAGTAATCAATGTTCGAGAAGATGAACAAATTGACCCTAAAGCAGTAGAATCATATTTAAGAAATGCAATAAAAGATTTACCTAAAGGAAGACTTGAAGTTTTTCAGTTTAGTACAGGGAGTTCGAATTTAACTTATCTATTGAAAATAAAGGATTGGGAAGGAGTTTTGCGGAGAGCGCCTAAGGGACCGATAAATGAAAAAGCGCACGATATGCAACGAGAATATAAGGTCTTGAAAGCACTGCATCCTGTTTTCCCTTTGGCTCCTAAAGTGTATGTATTTTCTGGTGTTTCGGATATAGTAGGAGCCCCATTCTATATAATGGAAAAGAGAAAGGGACATTTATTGGACAATATCCTTGCAGCAGACAATCATCATAATGAAAAGGAATTTAGAGATATTTCAAATGCATTAGTAGAAACATTGGTAGAATTGCATAGCATTGACTATAGAAAAACGGAATTAGTTCATATGACGAAGCCAGAGGGATTTTTGTTACGACAAGTAAAAGGTTGGATTAAGCGATATGAGAACGTTAAATTGATAGAGAAAATGGAAGTTGAACAGTTAAAAAAATGGTTACTAAATAATTTACCAGAGTCTCAAGATTCGACTATCATTCATTATGATTATCATTTAAGTAATATGTTATTTGATAGTGAGAATCCTGAAGAAATGACAAGTTTACTAGATTGGGAAATGAGTACGGTAGGTGACCCACTCACTGATTTAGCGTCAGCAATGGTCTATTGGATAGAAGACACCGACTCAGATGATTATAAAAAGATAAGAAATTATCCAATTACTACAAAACCGGGATTTTATACACGTAGGGAATTTATTGAAAGCTACGCAAAGAAGAGTGGAAGAAATATCGAACAAATGAATTATTATATGGCTTTTGCGTATTTCAAAAATTTAGTGATTGCACAACAAATCTATTTTAGATGGAAAAAAGAATATACAACAGATGAGCGGTTTAAAAATGGAGATGTAACAGTGGACTTATTTTTAAATTTAGCATTAGAGCATATCAGAAGGAATTGCAGAGATGGATAGATGTCATTTAAAATAACATAATATTGCAAAAAAATGAGCCTCTACTATGACGAGTGGCTCATTTTTTCACTTTATTGATATTTATAAATCACTTCGCCTACCTCATTAACTCCGGCAACCAAAGAACCCAATCTGGGAAAATTAAAAAGATAGCTATAACTACAATATATAACATGATAAAGGGTACAACGGCACGGTATATTTTACTTAAACGTACATCAGGTGCAACACCCTTCATAACAAATAAACTTATACCAAATGGTGGTGTTAAACTACCTACACAGGTTGTCATAACAAAAATTATCCCAAACCATACCAAGTCAAATTCCATAACTGTTAGTGCTGGTATGAAAAAAGGTGCTGTAATTAAAAGAACGGCAACGGTGTCGATTAGCATACCAGCAATTAAAAAGAACCCAATCATAATAAGTAATATAATCCAATTATTCACATCTAATGTAGTAATAAATGTTGCAAATTCATTTCCAATGCCAGTTACAGTTACGACTCGTGCGTAGGCAACTGCTCCAATCAATATCCAAAAAATCATTCCAAGTAAATCTGCAGTCATTATGAATATTAATTTAAGGTTTGTTAAAGTTAGTTTTTTACGAACCCCAGCTGCAAATAAGGAACCAACAGCACCCACTGCACCGGCTTCTGTGGGAGTTGCCATTCCTGAGTAGATACTACCTAATACAACAATAATGACAAGAGCTGGAATAAGAACTGATTTTAAGGTTTCAAATTTTTCTTTCCAAGTGAAACGTTCATCTTTTGGTATAGATGGACCTTTATCGGGGTTAATGTAACTATAGATCATAACATATATGATAAAAGTAAATGCAGCAACAACCCCTGGTATGACGCCCCCCATAAACAGTGCCCCAGCTGAGACCTCTGCAATGGAAGCATAAACAATCATGACGATACTTGGGGGAATTAGAATACCTAATGTTCCACCTGCCATAATTACTCCTATCGTTAATTTATCATCATACCCTCTTTTTAGCATCGACGGTCTTGCCACAGATCCAAGTGTTGCTGTTGAAACTGATACGACCCCAACCATTGCGGCAAATATGGCAGAGATAAATGTTGTTCCAGCTGCTAGTCCGCCTTTTAAACCACCAAACCACCTATATATAAGTTCATATAAATCGTCAGCCAAGTCAGCATATCTAAGTACAGCCGCCATAAATATATATAGTGGAAGTGCAGTAAGTATAGGATTCGTAACTTCTTCAAATGTCCCTAATACAAAGCCATCGATACTAGGAGATCCTCCCCATAAGAAAAAGCCTAGGATAAGTGATATGCCTCCCATGGTAAACGCAACTGGAATACCCAGCGTTAGAAAAAAGATTAGAGAGCCGAACAAAATGATTGCAAGTATCAATAAATCCATCTATTTTACCTCCTCATCACCATATAATTTTTCACCATTAATAATAATGTAAATGTCTTCTATTAATTTAAAAATTCCTTGTATTCCTAGTATAATTCCACCGATTGGAATCATTGTCCAATACACCCACAACGGAATACCTAATCCTCCTGAAGATGTTGCACCAATATTCATATAATGCATGACATAATCAAATCCTAGCCATATAAAAGCAAATACGATTAAAAATAAAAACAGCGTGGTAATTAAATCAATAATACTTTGTGTTCTCAAAGAAAATTTCTCGAAAAATATATCAACTCTAACGTGGCCATCTTTCATTAACATATATCCACCGAGTATTAAAGCAACAAATCCTGTTGCAATATTTGAAGTATTAAAAATCCAAGATGTAGGAGAACTAAAGAAGTATCTTAATATAACATCAATTGTAATAGCGATGCTCATCAACATAACAATTCCACCTGCTATGTATACTAAAATTTTATTGAATTTTCCGTATAGATTATAAGATGCTATTATCAGGTTTTTCATAATCTCTCCCCTTTTCACTTATATAGTTAAAATTAATAATTTTCAAAAAATAGATAATGTTACCCTTGGAAGGTTAAGCTTAACGCATGTAAATATGGAAACGATTACATTTTATTGACATTGAATTTAACTAATTTCATAATGACAAATGAAAATGAACTCTCCTTTACTAAGAATTAAAAATTAATATCTCGATTTGTTTAACTTTGATTCTTGTATAATTTTCATCATAACTAATCTTTTTTTGTAGAAAGAGGTTTTCCGAATCTGTTATTTAAGAAGATAGCAGATAAGTGAAATGAATGCAATGAATTTTTGAAAATAAAATAAATACAAAATATTTTGTTGCAATAAATATCTGAAATCTTTAGAATTTACAGATTAATACTTTACATTTAAAAGATGAATGAATAGAATGGAAATAGGTAAATTTATTTTAAAATATAAAGGGGGACTGATTGATTGTGATATATGAGATGAATGAAAAAACGAAAGCTTACAAGAAAAAGTTAGAAGTGTTTATGGAGAGAGTTGTATTACCTAATGAAAAGCTTGTTAAACAACAAATCGAAGAAGGAGAAACAAGGTGGAAAGTAGTACCGATTATAGAAGAAATGAAAGAGAAAGCGAAAAAAGAAGGTCTATGGAACTTATTTTTACAGAGTGATGAAAACGGAGCGGGATTTACTAATTTAGAATATGCTCCTTTAAAAGAAATCATGGGACGATCGATCATTGCTCCTGAAGTTTTTAATTGCTCTGCTCCAGATACTGGGAACATGGAACTATTAGAGCAATTTGCTTCTCCTGAGCAGAAAGAGAAATGGTTAACTCCGCTGTTAGAAGGTAAGATTCGATCTGCATTCGTTATGACAGAACCTGCCGTTGCTTCTTCAGATGCTACAAATATTTCAACTACGATTGAACGGGATGGGGACGATTATGTTATTAATGGCACGAAATGGTGGATTTCAGGAGTAAAGCACCCAAATTGTAAATTATTAATTTTATTTGGAAAAAGTAACCCTGACGCTGAAAGGCATAAACAACACTCTATGATAATTATCCCAATGGACACTCCTGGAGTGCATGTGAAAGACGTACTTAAATTATATGGTTTCGATGATGCTCCTCATGGGCATTGCTTAGTAGAGTTTAATAATGTAAGAGTACCCGCTAAAAACATGATTCTAGGAGAAGGTAGAGGGTTTGAAATTGCTCAAGGAAGACTTGGACCTGGTCGTATACATCATTGTATGCGTTTAATCGGCATAGCAGAAAGGTCATTAGAATTAATGATTAAACAAGCAAAAAGCCGTGAAGCGTTCGGTTCAACTTTAGCAGAAAAAGGTGTTGTACGTAAGCAAATTGCAGATTCACGTATTGAAATTGATCAAGCGCGCTTATTAACTTTAAATGCTGCTTATATGATGGACACAGTTGGCAATAAGGTGGCAAGAAAAGAAATTGCTATGATTAAAGTTATTGTACCTAGTGTCGTGATTAATATAATTGACCGAGCTGTACATGTTCATGGTGCAGGAGGATTTGACGGTATATTAGCTGAACTTTGGGCTCATGCTCGTCACCTACGTATGGCTGATGGTCCAGATGAAGTACATGCTGAAACTGTTGCTAAATTAGAAATGAGATAATATGAAAGTTCATTCTATTTAATCTAGATTAAGAAAAACAGAAGAACCCATTAGGTAATTGATTTAATCCATTTACCTTGAGGGTTCTTTTTATTGAAAAATGATTATACGATGAAAGAAAGACATGAGAAAATTTAGATTTTGAATATTATATATTGCTAAATGTTTATTATAAAATAAAGTACCTCTTTTAATTTGTCGTTTACTGGCAACGCAACATCATATAGAAGAGGTCCAATTGTGGGCGTTTTTTATAGTATTTATATACTATTGGACATACTGCTCATAAATGTATTTCATGAGATTGTTAATATGGGTATCTATATTTTTATATCTTTCATCAC